>JBMFGX010000016.1:0-78134 GCA_049977105.1 Acidobacteriaceae bacterium | reverse complement strand
CCGGAGCCCGGTGCCAGACGCCAGAGATCCTCGTCACCACAGACTTTTGCCTGGAAGGTCGGCACTTTCGCCGCGACTGGCACAGCCCAGCCTCGGTCGGCCATCGCACCCTCGCCCGCGGCCTCAGTGACCTGGCATCCATGGGCGCCAAGCCTCTCGCCGCCTTCCTCTCCCTCGCGCTGCCTCGCTCCGCCGTCAAAGACCCTCGCTGGCTGGACGGCTTCCTCCACGGACTGCTCTCCCTGTCCTCCAGCTTCCATGTCCCACTGGCTGGCGGCGATACCTCCGAGTCTCCCTGTGACCAGATCCTGGCCGACATCGTCCTCATCGGCACAGCCCCCGCGGGCCGCGCCCTGCGCCGCTCCGGAGCCTCCGCCGGAGCCCCACGCAAACCCTCCACCCTCAGTCCTGCGCGCACCGGCGATCTGCTTTACTGCACAGGAGCCCTGGGAGGAGCCGCCGCCGAGTTGGCCGCGCTGCAATCCGCTCCGCGCCGGTTTCGCCGCGCCCAGCCGGACGCAAACCACCCCCACCTCTTTCCTCAACCGCGCCTCACCGTAGGCCAGGCCCTGCTGCGCCGCCGTTTGGCCACCGCCTGCATCGATCTCAGCGATGGCCTCTCCACCGACCTCGCCCATCTCTGCACCGCCTCCGGCGTCGCCGCCGAACTCGAACTGGACCAGCTACCCCTGCACCCTCTGGCGGCGGCGCTCGACCAGCGCGCCCGCATCAACGCTCTGCTGCACGGCGGCGAAGACTACGAACTGCTCTTCACCGCCGCTCCCTCCAGCAAGATCCCGCGCTCCATCGCCGGAGTTCCCATCACCCGCATCGGCCGCATCGTTCCCACGCAGAAAAACCGTCCCCAAATCACCCTCTGCACAGTAGACGATCGCTTTGAGCTGCAACCCCACGGGTGGGAGCACCTGCGCTGATCTCGCCCCGCACTCGCCGCGCCAAATCTGGGTTTGGAAACTGGCGACGAGCAGCGCGGCTCACTACGGAGAACGGTGCAGCGTGGGCTCTTCTGCCCGCCAATCGCCACGCCGGCCTCGCAGTCACACGCCGCGTTGCATCACCTGATAAAAACTCAGCGCCGCGTCGCCCTGCTCCAGCACCCGCACCCTCTGCAGCGCCGGATAGCCCGCCGCCAAGGGGCGCTTGCGCGCGTGCTCGGCCACCACCAACGCTCCGGCAGAGAGAATCGCCGCTGACGTCTGAACTCCCTGCCTCCCCATCGACCGCACAAATCCCTCCGGCGTGGCCGCCTCGTTCCATGCAGCCAGCGTCTGCAGCGTATCTTCATAGGCCTCAGCCATCTCATACGGCGGATCCAGAAACACCAGATCCACTCCCTGCCGCCGCGCCGCCAACTCCCGCAGCAACCGCGCGGAGCCGCGGTCCTCCACAGCGTACCCTCCGCTCACCTTCAGCGCCGCAAGATTAGCCCGGATCGCCGCCACCGCAGCTCGGGCATCCTCCGCAAACCACACAAACTGCGCACCCCGGCTCATCGCCTCAATCCCCACCGCGCCGGAGCCGGCATACAGATCGACAAACCGTGAACCCTGCACCACCGGCCCCAACCTTCCCATCTCCAGCACATTGAACAACGCCTGCCGCAGCCGGTCACTGGTGGGCCGCGTGGCCACTCCCCGCGGTGCCTGCAACAGCCGTGACCGGAACTCTCCCGCAATCACCCTCATCTTGCTCTTCGTCTCCCTGCGCTCTCTCTACGCTGTCCCATCATCGGTCCTTCATCTGCCCCATCCCCATCCCGGCCCGGCACAGCCCACCAGCGGCCATCCAGATCCCAATCTGCGGCTGCTCGCAACCGCCGCACCTCCGGTTCCCACTCCTCCCTTGTCTACAATAGATCCATGCTTCGGTCGTCCATCTCGTTGGGCAGGCTTATGGGTGTGGATCTCCGCGTCCACATCTCCTTTTTGCTGCTTCTGCTCATCTCCATGGGCTTCTCCCTCATCGACAACGGTAGCGTGGGCCGGGGCGTAGCCCTCTGGCTGGCGATGTGCTCCGCCGTGCTCGTCCGGGAGATGGCGCGCTCCCTGGCCGCCATCTACTCCGGCCTGCGTCTGCGCGCTCTCTTCCTTCTTCCCATCGGCGGGCTCATGGCCTTCACCGCCTCCGCGCAAGATGTCAACTCCGAGTCCAGCAACCGCCTGCTGACCATCGTCGGCCCGGTGGCCAACTTTGGCCTTGGCCTCCTCATCCTCGGAACCAGCTACGGCTTGGAACCCCAGGTCCGCCTGCTCGCCCAGCCCTGGATCTCCACCGGCCACATCCTCCGCAGCCTCGTCTGGATGCAGATGATCCTGGGCATGGTCAGCCTCCTGCCCATGCCGGTAACGCCCTCTCGGTTCAGCAAATCGGAACCTCAACCGAACGCACCGAACGCTGCACCCCGCGCCCGCTCCGGACCCGCAAGCCTTCTTCCCTTCCCCTCCTTGGGCCTGGGAGTCGGCCTCGCGCTGGCGATGATCGTTGCCGGCTTCGTGCTCATGAACCTCTGGCTAATCATCCTGGGCGGCTTCATGATGCTGGGATCTCAGCTCTCCGGAGCCCATACCATCTCCAACACCGATGCAGACAGCATCCTGGTCCACCAGGTCATGCTCACCGACTACACCGTCCTCTCCGGGTCAGACACCCTCCAGACCGCCCTCGACGCCTCCATCCACAGCTCACAGGACGTCTTCCCCGTAGTCCGCGGTGATCGCCTCGTGGGCTCTGTTGCACGCCAGACCATCGTCACTCGGCTCCTCTCCCAAGGCGACAGCTACTTGCAGGGCGTTATGACCCGCAGCCTGCAACTGGCCAGTCCCGGCGACAAGCTCTCCGATACGCTCCGCCGTGCCTCCGCACTCGGCGCAGCCGAGATCATCCCGGTAGTCGAAAATGGAGCCATGATCGGCATCCTCACCTCCCAGAGCCTCTCCCGCGCCGTCCAGCAGATCAAACTCATGCGTCCGGCCGCCGCCAGACTCCAATAGACCACAGAGCCAAACCAGAGAATCAGACCCCGGAAAGAGCAGACGTGACCGCCGACGCCCCCCATCCCGAGCCCGCTTTCCGGCCCGGGACTGCGCCTCAAGCCCCTTCCGCTCAACCCTCGTCTCCGCTCCCATCTCCTCCTCTGGCCCCCGGCCTCTACCTGGTCGCAACCCCCATCGGCAACCTGGAAGACATCACCCTCCGCGCCCTGCGCATCCTCGCATCGGTCGACCGCATCGCCTGCGAAGACACTCGCCAGACCGCCAAACTCCTCGGCCACTTCGGCATCCGCACGCCCACCGTCAGCTACCACTCCCACAATGAGAGCCGACGCGCTCAGGAACTCGTCGCGCAACTCCAGGCCGGCGGCCGCATCGCTGTCGTCTCAGACGCCGGCATGCCCGGCATCAGTGATCCTGGAGCACTCCTCGTCGCAGAGGCCATCCGCATCGGCGTCTCCGTCTATCCCATTCCCGGAGCCAACGCCGCCCTCAGCGCGCTCATCGCCAGTGGCCTCCCCGCAGAGTCCTTCGCCTTCCACGGCTTCCTTCCCTCGCGCCAGGGCCGGCGCCGAACCGCCTTGGAGTCCCTCCGCCCCGACCCAGCCCTTGCGCCCGCCTCCCATCCCTCCACGCACATCTTCTATGAGACCCCCCACCGCATCCTGGAGGCGCTCGAAGACGTCGTCCGGATCTTTGGCCCCACCCAGCCCGTCGTTCTCGCCCGCGAGCTCACCAAGCTCCACGAAGAGATCCTTCGCGGCAGCGCCGCACAGATCCTTTCCACTCTGCGCGCCCGCGCCTCCATCCGCGGGGAGATGGTCCTGCTGCTAGCCGCTGCCGGAACGGAAGCCACCAATGGAAGCGAAGCCGCTGCCGAAACAGAAGCCGAAGATCCTCTCCCAGCCCCAACCCGCGCCATACCTGGAACTCAGGCCGCGCCCGCAATCCAGGCCGCCCCAGGAACGTCTGCCGCCCCGCGCCCCACTCAGCCCGTTCCGCCCACCCTCACCATCGCCGACCAGGTCGCCGCGCTCATGCGCTCCGAATCGCTGTCCCAGAAAGACGCCCTCAAGCGCGTCGCAAAATCCCTTGGCATCGGCAAAAGCGAAGCCTACCGCGAACTCCAGCGACTCCGTGCCACCAGCCGATAGAGCCCCCACCCCCCCGGACTCCGCATCCCACCGCGCTCCGGCTCGGCTTCTCCTACCGGCCCTTCAACCGGTCGTAATCATAGCGATCGCTCGTTGTTCCCAGCGCCTGGTTATAAAGCACAATCGCGCCTGCCGCCTCCTTCAAATCCTCCTGGAAGCGATGCAGGGCATGCAACTGGTCGGCCGTAGCCGGAACCTCCAGCTTGCTGCTCTTGAAGAACTTCTGATAGCCGCGGTCCACCAGCCGCGCAATCTCTCCTCCCAGCACCCATCCAGCGCTGGTCAGCAGCCTCACCGGCGCATCCTTCTCCGGGCTCCGCGCAATCTCTGCGGCACACCCCTCGCGGCTGATCCTGTAGGCTCCTTCAGCCCGGTTTGCACCCTCCGCCGCTGGCGAAACATCAAACTTCTCACCACCCAGCGTGGCCAGAACCTCGTCGAACGTTGGGACCGTCTTCATCTTTACCATGATCGCTATCGCTACTCTCTACGCTCCGCCCCACCGTAAGCACCAGGGACGGGCCTGCTTCAACTCTCGCACATCCATGCGCCCGGCTTCAATGCAACGCCCGGCTTCCACCCAACCCAGCTCCCCGCGCTTCCATCTCTGGCCCCTCATTCCGCCCTCCAACTCCTGCCCAGCCACAGCGCACCACAAACCCAAACCCACCTGAGCCTCCGCCGACCATGATGAACCCCAGTCCCCCTCCACCACCGCTCGGCATCAGCCTGCTGGAACGCATCGGCAACACCCCTCTCCTGCGCCTGGACCGGCTCACCGAAGCGCTGAACGCTAACCGCCCGGGCAGCATCCAGCTCCTCGGCAAAGTCGAGTGGGTGAACCCTGGCGGCAGCATCAAGGACCGCGCCGCATCATCCATCGTCCGCGCCGCCATCCAGCAGGGCCAACTCACCCCCGGCCACGGCGGCAGGTCACTGCTGGACGCCACCAGCGGCAATACCGGCATCGCCTACGCCATGCTCGGCTCTGCCCTCGGCTTCTCCGTCACCCTCTGCATGCCACAAAACGTCTCCACGGAGCGTAAGAACATCCTCGCCGCCTACGGAGCGCAGATCCTCTGGACAGACCCAGCCGAAGGCTCCGACGGAGCCATCCGCATGGCGCGCCAACTCGCCGCCGAGCAGCCCGACCGCTACTTCTACGCCGACCAGTACGGCAACCCCAACAACTGGCTTGCCCACTACCACGGCACCGCCGAGGAGATCTGGCGTCAGACCCAGGGCCACGTCACCCACTTCATCGCCGGCCTCGGCACCTCTGGCACCTTTGTCGGAACCACCCGCCGCCTGCATGAACTCAACCCCGCCATCCAGTGCATCTCCATGCAGCCAGATTCGCCCTTCAACGGCTTTGAGGGCCTCAAGCACATGGCCACGGCCATCGTCCCTTCCATCTACGATCCCACCCTGGCTGACCGCAACATCGAGATGCCCACCGAACGCGCCTACAGCATGGCCAAGCGCCTCGGCCGGATGCAGGGCCTGCTGGTCGGCGTCTCCGCCGCCGGAGCCGTCGCCGCCGCCCTCGACGTCGCCACCGAGGAGGCGCGCGCCGGCCGCAACGCCGTCATCGTCACCATCCTCTGCGACTCCGCCGACAAGTACCTCAGCGAGCGCTTCTGGACCGAGCACAACGAAGCTCCTCCCGCCGCCTCCACACTCACTCCCCAACCCGCTCCCAGAACCCGCCAGCACCCATGACCCTCAGCCTCCCGCACCGCCTCTACGACGAACTACGCGCCCACGGCGAACAGACCTACCCCCACGAGTGCTGCGGCATCCTGCTGGGTCACGCAGACGGCGGCGCCATCACCGTCCATCGCCTCCTGCGCGCCGGCAACACCCGCACAGACAGCGCCCACAACCGCTACCACATCGCTCCGCAGGAACTCATCTCCGCTCAGCGCGAGGGACGCAAAACCGGCCTGGAGATCGTCGGCTTCTACCACTCCCACCCCGATCACCCGGCCATGTGGTCCCCCACAGACTTCGCCGAGGCTCACTGGCTGGGCTGCGCCTACGTCATCACCGCCGTCGAACACGGCCACGCCACCGTCACCAACAGCTTCCTGCTCACCGGCACGGACGAAGAAGACAAAGCCTTCCTCCCGCAGTCCATCCTCGTCGCTCCACCACAGCCCGCATCTGAATCAGCAGGATAGACGCCAACCCTCCGGCCAACCCGGAAACCTCCCGCAACCTCGCCCATCAGCCATCCGTATCCCGGCAAAACGGCAACGGATCACCTGACCAACCAGCCATTGATAAAATGGCAAGGAAGGAGATGAGAACCTCTGCCAGAACACCGCACCGGCCAACCCTCCGGCTTCTTGGCGTCCCACGCGGCGCCTTCCTCTCCGCAAAATCTCTTGCTGTCGCCCGGTCGGCCGAGCTTCTCGACGCTCCACCATCTCTCCTCCTGAGGCACCCATGAACATCCACATCCCCACTCCATTGCGCGCCTACACGGAAAAGCAGCCCACCGTCTCCGTGCCTGGAAACACCATCGCAGAGGTCCTGGCCGCTCTTGTCGCCGCCTATCCCGCCCTGCAACAGCACCTCTTCACCGCTGAAGGCAAACTGCGCTCCTTCGTCAACGTCTATCTCAATGACGAGGATGTGCGCTGGCTACCCCAGAAAGAGGACACCACCGTGAACCCCGGCGATGAACTCAGCATCATCCCCTCCATCGCCGGCGGAGCCGCTCCACGCCACCCCGCAAGCGCTCCAGCCCCGACGCATCCCTGACCAGCATCCATCCAGAAAGGAATCCCGCATGCCCAAAGCACTGGACCCTCCCACCCTCCCTTCGCTCAGTAACGATGAGATCGCCCGTTACTCTCGCCATCTCATCCTGCCGGAGGTGGGCATGGAGGGCCAGAAGAAGCTCAAAGCCGCGCGCGTCCTCTGCGTCGGCACCGGCGGTCTGGGCGCTCCTTTGGCGCTCTACCTCGCCGCCGCAGGCGTAGGAACCCTCGGCTTGGTCGACTTCGACGTGGTCGAAGAGAGCAACCTGCAGCGCCAGGTCATCCACTCCCACGCCACCGTAGGCAAGCCCAAGGTAGACTCCGCGGAACAGACGCTCAAGGGCCTGAACAAACACATCCATATCGTCAAGCACAACACCATGCTCACCAGCGCCAACGCCATCGAGATCTTCAAGGACTACGATGTCATCGCTGACGGCACAGACAACTTCCAGACCCGCTATCTGGTCAACGACGCCTGCGTCCTCACCGGCAAACCCAACGCCTACGGCAGCATC
Source organism: Acidobacteriaceae bacterium (assembly GCA_049977105.1). Taxonomy (GTDB): domain Bacteria; phylum Acidobacteriota; class Terriglobia; order Terriglobales; family Acidobacteriaceae; genus Granulicella. The sequence goes on along the minus strand of JBMFGX010000016.1, from coordinate 70,683 downwards.
TTCCGCTTTGAAGGCCAGGCCTCCGTCTTCGCCACCGAACAGGGCCCCTGCTACCGCTGCCTCTACCCCGAACCCCCACCGCCCGGCCTGGTCCCCTCCTGCGCGGAGGGCGGCGTGCTCGGCATCCTTCCCGGCCTGGTGGGCATCATCCAGGCCACGGAGGTCATCAAGCTCATCCTCGGCATCGGCGAGCCGCTCATCGGGCGTCTTCTCCTCGTCGACGCGCTGGGCATGAACTTCCGCACCCTGAGGCTACGCAAGAACCCGGACTGCCCCGTCTGCGGCACCCGCCAGATCAAGGAGCTCATCGACTACGACCAGTTCTGCGGCGTTTCCAAACCCACCAGCGCCAGCCCCCTGGAGGTCAACTCCAATGGCTCGCTGGAGGGCAACGCCTACGCTGCCTTCGCCGATGCACCCATCGTCGACGGCATCCCGCAGATCTCCGTAGAGCAATTAAAGGCTCGCATGGACGCCGGCTACTCGCCCTTCCTCCTCGATGTCCGCGAGCGCCACGAGTACGCCATTGTGGACCTCGGCGCTATCCTGATCCCGGTCGGCGAGTTGCACCGCAACCTGCATAACATCAACGTCCCCAAGGACGCCGAGATCGTCGTGCACTGCAAGTCGGGAATCCGATCCCAGCACGCCGCTCTCCTCCTCAAAGAAAGAGGATTCACCAACGTCTCCAACCTGGCCGGCGGCATCATCGCCTGGGCGGAACGTATTGACCCCAAGCTACCCAAATACTGACAACCCAACACGCACCACCAAAATCCGCAACCCCCGGCGCGAAATACGCGACCGCGGACTCCCGGAGCCCGCAAGCGCCAATTTTCGTGCCGTCCAACCGCCACGCCCATCCTCAGCGCCGCGCCTCTCACTTCTGGCCCGGGACTCCCTCGTAGTGCGCTGCCGGGGCCACAAATTTCACAGGTCTTGGCCCCGCTCCCGCTGGCGTCGTTGCACTGTCTGGATTCTTCTTCAGCTCCTCGTACACCTCCACCACATGCTGAGGGAAGCTCGGCACACAACCATCCACCTCCGCCAGGATCTCTTTCACCATCTCCGAATGCTCGTCCGCAACATCGTAACTCTCTCCCGGGTCATCCTCCAGGTTGTACAGTTCGGGCTTCGTCAACCAGAAATTGGGTCCGCCTGGGTTTCCCAGCACATAGGGTGCGTTGGCATATTGAGCGAACCGCAACTTCCAGTTCTGCCGCCGCGCGCACTGCAGATCAAAGCCTCTGCCCATTCCAGAAAAATACAGCAGCGGATCAGGCCGCTCCACCACGGTCGCGTCCCCGGTCAGCAAACCTGATACGTCCACCCCATCCAGCGGCTTTACCGGACCCTTCGCTCCACAGATAGAAGTCAGCGTCGGAACCACATCCAGATTGCAGGCCCACCCGTCGCACACCCCGCCTGCCGGAATCGTCCCCTTCCATCTGGCCAGAAACGGAATCCGGCAACCACCCTCGAACGTCGTCCCTTTACGCCCGCGGTGCGGCCCCGGCATACCCTGAAACCACGGGCCGTGGTCGCTCGTGAACAGAACCAGGGTGTCTTCTTCCAGGCCCCTGCGTTGCAGCGTCTCCAGAATCTGGCCCACGCTCCAGTCGATCTCCTCCAGCGCATCGCCGTAGATCCCCTGCTGCGATCTTCCCTTGAAGCGGGGCGACGCGCTGATCGGAATATGAGGATAGGAAAAAGCCATATACAAAAAGAACGGCTCCGGCGAAGACGCCTCCAGAAACTCCACCGCGGCCTTCGTATACATGGGGGTCAGCAACGCCCGATCCGCCTCTTTCTCCACCACCTCCTTGTCTCGGATCAGCGGCAGCGGATTCATGTCCACGCTATACGGAACCCCAAAATAAGCATCAAAACCACGACTCGTGGGCAGATACTCCGGCAGGCTGCCCAGATGCCACTTACCCACGCACATGGACCGGTAATGGCGCTCATGCAGCAAATTCGCAATCGTCTGCTCATCCAGATTCATCCCGTCTGTGCTGGACGGAAAGTACACCGGTTTCGTCCCGGTGCGCGTCGCATACCGTCCCGTCAGCAAGGCAGACCGGGACGCCGAGCAGATGGGATGGGCCGTGTTGAATCTCGTAAAACGGATGCCTTCGCTCGCCATCCGGTCCAGGTTCGGGGTGCGTACACTGGATCCGTAGCACCCCAGATCCCCATATCCCAGGTCGTCGCAGATCATTAGAACTACATTGGGGCGCCGCCCGGCAACATCCCCCCCGTGAGCCTGCGTTCCAGCGTTCGGAGTTGGCTGGGCGCTCGCCCCCAGCGCCAACCCTCCTAGGGAAGTGGTCAGCATGGCCACAAAGTCGCGACGGTCCAGTGGATTCATCCTCAGCCCTCAGCCAAACAAATTCGCCGCTCCCCCAGTGGACCGGCAAGCCGTCCCGGCGCACCCGCTCTCGCCCGCCTACACCGCGCAGCCAGCCGCCATTCTAGTCTCTCTCCCTGTCATCCACCACCAGCATCCGCAGGCCCAGCGGCGGCTGCACCATAAAGCGCATCTCCGCCATCTCCGCCATCGCGCGCCGCACCGTGGAGTTCGCGCACGGCTCCGTGGTAATCACAAACGGCAGCCGCTCTGCTGGATACCCCCGGTGCTGCAACAGACAGTCGATGTTCACCCCATGCCGCGCCAGCACTCCGGCGATCGCCGCCACAATTCCCGGCTCATCGGCCACCACAAATCGCAGGTAATGCGCAGCCACGGCATCGCCCTTCACCTTCATCCTGCGGGCCGGCAGCCTAACCTGCGCGCTCTTCTCCGCAATCGCTCGCACGTCGCTCAGCACCGCAACTGCCGTCGGATGTCCGCCCGCCCCATGCCCGCTGAACACCACATCCCCGCCAAATCGCCCGCTGGTCACCACCATATTCTGCGTACCATGCGACCACGCAATCGGCGACGACCGCGGAGCCAGCATCGGCCCCACGCTGGCGCTCACCATGCCATCCTGCAACTCCGCGCGGCTCACCTGCCGCAGCGTGCATCCCAACTCCCGCGCATAGGCAAAATCCACCGCTGCAATCCGCGCAATCGTCTCCACCGGAATCTCCTCCGGATCGATCTCCGCATGCAGCGCCAGCCTCGCAAGGATGCACAGCTTGGCTCGCGCATCCAGGCCATCCACATCCGCAGAAGGATCGGCCTCCGCATAACCCGCCGCCTGCGCCCGGGCCAGCGCCTCACCATACTCCGCTCCACTCTCCATCGAACTCAGAATAAAGTTGCAAGTCCCATTCAAAATCCCGCTGATTCGGGTCACCTCATCCCCGCATAGCCCCTGCGCCACCCCCGGAATCACCGGCACTCCCCCCGCCACGGCTGCGCCATACAGCAGTTGAACGCCTCTCTCCGCAGCCAGAGCAAACAGTTCCCCTCCGCGGAAGGCGATCAGTTGCTTGTTCGCCGTCACCACATGCTTGCCCGCCTGCAGCGCGCTGCGCAGCCAACCCTCCACGGGATCCAGACCGCCCATCAACTCCACCACCACATCCACATCCGCGGCCCCCAATACCTCCTCCACGCGCTCCGTCCAGACCGCATCCTGAGCAACAAACTTTGCCTTCTCGTGGAGCCGCTTCCGCTCCACATCACGGTTGAACACGCGGGTGATCCGCACCCCGGCCTCCGCCTGCGCCGTCAGCACCTCCGCAAACGAACTCCCCACCGTTCCAAAACCCAGCAGTCCCACGCGCACCGTATCACCCTCCAAGGGATGGATTCTTTGCATCTGTCTAGTACAACATCCTTCTGCCCAACCCTGCCCGCTCAGCGTCGCTCCACAATCACCCAGCGTCCCAGCACTTCATCGGAAGTCAGTGCGAAACCTGAAACCAGCGCATCGGCCGCTCCCAGCGCCTCCGCGCCAAACTGCAAACCAGCGCCAAACATGAAACCAGCGCCGCAGCGCCAAACCAACACCCAGCGCACCAGCGCCCGACCCGGAACCAGCGCCTCCGCACCCCGCGTCAGTACGTCACCTTATCCGCAGCCGCGCGCCACGCCACAAAGCTAGCCTGTGCCTCTCCCGCCAGCATCTGCGCCATCGGCAGGCTGCGCTCCGCCATCGGCCTGCGGATCTGCTCATAGAGAACCGCGTCGTCAAATCCGGCCGCGGCGGCATCAGCAGCCGAGTTGCCGTAGAAGACCGCCCGGCAGCGCGACCAGTAGATCGCCGCCAGACACATCGGGCAGGGCTCGCAACTGCTATACAGATCGCAGCCCTCCAGCCGAAAGTCTCCCAGGCGCCGGCACGCGGCGCGAATCGCCATCACCTCCGCATGCGCGGTCGGATCGTTGTTCGCAGTCACCTGATTCACGCCCGTGGCCACCACCTCGCCATCCTTCACCACCACTGCGCCAAACGGTCCACCCCGGCCGCTCGCAACGTTCTCCGTCGCCAGCGCAATAGCCTGCCGCATCCACGCAGCTCTGCCTTCCACTTGCGACCTACCCTGCAACTCCATACGGCTCGGCATCCTTCCTCCCTAACCAATCGGCCGCGGCTTCGGCCCCGCAATCCGTGCTGCTTGCTTTGCTTCCTTCTATTCTTGCTCGAATCCGCACACGGCTCCAAACCGTCCCGTCCTCCTCCAACGCCGTAGCAGCCGCCAGGCTGTACCCGGAAGCCCCAGCGACCCCCCACCCTCGCCCCAGCCCGAATCCACGCTCAACCCTGTCCCCCGATCCTCACTCCGCTCCGGCGCCAACCCGCCGAATAGCGCACTGGAGCTCCCTCCCTCGCGCGCAGCCGTAGCCCTAACTCCGCGATGCGGCTACACTACTCTCATCCGCGGATTAGAACCTGCCGGAGTTGCAACGTCCGCTGATCCCTCGATCCTCGCGCGACGCGCCACACTCAACCCATGCCTTACTACGGACCGCCTTATGATTCAGTCCATCAATCCTGCCAACGGAAAGCTGCTGCGCAGCTTTGATCCCCTCACGCCTGAAGCTCTCAACGCCAAGCTGGCCCTCGCCGCCGGCGCCGCCAGAACCTACCCCAGAGAGTCTCTCGATCAGCGCGCCTTCTGGATGCGCCGCCTGGCCGCGATCGTCGAGGCGGATAGCGAAGAACTCGCCGCCACCATGACCGCGGAGATGGGCAAGACCATCGTCTCCGCCCGCGCCGAAGTGGCCAAGTGCGCCTCCGTCTGCCGCTACTATGCTCAGAACACGGCCCGCATCCTCGCCCCGGAGCGCATCCCCACCGAGCACCAGGAGAGCTACGTCCGCTACGATCCCCTGGGCGTCATCCTGGCCGTCATGCCCTGGAACTTCCCTCTTTGGCAGGTCTTTCGCTTCCTCGCTCCGGCGCTCATGGCCGGCAACGTCGGCCTGCTCAAGCACGCCTCCAACGTTCCCCAGTGCGCCCTCTTGATTGAGGCACTGGTCCGCCGCGCCGGCTTCCCTCGCGGCGTCTTCCAGACCCTGCTCGTTGAGGCCCGTCAGGTGGAGACCATCCTCGCTGACGACCGCGTCGCCGCCGTCACCGTCACCGGCTCAGAGCCGGCCGGCCGCGCCGTCGCCGCGCAGGCCGGCTGGCTCATCAAGAAGAGCGTCCTCGAACTCGGCGGCTCCGATCCCTTCATCGTCCTTCCTTCCGCGGACCTGGAGACCGCCATCCCCACCGCCGTAAGCGCCCGTTGCATCTGTAACGGCCAGAGCTGCATCGCAGCCAAGCGCTTCATCGTGCATCAGAGCATCTATCCGGAGTTTGAACAGCGCTTCGTCGCCGCCATGAAGGCCCTCACCGTGGGCAATCCCATGCTGGAGACCACAGACGTCGGCCCCTTGGCCACCCAGCAGGCGGTAGAAGATCTTCTCGATCAGGTCACCCGCGCCCGCGAGTCCGGCGGCCGCGTCCTGGCCGGCGGCTCGCGCGCCACCGTAGAAGACGGACGTTTCGGCAACTACTTCCAGCCCACCGTCATCGCAGGCATCATGCGCAACGCCCCCATCACGCAAGAGGAGATCTTCGGCCCGGTCGCCATGCTCTTCCGCGTCGGCTCTCTCGATGAAGCCATCGACCTGGCCAACAACACGCCCTTTGGCCTGGCGGCCAGCGTCTGGACCAATGACTCAGAAGAGCAGCGGCGCCTCTTGATTCAACTCCAGTGCGGAGCGGTCTTTGTCAACGCCGCCGTAGCCAGCGATCCACGTCTTCCCTTTGGCGGCATCAAGCGCTCCGGCTACGGTCGCGAACTTGCCGCGGAGGGCATGCGCGAGTTCCTCAACGCCAAGACCGTCGTGGTCGCCAGAACGGCGCAGGACAGTCAAGGCTCGCTCTTTGATCTGTCCAAAACCGAAGCTCGCTCCGCCAAGCCCAGCGAGTTCCAGCAGATCGCCGAGCAGTTGCGCAAGTTTGAGCCGCGCGCTAACCTGACGCCAGGCCCGTCGCCGGATCCAGCGCCGGCCGCTTCGCCCAACCCACTCCCAACCCAGCCATCGACCTCCGCTCCGCTCCAGCCCACCCGGCAGGAGACCCCGGACGACGACCCTCCTCCCAACCGCAACTCCATCCTCGGCCTGCGCTGAGCGCCTCGCCTCACGCCCCACCAACCATTGCACCAACCGCATCCGCCACCAACGGCCGACAGCACCGGACACACCAACACACCAAAACGGAATCCGTTCGCAAAGCACTCGATTCGTCCAGTTCGACATTGGACGTCTGCGTAGCGGATCAAATCATTGCAAACAGCCGCAGCACAAAAGCCCTTCCAGAAAACACCACTCTTGCCCATAGGCTCTGCAATCCAGAACTTGGCGCACCGAGGGAGACTCCAGAGGCCACCGAGGCAGCATCCAAATGCGCGCTCGCCATTCCGCGCGCACAGAAGGCTCTCAGCCACCCCCCGCAGAGAGACTGCCAACCGCTTTGAGAATCTCCGTAAACGCAGGTCGTTGCGAACCCAATCGGAAACACCGCCCACCGCCACTGGCCCGCTCAGCGCCCGCAGCAGCACACTCCCACCAGACCCGCAGACCCCAAGCCGCTGACCTCGCGCAGCACCAAAGCCAACCCACTGCCCCGGCCGCAGCAACGGCGCGATCAGGCCCCCGTACCAAACCAACTGCGCCGAACCCCTTCAACCGGCCCCACTAGCAGATGCCCACACCCGCGGCTGCATCTTAGCCCAAACCCTCGGGCGCTATTCACAGAGCACAATCTCAACGCTCTTGTCCGGAAAGACGGCGCGAACCTCCACGTGCCCGCCAAGGGCGCTGAGGTAATTGCGCAGTGTCCCAAGTTTCACCTCGGAGCGTCTCTCGAGACGGGAAACTTCGCTTTGCTCCATCTTCATGGCCCGCGCCAGCCTTCCCTGGGTCAGCTTCCGATCCTTGCGAAGTTCATCCAGCGTCATGCGCTGGAGAATGGCGTCTGCGCGCTTTTTTGCCCGCGCGCGGCTGGCCTTGGCCATCAGTTCGTCGGCAACGCTGTCGTAGAGAAACGTTTTGTTTGCCATACTGCCCTTTCTCGCCTGCCGGATGCAAGGGCAGCTTTATGCTTATCCCTTCAACGTCCGCAGGTGTTCGCGGTAGAGTTCATCGGTCTTGCGAATCAGTTTCTCGTAGAAACCACGCCGCCCGTGCTTGTCGCCACCGAGGAGCAGGATGGCGGCACGTTTGGGATCGAAGGCGAAGAACGCGCCAAGCGCCGGATGCTTATCGTGCGCAGTGCGCAGCTCCCTCATGCATTTTGGCAAACGCCCACGCCAGAGGCACCGCCCACATCCCGCCTCACGCATCCAGCAGCACAGCGCCAATCATCCTCGCCGCACAGCGGAAATCCCAAGCTCCGCAATCACTACCAATCTCCCCACCGACAGCGCGCCACCCAAGGGACGACCCCCACCACCTCCCTACGCCGTCATGGTTCGCACGCTCTGCGTCTCCCCAGCCGGCCGCGCCGACGGTGGTCCAATCCGATGACTAGCCTCCTCATCCCGCGGGGAGTTCAACAGCGTGCCTGCAATCTCCTCCGGAGCCGCCGGCCTGGAGAGCAGAAACCCTTGCAGACCATCGCATCCCAGCACGCTCAGGATCCGCTTCTGTTCTTCCTGCTCTACGCCCTCCGCCACCACTTCCATCTTCATGCTGTGGCCCACCGCCACAATCGCCTTCACAATCGGATAGCTGCTGTTACTGTCGCACAGCCGATCCACAAACGTACGGTCAATCTTCACCGTGGAGATCGGCAGACGATGCAGATGCTGCAAGGACGAATACCCAGTCCCAAAGTCGTCCACCGTAAACCTCACCCCCGTAGCGGCCAGCTCTCTCATCTCCGGAAGAATCTCGTCGATGTTCAAAATCGAGCGTTCTGCAATCTCCATCTCCAGACACGATGGATCCACCTTCCACTTCGCCAACGAACTTGCCGTCTCCGCGGCAAACTCCTTGCGCTTCAACTGCGCTGGAGAGATGTTCACCGCAACCCGCACCGGCCTCGCCGTCATCCTCCTCCACAAATCCATCTGCCGACACACCCCATCCACCACGCAGCGCCCCACCGGACAGATCATGCCGTTATCCTCAGCCCGCGCAATCACCCGGTCTGGATGCAGAAAACCGTGACTCAGATCCTGCAACCTCAGAAGCGCCTCCGCGCCACGCAGCCCGCCGTAAGGCGAGTACTGGAGCTGATAGTGCAGCAGCGGCCTGTCTGCCGCCACCATCCCGCGCAGGCTCTCGTCCATCGCCTCGCTGTCATCGGCCGTGCTCGCTGCACCGGGACTCGCCACCACAAAACGATTTCCTCCCGCACGCTTCGCCCGGTACATCGCCGCATCCGCTGCGCGCCACACCTCGTTCATATCGGAACCATGGTCGGGATAGATCGCAATGCCCAGGCTCGCGCGCGGCTCAATCCTGTAGCCGCCAATCACCGCCGGCTTGTTCAACGCCTGCAACAGCATCTTTCCCACCAGCCCCGCAGACTCTAAACTGCTGATCTCACCCAGCACAATGGCAAACTCATCGCCGCCCAGCCGCGCTACCGTATCCATGCCCCGCAGCCGACTCGTCAGCAACCCGGCCACATGCTTCAGATGTTCGTCGCCAACCGTATGGCCGTACCAGTCGTTCACCTTCTTGAAGTCGTCCAGATCCACACAGACCACCGCTGTCCGGTGCCCCAGCCTCTGCGCCGTGGTCATCGCCTGATTCATCCGGTCGGCCAGCAGCGTGCGATTCGGCAACCCCGTCAACCCATCGTGATGCGCCAACTGAATCAGCTCGGCACTCACCTGCCACCGCTCCGTTATATCCTCGGCGATCACTAATTTGCACGGCCGCCCCAAATAGCAAAGCTCGTTGGACCGCACCGCCACATTCATCTGCGTGCCGTCGCTCCGCAAATGCCGCTGCACCTCATCCTCACAGCCGTCCTCGCTGCCCCGGGCTCTGCCCTCATCCTTCCCGCCGCCGGAGATAACAATGTCATTCAGCTTCAGTCGCAGAAAACCTTCACGCCTATACCGGTACTGCTTCAACGCGCTCTCGTTCGCATCCAGCAACTCCAGCGTCACCGCGTCGTAGATCCAGATCGCCAGCGGATTGCCGTTGAACAAAATGCTCACCGCTGAGATCGGTTCATCAGCCGTGTTCGCGCCACGTTCCTGTGGGACGTCAAATCGCATACCGAATTCCTTAATCCTGCACTACCTCGTACCGATCATTCATTCGCTTTACGAAGGGGAGCGAGAATCCTTCGCACAAAACCTTGCAGCTCAGAGCATCCTCAACCAGTCTTCTCACCGGGGGAACACTCGGCCGTTGGAGATGAATGCTACAAGCGCCACAAACCGGGCTACATGCCGTGGAGACTGCCGACAGTCGGGGCGGCCCATCACCCCCTTGGAGCGTTCAGCTTCCTGCCCTCTCCTCAAACAAGGACGTACGCTTAGAGTACCGCCAAAGTCAGTGATCAAACGCACTTTCTCAACTTTTTTTGTATCTCCAATTCACTGCTCTGCGCGCCTACTCATTGGTAACCGCTTCACCCCCGGCGAGTGAATAACAAGTAAATAAACTCCCATTCATACCATCCTCTTCCAGCCAACGCCATCCCATCACAGACAGAACACGCACCGCCGCACGCCCGCCGGACGAACACAGCACGAACACAAAATGAACGCAGCATGAACAAACGGCAAACGCAAACGCCAAAGATAGCGCGATCTCGCCGAAAACCCGCCGCCAGCCTGACTGCCGGACCCAGAATGCCGAATCATGCCGCACGCACCAGCCCGATCCCAGCCAATGCAAGCGTCCGCACAACCCAGAACCCAACCGCCACATCCTTACCCTCCTGCTCAAACCTGAAACGCAACTCCACTCCGAACCTGTCCGGCAACACGGCACGCAAGTAACTCGGCGCATCCGCACAGCCGCCTTCGTACCGCATCACGCATCCGCCGCCGAAGCATCGCCGTAACCTCCCGGCAACCTGGATTGTTGTATCGTTCTAAAACATGATGCCCTGTGTCTCCCCGAAGAATTATGGGAACCTCACAGCACCCAGCCCTGCATCGCCAACGCGATGCTCTGCGGCTCGCACTCCTGGCATCGTGATCCGCATGTTGCTCTTCGCCACCGCTGCCTCCGCACAGAATCCATCCCCGGACCATCGTCCCGTAGCTCATCCACCTCCGCCCATCCTCCTGCCCGGAGCCTCCGTCCAGGCAACCCTCCAGCCACATCAAAGTCTCACCCTCGCCCTGCCCGTCCACCTCGGAGCCTTCAACCAGATCCGTATTCGCCAGATCCAGGGCATGACGCAGAGCTTCCTCATCGACCCCAACACCACCGACAGCCAGAATTCGCTACCCCACTTCAACGATGGCGGCGTCGGCTCTCTGCAGCGCATCTCCTTCCTTCCCTCTCAAACCGGAACCTTCTATCTGCGCGTCGAATCCCGAGAGCGCCACACCCCTGTCATCTTCCAGATCACCCGCTCTCCGCAGCGCTCCCCGCAGCCGCGCGATCAAATCATCCTCCAGGCCGAATCGGCCCTCACCCAGGCCGAGTACGTCCGCCATTGCGCCGCGCTTCACCCCACCCAACAACCGCTCGACTCCACCCACGTCCTCGCCTTGTATAGCCACGCCTATCATCTCTCCGTCGCAGCCGCAGACAACCGCCTCGCGCGCGAGAGCCTCATCGGCAAGGCCCGCTATCAGATCTTCCGCAGCGCGCAGTATCAGCAAGGCGTCCAGACCGCCACCCGAGCCACGCAGATCCCCTCCTCCGTCGGCGACATCCATCAGCAGGCGCTCGCCTGGAAAACCCTCGCCTCCGCCTTCACCCTCGTCGATCGCTATGCTGCCGCCATCCATGCCTCCCAACGCGCCCTCGCTCTCTATCAGCGCACCGGAGACCTCTACTGGCAAGGCATTGTCCTGGGCAACCTCGCTGATACCTATCGCGACATCGGCGACTCCACCAGGGCCCTCCAGGCCGCTACTCAGGCCCTGCAATTAGCCCAGCAGCTCTCTGACGACTATGGCATCGCCTACACCCAGGCCGTCATCGGAGAAATCTATCAGGGCCAGGGCCGCTATCAGCACGCCATCGATGCCTTCAACGCCGCACTGGATACCGCCAACATCCTCTCCTATCCCCAGGTGGAAGGTGAAGTCTGGACGGACATGGGCGAACTCTATGCGCGCCTCGGAAGCTGGGAGCGCGCCCAGAGCGCCTATGCCAACGCCCTGCCCATCCTGCAAAAGGATGGCGATGGCATCAATGAGATTGAAGTCACCGGCCACCTCGGCGAACTCGCCCTGCACTCCCTGCATCCTCACCAGGCGCAGCAGTACTTTCGCCAGGGCCTCGCCCGCGCCCACCGGCTCAACCTCATTCGCGAGCAAGCCTTCCTCAACGCCGGTCTCGCTCGCACCTGCCTGCTCATTCCCTGCGCCACAGACCCTCTGCAGCTACTCTCGCAGGCTCAACTCGAAGCCCGGCAAATCCATCAGCTTGCAGGAGAAGCCGCCATCCAGGCGGCCATCGGCGATGTCCTCGCTCAGCGCCGCCAGATCTCCGCCGCCATCGACGCCTACCATCAATCCGCCGCGCTCTGGCGGCAGATACCCAACGCAGCCCAGCTCGCCATGCTCGATGCCGATCTTGCTCGGCTTCACGCGCAACAGGGCCAACTGACCCCAGCGCGCGATGAGATCCTCCGCGCCCTCGACGCCATGGAAGACAATCGCGCCCACATCCAGAGCGACGACCTGCGCACCTCCTACTTCACCTCCAAACGCAGCTATTACGACCTCGCCGTAAACATCCTCATGCAGCTTCACCGCGCGGCTCCCCATCACGGCTACGCTCAGCAGGCATGGACCATCGCCGAGCGCTCCCGCGCGCGCACCCTGCTCGATCAGCTCCAGCAGCAACACGACGAGCATCCCTCCCCCGCCGCCGCCCTCCTTCAGAAGCGCAGTGAGACCCTCGAACTGAAAATTCACGAATCAGAAAACCAACTCGCTCTCCTCGGCTCTTCTCCATCCGACCTCGCTCACGCACAGCTACTCCAACAGAAACTCCATCGCCAACTGATGGACGAGGATCAATGGAAGGCCCGCATTCGCGCCGCCACTCCCGCCTACCATACCCTCGTCGCCATTCGCAGCATCACTCCATCTCAGTTCAGCCACAGCGTTCTCACGGAGAAAACCGCCATCCTCGAGTACTGGGTCAGCGATCAGCAAAGCTACCTTTGGATCATCACCCGCCAGAACCTCTTCACCTTCACCCTTCCCGGCCGCAACTCCCTCGATGCCCTCATCCAGCCCTACCAGCAATCCCTGCAGGCTCGCGACAGCTTCCTCCCTGGCGAAGATCTTCAGGCTCGCCTCACCAGAATCCAGGCCGCCGATCAACGCCTTCCTGCTCTCGCCCAAAAACTCACCGCTGCCTTGCTGCCTGCCCGGCTTCCCGCACAGATTCACCAGCTCCTCATCGTAGGCGATGGAAAGATCCTCTCCATCCCCTTCGCCGCCTTGCAACTTCCCCACACGCAACCCGGCTCTTCTCCCTACCTCATCGCGCAATACAATCTCGTCTCTGAGCCCTCTGCCTTCACCGCTTGGGCTCTGCGCAGCAAGCCTCTCTCCGCTTCCAGCCGTTCACGCATCGCTATCTTCGCTGATCCCGTCTACACCAGAACCGACGCCAGAATCGCCCTCTCCGTCCCCCACACCCCTCATCGCTCCTCCCAGCCCGTGCTGCGCTCCGCCGCCTTCCAGTCTCTCGATCTACTGCCACGGCTGCGTGGATCGCAAACGGAGGCGGCAGCCATTGAACGCATCGCCGGAGCCTCCCACACCTCGCTCTTCCTCGGCTTCGATGCCTCCCCACACACCCTCGAAAAAATCAACTGGCAATCCTATGCGGCGCTGCACTTCGCCGCCCACGCCATCGTCGATCGCGAGCACCCGGAGCTATCCGGAATCGTCCTCTCCATGTTCCATCGCAACGGAGCCCCCGCCGATGGAGTCCTCTGGCTGCAAGACATCTACCACCTCAGGATTCCCGTCTCTCTGGTCGCCTTAAGCGGCTGCGAAACCGCCGATGGCCAGTCCATCCCCGGAGAAGGCATCAATGGACTCGCCAGAGCCTTCCTCTACGCCGGTGCCCAAAGCGTTATGGGAACCCTCTGGGCGGCCGACGATCGCACCTCCAGCAAGCTCATGCAAAGCTTCTACTCCGCCTTCCTCAAACGCAATCTCTCCGCCGCAGAGGCCCTTCGCGTCGCCCAACTCCGCACCCTGCGCGATCCGCTCTACGCCCAGCCGTACTTCTGGGCAGGCTTCATCCTGGAAGGCGATTGGGAGGGCCGCTACCGCGCCTCGCCCACCAACCAGACCCGGCTCGCCGCCATGCAGTTGCCCTTCCCCCACTAGATCCAGACGCACGCCCCAGCCCACAACAAAAAACGGCGCCAAACTGTATACTCGAAAATCTACAGGACAAGCCATGCAGCAATCCGGCCCCCCAACACGTTGGACACTGGATCAGCGTTCTCTCAACCATCTGCTGAACGCACTGCATCCAGACCGGGACCAGGCCTGTCAAATCTATCAGGCGCTGCGCGAGCGTCTCACCCGCTTCTTTCTCTGGAACCACGCCGCTACCCCGGAGGAGTTAGCCGACGAAACACTCGATCGCCTCGCGCGCCGCCTCTCACAACCCGAGATGGAGGTTCTGGACCCACTCAAGTTTGCCGCCGGAATCGCTCGTCTCCTGCTCAAAGAGCACCTCCGCCACAAGGACCGCCAGGAGCAAGCCCTGGCCATCATGGCGCAATCCTCCTTCAACTCCGAGCAGCGCCAGCTTGAATCCGCTCTGCAGGAAGAACGCGTCGCCATCCTCGAAGAGTGCTTGCAGACCATTCCAGCCCCCAATCGCACCTTGTTTGAGCGCTATTTCAGCAGCCAGGGCCACCAGCAGATACAACACCGTCAGCGCCTGGCCCAGGAGCTTGGAATCTCCCTCAACGCCCTGCGCAATCGCGTCATGCGCATCCGGGCCGAACTCGAAAGAACCTATGAATGGATCTACTTCAAAAAAAATCCGCCCTTGCGCAAGATAAATCCGCAAAGAACATCACACTATGATGAATGATAGAGGTTTTTGACGAGAATATCGATGATCTCCCTTACAGAGGACCAACAACTCTTCCTGAGCTACGTGTTGGATCAACTGTCTCCCGAAAAGCGATCCGAGCTGGATGAAAAGTTGATTACCAGTCAGGATCTCTCTGACGCCTTTCAGCAAGCACGCCACGACCTCATCGACGCTTACGCTGCCGACGCATTGCCGCCCCACATACGCCTCCAGGTCGAGCAGGCCATCCTGTCCACGGAAGATGCGCAAACAGCCCTGTCCATGGCCCGCGCCCTGCACCGCCTGAACTCCCCGCCGAATCCACCCCAACCCATCCGCCCCCCGGAGCCCCGCCCCCATCACACCCTCCTTTGGCTGCAAGACCATAAGACCTCACTTGGATGGTTCACCTCCACGCTAGCCGCCTGTTTTGTGCTGGCGCTTGTCTTCTTCCATAGCCGTCAGCGCATCCTGCGCCAGGCCGCCACGCTGCCTCCCGGATCCTCCATCCCACAAAAGACAACCACCGCGCCCAGCCAATCCAACCCCGCACCCAATCAAGCCACTGTCCTGGCCGTGGCCATGCCCATGGAAACCCTTCGTGGCGATCACCTTCTCTCCATCCCTCTACACCCCTGGATCAGCCAGATCCATCTCCAATGGCCCCTCCCCGCAGACGCCACCGTATCCGCCTGCACGCTGCAGATTGCCTCCACGCAGGCCGCCTCCAACCACTCCAACGTCTTTGTCCTGCCCCAGCAAGGCCCTCTACAGGCGATCGGACACCTGCGCGTGGCGAACTTCTTCATCCCGGCCAACGCCCTGCCAACCGGCCAGGTCCTCTTCCGTCTCCGTGCTGCCGATGCAGCCGACCATCCGCTCCTGGCGGAATCCCCCGTCCAAATCTCCCGCTAACTGCCCGGATCGAACCCCGCCATCCCCTCACCGCCTCAAGTCAGCCCACTCTCCTGCACTTCACCCCACCCCATCAGTCGCGGCCATGCCGCTCCCCGTCCCTTCGCTGGGCTTGGGCGCGTGATGATGCCAATGATGGTGCAGCACGTGCTTGTCTATATCCGGCCAGAACTCGCGGAACACGTTAGCCAGCGCATCCCGTCCCACCGCATACGCAAACTTCTCTGTGAAGTCGTCCGTCGCCCCTTGCCGGTCCGGATAGTAGCTCAGCGAGATAGCCTGGGACACGCCCCGCCCAAGCAACTCTGCGGCATTGAAGGTATTCTTCCCCTGGTAGTTCGGCGTAATCAGCACCCGCGTTGCGGCATAAAATCCACGCTTCCACACCCCTCCCACGCCCATGGCATAGTAACGCTCGTCCTCATGCAGCATAATGGGCAGAATCGCGTACACCCAATAGTTGCCGTCCGTCTTATCAATGTCTCCTCGCCAGTAGTAGCGCCAGTACCCATGCACGCCCTTGCCCAGCGAGGGATGAGCGTTGTCGCCCTCCGCCAGCAGAGAGGTAAGGGCCACAAACACAAACGCCGAGTAATCAAAGCTCTGCTGGCTCGCAATCGCAAACGCCTCCCGCGTGGTAGGCGGCGGAGCCTTTATCCCTGCGCTCACCGCCCGATAGTTCGGCATCAGGCCCAGGATCCGGCGCGGCTGCGGAAGCGGAGCCAAAGCGCCCGGCTTCACCGGATTCTGCACACCGGCCGTCGCCCCAGTCGCCTGCTGCGCGCTGGAACTCTGCGTCACCCCACTCTGGGGCAGCGGCGCATCCGGCAGATCGCCCGCACTGGCCACCTCCGGTCCACCCTCCTCGCCTGACGGATCAGACGTGGAGTACATGCCAACCGCACTTGCCGTTCCCGAATCCGTCTTTCCTACCTCTTGCTGTTGCTGAGCGTCACTCCGCGCCGGCAAACATCCAAGAGCGACACCTATCAAAGCCGGCGCAGTCAGTCGATACATCCTCAAACGCATTCATTCCCCTTCGCCGAATCCATCACCCGGTCCAGCGTTCCTTCAGCCCTTACCCTTGCTCCTCTTCGCGGGCAACCCCGTATCAGGGTCACTCAGCGCCATCATCCTCGCGGCTCCATCGCCGCGCACACAAAACCAACAAAGCGCCATGGATCCAAAGCTCTACTGCTCAAGAAACCAACAGACCAACCCTGCACGCCGCATCTCTTCTTCCATCAACTTCCAAACCAAAGCTCTCCTCATCCATCCATTCGCCGCAGACATTCACCTCCTGCAAGCAACTCGCTCGCCACACGGAACCCCCGCAAATGGGAACCTCGCGCAAGAAGATCGCTACCCAATGGAAACCTGCCCTGGAATAGGATGGCTCTCCGCTATAGACACCATCTTCATCCCTGAAGTCGCGCTTCTTTCACAAAATCTGCGCACCACAGCCTCAAACCGCACTCGCCTTCCCATCGGAATCTCGCTACCTTCCGCTCTCCATCTCAATCCCGAATCCCTCCCCAACCCGAAACCCAGCCGCGCCGCCACGCGCCGCATCCTCGTCTTCCTTCCCTATCCCGCTCTACCTGCCAACCCCAATCCCTTTCTCGCCGCACGCCTTGGCGCTAGCCGCTTCGCCGCCGTCGCCGTTCGCTCCGCGCTGCAAGCCCTTCAGCAACATCGGCCCAGCCTGGGAGACGCTACCCGCGCCCAACGTCAGAATCATCTCGCCCGGCCGCGCCTCTTCCACCAGCCGCTCCACACCCTCAGCCATCGACGCCGCATAGCTCACCTGCCCGCCCCTCTTCTCTCGGATCGCTGCCGCCAGCGCCTCTCCTGTAATCCCCTCCATCGGCTGCTCGCTGGCCGCATAGATGTCCAGCACCTGCACCGCGTCCGCATCTCCAAACGCCGTGGCGAACTCCGTCATCAGGTCCCGCGTCCGGCTGTAGCGGTGCGGCTGGAACAGCACCAGCACCCGCCCATACCCGCACTCCCGCGCAGCTTGCAGCGTAGCCCGAATCTCCGTCGGATGGTGCCCGTAATCATCCATCACCGTCACCCCGCCTGCCACGCCACGCACCTGGAACCTCCGGTCCACGCCCCGAAAAGACCCCAGTCCTGCGGCGATCGCCTCCGCTCCCAGACCAAGCTGCACCCCGATCGCCACGGCCGCCGTCGCATTCAGCACATTGTGCCGTCCCGGAACATGCAGCGCAAAGGGTCCCAGCACCTCACCCCGCGCCTCCACCTCAAACCGCGCGCGCGGCTGGCTGGCGCTCCTACCATCTCCGCAGGGCAGCCCCGCACCCGCATCCAGGGGCAGCATACGCAACCGGAAATCCGCCTCGGCCGCCGTCCCATACGTGTACACCCTCCGCCGCACCCGGGGCAGAATCGCGCCCAGCCGCGCATCGTCCACGCACGCCGTCACTGCCCCATAGAAAGGCACCTTGTCCATGAACTCCACAAAGCAGTCCTCCACATCCCTCATATCCGCATAGGAGTCCATGTGTTCCCGATCCAGGTTCGTCACCACCGCCAGAATCGGTGACAGCTTCAGAAAGCTGCGATCGCTCTCATCCGCCTCCGCCACCAGGTACTGCGACCGCCCCAGCCGCGCATTCGATCCCAGCGCATCCACCCTCCCCCCCACCACCACGGTCGGATCCAGATCCCCTCCCGCCAGCACCGCCGCCACCATCGAGGTCGTCGTCGTCTTCCCATGCATCCCGGCAATCGCAATCCCATACTTCAACCGCATCAACTCCGCCAGCATCTCCGCCCGCTGGATCACGGGAATCTTCTTCGCCCAGGCCACCTGCACCTCTGGGTTATCCCTCTGAATGGCGGAACTGGTCACCACCACATCACTGCCTACGGCGTTGCTCGCCGCATGCCCCAGGTAGATAGTCGCCCCCAGCCGCTCCAGCCGCTCGGTTACCGGCGAAGAGCGCAGATCCGAACCGCTCACGGCATATCCCAGCGTCAGCAGGATCTCGGCGATCCCGCTCATGCCAATGCCCCCAATCCCAATAAAATGCACCCTCTGCGTCGGTGCAAACATCGTGTGCTCCGGCAAACCTGAACCTCTCTCGTTCTATTGTCCCATCTCACCGCCCGGAACCTTCCACACCGCCTCTCAACGCCCCTCCCGCAACCCACCCCGCAAGCACCCGCCGCCCCAACCCACGCGCTGAACGTCACTCCCGGCAACCCACCCGCCCCAACGGGGCCGGCCCCGTCAACCGCACCCCGCTCGACCCCTGCAAAGCGACCTCACAAGACAATCCACAAACCCACCCCAACGGTAGGATCAGAAGCATCGAATCGCGTTTGAACCAGGCCAGACGCCCAAGCCCCCCTTCACCACGCGCTGGGGACTTATGCGACGCTACTGGCTAAGTTGGTCGGCAACGCAGAGAACACGCCGTTTGCCAAACCTGACAGCTAAGATTGACCCAGGGAGTCGTAATGGCGGCCACAAACTTCAAGACGGAGAACAATACCTTCCGCAAGCTGATCGGGAACGGCCTCACCTACCGTATCCCTCGCTTCCAGCGCGATTACAGTTGGACGAATGAGGAGTGGGAAGACCTATGGGCAGACATCCTCGGCACCCTGCAAGAGAGCGGCGAGCCATCCCACTACATGGGCTATCTGGTCCTCCAATCCGCAGACGACAAATCCTTTGATGTCATCGACGGCCAGCAGCGCCTCACCACCATCAGCCTCATCGTTCTGGCGGTCCTCAAGAACATACAGCGGCTCATCGATTCCGGCAACGACTCCGACGCAAACAAAAGACGGCTTGAGCAGATTCGGCAAACCTACGTCGGATACCTCGACCCCGTTACCTTGATTGCCCGGCCCAAGCTCACCCTCAACCGCAACAACAACACCTATTTCCAAACCTATTTAGTCCCCCTCGGACATCTTCCTCAAAGGGGATTTCGCTCCTCGGAACATCTCATGCGCAAGGCGTTCGAGTGGTTTGACCGGCAAGTAACCAACTACCTCAAAGCCGGCGCGGGCGACCAAGGCAAGCGCCTGGCTCAGTTGGTGGAAGATATCAGCGATCGCCTGTTCTTCACCGTCATTACAGTCACGGATGAATTGAATGCATATAAGGTATTTGAAACCCTGAACGCGCGTGGAGTCCGCCTCTCGGCTACAGACCTTTTGAAGAACTACCTGTTTTCCGTCCTTGACCAGGGCGGAGAAAACGACCACGAGTTGCGCAACCTGGAGGATCGTTGGGAAGCGATTGTGGGACGACTGCAATCTGAAAACTTCCCGGACTTCCTCCGCGTGCATTGGAACAGTCGAAACAGCTTCGCACGCCAAGCCGATCTCTTCAAAACCATCCGCGCACGGGTCTCGGATCGGACCACAGCGTTTCAGCTACTTCGAGGGATGGAAGAAGATCTGGATACCTACCTGGCGCTGTCGTCGCCAGAGGCCTCGGAATGGTCCCAGGACGACAAACACCTCGCGGGCATCCTGAAGACATTTCGCGTCAAGCAGCCCTTCCCCGCATTGCTGGCGGCCCGCCGGGTGCTGGACCCTGCCGACTTCACCGCACTGCTGCGCGCAACCATGGTGGTCTCCCTGCGCTACAACGTGATCGGTGCCTATAGCGCCTCAGAACAGGAGCGGACCTACAACGCCGTAGCTGAGCGGCTTGCCAATGGAGACCTGATGCAGCTCGAGCCCCTGCTCCAGGCCATGCGTAGTATTTACGTGGACGACAACTCATTCCGCGCCGCCTTTGCGGAGAAGACCATCCGCACCACGGATGCGCGCAATAACCGCGTGGTCCGGTTCATCTTATGCGCGCTGGAAAAACACCTGTCCGGACAAGACCACAGCTTCACCAGTGACACCTTCAACATCGAGCATGTGCTACCCCAGAACGCTCCCGACGGATGGGGCGGATTCAGCAACGATGAGGCCGACAATCTCGTCTACCGTCTGGGCAACATGACGCTCCTGCAATCCGCCGCCAATCGCGAAATTGGCACGGAGGAATACCCGGCCAAGCGGGCCATCTACCAGCAAAGCGGCTTCGCGATGACGCGCAAATTGGCAGAAAGCCATGCCCAATGGACCCCGGAGCAGATTGCTGCTCGCCAGAGCTGGATGGCTGACCAGGCCACCTCCATCTGGCGCATCGCGCAACTGAGTTGACTAGGAAGAAATGGATCATCAACCAGCAGAAAGATGAGCCATCAGCAAAAATTGGAGCACGCCCCCGCAGAGCGCACCGCCAACCCCCGCCTCTTCGTCTATCCTCCATCCCTGAGCACCCTCAACGAAGCAACCGAACCACGCTGCGCCAAACCACAGACCCCACACCCTTCAACCCGCCAGGCGAACATCTGCTAACCTGATCCGGCTGACCCAAGCGCCCGGCGGAATGCCTCAAAAACCATCCACCCAGCGCATCCAGACCATGGAACTGACGCCCTATCACGCGCGCTACTTCGCCCAGGAGCTCACCAAAAAGTCCAGCTCCGCCTCAGTAGACAGTCTGACCTTGGCCTTGGCGGACGCCCAGGTTGACCTGAACCCACACCAGGTCGAAGCCGCGCTCTTTGCCTTCCGCTCTCCTCTCTCCCGTGGCGCCATCCTCGCGGATGAAGTCGGCTTGGGCAAGACCATTGAAGCCGGCATCCTGCTCTCTCAGCGCTGGGCAGAACGTCGTCGCCGCCTGCTCGTCATCTGTCCCGCGAACCTCCGCAAGCAATGGGGCCAGGAGCTCGCAGACAAATTCTTCATCCTTAAAACCAAAACCTTCAACGAAGAGATCAAACGCGGTAACCTCAACCCTGTCCCCCCAAAACCACGACTGCGCCCTCCTGCAACCGCGTCTTCCAGTCCGTGATCCGGTTGGGGTGAACATCGAACTGCTGGGCCAGCTCAGCCAGCGTCTTATCCCCCTTCAGGGCGGCCAGCGCCACCTTCTCCTTAAAGCCTGCTGTGTGGGTCCTGCGTGGGCGTCTTGACATCATTCTCCTCGTTTCCTGCCATCGTAATGGCTGTCAGAGAACAATCACCTCCACTTATCCTACTGTCCGAAATTTTCAAACCAGCTCAGTCCCAGCAGCGCAGAGACGGAACGTGGCAAAGGCGCCCGGAACTTCCGGCAGCCCGTGGAGGACAAGCTATACATCCGCAGCCTTGTCTTCAACGGATTCGCAAAATGCCTGTATGACGCGGCAAAATTCGACTCTGACCCGGAGCGCCGCTTCGCCACGATCCTGGAAGACGATCCCGACGTGCTCAAGTGGCTCAAGCCGTCCAAGGACTTGCTCAAGATCCATTACGCGGAAGAGGACAACTACAACCCGGACTTCATCGTGGAAACAAACAGCGCCCGCTTCCTCTGCGAGGTCAAGCGGGCCGGCGAAGTAGACGACGCCACAGTCCAGAAGAAAGCCAGGGCCGCAATCCAATGGTGCGAGCGCGCATCCCAGGGCAGCGACAAGCCTTGGCGCTACGCGCTCATCCCTCACGACGTGATCCGTCCCAACCGAACCTTCCACAGCCTCGTCCAAGCCTGACCGCGCCCAGACCTCGCACCCCCCCCCGCAGCCCACCTTCCACCCACGCAACGCACCCCAGAAGCAACCCACCAGCCGCGCAACTTAATCGCATCCTCCTGTGTCTAATCTCACCGAGGGGCTTGAGTAAAGGCAGCCTGGCCCCTGAAACTCCTCGTCCGGCTCGCAACCCGGAACAACGGGAAGACGAGGAGCCCGCAAGGGTGAACGACCATGAAACTCCTACGCTCCATTCGCAAGCTCTTTACCGCGGCGGCCGTCGCCACCACAGTCTTGGCGGTCCTGCTCCCGGCAACGCCGTCTCAAGCTGCCTTCTTCATCACCGCCGGCATCGCTCCGCCTCCCATCCCTGTCTACACCCAGCCGCCCTGCCCAGGCGACGGCTATCTCTGGACGCCCGGCTACTGGGCTTGGGGGCCGAGCGGTTACTTCTGGGTGCCCGGCGCGTGGGTCCTTCCGCCCTACGTCGGCGCCCTCTGGACCCCCGGCTACTGGGGCTGGGGCGGGGGCGTCTACACTTGGTTCCCGGGCTATTGGGGTCTTAGGGTCGGTTACTACGGCGGCATCAACTACGGCTTCGGATACTTTGGCGCCGGCTTCTACGGTGGCTATTGGGGCGGTGGCCGCTTCTGGTATAACCGCGCCTACGGAAACTTCGGTCCCGGCTTCCATGGCTACATGTACACCCGCACCTACGTGGGCTTCAACGCCCGTCCCGGCGGAGCCGCCTTCGCCCGGACCTCTTTCCAAGGCGGCTCAGCCTTCCGCGGATCCAGCCTGGTCGGAGCCAACCACGCCGGATCCGGCGCCGCCAGCGCCACGGCGGGCAGCAATCACTTCAGCGGAGCCTCCGGCAACCACTTCGGCGGAACCTCGGGCAGCCAGTTCGGCAGCGCCAACAGCAATCACTTCAGCGGCGCATCGGGTAGCCAATTCAACACCGCACGCAACTCCCAATTCAACACCGCCGGCAACTACGGCCACTTCAACGGAACCTCGGGCAGCCAGTTCGGCGGAGCATCCCACTTTGGCTCGGCAGGCAGCTACGGACAATTCAACACCGCCAGTAACTCCCACTTCGGCTCAGCCGGCAGCTACGGCCACTTCGGCTCAGCCGGCAGCTACGGCCACTTCAACAGCGTCGGCAGCTCTCACTTCGGCTCGGCAGGCAGCTACCGAGGCTTCGGCGGCGGCAGCAGCGGTCACTTCGCTGGCGGCGGCCGCTTCGGCGGTGGCGGCTTCGGCCACATGCGCTAAAGCTCCTCGCCCATCCACCCACCGCAAGCAACCCTCCGGGAGCGCCTTCCTGGGAGCCAACCAGCTCCCAGCCCGGCACTCCTCGCCGCCCTCCCTCACCGTCGCGATCCGCTCTTCTCCTCCGCCAACTCAACCACCATCTCAGCGATCCGTTCCAGCGCTCCCGGCTTTGCCAACGCCCTCGCTCGCTGCGCCATCGCAGCTCGTCCCGGCCCATCCTTCAGCAGCCGAATCAGCGCACTGCACAGGGCCTCAGCCGTCGCATCCTTCTGTAGCAGCATCTCCGCCGCGCCCGCCGCCACCAGCACCTCTGCATTCCTGCGCTGGTGGTCGTCCGCAGCCGTAGCCAGCGGAACCAATAAGGAAGCCTTGGCCGCCGCGCACAACTCAGCGACCGTGCTCCCCGCCCGCGCCAGCACCAGATCAGCCGCTGCATACTGCTCCGCCATATCCGTCAAAAACGCCTCCACCCTCCACCGCGCCGGATCGGCTCCGCTCGCCCGGTACGCCTCCCGCGTAGACTCCAACTGCCGCGCGCCCGCCTGGTGCACCACGCTCAACCCCGGAACCTGCTCCAGCAACTCCTTCACAATCAACGGCATCGTCTGGTTGAACACCAGCGCCCCATTGCTCCCCGCCGTCACCAGCAGCCGCAGCCCCGCGCGCCCCACCCCATCCACTGCGGACGGCGCATCGGCAAAGATCTCCGGCCGCACCGGAACCCCAGTCACCTCCGCATGACGAAAGAACTTCGCCGTGTTCGCAAAGTTCACCGCCGCTGCGCTCACAAACCGCCCCAACTGGCGATTGGTCAGCCCCGGCACGGCATTCGGCTCGTACACCAGCGTAGGAACCCCCATCACCAGCGCCGCAATCATCCCCGGCCCGCTCGCATAGCCGCCTACGCCCACCACCACCTGCGGCCGGAACTCCCGCAACAACCGCACGCAGCGCAGCACGCCCAGCGGCAAATCCATCATCGTCCGCAGCCGGGTTCCCAGGCTCACATTCTTCCACTGTCCGGACCGCACCAGCTCCAGCCCAAAGCCTGCCTCCGGAACCAGCCGCGCCTCCAGCCCGCGCGCCGTCCCCACAAACCGCACCTCTGCCCCATACCGGTCGCGCAGAGCTCGGCCAATCGCCAGCGCCGGCATCACATGCCCGCCCGTTCCGCCTCCGGCGATCATCACCCGCAGCCCGCCGTCTCTCACCAGCCTCGCAACCCTGCCCCTTGTCGCACCTTCACCACCCTCACCGCAAGCGGCTCGTCCGCCGCTCCTGCGCCATCAATCAATCTCGCGCGTCATATTCAACAGCACGCCCATACACGCCAGGGTCACAAACACGCTGGTTCCACCCGAGGAGATCAGCGGCAGTGGCAGCCCCTTGGTCGGCAGCAGGGCCAGCACCACGCTCATATTGAAGAACGCCTGCACCAGCACAATCACCGTCAATCCAAACGCCAGGAACCGCGCAAACGGATCGGTGGAAAGATACGCCGCCCGCAGCCCCCGGTACCCCACAATGCAGAACGCGGTCAGCACGCAGATCGCGCCAATCAACCCCAACTCCTCGCAGATATTGGCAAAGATGAAATCCGTATGTGGCTCAGGCAGATAAAACAGCTTCTGCCGCCCCTCCATCAACCCCAGCCCACGAATCCCTCCCGTTCCCACCGCAATCAGCGACTGCAGAATGTGGAACCCCGCCCCTCGCGGATCGGCCTCCGGATGCAGAAACACAAACATCCGCTTGGCTCTCCACGCCACATGGAACAGCATGTAATAAATCACCGGCGAAGCTCCTGCCGCACCCACCATCACCCACTTCACCGGCATCCCGGCCAGGAACAGCATCAGCGTCATCACCGCGCCGCACACCAGCGCCGTGCCTAGATCCGGCTCTTTCAGAATCAGCCCAATAAACAGCAGCGGCGGAATCACCGCCGGCAGAATCGTCTCTTTGAAGTCCTCAATCGCGTGAATCCGCGTCTGCAGATACCAGGCCAGAAACAGCACAATCATCGGCTTGGCCAGCTCAGAGGGCTCCAGCGTGATCCCAGGGAAGCGCACCCAGCGATGCGCTCCATTCATCCCTCCCCACGCAAACACAGCGACCAGCAAAAACCCCGTGATGCCCATCAGCGCAAACACCAGCTTCGGGTTGTTGTACTTCCTGTAATCCACCCGCATCAGCACAAACAGCGCAATCATCCCCGCCAGCGCAAACGCTGCCTGCTTGCTCACATACGCATACGGCGAACCCAGCGTCGCCTTGGCCAGCACCGCCGAAGCCGAAAACACTGACACCAGTCCAAACAGCACCAGCAGCAGCACCGTGCCAAACAACCACTTGTCCACGCCAACGCGCTTCGCCATCCGCCTCTACACCCTTCCAGCTCCAGCCGCCAAATCCAGCGGCCCACCCCAGCCGTCAGGGAATCGCCGCCACCAGCCTCTTGAACACCCGCCCGCGTTGCTCGTAGTTCTCAAACTGGTCAAAGCTGGCGCACGCCGGGGCCAGCAGTACCGTATCGCCGGGTACCGCCGTCTTCTGCGCCAGCGCTACGGCCCGCTCCAGCGTCTCCGCTCTCTCTATCTTCACCACACCGTCAAGCTGGCGCTCAATCTTTTCCGCCGCTGTACCAATCGTGATTACCGTTTTTACCCGCTCCCGCAGCAACGGCTCCAGCACCCGGTAATCGGAACCTTTGTCCTTCCCCCCCAGAATCAGGTGAACTCCACCCTCAAAGGCCTCCAACGCCTTGATCGTCGCATCCACATTCGTCGCCTTGGAGTCGTTGAAGTACCGCACCCCGCCCACCTCACGCACAAACTCCAGGCGATGCTCCACCGCCTTGAACTCCCGTACCGCTCGGCGAATCGTCTCACTCTCCACCCCTGCCAACCGCGCCGCGCAAATCGCCGCCAGTACATTCTCCACGTTGTGCGCCCCCACCAGCGGAATCTCCGCCACCGGCATCACCGGCTCCGGCTTGGCCCCCTCCCGCGCCACATAAAGAATCGACTCGCCAAACACAAACACCCCTTGCTTGATCGCTCGCTTCCGGCTGAACCAGTACACCTTCGCGCCTCCGCCCGGGCGCACCGTCTTGGCCGCAACCAACTGCGTATTCTTCTCCTCGCCATTCAGCACCAGGTAATCCTCGGAGCTCTGAAACTCCGTAATTCTGGCCTTCAGCGCCGCATAGTTCTCAAAGCTTCCATGCCGATCCAGATGGTCCGGCGTAATATTCAGCACCAGCGCAATGCGCGGTTTGAAACTCTCCACCGTCTCCAGTTGAAAGCTGGAAACCTCCAGCACGCTCCAGCTCTCCGGCGTGCTCTCATCCACCAGAGACGTCACCGGCCGCCCAATATTTCCGCCCACCAGCGTCGGCCTGCCGGAAGCCTTCAAAATCTCCCCAATCAAGGTCGTCGTCGTGGTCTTTCCATTCGATCCGGTAACCGCCACAACCTCGCCCTGCAGAAACTCCGCGCCCAGCTCCAGTTCGCCGATAATGTGCGCTCCCATCGCGCGCACCTGCTTCAACTCCGGCGTTGTCAGCGGCACCCCGGGGCTCACCACAATCAGATCCTGGCGCCGGAACGTCAGCAGCCCATGGCCACCCGTCTCCACCATGAACCCCTGATCCAGCATCTCAGAGATCTCCGCAATCAGCGTCGCCGGACGCGCATCGCTCACCGTCACCCGAGCGCCACGAGCCTTCAAAAACTGCGCCGCGGAGATCCCACTCTTCCCCAGCCCCACCACCAACACCCGCTGATCCTTCAACCGATTCTGATTCTTCATCTCCATAGAACATCCCGACGGGCCGCCGTCACCCTCAACCACTTCGCTAAGCTTCACCCGCGCAAACCACCTGCAAGAACCCTTCCCTCGCCTCTAAGCAGGCTATCACCCTGCCCCTGCTCCTCGCCCCTTGCCGCGCAGCCTCCATCCCACCGCGCTCAATCCTCCAACCACTTCACCAGCGCTGCCGTCACTGCCTCCGGCTGCTCCAGCGTAGACGTATGCCCGCACGCCGCAACCTTCACCAGCCTGCCCCGCTCCACCCCATCGGCAATCTCGGCTGCCAGCTCCGGCGGCGTCAGCTCATCACCCTCCCCCACCACCACCAGCGTCGGGCAGCCAATCTCCCTCAGCCCCGGCCGCGAATCCGGCCGGTTCAGAATCGCCGTCTGTTGCCGGATAAAACCCTCCGCTCCCGTCTCCTCTGCCATCTGCCGAAACAGCTTCCGCAGACCCTCATCCTCCCAGCGCGACCGGTCCACCAGCCGAGGAAACAGGGCGTCCGCAATCTCACTCATCGGCACACTCCTCGCTCGCTCTATCTGGATCCGCCGATTCGCCGTCTGCTCCGCCGAGTCTGGCCGCGCGCTGGTATCCAGCAGCGCCAGCTTCTCCACCCGCTCCGCAGCCCGGCGTAGAATCTCAAAGCTGACGTACCCTCCCATCGAGAGCCCGATCAGCGCAAATCGCTTCGGAGCCCCATCCAGAATCGACTGCGCAATCTCTTCCACACTCGCCTGCAGGCTATGCTGCGCCACCGTCACCGGACCAAACCTCCACAATGCAGGGAGCTGTTCCGCATACAGCCGCGGCGTAAAAAGAAGACCCGGAATACAGACAATCGGCAGCATCTTCCTCACCTCAACTTCAGCGTCGTTAGCGCAAACAACGAAAAAACCAGGGCCAGTATCCAGAACCGTGTAATCACCTTGGACTCTGACCAGCCCAACAACTCAAAATGATGGTGCAACGGAGCCATCTTGAAGATCCTCTTCCCATGTCGCAGCTTATAACTTCCCACCTGCAGAATCACGCTCAAAATCTCCAGCACAAACACACCGCCGATAAACGGCAGCAGCAGCTCCTGCTTGATAATCACCGCAACCGTGCCAATCACCCCTCCCAGCGCCAGCGAGCCCACGTCGCCCATAAAAACCTCAGCCGGATGCGCGTTATACCAGAGAAACCCAATGCTCGCCCCCACCATCGCCCCGCAGAAGATCGTCAGCTCGCTCACCATCGGCATCCGCTGCAACTCCAGATAGTCGGCAAACACCACATGCCCGCTCACATAGGTCAGCACCGTCAATGCTCCAGCTGCGATAATCGTGCACCCGATCGCCAGCCCATCCAGCCCATCGGTCAGATTCACCGCGTTGCTGGAACCCGTAATCACCAGCATCACAAATAGCACAAACGGCAAAAACGCCAGCGGCCAAAGGTGCGGATACTTCAGCAACGGCGTGATCAGCAGGTCCGGCCGAAACCGTTTGATAAACGGAACCATCAGCCGCGTGGAGTAAGCATGCTCCACCCGCATCAACACCAGCGCCGCCGCAATCGCCCCACTGGCAAGGAACTGCAGCACCAGCTTCTGCATCGACCTCAGCCCCAGATTCCGCTTCTTCACCACCTTGATGTAATCATCGGCAAACCCGATCGCCCCAAAGGCCACCGTCGCGAACATCACAATCCATATATAAGGATTGGCCAGATTCGCCCACAGCAGCGTCGGCACCAGAATGGAGATGCAGATCAGCACCCCGCCCATAGTCGGCGTTCCACCCTTCTTCTGGTGGCTCTTCGGCCCCTCTTCACGAATGTACTGCCCAATCTGGAAC
The DNA here is from genome assembly GCA_049977105.1 of Acidobacteriaceae bacterium. Taxonomy (GTDB): domain Bacteria; phylum Acidobacteriota; class Terriglobia; order Terriglobales; family Acidobacteriaceae; genus Granulicella. The sequence goes on along the minus strand of JBMFGX010000016.1, from coordinate 41,614 downwards.
TGCCGTAGCTGGTCGATCACAAACGGCCCGATCAGCAGTCCGATCAGCATCGCCGTCATGCTGGCAAACGCGCACCGAAACGTCACGTAGCGAAAGATCCGGAACACCGGAATATAAGGAAAGAGCTTCTGGTAAAGCAGCCAATAGAGCAACGGATCTCGCCTCGTCGTTAACGTCAACCTGCATCATCAAACCACAGCCCTGCGCAACCTCAAGCCACAGCCCTGCGCAGCACCAAACCACAGCGCAGCGTAGCATCTAGCCACAGCCTTGCGCGCAGCATCAAGCCACAGCCTTGCGTATTTTTCAAGTCACAGCCCTGCGCCCATCTTACCGCTCCTGCTTGTGTGTCATTCCTGCCCCATCGGCGCGTCGGCGCAGCATACTCAATCCCCATCCTACGGAGTCCCCAAAGCCTCCAGCGCCCGCTCCAGCCGCACCCCGCGTGAGCCCTTCAGCAGCACCAGATCGCCCTCCCGCAGATTGCTGCGCAGCCACTCTCCGGCCAGCTCCGGCGACTCCACAAACTCCGCCCGCACCGGCCCTCCGCCTCGCCGCTGCTCCTGCTGCGCTCCCGCCACCAGCTCCCGCGCCAGCCCGCGAACTCCCACCACCACGTCGATCCCCTCCATCGCCGCGCCGCTGGCTGCATGCAGCCGCGCACCCTCCGGCCCCAGCTCCAGCATCTCTCCTGCCACCACAATCCGCCGCTTCGCTTCAGTCCTGCGCAGCGCCTCCACCATCGCCTCCAGCGCCTTGGGATTTGAGTTGTACGTATCATTCACAATCTCCGCCCCCCCCCACGCAATCACATTGCCGCGCCTCTCCGTCGGCCTCATCTGCTCCAGCGCCCCGCACGCAGCCTCCAGCTCCACGCCGCGCATCTGCCCCACAGCTACCGCGGCCAACCCATTCAACAGATTGTGCCGCCCCGGCAAAGCCAGCCTCACCCTCCGCCGCAACGGCGGCTTACCGCCTCGGCCAACCTCCACCACCAGATCAAACTCCATCCCCCGCAGCCCTCGATCCTCCATCGCCTCCGCACGCACCGTACATCCCTCGCTCGTTCCATACAGCACCGCCCGCTCCTCAATGCCCTTGGCAAACCCTCGCACCCGCTCATCGTCGCCATTCAAAATCGCGATCCCATCCGCCGGCAACGCCTCCACCAGCTCATACTTGGCCCGCGCAATCCCTTCCATCCCATCGGCAAAAAACTCCAGATGCACCGGCCCCACATTGCTCACCACCCCCCAGTCCGGAGCCGCCAGCGCCGCCAGCGCCCGAATCTCCCCCGCATGGTTCATCCCCATCTCCACCACCGCTGCCTCATGCTGCGGCTGCAACCGCAGCAGCGTCAACGGCACGCCAAAATGGTTGTTCAGGTTCCCTTCGGTCTTCAGCACCTCAAACTTCGTCTCCAGCACGGTCGCAATGCACTCTTTGGTCGTCGTCTTTCCCGCCGAACCCGTCACTCCAATCAGAATCCCTCCCCACTCCCGCCGCACCCGGCGGGCCAGCCGCTGCATCGCCGCCAGAACCCCATCCTCGCCCACCCCACCACCCGCAACCCGCAGCAGCCGCTCCTCCGCAACCGTCGTCGGCCGCTGCCAGCTCTCGCTCACCACCGCGGCTGCCGCGCCCCGCTCCAGCGCAGACTCCACATACCCATGCCCATCCAGCCGCTCACCCCGCACCGCAAAGAACAACTCCCCCGCGCCAATCGTCCTCGAATCGATCGAGTACCCCGTCACCTCCGCTCCACGATCGAACCCGCCCTCCGCCTGCATCCAATCCTCAACCTGTCCCAACCTCAATCTCACGCTCTCACCTCTCTCCCATCCATCCCTCTACCTCGCTTCCCTGCCTGCATCCCTCTTACCCGCCTGCCGACCACGCAACACATCCTCCGCCTCCGCCACATCATCAAAAGCCACCACTCCCTGCGCAAAGGTCTGCGTCTTCTCATGTCCCTTGCCGGCCAGCAGCACAATATCTCCCGGCCGCGCCGCGCCAATCGCCAGCGCAATCGCCGCCCTCCGGTCGACCTCCACCAGACACTCCGCTGCGCCTCCTCCCTCAGCCCCAGCCTCACGCACTCCCACCAGCACCTCTTCAACAATCCTCCGCGGATCCTCACTGCGCGGATTGTCGCTGGTCACCACCACCACCTCACTGCCCCTGGCCGCAACCCTGCCCATCCTTGGCCGCTTGCTGCGGTCTCTGTCTCCTCCACAGCCAAACAGCGTAATCACCCGTCCGCCCCTCGCACTCACCAGATCTCTGGCCAGCGCAATCAGATTGGCCAGCGCATCCTCGGTATGGGCATAGTCCACCACCACGGCAAAACCCGCATCCTGGCAACCCTTCACCACCTCAAACCTTCCCGGAGCCGGGCGCAGCTCCTTCACTCCCGCAGCAATCTCCTCCAGCGTCAGCCCCCGCGCCTGGGCTGCGCAGCAGGCAGCCAGCAGGTTGTACACGTTCACCCTCCCCGTCAAAGGCGAATCCACCCGCACCTCACCCATCGGCGTCCGCATCCGGAACCGCATCCGCCCCGCCTCCAGCATCACATCCTCAGCCTGCCACTCCCCGCCGCCAATCCCATAGCTCATCACCTGCTGGCAACCCGCCGCTGCCCGCATCATCTCTCCGGCCGACGCATCATCCGCATTGATCACCGCCACCCGCGGCGGCGCAGCGCCCACACCCTCAAACAGCCGCTGTTTGGCCCGCGCATACGCCTCCATCGTCCCGTGATAATCCAGATGGTCCTGCGTCAGATTCGTAAACATCGCCACATCCACCGGAATGCCCCACACTCGCTCCTGATCCAGCGCATGCGAGCTCATCTCCATCACCACCTCGCTGCATCCCGCCCTCAACCCCTCGGCAAACACCGCCAGCAGATCCCGGCTCTCCGGAGTCGTGTGTTCACTCTCCCGCACCCGGCCAGCCACATGCGTCTCAATCGTACCCACCAGCACGCAACTCCGCCCTACCCTGCGCAGCAACTGCTCCAGCAGATACGCCGTCGTCGTCTTCCCGTTGGTCCCGGTAACCGCGCAGATCTTCAGCCTCTTCTCTGGAGCCCCAAACACCACCGAACTCAACGCCGCCAGCGCTCTCCGCCCTCCATGCGCCGCTCCATCCACCCGCGCCAGCGCCAGCTCCGGCTGCCGTGCTCGCAACTCCTCAAACACCTCGCGCGAGTCCGTCACAATCGCCGCCGCACCCTTCCCCAGCGCCGCATCAATGTACCGGTTGCCATCCGTAGAGCCTCCGCGCATGGCCACAAACACATCCCCGGCGCTCACTCGACGCGAGTCATACTGCACCCCGCGCACCTGCACATCACCGCGCCCCGCGGTCTCCGCCACGCACCCCGCCGCCATTGCCTCGCCTACCGCCTCGCTCCACTGCATATCGAAGATCCTCAGCGTCGGCCTGCGCCGGCCCTTCCGGCCCTCCAACCAACCGCATCCCAAACCAACCGTATCCAGACAAGCCGCATCCAGGCCGCGGCCGCGGCCTCACCGCCGCTCTTCACCGCGCGAATCGCACCACAATCTCCGTTCCCACCGGCACCATCGTTCCCGCTGCCGGAGCCTGATCCTGCGCCAGCCCGCTGCCCAGCATCCTCAACCGCAGTCCCATGCCCGCAGACCTCTCCACCACCGCGCGCAGATCCTCGCCGTGGAAGTCCGGAACCGCAACCCGCTTGCTGGCGTCAACCACCACCTCTCCGTTCCCTAGCGTCCTCACCGCCGGCTGGATCACGGCCGCAGCAACAGGCCCATCAGGGGCCGCATCCCCTGACGGCGACGTCGTATCCCCGTTCTTCTTGAAGTCCGCCACCACCTTCTCCGGCAGCGCTCCAGACGCAGCCCCGACCTTCGCCTGGAGCTCACCCTCCGCAGTCGCCTCTACGCTGCCGCCCGCCTCTGCCTGCCGCTGGCGCAGCGGATCATCCGCCGGCAGGCTGTTCACCTCGTCGTAGATCGCATTCAGATCCCCAAAGTGCTCATCCGGCGCATCGTCCGGCTCTGCCGCATTCTGCGCCTCTTCCATCTGCTGCTGCGTCTTCAGCGGCTCATCGTGGGGCACGCCCAGATACTCCAGCACCTCCTGCGCCACCTGCCGGAACACTGGAGCCGATACCGCCGTTCCATACCGGCTGCCCACCGTCGGATTGTCGATAATCACCGCAATGGAGATCGCCGGGTGATTCACCGGCGCAAACCCCGCAAAGCTGGCCACCACATTCGTGTGCGAGTAGGCGTGCGTCACCGGATCCACCTTCTGCGCCGTTCCCGTCTTTCCCGCCGAGCTGTACCCATTCAACTGCGCCGGCTTGCCCGTTCCATCCAACACCACGCCCTGCATCATCTCCCGCATCAGCGCCGCTGTCTGCTCCCGGATAATCCGGTGCGCTCCGTCAGGCAGCTTCGCCGGCAAGCCCTGCTCCGGACGGAACGGCTCAGCCACCAGCTTCGCCTCCCCGCTCCCGCCGTCCTTGCTCTCCTGCCCCGGCGTCGGCTCATCGGTAGATTGCAACAGCACATGCGGCGGAAGATACATCCCTCCGTTGGCAATCGCTGAAACCATCGTCACCAGTTGAATCGGCGTCACCGCAATCTCCTGCCCAATCGCAATCGAAAGGATGCTGGTCGCGCCCCAGCGCCGCGGCGGCCGCAGCAGACCACGCGTCTCACTCGGCAGTTCAATCCCCGTCCGCTCGCCAAACCCAAACCCCCGGATGTACTTGTAAAACCTATCCGGCCCCAGCTTCAACGCCATCTTCGCCGCGGCTACGTCGCTGGAGATCTCCAGCGCCTTCTCCACCGTCACCAACCCATAGTGATGCCGCCGGTCCTCCTCATCGTCATGCAGCGTCCGCCCATACATCGTCATCTCGCCGCCCTGGCAATCCACCATATCCGTCGGCTTCACACCCACCGCGTCAATCGCCGCCGAATACGTCACCAGCTTGAACGTCGATCCCGGCTCATACACATCGCTCACCGCCAGGTCGGTCAGATCCCGCGGATCCACATGCAGCGGATCATTCGGGTTGAATCGTGGACTCACCGCCAACGCCAGAATCTGTCCCGTGTACGGATCCTGCACCACCACCGTTCCATGCAGCGCCTTCACCTTGGCCATCTGCGCATCCAGCGCCTGCTCCGCCATGTACTGAATGTTCGCGTCGATCGTCAGATCCAGATCCTCGCCCGGAATCGGATCGCTCTCCGCCGAGCCCAGCACATGCCGCTTGGCGTCGATCGCCGTCAGCTCATGCCCCGGCTCCCCGTGCAGATCCTGGTCAAACTCCTCCTCCAAGCCACCCAGCCCCGTGTCATCCGTACCCACATACCCCAGCACATGCGAGGCCAGATTCCCATTCGGATAGAACCGCTTGAACTCCTTCTGAAAGTAAACTCCCTTCAGGTTGAGCTGCCGCACGCGCGTCGCAATCTCCGGCGACACCTTGCGCGCTACCCACGCAAAGTGCCGCGATGCGTTGAACCGCGCATCCATCTGCTTCTCTGTTGTAAAGTGATCCAGCGGATCCGTATGCACGATCCGCGAGAGCAGCATCGCATCCTCCGCACGATTCGCTCCCAGCTCGCTCGGCACCGCATAGATGCTGTCCACCAGCACCGTCATCGCCAGAGCGCGCATGTCCCGGTCATACAGCACGCCGCGATGCGGAGCCACCTCAAAGGTCCGCTGCTGTTGCTGCCTGGCGCGCTCTACCCACTCACTGTGCTGAAACACCTGCAGCCACACCAGCCGCAGCGCAATCGCCCCCGCCCACGCGCAGAAAAACAGAGCCACGTACGCAAACCGCACCCTGCGAATGGGTGCGGTCAGCTTCTGCCGTGGCGTCTGATTCATCCTGGAATCCCTGTTCCCGTGCAAAGCTCCCTGCAACTTCCAGGAGACCGCTCATCTGCCAGGCCCTCTCTTCCTCTTCCTGGCCCTCCATTCCCTTCTCCCTTCAGGAACGGATCGTTGCTTCCTTGCTGTGCAACGGCTCATCTCCTGCGCCGGTCGCCCCCTTGCTCAATTCCCTGTCCGCGCACCCGCCAGCACCGGAACCTTGGCCTGCGCCATCACTGTCGGCGTCCCGCCCATGCCATCCGCCCGCACCACCTGCCCCGGCTGCGGGGATTCCATCCCCAACTGCTTCGCAATCCGGTCAATCCTCTGCGGATCACTCAACTGCGCCTCGGTCAACTCCAACTGCCGGTTCTGCTCCTGCAACATCTCCACCTGGGTCTTCTGCGCCTCCACCCGATAACCCACCTCAATCGCTGAAAAGTGCTGCCACACATACACCATCATCAGCAGAAAGAACAAGGTCATCGTGATCGTGAACCGGCGCACGTCCCGCCGCCGCTCCGGATCGTCCTCCTTCACCAGCCGGCTGTTGTCGATGTGCTTGGCAAAGAACATCTCAGGAGTCGGTCCACGCCGCCGCGCCCTCTGCTGCTCGAACAGAGCACGGTTCTGCTCCGCCACACTCAAACTGCGGCGGGCGCCGGTCCCTCCCTGCGTCTCCCCTATCTGTTGTCCTGCCATCACCATCGTCGCCATCAACGCACCTCTACCTCAACTCGTCTTCGTCTTCCGCTTTCGTCTTTCCTTAGCCCCGCCCTCCGGCAAGCTTGCACCCTGCGCCTTCACCCTCCTGCGGCACAACCCGGGCCGGGGTTGCTGATGGGGGAAGGGACTTTTTGTTGCATGGTTGTCTTTCGCCTGAAAGCACGGCAGGACAACCCCGGCCCGATCTCAATCTCTATCTCAATCTCAACGCCTTCTCTCGCTCGAACTTCGCTCTGCCGCTCTCAGCTTCGCGCTCCTGGCTCTCGGATTTCTCCTTGCCTCTTCTTCGTCTGCCGTCACCGGCTTCCTGGTCAAAATCTCCAGCTCTCCACGCCCCGCCGCCTCCCGAAACGCATCCTTCACCAGCCGGTCCTCCAGCGAGTGGAAGCTGATCATCGCCACCCGGCCGCCCGGCCTCAGCAAACTCTCTGCCCCGCTCACCGCCCGCAGCAGCGCTGCAATCTCTCCCAGCTCATCATTCACTCGAATTCGAAGCGCCTGAAAGGTCCTCGTCGCCGGATGAATCTGGCCCCCACCTCCGTGGCCCCGCTCAGATCTCTTTATTGGCGGGGCAACAGCCGATACGACGCGAGCAAGCTCCGCTGTTGTCGAAATCGGCCGCGCCCGCACAATAGCTCTGGCGATTCTCCGCGACCTCCTTTCCTCTCCGAATTCGTAAATCAGGTTGGCAAGATCTTCTTCGTCCGCCTGATTTACCACTTGTTCGGCCGTCAAACCCCCGCGCCTGTCCATCCGCATATCCAGGGGGCCCTCTGACCGGAAACTGAATCCTCTGTGCGCCTCATCCAACTGCAGGCTGCTCACCCCAAAGTCCGCAAGCAATCCATCTACCGTCCCCGGCCTCATCACTTGGGCAATCTCGGAAAACGGCCGCTCCACAAACTCAACCTGTGGCATCCGCTCTCCCAGTTCCTCCGCTAGCCTTGCCAGCCGAGCCTTGGCCAGCTCCATCGCCTGCCCATCGCGATCCAGGCAGATCAGCCTGCCCTCGCCGCCCAGCCTGCGGGCAATGGCCTCGGAGTGGCCGCCCAGCCCAAGCGTTGCATCCACAATCACCCCGCCCAGGCGCACATTCAGAAATTTCAAACTCTCTTCTAAAAGAACCGGTACATGTTGCGGTTCTGCCATCCCGTCCGCCTCATGCGTCCCTCTCAAGGGACTCCAAACCTAAATTCCAACCACGCCCAGCGCGTCGATATCCGCATCCGTCAGCGGGTTCTCGGCCAGTTGCGCCCGATGCTTCGCATCATTGGCAACCACCAGGTACGTCTGCATTCCCAGTACAGCCACATCTCCGGCCAGCGTCGCGTCCTCGCGCAGCAACTGCGGAATCAACAACCTTCCCTGCGCATCCATCTCCACCACCTGGCCGTAATAGTTCGTCACATCCAGAAACTTCTTCTTCGCTCCACTGGAGGGAGCCTTCGCTAACGCATCCTCAATCCGTTCCCATTCCTTCATCGGGTACAACTCAGCCCGCTTGCCGTCCTTGCTGGTAATAAAAAACTGTGGGCCATAAAGCTCATCCAACCGGCGCTTAAACTCGGCCGGAACCTTCAACCGGCCCTTTTCGTCCACGCGCGTTGGGTGATTCCCACGAAACATTCCTAAAACCTCAATCTCGCTCCCAAATCTCGCTCCAAGACCGCCTCTACCAAACCGCCTTCGCCAAACCGTCGCTGCCAGACCACCTCTACCAAACCGGGGGTATCTGCCTGAACTCCCGCCTGCTTCCCTGCGGCCTTTTTCCTTCCTTTGCCCGCCTCTATGCCGTACTATCGGCTTGAGTCGTTGTGGTTCATCACTTTTTGACCACTTTGTTCCACTTCTTTCCACTAAGCATGGATGGTTACGCGCTGGATAGCAAGTAAAATCTCAACGTTTTGTCCCCGGTTTTCCGCTGGAAATGTGGAAAATCCAGCATCTAGCGATCAGCGACCCAATCACCACAACATCTTGTGTTATTTCAGTTGATTCGACACTATCTGCCCACTTGTCAGAGCTCTTCGACCTGATGTAGCGAAATAAAAGCGAAAATACCCATTCCTTCGCCCCAACCCCACCATTCCCCACCCCGGAGGCGCAGATCTTCAGCCGCAAAGCTGAGCCAAAAAAATGGTCGAAGTAAGCCAAATGGGGCAGTTGAAGAAAAGCACAGGCAGCTCATCCTCGTCTCGCATCACCCCGAGATCTTGGATCAATGGGCCCAGTTCTATGGCCTTCGATGCTTCCGCGAGCAAAACTGCCAGACGCGCACCGCGAAGTTCATGGCCGACAAGAGCAACCTCCCGCCCTCCGAAGTCATCGCCAGAGGATGGGAATAGATGTCGAAACCGTCCGAGGTCATTGTCCTCGTTGAAGACAAGCGGCAAGCGCAGATCATCCGCCGCTACCTGCTCCGCGTAGGACTGAACACCCACGCCATGCGATTTGCGCCTCTGCCGCCGGGCAGCGGCGAACAATGGGTCCGACAGCGATTTCCGGTCGAAGTCCCAACCTATCGAAACCCTTCGGCGCTACGGAAGAGTAACCCAGTAGCGCTTGTCAAAAGTTACCCACACCGGGAACATGATTTGGCGCAGAGCAAGGGAGAGCGTAGCGATATCATCCACGCCGGAGGCGTGATCCCGGGTTCGGGTGGGTTGGACTGGGTGGGTTGGGGTAAAGTGTCATCCCACGCCGCAGGCGTGGCTGCGGCGTGCGCTCTTCGTGCGGCGTCAGGATGAGCGTAGCCGCTGGAGTTTTTGTCGGGCGTAGTGGAAGTAGTCTTCACCGACTTCCATCTCGAGCAACTTCTTCGATGACCGGAAGGAAGTAGGCCAGGGAGCGCACGGTGGTCAGCGGCGCAGCATCGGCGGGCCGGATCAGGCGGCGCACGGCGGCGAGCACGAGAGCGTTCTCGACCTTGTTCAGGGGTATGCCGCGTTGATAGAGTTCGACGCCCGCCTTTACCAAAACCTCAGCCTGGCCGCCATCGGCGACCTCGCTATCCTCCGTCTCATCAAGCTATGTTCACTAGGCGATTCCCTCTCGGGCGCCTCTCCAAAGGTCAATCGAGCCCTCTTGTGCATAGCGATCAATCTCCTTCAGCTCCGCATCCGTGAACTGGATCTGCTTCAATGCGTCGAGCGAATTATCGAGCTGCTCGACGCTCCGCGCTCCGATCAGCGCCGACGTCACCCTCTTATCGCGCAGCACCCATGCGATCGCCATCTGAGCCAGCGACTGCCCACGTCCACGCGCAATCTGGTCAAGGGCGCGCACTCGGTTCAGATTCTCTTCGTTCAAAAACTTTCTTTGGAACGACGCACCTTCGTTCGCCCGCGAATCTGCGGGCACTCCGTTCAGATACTTGTTGGTCAACAATCCCTGCGCCAGGGGAGAGAAGGCTATGCAACCGACACCAAGATTCTCCAGCGTGTCCAGGAGTCCCTCCTCCACCCAGCGATTCAGCATCGAGTAGGAAGGCTGATGAATCAGCAGCGAGACTCCTTCGCTCTTCAAAATTGCCGCCGCTTCGCGCGTCCGCTCGGGACCGTAGGATGAGATGCCGACATACAAAGCTTTGCCTTGTCGGACTGCCTGCACCAATGCGCCCATGGTTTCTTCCAGCGGAACATCCATGCTCGGCCGGTGGGAATAGAAGATGTCCACATACTCAAGTCCCATGCGGTCCAGACTCTCGTCCAGCGATGCGAGCAGATACTTGCGTGAGCCCCCCACACCATAGGGTCCCGGCCACATATCCCATCCCGCCTTGGTTGAAATCAAAAGTTCATTTCGGTGGCTGCGAAAATCCTTCCGCAGAATCTCTCCGAAGTTCTCCTCGGCAGACCCATAGGGAGGACCGTAGTTATTCGCCAGATCGAAATGTGTCACACCCCGATCGAATGCTCGCCGAATGACAGCTCGTCCCGTCTCGAAGACATTGACGCCTCCAAAGTTCTGCCACAATCCAAGCGAAACAGGGGGCAGAACAATTCCTGATCGTCCACACCGCCTGAACGTAGCTTCCTCATACCGTTTTGCATCGGGTGTATAGCTCATTGCATCTCCTTTCGGGGTGCCTGCTCACTATTCTTCGTCATCGCCGCGCACATGCGCCGAAATCAAGTTGACCTCATCCCAGAAGTCCTCAGGTAGATTCACCACGATGGGCTCGGAAGTGCTGCGAACAACAACCCATTGGAACGGGTTGTCGTTTGAAGGATTAATCTCCTGGTGCGGAAGCCAGGACGGGACGAAGAGAAAATCCCCCGCCTGCAGCATGTCATGAAACTCGCCGCGATCACCCCAACGAACGGAAGCAGAACCGCTCACGACATAAGCAATCGTATGCTGCTCTCCATGATGGTGAATTCCCGTCCGGGCTCCCGGCGCGACGACGAACAGGCCACCCCACAGAGGTGATTCCGGGACGGTCCCCGAATGAATTGCCGCAAAACGCTGGGATCCTGGCGTTTGTGCAGTCGCTGAGTTGAACTGTTCGCGGTGAACGACTCGAATCGATGGATACTGCATAAAACCTTTCCCCATGCTGCTGCGTGTCCTGCCTGGACGATAACTCCAACTCCAGCGTGATTGCGTGACGCCTCGCGTGTCAAGCTGATCGATATAGATGCAGCTAGCACGAGGCGGAGTGCGGATGTTTGTGGTCCCATTGGCCGAACGACCTTAGACCGGTTGGCATCCTGGGCCTGCCGCCTTTGCTGCATCTGCTGCATCGTTGCCTGGCGGCGACCAACATCATCGAAAACCCGCACCCCGGCCTGCGCATCCGGACCCGCCGCGTTACCCACTGGCAGAACGGCAGGACCGTTCGGCGCTGGAGGGCGTCGGCGTCCCTCCGGACAGACAAGCATTTCAACAAGATCGTCGGCCACCGCGATCTCTGGACCCTGGAAACGATCCTCAACCCCTCTGCGACCGCCAGCCAAACGGCGACGTAGTACCATCAACCCATCCGCCGTGTGCAACTTTCAACTACGCGCGGAACACCCCCGTTGGGTTCCTCAACAGTAGTTCTGGAGTCGAAACTGGAAAAGATCTCAACGCCAGAACCCCGGTAGCAGGTACCTTGAGGGAGCGGAATGGAAATGTCTCTCCTTCAGGCAGCAGGAAAGGAATATCTCAATGCTCAATCTTTCTGTGAATTCTTCGCAACGAACCCGGGTCATGCTGATATGGCTGGCGATGATTGCAGGCATTCCCTGCACCGCACAATTTGCCGCCGCGAATCCGGATACCTTGGCGCCCCAGTTTGGCGTCAGCTCTTTCCCGCTGTGGCCTGCGGATCGTTCCATCCAGTCAACACTCACCGTCTTTCGTCCGCAGCCCGGCAACGCGAATCATACTGCCGTCATCATCGCCCCTGGCGGGGCATATTGGATGCTGGCACTCAATCTAGAAGGACGTCAGGTGGCGGACTGGTTTGCCGAACGTGGCGTCACAGCCTTCGTGCTCAAGTATCGTCTCGGCGATCATCATCCTTATCCCGAGCCTCTCCTGGACGGCCAGCGTGCTGTGCGCCTGGTTCGATCCATGAGTAGCGAATTCCATCTCGACCAGAACAAGATCGGATTCGTCGGCTTTTCGGCCGGTGGACACTTGGCCGCTATGGTAGCCACAACCAGCGACAATGGCAATCCAAATGCCTCCGACGCGATCGACCGCTTCAGCGATCGTCCTGACTTTCTTGTTCTTGGGTATGCATGGCTCAATGCCATGCAGCCAAACGATCGGGGATTCATCACCTATTGCTCGGTTCTGCGCACACTGCCAGAAGAGAAATGTAAGGCGTGGGAGAATGTCTATACGCCATCACTCCACGTAACCGCCACCACGCCGACCACATTCATCTATGGCACAACGGATGACAAAACTGTGCCTGTCTCGGCAAGTGTCGACTTTTATAGCGCCCTCATCAAAGCTGGCGTTCCTGCTGAGATACACCTGTTCCGGCATGGTGGTCACGGCAGCGGCCTGGGCCAAGGAGATCCGGCCTTGGAGATGTGGCCCATTCTGTTGGAGAACTGGCTACGCGCCCAGGGATTTCTGTGAGCCAGAAGGGACCGCCCGCTGCCTGGCCGGAATGAACCTGCATACGAGCGCGCATTCAATCGTTACGGCGACCAAGACCACCGCACCTTGGTGCTCAGGAATCACTCCGGCCAGCGTGACTCCTTCGTCAAAGATCCTGACAGATGGAAAAACAGAGTTGAAAGGCCACGTCAGATCTTGCACGCCGCCTCGGTTTCGTCTGCCGCATCCACCCGGCTTAACAAACAAGGTGTCGAGTAACCTTGCGTTCGCGTAAAACCTGACGCCGACTGCGCCTCGATTGGACGGAGCTTCGAATCTTCGCCGGGAATCCCTGCAAAAGCTCAGATCTCACCCTCCGCCTTTCTCCTCTTCAAGATCCAGAGCAGATACAGCAACACCCCAAAGTTGATCGCCAGTAACACCAGCTTATAGCTGGAAAACTTCCTCAGTAGTTCAAACCCCTCCCAGGGCAACCCCGCTAAGGTAAGAATCACGGTAAAGTACTCGGCCCAACGCTTCTCCAGCACCAATCCCGCGCCCTCCACCACGCACACGATCGCATACAGAAAAGAGAGCACGCCCGCCCTGCGCAGCTCATGCGGATCGATAAACCCCACATGGTTCAGCAGCACCGTCACAAAGTGCCTCTCCGGATCGATCCTCAGCGCATCAATCACATGCAAGAGCACGCTGCCCAGATCCCGGTTCACCAGGTGCAGCGCCCCGGCCCCCAACGCCGTGAAAAAAACCGCCTTGCTCAGCTTGAACAGACCCACCAGCAGCAGACCGCGTGAATGGCCCATCCGCCCCACCGCCGGATCCGCCCTCCATCGCGCAACCCCCTCTGTGTCTCGTCCAGGCTCTTTCGCCGACTCTTGCATACCTGGCGCCAGTGGAAGACTCTTTTTGCCCTTTGTCAATGGAGGCGCACCCAACCGCGCACCCCCCTTCGCACCGTCTCCACCGTCCGCATCGCCACCGCCATCCCTGCCGCCATCAGCGCCCAAGCTCACGCCATCAGCACCCAGTCCGGCGGCATCGGCGCCCACCCGGCCTCCCGCATTCTCTCCAGCGTCTTCGCCGCCCACCGTCTGCTTCCGCTTCAAACGCCCACCGGCTGTTTCAGGTAAACCCGGACCTTCTCCATCGCCGCCTCTGCCGTCAGTCCATACTTGGCTCGCAAAGCATCCACCTTTCCGTGCTCGATAAACCCATCCGGCCAGCCCACCCGCACCACCGGCAGCGAAAGGCCCAGCGCATTCAGGGCCTCCAGCACCGCCGAACCAAATCCACCGGCCAGCACATGGTCCTCCATGGTCACCATCAGATCACAGCGCGCCCCATACCGGGCTACACGCTGCTCGTCCAGTGGCTTGGCAAACCGCGCATTGATCACCGCCGTGCTATGGCCCTCCGCCTCCAGCATCGCAGCCAGCCGCTTCGCCTCAGCCACCATGTTTCCCAACGCAAAGATGGCCACCTCGCCCCCGTCCCGCAACACCTCCGCCTTGCCGATCTCCAGGACCTGCGGCTCTTGCTTCACCACCGCACCCGGCCCAATCCCTCGCGGAAAGCGAATCGCGCTGGGTCCATCATGCAGCAGTGCGGTCAGCATCATGTCCTGCAACTCGTCCTCGTCCTTGGGGTTCATGTGGATCATGTTCGGCACACAGCGCAGATAGCTGATGTCGAACAGCCCATGGTGGGTCGGCCCATCATCTCCGCTCAACCCGCCGCGGTCCATGCAGAACACCACCGGAAGCCGTTGCAGCGCCACATCATGCACCACCTGATCAAACGCTCGCTGCAAAAACGTGGAGTAAATCGCGCAGAACGGACGGTAGCCCTTGGTGGCCATCCCCGCGGCAAACAGCACCGCGTGCTCCTCGGCGATTCCCACATCAAAATACCGCTCCGGATGATGCGGCCGGAACAGATCCAGCGCCGTCCCATTCGGCATCGCCGCCGTAATCGCCACCACCTTGTCGTTCCTGTCTGCCAGCCGGGTCAAACTCTCCGCAAACACCTCGGAGTACGTCTTCTGCCCCGTCGCCTTGGTCTCCCCGGTCTCCGGATCGTACGGCCCCAACCCATGGAACTTCTTCTGTTTCTCCATCGCCGGCTGGAACCCCCGTCCCTTCTGCGTCAGTGCATGCAGCAGCACCGGCCGTTGCTGCTTCTTCAGGAACTGGAAGGTCTCAATCAGCAGCGGCAGGTTGTGCCCATCCACAGGCCCGTAGTAAGAGAGTCCGAACTCCTCAAAGATCATGCCCCGCCCCACAATCCCCTTGGCCGCCTCTTCCGCCTTGCGCGCAATATGCCTGGCCGCCTTGCCGCCAAACCTCTCCACCAGATTCGCGGCCCGGTCATGCAGACTGGCATAGGCCGAATTGGTCGCAATCTTGTGCAGATACGCCGCAATGGCTCCCACATTCTTGTCGATCGACCACTCATTGTCATTCAGCACAACAATCAGCCGCCGCGTCGAACCCATATTATTCAACGCCTCAAAACTGATCCCGTTGGTAAACGCAGCATCACCCGCCAGCGCCACCACATGCTCTTTTCCCCCGCTCCGGTCACGCGCTACGGCCATTCCCAGGGCAGCGCTCAGCGCCGTTCCTGCATGCCCTGCGCCATAGCTGTCGTGCTCACTCTCGCTGCGCAGCATAAACCCATTCAGCCCCCCCGGCTGCCGGATGGTGTCAAACTGGCTCTCTCGTCCGGTCAGCAACTTGTGAACATAACTCTGATGGCTCACATCAAAGACAAAACTATCCCTCGGCGTATCAAACACATAGTGCATGGCAAGCGTCAACTCCACCACGCCCAGATTCGGCCCGATGTGGCCGCCCGTCTTCGCCACGCTCACAATCAGACGGTCACGGATCTCCTCCGCCAACTCTTCCAGTTGGCCTAAATTCAGCTTCTTGACGTCCGTCGGCGATTTGATACCGCGAAGATAGTCACTCATACTGGCAACCTGTAGCCCCCAAAACTTCTCACCAGACGAACTCCCCCGTTCCGACGCTTCTCTCTTATCTCTTAAGACGAAGTTCGTATCCCTCCAGTGTACCAATCCGTAACCACACCAAAAGTCGTTAGACCTGCCCCTCCACCACACCAGCGCCTTGCACTTCAGAGCCAGCGGCGTAGTATAAACGCCATGATGCGTCCGCTCTCCCTCGCCGCTCTTGTCCTGGCCCTGCTCTCCACCCCCGGCCTCTCTTCGGCCCAGACCGTCCTCCCGCTCTGGCCGCAGGGCGTTCCAGAGTCGGCCCAGACTGCCCCTCCCGAGAAACCCCTCCCCAATCATCCTGGTGTGATCAGCAACGTCTCCGTCCCCACACTCACCCTCTACCGCCCTCACGGCCAGGGCAATGGCGCCGCAGTCCTCGTCTTTCCCGGCGGCGGCTATCACATCCTCGCCTGGAATAAGGAGGGCCTCGATCCCTGCCATTGGCTCAACTCCCTCGGCGTCACCTGCGTCCTGGTCAAGTACAGGATTCCCCAACCCCCCGGAGAGGCCGGTCACTACCCCGCCGACCCCTCTGATCTGGAAGACGCTCAGCAGGCCATGCGCATCACTCGCGCTCACGCCGCCCAGTGGAACCTCGACCCGGCGCGCATTGGAGTCATGGGCTTCTCCGCCGGAGCCAACCTCGCCGTCCTCCTCTGCACCCACCCCGACGACGACCACATCACCACCACGCCCGCCGCATCCCAAGCCAACACCCAGATCAGCGCTCGCGCCGACTTCGCCATCCTCGCCTACCCCGCCTATCTCGCCATGCCGCCAGACAATACGGAGATCTTCCCCGCATACCAGCCCAACGCATTCACCCCCGCCACCTTCATCATCCAGGCGGAAAATGACCGCGGCTACGGCATCAACGGCCTCGTCTACTACCGCGCCCTCATGCAGGCCCACATCCCGGCCGAGCTCCACTACTACGCCACCGGCGGCCACGGCTTCGGCATGGATCCCCAAGGAGCCCCGGAAGACCATTGGTCCATGCTGGCTGCCCACTGGCTCCGCTCCATCCACGTCCTTTCCTCCCAGGACCAGAACGATAACGGCATCCATGAGGTTCCCAACCCTTGCATGATGCCTGACGCTCTTACTCCCAACGGTCGGCACGTCAATCCCGCCATGCCCGGAACCAACCCGCCCAACACCACCAATCCCGCCAACGGCCCATCCACTCAGAACCAGACCCCCAGCCCCTATCCAAACTGCTGGCACTCTCAGCCCTAGCCAATCCCATCCTGGGAGCCTGCCAGAAGTACAATCGTGCTCATGAAACTTCTCGCCGCCGCTCTCTTGCTCGGCGCCCTCAGCGCTCCTCTCGCCGCGCATGGGCAGTCCACTACCCCCAGCATCCCGCCTCCCACTGCGGCGAACCCTGCTACCGCTCCGTCGATTCGCGGTTTATTCAACTCCTCCAAGTCACCCTTCACCTTCACGCCCATGAAGGTTCCACAACTCTCTGCCGGGGTGCTTGAGCTGCTCAAGCTGGAAGGAGAGTTCTCCGCAGCCGTAGAGTCGGGCGGCGGCAAAGCCTTCAGCTCCTGGTTTGCAGACGATGGCGTCACCCTCAACAACGGCCAGCCCGCCGTTCGCGGCCGCCTCGCCATCGCTGCTGCCGCCAACTGGAATCCTGCAACCTACAAGCTCAGTTGGTACGCTGAGGGTGCCCAGATGGGCCCCTCCAATCTAAGCGGCTTCACCTGGGGACACTACGACGCCACCACTATCGGTAAAGACGGCAAGTCCACCACCACCTCCGGCCGTTACATCACCTTCTGGAAGAAGGTCCACGGCCAATGGAAGGTAGCGCTGGACGCCAGCGCCGACGAGCCGCCCCCAACCAACGGCCTGCCCACTCCTTGAGTCTCTCTTCTGCTCCCACCCGCGCCATCGCTGCCAACCCCGCCTTCTTTGTTATCCTACCCGCAGCTTCGCGAAACATGGCATTGGTCGGCGCAATCCTCTCTCCGTACCACCAGAAAAATCTCGACTGGCGCAGGGAAAAGCGCCGCAGTCCTCCTTCCGGCCACCCAAAACAAGGCGACATGCCCTTGACCACCATCTCCACCGCCCATGCTCCCCTGTAGGCTATAGAAACCATGGACCACACCGCGACAGTTGATGTCATCATTCCAGCCTTCAACGCCGCCCGCTATCTGCCTGCCGCCCTGGAGAGCGTGGCAGGGCAATCCTTCGATGACTGGCGGATCGTGCTGGTCGACGACGGCAGCACAGACAATACCCCACAGATCGTTGCTCCCTTCCTCCAGCGCTTCGGCCAAAAACTCCTGTACATCCGGCAACAGAATCGAGGCCTTCCAGCCGCCAGAAACGCCGCCATCCGCGCATCGAACTCAGAGTTCCTCGCCCTGCTGGACGCCGACGATATCTGGCTCCCCTGCCGCCTCGCAGAGTCCGTTCGTATCCTCCGCGAGCGACCCCAGGCCGGGCTCGCCTATGGCTTAGTCACCCATATCGATGCGGATGGCAATCTGCTCAGCACCTTCCACGGCAATCGCAGCCATGCGGAAGGCCACATCGCATCCCATATCTACATGAAGAAGGTCGACCTTCCCTGCCCCACCATCACCTTCCGCAGGAGCTGCACCGAACAGGTCGGCCTCTTCGATGAGGCCATGCGCGCTACCGAGGATCGCGATCTCTGGCTTCGCATCGCTCAACACCATGAGGTAGCCTTCATCCCCAAGGTCATCGCCTACTATCGCTGGTCCGCCAACTCCATGTCCACCGATACCCAACGCATGGTCAACGCACAGCAGCACTTCATTCGCAAGCATTATGGAACCATCGGATGTGGCTTCCTTCCCCGCCAGGTGGCCAGCGCCAGAGTCTACAAACAGCGCGCCGACGCCCTCAAAGCCCAGGGCAAGCTTCGCGCCGCTCTGCGCAGCGCCCTCCACGCCCTCGCACTCTATCCCTTCGATCTCGACAACCTGCGCACCGCCGCCTCTCTCTTCCTGCACTGGCTCCGCGCACAGGCTTGACGAACCTCGCCTCTCATCCTCCAGCCTTGCATCCCCCACGCCGGCCCACACCCACCCATCGCAGCGTGGGGCTCAGCAGTCGGCATCAACAGACCTGATGAAAACCCACACCTAGCAGCCGCGCTAGCTTCTCGATCCTCCCGGCAACGTGCCCCACCCCCACCGCGCAATGATGCGCCGGCCCCTGCGCATTCCAAGCTTCCACAAAGCCTCGCGCACCTGCCGGAAACCGGTATCGGCTGTTCGTGTTGCCGATCTGCAGAATCGGCCCAGCCACGCACTCTCCTTCAGCCACCAGCAGCTTGAAGCTGTCCTCATCATCTTCCACCACAGAAAGCAAGGTCACCGGCCCATAGCGCACAGACATCTCCACGGATAGCCCTCGGCCCACCTTGCCATGGTAGACATCCAGTGGCCGGATCTTCGTCTTCCCCTCCGCAATGGCAATATGTCCCGGGCCGTCGTGCCCCATCAGAACCACATCCGCATCAAAATCCAGCGCATAATACTCGGTAAAGGATCCACCCACGCCCAGCGCATCCAGAATCTTCATCGCCACCGCGTTCTTCACCTCATACTCCCCTGCAACCGGAATGTTACGCGCCGTAAGCAGTGAGGTTCCCACAATGATCGAACTCATCGTATCTTC
This sequence comes from Acidobacteriaceae bacterium, assembly GCA_049977105.1. Classification (GTDB taxonomy): domain Bacteria; phylum Acidobacteriota; class Terriglobia; order Terriglobales; family Acidobacteriaceae; genus Granulicella. Next base: position 22,254 of record JBMFGX010000016.1, on the reverse strand, counting down.
GTTCTCCGCGTTGCCGCTCCCCTTGTAGTAGTAGGCCAGCAGATCCAACTCATGCTTCTGCACAAACTGATCCAGAGCCACGGAGGTCCGCGCCGCCCGTTTTACCTCCTCCTCCGGGCAATCCGCTTGCACGGCAAAGTGCTGCCGGATCTCCTCCACGCGACGGCTGACCTCCGCCTCTGCCACCGTCGCTCGCAGCGCGCTCAGCTCATCCACCTCCAGCATCTCCACATGCATGCCAAACGTGATGCACACCTGCGTCACGTCTGTGCCCACATCCAGCATCCCGCTATAGTAGTGCCCCAGCAGACCCAGCCTGGCCTCCGCCAGCACAGACTTCACCTGAGCGGCAGCCAGCCAATCTCCTATCTCCATCCACGTTCGCTCCTCGCGGAGCACCCCGGTCACCTGATGAAACCCTATGCCGGCGCGTTGAAAGACATTGGCAATCTCCGGCACCGGGCAAGCGGAGCAATAGGCCAGCCAGGCTCCGGTCATGGCCCGCCGATCGGGCAACCGATGGAAAGCCTCATAATCAATCGCCTTCTCCGGCTGCAGATTCAACACCACCACCGGAACTCCAGCCCTCTGCACCAAAGGCAGCACCGTGCTGGATAGCGCATAGGTCGTCACATAAATCAGGAGCAGATCCACATCCGCTCGCCTGCACTGGCGTCCCGCCTCCCGCGCGCCCATCGGAGTATCCACCAGACCCAATCGGATCAACTCCACACCCGGCCTGGAAAGCATAGACGCCATCGTCTCCAGGTAGCCTGCCAGCTCGGCGCGCAAGCCGGCGAACTGCTCCCAGTAGGCTTCAATGCCTATGCCGCACAGAGCCGCACGAAGAATTGGATCTGCTCTCACACCGCTCCCCAAAATTTTTGCTACAAACCACCCGAATCACATCGCTCCTGGCCCGCCGGAATCCGTTCCAACTCCACTCCGGCGCCAGGAGGCCTCCCGGCAGAACCTACTGGAAAGACACCACCGCCACGGCAAATGGACCTAAGCGGAACGTCGGATCGCTTCCCTGCGACACTCTCGGCGGGTTATCTCCCGTCTGCCCATCTACCACGGTCAGCACATACGGCTGAGCCTTGGGCAAAGCAATCTCCGCCGGCCGATTCCGCTTGTTCACCAGCAACAGCTTCTTGCCCTCCGGCGTCGCAAAGGCCTGGCCCTCCACCTGTCCTCCTCCGCCCACACCGGTCTGCACCAGACGATCCCCGGGATGAAAGTTGTCCTTGATAATCTTGAGCACCCAGTATCTGGCGTTGGGTTTTCCGGTCTTCCAGTTGATCATGGTAACGCTCGGATACTGTGATGGGTACCCCACCAGTTGCGACTCCCCGATAATGTCGATCTTCTGCCTTGATAGCCCGATAAACAGATAACCATACAACGCCCCGGCGACGTTCCAATAAAGCGGCGGCATCGGTGTTCTCAGCTCTGCTTTCAACTCGTTATCGTTGGGAAGAATCACGCCCAGCTCATCCGTATCCGTCTTCGTCTCCGGCGAAAGCCGCTGTCGAATGGCGTCGATAAAACGCACATCCGTCAAAAACCGGTCTGCCTGATCGAAGAACGTATATTGCCAGTCATCAATCGTCTCGCTGGGTGAGGGCAACGCATAAAAATGGTAAGAAATGTAATCCAGCGGGATCCCGGCCTTATGGTTCGCGTGATTCAGAAAATACTCAAACCATTCCGGACTGTTCTGTGGCGCCGCCAGCGCCAGAGCCATAAACTTGGTCTCCGGACTTACCTGGTGGATCGCGCTGACAATCGCATCATAGCGCCGGGTGTACTGTTCCGGCGTAGTTTCATGCTCAAAATCAACCTCATTCAGCACCTCCCAGATAGGAAACGTATAGTGATACCCGGACGTATGCACCTTACCCAGCTCATCCGTAAACCCGCCCCGCGTGTACCAGCTCACCAGCCGCGCATAGTAATCACCCAGCTGCTTTCCAGAAGGATCAACTAACTGTGTGCCCTGCGTATAGTTCCAATCCGCCTGATCCGGGTCTTTCGGATAAGTCACGGGCTGCTTCGTCTTGAATAACCACGCAGGAATGGTGCTGAAGTTCATCACCGTCGGGTGTCCATCCGTTGCCGCAAGAAAGTCCTTGGTCATCGGATCGATCAGCGAAAAATCCCAGGATGTCGTGGTAGCTGTGGGGGGCTTCAGCTCCGCCACCGCCAGTCTCGGGTAGGGCAACCAGGGCACATACCGCACATCATTCGCTCCCAGCTTCTTCACCGCCTCAAAGGCGCTGTCGTGGATCGGTGACGACGCACGAAGCATGGGATTCACCACCACCTGCAGCGTCGGGGTAGACTGCGAAACCAGAACTGTCTTTCCCCAGTCAATCATCACCTTGTGCGTCGACGGCGAACCAGCCTGCCCTCGCGCCGCTCCCGTCAGCACGCAACTGACGATCACCCCTACTGCGAAATATCCGGAGCGCGCCGCCAGGGTCCTGGAGCGTGCTGTTGCATCTTTGGCGCGTGTTGCTAAGTATTTGGAGCTCATACGATCCTCTCGACCATCTCTTCCCCACCGTTGCAATCGCGGGCCCTGCAACAGCAGGAAAGGAATTAGTTTCATTTGTAGCAAATACTCATACTCACGGAGCGTTTTTTCGCGAGGCGAACCTACCAAGGATCGGCACCCCACGGACGGGCATCCCGTCCCGGCATCTCTCTCGTCTTCCACGTCGGTGCCCTTATCGACTCCACACTCATCCTCCCGGCACGCCTCTGTAAATGGGCGCACCCCGGCGGGACAGGGACGGCGGCGCACGCAGCCTTGGCTCTTGGCCAGGCTAAACCCGCTGCCGTATTGGAGCATGGAATGCACCAGAAGCCGGTCCTGGGAACACCGGAACAGTGCCCGGTTCCCTTCGAGCATACCCCACTCCCTCTGCAAAGTGGAGAACAGTCGCACGCTTGACCGCAGAACAGCCCTCTTGCTGCTCATTGGCCTCGCAGGAAACGGATGGCCTCCACTTCCCCTGATCGACGCGCTGGAACCTGCTTCAAGGGCCGAAGGCCCTGAGGCGTCGGACGCTTCAAAGGCGTCAGCGGCCCCGGAAGCGCTTCTCACCGTTCCCGCAACAGAAGCCCCTATCCGTTGATATGATGGGTGAGTCGGGGCGTAGCGCAGTCTGGTAGCGCATCTGCTTTGGGAGCAGAGGGTCGGGGGTTCGAATCCCTCCGCCCCGACCATTCAAATCAACAACTTACAGCCAAGGTCAGCATCACTCCGTCGGCAGCGAGTATTCCCGGCACTCGATCCTGTCGCCGCAGTACTCCACTCCGAGGACCGCGTTGACGATTTCGCCTTGCCCAATGTGGTCGAGCGTTGCCTGAAACAGTTCCCGTTGGCGGAGTGGTGTCACATTGGGGACGATGATGACAAGGCCCGCATGGACAGGAGCGCGATTGTAGAGCGCGAGGAAATCCGATCGGTTGTTGGTCACAAGCGTGTAGTCGCGCTCCAGAATCGTATCCATCACCTGCCAGTCTTTTGCGCCCCTAAGCGCGAGATGGGTCAGGCGGTCTGCCGCATAACCGGCGGCATGGGCCAGCCTGACTACGGAGGTGTGCAGGCACTCGTCGATGAGAAACTTGACGGGCAATGGAGTTAGTCAGGAGTCAGTCTCAGGCTACCGCGCGGCGCTGCCGGGTGATACGGATCGGCTTCTTCTTCGCCCAGGGACGTTGCGCCGGGCGGCCTCGGCGTGGGAATGCTGCCACGTAGAGCGGGGCCAGTTCCACCTGATCGCGGCTGAGCGCCGGGTATCCCGCCAGAATATCCTCGACCGTTGCGCCCTCTGCGGTCATCTCCGCCACCATCTCCACCGGGATGCGAGTGCCCTTGAAGACGGGCGTTCCGCGCAGGATCTCCGGGTCTGAAACCACCATCGTCCGAACCTGGCGCAGCCGCTTCAGCTCCTGCTCAACCTCTCCACGGGCGCCCTCGCCGTCGTGATCTGCTCCGCACGCGCCATCTGCGTCGTCCATCACAGCCACACCCCCATCCCTCCGGTAGAATCCCGGCTAGGAAAGGAATCCACCGTCATGCCTCACCAGCCGGCCCTCCCGCAATCACGCCAGTAGGCACGGCAAGCAAGCCTCAGCTCGCCACAGTGAACGCAACTTCGCTCCCAGCCTCTACCATCCACACGGTCAGCAGCCCATGAAGCCTGATACTCCCCTCCGCTCCCCGCTGTTCAACGGCCTCCACCGGATCTCCTCCGCGCTTCTCCCCTCTGCGCGCGGCAAGCCCATCGATCTGCTGCTCTTGCACGCTCCCAGCGTGTATGACTTTCGCCGCCGGGCCATCCTCTATGGCCCCGTCAGTGACATGATTCCCTCCTCCACCGTCTTCGAGATGTACCCCCTCGGCTTCCTCACCATCGCCAGTTACTTGCAGGCGCACGGCCTCCAGGTACGCATCGTCAATCTCGCCCTCAAGATGATGAACAACCTGCAATTCGATGTGCCCCAATTCCTCGCCGGCCTCAACCCCAAAGCCGTGGGAATCGATCTGCACTGGCTGCCCCACTGCCATGGCGCTCTGGAGGTGGCTCGCATCGTAAAAGAGCTGCATCCTGGCGTGCCCGTCATCATGGGCGGGCTCTCTTCCAGCTACTTCCACCGCGAACTCATCCAATACCCTCAGGTAGACTTCGTCTTTCGCGGCGACAGCACAGAGCCCCCTCTGCATCAACTGCTGCTCGCGCTCTCCCATGGCGGCTCACTCCACGCCGTTCCCAACCTCACCTGGAAAGATGCGGACGGGGTGCATGTCAATCCCCACTCCTACGTCCCACCCTCACTCGATTACGTTGACCTGCGCCCGGATCTCATGGTGGAAATGGCCATCCGCTACCGCGACATCGAAGCCGTTCTCCCCTTCAACGGCTGGTGGAGCAACCCGATCACCGCCGTCTTCACCGTCAAGGGCTGCGCCTATCAATGCGTCACCTGCGGCAGTTCAAACACCACCTGTCAGCATCTCACCAAGCGCAGCCGCCCCGTCTTTCGCAGCCCGCAAAGCATCGTTCAGAACATGGCCGCCATCAGCCGCCTCTCCCACGGACCCATCTTTCTCGTCGGCGATCTCCTCCAGGGCGGAGACGCCTTCGCCGCAGAGATACTCGATCGATTGCATCAGGCCGCTCTGCCCAATGAGATCGTCTTTGAGTTCTTCACCGTCCCTCCGCTCTCCTTCCTCCGCGATATCGATCGCTGCATCCCGTCGTGGAGCATGGAGTTCAGCCCGGAGAGCCATGAACAGGCCGTGCGCAACGCGCAGGAGGGCGAAGCCGGTTACACCAATCAGGACATGGAAGCCATGTTTCAAGCTGCCCTCGCGCTGCGCTGTCACCGCATCGACGTCTTCTTCATGATCGGATTGCCGGCTCAGACCAGCCGCTCGGTCGCAGAGACCATCGATTACTGCGAACATCTCTTTCAGCTCGGCGATCGGCGCCTCTCCTGCTTCATCTCTCCCATGGGCCCCTTCGCTGACCCCGGCAGCCGCGGCTTTGAAGAACCAGAACGCTTCGGCTTCCATCTCTTCGCTCACACCCTGGAAGAGCATCGCCAACTCCTCACCCAGTCCAGTTGGGAGCGGATCCTCAACTACCAGACCCGATGGATGACCCGCGCCGAACTCGTCGATGCAACCTACGACGCCGCCGAACGTCTCAATCTGCTCAAAATTGCCTATGGCCGCATCTCACCCCGGCGCGGAGCCAGGGTCGCAAACAGCATCGCCGCCGCTCGCGCGCTCAAGGCCCGCATCCATGCCGAACAGGATCACCCTGATGCCGCCGCGTCCAGCCTGCTCAAAGGCGAAATCAATCGCTTCAGCATCTCCACCGTATGCGATAAACGCGAGCTCTTCTGGCCCCGCCGCGTCTTCAACTTCAGGGCGCGAGAGATCCTGCGCATTCTCTGGCGCTACTACTTCGCACCTTCCCCGCAGCCACCACCCCCGCAGCAACCAACGCCGCAGCAACCAACGCCGCACGCCCAACCGCTTCCGTAACCCTCACCGCGGTCGCCCTGCACCCACCAACCCTGCAGCCGCGCCCTACCCATACTCAAACAGATGCGGAAGAACTTCGCCCGCCTTACCCTCCACCACCTGCGTAAAAGCGGCAGCGTTGCGCGGTCGCTCCGGCCCCACGTAGACGGTGCGCGCTCCACTTCGCCCCGCCCAATACACAAAATCCGCCGCCGGATACACAGAGCCGGAAGTTCCCACCACCAGCATCAGCGTCGCCCGGGCAAGCTCCTTCTGGATCCGATCCATCCCCAGCGGCGTCTCGCCAAAAAAGACGATGTGCGGTCGCAGCCGTCCCCCGCAGGGGCAGCGGCCTACCTCGTCCAGGCTCGCATAGATCGCGCCATCCTCAACCGGCGCTCGTCCGCACTCCAGCTCGCAGCGAGACTTCGCCAGCTCTCCATGCATGTGCAACATCCGCTCAGAGCCTGCGCGCTCATGCAGATCATCCACATTCTGCGTGCACAGAAAAAAACCCTCGCCCAGCCGCGCCTCCATCTCCCCCAGCGCAGCGTGGGCCGCATTCGGCTTCGCCCTTTGCGCCGCCGCGCGCCGCATGGAGTAAAACTCCCACACCAGCCACGGATTCCGCTCCCATGCCTCCGGCGTGCACACGTCCTCCACCCGATGTCCGGCCCACAAACCATCTTCCGCACGAAACGTCGGCAACCCACTCTCCGCGCTGATCCCGGCGCCGGTCAGCACAAAAACCCGATCCTCCGGCAGAATCCGAACCTTCACCATGCTCCTGGCCTCAGGATCAACGCCTGCGCTCGCACCGATCCTCAACCACATCCTATGGCAAAACCACCCCACAGATCATGCCGCTGCAAAATGCAACGCCGCCGTCACGCCGCCCTCCCCCCGCCCATGCCATCGTGCCCGCGCCATCGCGCCTGCATCGCCCCGCCAACAGAGTCCTCGCAGTCTCGCCCCTCCGGCGTCGTCCTATCATGGTCCTGTGCCATCTGAATTCAAGCTGGGCGAGATCCTCGCCAACGCAATCTCCCACGGCATCGGCCTGCTCCTTGCCCTCGCCGGCGCCGCCTGGCTCATCTCCGCGTCGCTGCGCGGAACAGACTGGGTCGTCGCCAGTTGTTCCGTATTCGCCTCCACGCTCATCCTCGTCTACCTCTGCTCCACGCTCTACCACTCGCTGGTGGTCACCCGCGCCCGCCATGTCCTCCGCATCCTTGACCACTCGGCCATCTACCTCCTCATCGCCGGCACCTACACGCCCTTTACGCTGGTCTCGCTGCATGGCGAAATCGGCTGGCTCTTATTCGCCTTTGTCTGGGCCCTCGCCGCGGCTGGCGTGGTCTTCAAGAGCTTTGCCGTCGATAAGTTTGCCGTAACCTCCGGCTTCATCTATCTCTTCCAGGGCTGGGTCATCGTCTTCGCCATCCATCCCCTGCTCCGCGCCATCGGTTGGCATGGGCTGGCCTGGCTGCTCGCCGGGGGCATCGCTTACACGCTCGGCATCCTCTTCTTCGCCTTTGACCGCTTCCGCTACTTCCACGCCATCTGGCACGTCTTTGTTCTGGCCGGCAGCGTAGCCCACTACTTCGCCGTTCTCTTCTATGTCGTCCCACCCAAACCCTGACGCCACAACCCCTCACGCCGCAGCCCTGCCCCCACCACCCCGCCGCAACCCACACTCCAACCCAGCCCCGCCGTCATCGCCGCCCACCCACCCCGCGGCCATCGAATTTCCTAACCCGCTAAACTCTGGACCGGAACGGCGACCGCTCCACCAGCGTCCTTACCGCAGCCTGCACCCCGGCAATCAGCCCCGCCATCTGCTTCACCGGCCCCTTGATCCCCTGCTGCACCGTCTTTGAAATCTCCTCGGCTGTAGTCAGCGCCTCGCTCACCATACCGTCCACACGCTGCATCTGCGCTCTGGTTCGCCCGTTCATCTCGCGCAGCGTCTCATTCACCTCTGTCACGGTTACGTTCACATCTTCCACCCTGGTTCGCACCGTGGCAGAGATCTGCTCGGTGTTCTCGCTGATGCGCCGCAACCTGGGCGTCAAGTCGGCCAGCATCGCCTCCGTCTGGTTCAGAATCCTCGTCGTCCGGTCCAGCGCCGGCACCGCCTTAGCCTCCAGCACCTCAACCAGCTTCTTGGTCCGCATCATCATCCGCGCGGCAGCCGCGCCGGCCACCAGCACACCCACCGCCTGCAGCACCAGCGCGCCGGCGATCAATGCCAGAAAAATCATCGCCAAGTGTAGATCATGCTGCAACCCATCGATGTCCTGAAGAAGAATTGCCGCTGCTCCATGGGAAACCGGCATACATGCGCTCCTGTTCCATCTCAAAGGCCCAATGCTTTTGAATCTTTTGCTTTTGGATCTTTCCTCTAGTTATACCCAATTCCCTCTTCAGTGGCGGCATCTCGCCCCCACTGCATCCCTACTCCGTCCGCATCTGCCGCCATCATCCCATCCGGTCCAGCCTCACTCCGCCCAGCGTCCGCGGATAACCTTGCCGCCCCTCCCACAACAAAGGGCCGGTCAACCGCCGGCCCCTCGCATCCAGCTATCAGCACAGCACCACTCGCTCCGTCCTGCTATGCCACGGGAGGAGTCGTCTCCTTGGTCTTTGCAATGTAGGCCTCCTTGCCCGCCTCCACCATCGCTTTGGCCGCATCAGCCTGGGTCTGGATCAGGTCTTTGCCCTTCTCCACATAGTCTGTCCACTGTCCGCGCCCGCGGTTGTAGTACTCTCGGCCCTTGTCCACGTACTCCGATGCGGTCTGCTTTCCCTTCTCAATGTATTCGTTCGCAGCCTGCTTGCTCTGGTCGGCAAACTCCGCAGCCTGCGTCTTTCCCTGCTCATAGAGCCGGTTCGCCCGCTCCTTCGCCTCTTTGGCCCCCATCGCCAGATCCTCGCGTGTCTCCTTGCCGCTCTTCGGGGCGTACAACACTCCTACCAGCGCTCCAACACCCAATCCTGCCAAAAACCATCCCAATCCGCTATTGTCTGCCATGGCGATCTCCTTACTTCACTTCTCTACTTTAACACTCTGCTTCAGAATACCCCAATGGATCCATCCCGCCCGGCCGCGCGCCAACAGCAGCTTTGCTGGCAACGCCCTCCCCTGCGGAGCCATCGACAAAACCTCTCTGGATCTCTCTGGCGCCATCTCGAGCCCGCCCGCACCGGCATCGTCCCTGCGTAAGCTCTGTCGGCCACATCGCTGCTCCTCCAGGCGGCAGCCCTCAAACGGACGCTGATCCTCAAGCCAAACCTCTGGACCCGATCCTCCGCTCTCCTGCACGGGATGATCCTTCCATCTGGATGCTCCCCAAATCCCGCCGGGTTGCACTCCCTCACCCGCAACTCCGCCTCGCACTCGTCGAATTTTCTGGCAGCCTCTCGCCGCTCCTTGATATCTTATGGAATAGCAGTTCAACCGAATCGCGCGATCACCCCACGCGATCAACTCGCAGCATCCATTCACGCGATTCACTCGCAGCCTCAACCCGTGCCTTCCGGGCGTAGCATCAACCAGCGCCTTCAAGGCGCACAATCGAATCAGGTGGATTAGGCGGCGCACTTCCGCGCCACACCCCCTCGGCCATGCGAACCACCGAGCTCCCACTTCTCCTCGCGGCGAACCTCAACCGGAAACCTCCAGAAGGGACCACGCCATGAGTTCGATCACCTCAAAGACCGCACACAACAGCAACTTCGCTCCCTCCGCAACCAGGCCTCTTGGCTTTCTCTCCTTCACCCTTCACGCCCACCTCCCCTACGTCATCAACCACGGCACCTGGCCGCATGGCATCGAGTGGCTCCTGGAAGCCGCCGCAGAAACCTACCTTCCCCTCCTGCGCGTCTTCTCCAACCTGGAGCGCGAGGGCATCGCCCTCCACTGCAACCTCAATCTGTCCCCCATCCTCCTTGAGCAGCTCACCCATCCTGTCTTCAAAACCGAGTTCCCTCGCTACCTCGAACGCAAAATCCACGCCGCCCGCGAAGATGAGTCCTACTTCCGCTACTGCGGCGGTCCCGATTACACCTCAATCACTCGCTTCTGGCAGGAGTACTTCTCCACCGCCCTCCATCAATTTGAAGCCCTCCAACAGAACATCGTTCAAGGCTTCCGCGAATTCAACGACAAGGGCCTCATTGACATCCTCACCTGCCCCGCCACCCACGGCTACCTTCCCTTGCTCGGCTCTGATGAAAGCGTCCGCGCCCAGATCCGCACCGCCGTCGCCGTCCATCAGCGCCACTTCGGCAAACCTCCCCGCGGCATCTGGATCCCAGAGTGCGGTTACCGGCCCGCCGGCCTATGGTCTTATCCCATCCCCGGTGCCAATGGAGCCCCCTTCGCCCCCGCCTTCGATCGCATCGGCGTCGAGCAGGCCCTGCGCGAATCCGGCCTCGACTTCTTCCTCGTCGACGCCCACCTCGTAGACGAATCCGCCCGCACCGCCTCTCCGTACTTTCTGCTCAACGGCCGCATCGCCCGCCGCCTGGATCCACCCCCGCCCATCGCGGGCATCCAACGCCTCTACCGGCCCTACTTCGTCGCCGGCCCCTACCTCTCCCACAACCAGCAGCAACCCACCGCCGTCTTTCCTCGCGACCCCGGCTCCGGTATCCAGGTCTGGTCCGGCGAATTCGGCTACCCCGCAGACAACAACTATCTTGACTTCCACAAAAAGCGCTGGCCCGGCGGCCATCGCTACTGGTCTGTCACCGGACCCGGTGTGAACATCGATGACAAGCAGCCCTACGATCCAGCGCGCGCCGCAGAGCGCATCCGGTCCCACGCCGCACACTTCGTCCATCTCGCCTGGGACGCACTCAGCCCCGCTCTCCACAACGACGCTCCGCCCATCCTCTCCTCTCCCTTCGACGCCGAACTCTTCGGCCACTGGTGGTTTGAGGGTCCGCTCTGGCTGGAAGCTGTCGCTCGCACCCTTCACAAACACCCCATCGGCCTCCAGCTCACCTCCCATTCCAGTTACCTGCAGCACTATCCCCCCACCAGCTTCATCCAGATGCGCGAAGGCTCCTGGGGAGCCGAAGGAACCAACACCGTCTGGCTCAACCCCACCACCTCCTGGACCTACGAGCAGCTCTATCCCGCTGAGCTCTACCTCCGCGAACTCTGCTCCACCGACCTATGGAAAGATGGCGACTTGGGCGAACGCATCGTCAAACAGCTCTGCCGCGAACTCCTCCTCCTCGAATCCTCTGACTGGCAGTTCCTCATCACCACCGGAGCCGCCCGGGACTACGCCGAGCTCCGCTTCCGAACCCACCTCGAATCCTTTACCGATCTCAAGTCCATCTGGCAGCACTTCGCCTCCCACCACGCCATCTCTGCCGAGCAACAGACCCGCCTGGCCGCCATCGAAGAGGCAGACAGCGTCTTCGCCCACATCGACCCCAGCCTCTGGGCCGCAGGCAGCCGTCGGCAACCGCCCCACGAACCCACCGGCCCCCACCACCCTCCCGCACCCTCCCTAACCGACCCGGCACTGGAACCCGCCTCCAATCCAGGCCGCCTCCCGCTCCCTCGCTCCTCCCTCTGACCCTGCCGAACCTTCCTCCCTACTTCCTGCCCCAGGCGAACTGTTCTAACATAATCACTTATCAGAGTTCGTCCCCATTCGAAGCTCTGCGGAACTCGCCGAATCTCGCCACCATGCCCCCAGCCCCTACTCAACCGTTAGCCCCACCCCAAGCCATCCCAGCCCCAACCCTCTTCGCCCGTCCCGCCCTCATCCTCCAGCCGCGCGCCTGCCCAACTCCGCATGCCCAGCTCCACACTATCTCTTCCACGCCTCCGGCACCCCGTAGCGCAACGCACCTCTCACTACCCAAAGACCCATCGCAATGACCCTCTTTCTTCTTCGCCACGCCAGCGCCGGCCTGCGACGCTCCAATCCCCTGCTGGACGCCAAACGCCCTCTCGACAAGGACGGCAAAGCCCAGTGCCTCCAACTCGCCCATGTCCTCAACGCGCTCAAGGTGAACTTCGATCTGGTCGTCTCCAGCCCGCTCAAGCGCAGCCTCCAGACCGCCCAGCTCATCGCCACCGAAACCGGCTACGAGCAGGAACTGCGCATCACCCCGGCTCTGGCCCCCTCCGCCCCCTTTGCCCAGTTCCAGCGCCTGCTCCGCGACTGCGCCAGCGCAGAAAATATCCTGGTCGTGGGCCACAATCCCAACATCACTCAGTTCCTCGGCCAGTTGCTCGGCGTCTGCGCCCAGGACGGTCCAGAGCCCGCTCCGGCCCGCATCCGCCTGCGCAAAGGCTCCCTCGCCCGGGTCACCCTGCAGCGCAACACCGCCGTGCTGCAAACCCTGCTCGATCCCCGCATCATCCGCGCACTCTACACCACCTCAACCAAAAGCTCGCGCCGGAAGACCTCCCGGAAGTAGCCCGCCTCTTTCTTCAGCGACCACTGTTCCAGCTCCGCCCCGCCCCGCGCCGGGATCAGCTCCAGCACCACCCGCTTCGGATACACCTTGGTCCGCAACCGCACCGCCGCCGTCGCTCGATCCTGATTCAGCGCCTCCGCCAGCCGCAGCAGCACCACCGCGCTCTGCACATGGCTGTGCTCCTCCACCGGCACATAGCGCATCGGCCGGTCCATCGGCTCCGGTCGGCTCTTGCCCAGATACCGCGCAATGGCCGCCACAATCGCTCGCTGCCTCGGTGAAAACCCAAAGATCTCACTGTGCGCAATAATGTACTGCGTATGCCGATGGTGGCCCTGGTGGTTCATATACTTCCCCACCTCCTGCATCATCGCCGCCGCCTGCAGCCACAGCCGGTACTCCTCCGGTAGCTGATGCACCGTCCGTAGCTGATCAAACAACTGCACACAGTGTTCCCTCTCCGGCTCTGCCTTGCGCGGATCCACTCCGTACCGCCGGCAAACCTCCAGCACGCCCTCCCAGCGCTCGGCCTCCATGGTCCGATGAGCGCTGGCCCGCACATCGCTGTCGGCCAGCATCTGCGCCAGCACCCCATCGCGCAACCCCATCCTCGAGAATCGGTATCCCTTCAGATTCATCCGCTCCAGCAGAGCGGCAAACACCTGCGCTCCGCCGGCGATAATCTCCGCGCGCCGCGGTCCAATCCCCACCACCGAGGACCGCTGCGCATGATTCATCTTCAGCAGCCGATCCGCCATCTTGCGCACAGCGCTGGTCTCGGCCTCCAACAGCTTCACCCGCTTCACCGGCAACTTCTTCGCTGCCCGGGCGTCTATCGCCGCACTCTGGCTCTTGCGCTCCAGCCCCAACTCCAGGGCGCTGCTGGCCTCGGCCAGCGCCGCCGCCGTGCCGGATGTCGCAATCACCAGACCCACCCTGGGCCGTCCCAGCCTGCGCTCCGCCCGTCCCAGCTCGCGATCGATAAACTTCCGCAACCGCGCAATATCTTCCTTCCCTGGCGGATCCACTCGCAGAAACTCACTCTGCAACCGCACCGCTCCCAGCGGCAGGCTCACCATCTGCTGGATTCGTCCCCGGTCAGACACGGTCAGCTCGCAACTGCCGCCGCCCAGGTCAATCAGCAGGCACTTCCCCTGCGCTCCCGGCTCGCGATTCACAATCCCCAGGTGAATCAGCCGCCCCTCTTCCAACCCGGAGATCACCTCCACGGTCCATCCGGTAGCAGACTTCACCCAGGCCCGGAACGCCTCTGCATTGCGCGCATCCCGAACCGCGCTGGTGGCCACCACCCTCACCTTGTCCACCACATGCGCCTGCACCGCGCGCTGGAACCGCCGCAGCGTCCTGATGGTATTGGCCATCGCCTCCGGAGAGATCACCCCGGTCTCAAAGACGCTGGTGCCCAACCGGGTCACCTCGCGATCCTCAACCAGCATCTTCAGCCGGTGTTGCTGCACAGAAGCAATCGCCAGCCGGACCGAATTAGACCCAATATCAATGGCTGCAAACGTGGGCATCTTCACCTGCATCCTTTCACGACCCCTGCGGTGGAAAACTGGTCCCATCTTCTCCCCGCTCCCACCTCTGCCAGTCCAACCCGCGCCTCGCAACCCTCCTATCTCACCTCTTCAAGCCAACCCGCAGCGCAATCGCACCGCAAAGTTCCGCAAAATCCCGACGGCATTGCTGCACGTTGGCCTGGTGCGCACCAATGGCGCCATCGGCGATGGTCAAATGAAACATCGGCTTGCGCGCCTCCATCGCCATCGGCATCAGGCTGCGGTACTGCTTGATCGCACGGATCCTGTCGGCATCCACTGCTGCAGCACCCTCACCCTCACCCAGAACGCTTTGCCGATACGCAACGGGCAACCGCCGCTCCCACTTGGCATACGCCTTCGTGGGCCTGCCCAGGCGCTCGGCGTGCTGCATCAGCACGTAGCCCACCGGACTCATCTCACCCTCTGGCATCTCGCCTAAAGCGCCCGGCGACTGCGCCAAAGCCTTCTTCCATGTCTCCCGCCACTGCCGCAGCGTCGGCCCCAGATTCTTCAGCCCCTGCAAGGAAAACAGATCCGGAGCCACCGGCACGACCACGTGGCTCGATGCCACCAACGCAGCGCGGTTGATAGCTCCAAGGTTCGGCCCCACATCCATCAACACCACATCCGCCTCATGGCGCACAGCCGCCTCGCGGACCACCCGCCAGAAAGCTGTGGTAACCCGAAACGCCCGCTCCTTGCCCTCCAGACAGCGCGGCCACTCCGTCGAGAGATCGTCCTCAATCCGAGACAGCGCCAGATCTCCCACCAGCAGACCCAGACCGCTCGTCAGCTCCTCAATGTGCGCCTCTCGAACGTCGCCGGCGCCGCTGAACAGAGGAGCCACCGCGCCATGCAGCGTCTCGCGATGATCGCCGTCCGGCCATAGCTCCTCCAACCGCTCCTCGTCCAGCATCATGATCGAGAGGTTCGATTGCGGATCAAGATCCACCGCCAGCACTCTGTAGTTGAGCTCCGTGTACATCCAGGCCATGTGGTACACCAGGGAGGTTTTGCCCACGCTCCCTTGGTTCACGCCCCCTTGGTCATTGAAGAAAGCAATGCTGATCAAGCGTCTTCTCCCTTCACCACGGCAACCACGAATCCCGCCTGCACCTCAAAGCAGAGCCGTCCGCCCAAAACCCTCCGAGCGATGGCAATCCCCGCCCCATACCGCTGCACATAGCCCAAATCATGCAGCGCACCAGCAAGGTTCGGATTGCGGTAATCCGTCATACCCGGCCAACCAAAGTTCTCTGGAGTCACAGCGCCGAACGGCCCACCCGGATTATGAATCTCGACGCGGTCGTCGAACCAGTAAACCCGCGCCGGAGCGTTCGTAGCCTCGTAGCTGCGATGCATCAAAGCGTTGCGCGTCAGTTGACGCAGCGCCTCCATCGGATAGGCCTCTTCTCTCGTCTCCCGCGCCATATCGGTAAAGCGCACCCGGCGCAGATTGTGCGCCTCCAGCTTCTCCTCCAACCGCCGGATCTGGTCGGCCACCGTGCCGTGGATCTCCTCTTCATCAGCCACCGGAGCAGCCAGATCACACCCGGCCAGTCGCAGAAACTGCGTATAGGCGCCCGGCAGCCATTCCACCGGCGAACGTCCAACTACCAGCAAACCCAGCACCGTAGGCACAGGATCGGTCTCGCCGGCCACCATCTTCGTCGCCGCCAGCTTCTGCTCCAGGCTCCGCTCGTTGGCCGCCAGCACATCCGGAGCCACCGCAGCGGGTAAATACTCCTGCTCGAACCGCAGACGGTCCAGATCCCCAAGCGACGCCCCAGAAACCGGTTGAACATCAAACGGGCGGTCGAGATGCCTCCGGCGTTCATTCAGAATGCGCTCATCCTGCGCGCTCGCCAAACCCCGCCGCGGACCCCAGCGCACATGGATGCGTCCCTTATACCGCACCGGCGGACTGTCGCACGGCCAAACGGTAATCACCGCAAACTCCGCACCGGCAAGACGACGCTTCTCCACCAGCAAACTCGGAGGAGGAGTGATATTGCCATCTGTTTTAATGTCAGCGAGCTGCCGCAGCAGCTCGTCGGTCACCTCGAACCCCTCCGCAGGCGCGCCGTCATCCTTCGCTCCAACAAACACCACTCCAGGAGTCCTGTGCCCCGCCAGATCATTGGCCAAGGCGCATACCGCCTCGCGCACCGTGGTCGGCGCATCGCCCTTGAAAGACTGCTTCCGCTCCACTCGATCGGATTCAAGATCCGTCAGCGATGCCTCCAGCTCGTCATCGGTCAATGCTCGCATCCGTTCCCTTCTTCTCTCTCCTGTGCCGTTTGCCTCCACTCCAGCCTATCGCGAAGGTCGCCTCCGCGCTCGCCTTCGCAATCGTCATTACTCCCGCACACTCGCAATCGTCAGGATCACCATCAAGGTTAGGTGAACCGACCTCTAACCTCAGCGGAGCAGCCACAGCCTCCACAACGCCAACGCCAACCGTCACAAACCGCCGCCCTCACCGACTCCACGCTCTCCAGCCCATCCTCCAATCCCATCCCCAACCCAACCTTTCGTTATGCTTAGTTAAGAGGAGCCCTCCGCGGGCCATCCTCCGTCACCTCGTTCGCCTTACCTTATGAGCGCAATCCACCCCTCGCCCCTTGCCGCCAACTCGCCGTCGGCCCCACTCCCCTCTTCGCCAAGGTTGCGCCCTTCCACGCCTACCCTCCGCTCCCGTCTTCTCCTCCTGATCCCCTTCAGCCTCTGGCTCATCATCTTCGTCTCCGCCGCTGCCACGCCTCCGCTGCTGGACGACGCCGACTCCACCCACGCCCAGGCCGCTCAATCCATGCTCGCCACCGGCGACTGGGTCACGCTCCACGTCAACGGCATCCGTTACCTCGAAAAGCCGCCCCTGCCCTACTGGATCACGGCCATCAGTCTCAAGCTCTTCGCCCCTGCTCCGCCCTATGCGGCCAGCGCCCAGGCCGTGCGCTCTTCCACCTTCGCTGTTCACTTCCATCTGGCTCTCACCGTCCTCGGCCTGGCTCTGCTCGGCTTCGCCTGGGCACGCCGCGCCTTCCCCTCAACCAACCAGCACGCCGCCCTCTACACCGCTATCTTCCTGCTCACCTCGGCTGGCGTATTCCTCTTCACCCGCGTCTTCATCCCAGACGCTCTGCTCTCTCTCCTCCTCGCCTTCACCCTCTACGCCTTCCTCCGCTCCCTGCAACCACCCCAGGAACCGGCTCCCGGCCTGCGCCAATCCCCACTAGCCTCCCTGGCCTGGCCTTACAGCATGTGGTTATCGCTAGCCTTGGCCGTCCTCACCAAGGGTCTGGTCGCCATCGCCTTTGTCTTCGGTGTGGCTATCATCTTTCTCTATTGGACCCGCTCCTATCCTCTCTGGCGCCGCCTTCGCCCCTTCACCGGTCTCCTGCTCTTCTTCGCCGTAGCCGCCCCCTGGCACATCCTGGCTGGCCTGCGCAACACCGGGGGAGCCAACGGCCACGGCTTCTTCTGGTTCTACTTCATCAATGAGCACGTCCTCCGCTTCCTTGGCCGTCGTATCCCGCGCGACTACAACAAGCTCCCCGGCTACCTCTACTGGTCCCTGCATCTGGTCTGGCTCTTTCCCTGGAGCCTCTTCGCTCCCGCCGCTCTCATCGCCGCCTGGCGTCGGCGCACCGAGCTCCTCTCTCGCACCGCCGACTCCTTCCGCAGCCAGACCATCCTTCTCCTCCTCATCTTCTCCGCGCTGGTCCTGGTCTTCTTCTCCATCTCCACCAATCAGGAGTACTACACCTTCCCCGTCTACCTCCCTCTGCTCATGCTGCTGGCCGCCGCGCTGGCCTCCATGGAATCAGCCGCTCCCTCGCTGGACCCCACCCTCCGCCGCGCGCTCAACTTCGCCTTCGCCGCCTACGCCACGCTCGGTCTGGGCATCGCCATCGCGCTGGCCTACGGCCTCTGGTCGTCGCGTAACCTCCCCTTCGTCCCAGACATCGGCGATCTGCTGGCGCACCGCGATGTCGGCGGATACACCCTCTCGATGTCTCACTTCTTCGATCTCACCGGACCCTCCTTTGCGGCCCTGCGTCTGCCCGCCGCGCTGGCCATGGCAGCCTTCCTCATCGGCCCGGCCATCGCCTGGATCCTCTACTCCCGCGGTCGCTTCCGTCCTGCCATCTTCACTATCGCGGCCACCAGCGCTGTCTTCTTCGTCGCCGCGCACATCGCCCTGGTGCGCTTCAGCCCCATGCTCTCCTCGGTAAACTTCGCCCGCACCATCATCAAGCTGGAGCACTCCGGCCAAATCTCCTCCAGCAACACCGTTCTGCTCTTCGGCGATCAGGCCTTCGGCTCTTCCATCCCCTTCTATCTCGACCGCCGCGTCGATCTGGTCAACGGCCGCACCACCTCCATGTACTTCGGCAGCACCTTCCCGGACGCCCCACCCATCTTCCTCACCTCCACCGATCTGCTCTCTCAGTGGGGCCGCGGCCCGCGCAAGCTCCTCTTCGTCCCCCTGGACCATCGCGCCGAGGTCGACCAGCTCCTCGGCAGTCGCCAGTTCATCCTCCAGCAGACCTCCGGCAAGGCTCTCGTCACGGACCGTCCGTTGCGTCAACCCTGATGCACCTGGCCCCACACATCCCACAGACTCGGTCCCATCCCTTGACCCTCTTCTCCTCCATCTCGACCGCTGCCCTGCCCGCGCAACCCCTCGCGCCCGGCTCCGCCTCCGTCAAACCAGCGCGGCGCTGGCGCTCCTCCTCACTGGCGCTCATCTTCGCCGTCTGGGCCATCCTCCAGATCGGCGGACTCTTCACCCCAGGTCTTCTCGATGATGTCGACAGCGTCTACATCCAGGTAGCCCGCGAGATGCTCCAGCGCCACGACTTCATCACCCCCACCGTGGATGGCATCCGCTTCTTTGACAAGCCGCCCTTGCTCTACTGGATGGCGGCCGGCTCCATGCGCGTCTTCGGAACCCACGATTGGGCCGCCCGCCTGCCCCTGGCGCTGGGCGTGCTCGCTCTGCTTCTGGCCGTCTACGCTTTGGGCATCCGCTTTTACGCCAGCGTCTCTCCAGCCCAACGCCCGGACCGCGCTGGCCTCTACGCAGCCTTGGCTATGGGAACCTCCATCGGCCCCTACCTCTACACCCGCTTCTACATTCCAGACATCCTCATCGCTCTCTGGATGACGCTCTCCATCCACCTCTTTCTCATCGCCCTCGAACGGATTGAAGCCCAGATCGAAGCTCAGACAGAAGACCGCTCCCAAGCCCGCGCCCAAGCCCCGGCCCGCATAGAAGCCCGCACCCACCGCCCGGCCTCTGCTCTTCTACCCTGTCTAGGCTTCGCGGCCGTCACCGCGCTGAACCTCCTCACCAAGGGCTTCATCGGGTTGGTCTTTCCTCTTGGCTTCGTCCTCTTCTATCTGGCTCTCACCAGGCGCCTCAACCTTCTCCGCAAATTCCATCTCCTCGCCTCCACGCTGGTCTTCCTGCTTCTGGCTGCTCCCTGGCACATTCTGGCGGCCATCCGCAATCCACCCATTCCCATGCCCTCTGGCGTGGGCCTGCCTGCCCATGCCGGCTGGGCCTGGTTCTATCTCTACAACGAGCACATTGCACGCTTCCTTGGCCGCCGCATCCCCCACGACTACGGCCAGGTCCCCATCCCCATCTTCTGGATGCTGCTCCTGCTCTGGCTCCTTCCCTGGGTCGCCTTCCTTCCCGCGGCCCTGGCCAACGCCTGGCGCAGCCTCCGCAGCTTCGCCTCCAGCGCCAACCTCCGCTTTGACTCGGACCGCGAATTCTCACCCAACCCAGCCTCCCTCGCACCTCATGGAATCATCGCTCCCGACAGAACCCGAGAGGCTGCCCTCGCCTGCCTCATCTGGGCCGGCATCATTCTTGGCTTCTTCACCCTCTCCTCCCGTCAGGAGTACTACCACCTCCCCGCGCTGCCCGCCTTAGCCCTGCTCGTCGCAGGTCTTCTCGCCCAGGCGGACGCCCAGCGCCTGCCGCCGCTCCCCGCTCTCCAACCCGCCGAATCCGCACCCCAACCCCCGGCTCTCCGCCAGGCCGACCGCTCCGCCCTCTACGTCCTCGTGCCTCTCGGCTTTCTGCTCTCCTTCGTCTGCGGCTTCTTCGCGATCACCGCCCCCACGCCCCACGCCGGAGCCACACTCAACCAGCTCCTCAGCTCCAACCCGGCAGACTACAACCTCTCCCTCGGGCACATCTTCGATCTCACTGGTAGAGCCATGGGCTTCTTCCGCGGACCACTCCTCTCGGTCGCCATCGGCATGTTCACCCTGGGCCCCATCGCCTATCTACTCCGCAAGCGCAGCGGCTTTGCGGCCAATCTCCTCATCGCCGCCGCCATGACGGTCGTCTTGCTGGCCGCGCATCAGGGCCTGGCCCGCTTCTATCCCATCCTTGGCTCCAAAGGTCTGGCGTTGCAGATCGACGCGCAGTACCATCCCGGCGACCGCATCATCATTGACGGCGAACTCACCTCCGGCTCCACGCTTCTCTTTTACACGCCGCGCTCGGCTGCTCCTGTGCTTTTGGTTAACGGTCGCCGCAACGGCCCCTGGTTTGGCAGCTTCTATCCAGACGCCCCAAAGATCTTCCTCAACGACGCCAAGCTCGATCATCTCTGGGCCGGCTCTCGCCGCATCTTTCTGCTCACCTACCATCCCACGTCGCGCGCGGCCAACCTCGCGCCCTTCGCCCCTGTCTACGCCATCGCTGCCGACGGCGGCAAGACGATCCTGAGCAACCAGCGTTAGCCCCAGTCCGCACCTTCCGCCGGCGGGCGGCAATCGCATCTCCGCCTCCTGCCCGGCGCCCGTCCGCTCGTCCCTCACCCTTGCCGGGCCGGGACGTCTCCGCCTCTTCCACCGGCAGCAGCTCTGTTCCGCCAAATCCCGCCGGAGCAATCACTCGCAAGCCTCCGGCATAAACGCCGGCAGCGCATCGTCAGCTTGTCCCGCGACACGCCACACCTCCGCGCGGAGCCCCAAGCCGCAGAGAACGTCAAGACAGGCTCGCTCTCCACCAGATTTGCGGCCGCCACACGGAAGACGCGGGCAACTATTCCGCAGGAAGCGGACGCATATAGCTGCGAAACCATTGCGCCAGTTCCGCTTCGGTAAGCCTCCCATCGGCTACAGCCAGCATGGTATTCACGGCATCGCGCCGATTGGGTTGAACCAGATAGCCATTCTTTTGGATGAAGGTCAGCGCAACAACCAGACCTGTGCGTTTGTTACCATCCACAAAAGCATGGTCGCGCAGAATACCCATAGCGTAGACGGCAGAAAGAGCCGCCAGGTCAGCATCAGGACCGCCATAGGCGGCTAGGTTCCGTGGCCGCGCCAACGCGGAGAGCAACAAGGAAAGATCCCGCACACCGGGCATCCCGCCGTGCTCTGCAAGCTGGGCATCATGGATGGCGAGAACGGAGCTTTCCTTGATCCAGCGCCATCTCATCTCTGTCACTTGGCAAGCTCCCGCAGGGCGTCTCGGTTGTCTCGCATCACCTTACGAGCAATCGCCATATCCTCTTCAAATTCCGGATCATACGAGGTAATCCGAAACCCGTCAGGAGACTCCGTAAGATACAACGTATCTCCCTTCACCACCTTCAGGCGAGTCAGAACCTCTTTGGGCAGAACCACCCCCGTCGAACTGCCAACCTGGGTTAACTTCAACTTCACCATAGGAACACCTCCATAAGAACAGTCTAATGTACATTACACTCTAAGGCGGCCTTCCACAGCCCGAAGCCAAAACAGCCCGGACGCGCCTCAAGCTGAGGCTCTCGGCGCGAACCTCCGGAGCAACGCCCATTTCGCCACCTCGGCAAGGAAAAACACTGTCCAAACGACCCTAAGCAGACCGAGCCCAACTTCCTCCTCTCTAAAGTCGTTCCAAAACCCGTTCGCCTTTTCGAGCTGGTTGATCCTTGCGTATCCCGTAATCTAAACTCCGGCACATGAACGGCGATCCATCGTCCCAACGGAGACTCGATAACGCGGAACACCGCTCAAGGGCGCGGTGGATCTCGGCAGGGGAAGTCATCATAAGCAGTCTGACCGTCTTTGGACACAACGTCTGGCGCCTACTGCCAAATTCCGCTTCCTCAGCAGAATCTGTGGGCGGACTCGGGTTCTGGAAGTCGTCCAAGGGTGTGATAGAGGGCCATTTCCATG
>JBMFGX010000015.1:0-79148 GCA_049977105.1 Acidobacteriaceae bacterium | reverse complement strand
GGTCTGCGGCATCGGCCCGTCCGTGGCCGCCACCACCAGGATCGCACCGTCCATCTGCGCTGCCCCCGTAATCATGTTCTTGATGTAATCGGCGTGCCCAGGGCAGTCTACGTGCGCGTAGTGACGGTTTGACGTCTCATACTCCACGTGCGAGGTCGCAATCGTAATACCCCGCTCCCGCTCCTCTGGCGCATTGTCGATCGTGTCAAACGACCGAAACGCGTTCTTCGGATTGTGCTTCGACAGCACCTTCGTGATCGCCGCCGTCAGCGTCGTCTTCCCATGATCAATATGCCCGATCGTCCCTACGTTGACATGCGGCTTGCTGCGATCAAATTTTTCCTTCGCCATGACTACTCACTTTCTTTTCGATTTCGAAAACTGCGGGTGCTACGAAACTCAGATTCAAAACTCTACCGGGTTACAATTGGGCGAATTCGAACTGCCGGCTTTATCGGTTCCAAGTCCATGGCTGTGCTGCCCTCGGAACCCCGCCTGCTTCAAGATTCGCAATCAGGATTCTCGGAACCACTCAATCTTTCCCTGGCAGACGGCGCATTGCCATCCATGGTCGTTTCTTGCCCAGAACAGCACTTCCAGATACTCTCCGGGGCTTCCTGCCCCCGAAAACATGTTCTAGTAATATGCGTAGACCTTGAAATACTTGTCACGCAAGGGCATCTCTACCTTCTCCACCGAGGCCAGATAGAACTCACGAATCTGTCCCTGGTCGCCGTCCGAGAGCTTGGCATACTCGGCAGCGGTTTCCTTGCCCAGCTTGTCGGCTCCCAGCACCATCTCAAAATCGCGGATGCGCAGACCGGCCTGCCCCACCGAGCGCAGAAACTTCTCTACCTTGCCGGGAGCCAACGCCTCCTCAATTGCATGCTTCACTGCCGCGAACCCTACCTGATCCACTACAGTCATCGCGGGACGCTCAAAGAGAGCCATTGTGCGGTCTACCTGAAACTGGGATTGTGCCATGATCGTCGCGTCTATCCTTGCGCATCGTCAATATCTGGAGCGGGAGACGGGAATCGAACCCGCGACCAACAGCTTGGAAGGCTGTGACTCTACCACTGAGTTACTCCCGCCCGAACAACCTGAAGCATACCAAGCGACCGTGCTCCCTGGAATCCTCCAGATCTCCCAGGAAACCGCCGGGGCTCCTGGTGGGGGTCTACCGCCCGCCTATGGCAGCACTGAAGCTTATGGAGCTGATGATGGGGCTTGAACCCATGACCTCTCCCTTACCAAGGGAGTGCTCTACCACTGAGCTACATCAGCCTTTGTGTCCCTTTGCTTGCCTCGAATCGCGCGCGCAGATGAGCACTTACGATTCGCAGCCCAAAGAGGCTGAAAAACAAGATCGGTAACCAGCGAACCGGAACTTCCCGATCTTCAAACCCCATGTACCGGTTAGAGAACCCATGCACATGGATTACCGCTGCTGGATCAATCGTGAACCACGCCAGCATTCCTAAGACTACCAAACCTGCGAGCGCCGCGAGCATTCTTCCTGAGCTGGCAGCCGGATTGAGTGATTTCTCCATGGAACCGCTCACTCCATACCTTCGCCATACTTCCTGACGCCGCCACAGCAGTCGAACGCGATACCCCGCCGAACTACCAAAGCATGCGGCTTGCCCAACATTCAGCACTCTGCCCGTATTGCTGGAAAGATGGTGCACAGGGGAGGATTCGAACCTCCGTAACTCGAAGAGTGGCAGATTTACAGTCTGCTGCCATTAACCACTCGGCCACCTGTGCCCTTTGCATCCCAACATCTGGCCCTGCACAAATCCATCGCACAGCAATCCATCTTTATATCCGGGCAAAGGGCGCTCACGCGTCAAAACCGCACACCCCGGGGGTGGGAGGTCTTCTCCGGAGTTGTTGATGGCGAACGCTGCGAGAGAGGTTACTGGCAGGTGTCCACATCTACTACATCCAACTCATCCACTGCCGCCGGCTGCACCGGGGATCTGGAGCTGGCGAAGGGATTTGAACCCCCGACCGCCTGATTACAAATCAGGTGCTCTACCAGCTGAGCTACGCCAGCCTGACAGCCCGGAAACCCCGGTTAGGCGCTATCTGCCTGGCAGGGTTCTAACAGCAAACGGCGCTCGTCAAAACACCCGAGCGCAGCTTTCACTTTACCACAAACTCCCGCGCGGACGGCGGGATCCTGCACGCTCCGCAAAGCCGGTTACACCCTGCAACGCTGTCATTGCCCTTGCAGGATCAAGCCAGTCCTCCGGATGTTCGAGCAGGCCTACCTTCTTTGTTGCCGCTCAGAACCATCCATAAATCCATGGGGATGCACACAAGCATCGACGTTCTCCCTGAAGAGCGTTACGCAAGCCACGCAAGCATGCGCTCTTGGGCCTAACTTTTGCTCTTGCGCTGCTGAAACGCCTGCTGCGCCTGGGTAATCAACTTCCGCGCTGTTGCGGCGTCCATCCATCCCTTGGCCTCTACCCGCTTGCCCTCCAGATCCTTGTAAATGGAAAAGAAGTGCTTGATCGCCAGCAGCGTGTGCGGGTACACCTCCGTGTACTCGTTGACGCTCCTGTAGCGCGGATTGGTCGATCCCACAGCCAGAATCTTTTCATCCGGCTGACCCTGGTCGATCATCTCCAGCACGCCGATCGGCCGGACCTCCTGCAGGCATCCGGTAAAGCTGGGAGTATCAACCAGCACCAGAACGTCCAGCGGATCGCCGTCTTCAGCCAGAGTGCTTGGAATAAAGCCGTAGTCGCCAGGATAGTGGACCGGCGAATACAAGTTACGGTCCAGTCGAAAGACATGCAATTTCTTGTCGTACTCATACTTACTGATGCCGTCGAGCGGTATCTCAATGACGGCGTTGACCAGTTCCGGGGCGCGATCGCCCACCGGCAGTTCTAAATAATTCACCATACGCTTCGGGGTCTCATCTTCTCTCTAAAGGGATTACTCTTCCATGCAGGCAGCCGACAACCATACCTATCCGCACAGGATCACAGGCAGAACGCAAGGTTACTCCTCCAGTCTATCGTTTATCGTTTTCAGTTGTTTAAGAGGCTGCTACTCTGCCTGCGTAGCGAGCCCTCACTCCGACGAGCATAGACGGACGGAGATCAGTCCGGTGCGGTAGCGGCCGGCCTCACGCCCCTCCACGAACTCCATTTCAATCAAATACGCTCCGCAGGCTCGCTGCCGCACTCCGCTCTCTCGGAGTTGCCTCCAGTGCTAGTCTGGAAGGCAGGAGTTAGTTCCATCTTGAACGCATCTGATCTGAAGCGAGTTGCTCCTCCATCTGCATCCGAGTTCACCGTCCATGACTCCCACCCCATGGGCAGTAGCCGCTTTCTGCGCGCCTGCCTGCGACAGACTGTGGACCGCACTCCGGTCTGGTTCCTTCGCCAGGCAGGGCGCTACATGCCCGAATACAGAGCTGTCCGCAAGCATCACACTCTGCTGGAGATCTGCCGCACACCCGAGATCGCTGCCGAGGTAACCATTACCGCCGCCGAGCGCCTGGATGTCGACGCCGCCATTATCTTCGCCGACCTGCTACTTCCTCTCACCCCCATGGGTCTTGACTTCGAGTTCGTCGCCGGCGAGGGTCCGCAGGTCCACACCCCTATCCGCTCCCTGGAACACATCCAGGCGCTACGCACCGATCGCACCACAGACCTCACCTACGTCGCCCGGGCCATTGAGAAGGTGGCCTCGCACTTCAGCAAACCAAGAGCCGATGGCGACCAACTCGGCATTATCGGCTTCTGTGGTGCTCCCTTTACCCTGGCCAGCTACATGATCGAGGGTGGAAGCTCGCGTAACTACATAGAAGCCAAGAAGATGATGTACGCCGGCGACGGCGCATGGCCGCTGCTGATGGAAAAGCTCAATACGGTTCTCTTCGACTATGCGCAACAGCAGGTCGAGGCCGGCGCCGATTGCATCCAGGTCTTCGACTCCTGGGTCGGAGCCCTCTCTGTAAGCGACTATCGTCAGTTCTGCCTGGCTCCCACCACGGAACTGGTGCAACGCATCAAGGCCCTGGGCGTTCCCGTAATCTACTTTGGCGTCGAGACCGCCTCCCTGTTGCCTTCCATGGCTGAAACCACGGCTGACGTCCTGGGTCTGGACTGGCGCATCCCTCTCGACCAGGGATGGCAGGCCGTCGGATCCGGTTGCGCCGTTCAGGGCAACCTGGACCCCATCGCCCTGTTTGCCCCGCTGGATGTCCTGGAATCTCGCGTCCGCGAGATTCTTTCGCTCGCCTCCGGCCGCCCCGGACACATCTTCAACCTTGGCCACGGCATCGTCCCTGGAACGCCCGTGGAAAACGTCATCCAGGTAGTCAAGTGGATCCGCCAGTTCGGCCTCGGTTCTCACACCACGCTCTGAAGTCTACTTCCTGCAGCCAACCAGTCCTTTTCTATGAGGCAGCCTAATCTTCGATGAGTCCCGATTCCACGCCCCCAATCCCGCAACAGCCCAGGACCCAACCCGAGGCCAATGCCTCTACCAGTGCTACGCTTCTGCTCGCCCACGGCACCCCTGACCGCCTGAGCGAGATGGCGGAGTATCTGCAGAAGGTCACGGGTGGCCGCCCCATGCCGCCACACGTCATCGCGGAGCTCCAGCATCGCTATGCTCAAATTGGTCTTACCGATTCTTTGCCCAGCCTGGGAGAGGACGGCCTTCCCCTCGGCCCCCCGCTCACCCGCTGGACCATGCTCCAGGCCCGCCTGCTTCAGCAGGCGCTGGACCAACAGCACTTGAATCAGGAGAGATCGCCGGAGGCATCCACGGCTGGTCATCGGGTCTACGTAGCCATGCGGAACTGGCGTCCTTTTATTGCGGATGTCGTGGCCCGGATGAAGGCTGATGGCGTGCGTCACGCTCGCGCGCTCTGCCTGGCCCCCCAGAACTCCCGCACCTCCACCGGCCTCTATCGCCGCGCTCTGATGGCCGCCGTCGGCTCCAGTTTCAGCGTCGACTTCATCTCCGGCTGGGCCGATGAGCCGCTACTCGCCCAAGCCTTCGCCGAACGCATCTGGCCGGTCTGGGCTGAGGCGTGCGCCCGTACCTCCACCCGTGTTCCCATCCTGTTTACAGCCCACTCAGTCCCTTGCAGGACGATCATGACGGCTCCATCACCGCAACCGCTGCAACATCCCGCTTCCTATCCGGCCCAGCGACCCGCCCAACCTACAGGATCATCCCTAACCTCCGATGGCATCCAGGACTACGGGAACATCCAGGCTCCTGACGCCTATCCGGTGGAGTGCAAACAGACCGCCATGGCCGTCGCGACCGCCCTGCGCCCTGTCGGCCTCACCGATACAGACTGGTTTTTCGCCTTCCAGTCTCAGGGCATCGCCGGAGCTCCCTGGATCGGTCCCACCGTACCGGACACCCTCAAAGCCCTGGCCGAATCCGGGCACAAGGGCGTCGTCATGCAGCCGGTCAGCTTCCTCTGCGACCACGTCGAGATCCTTTATGACATCGACATCGACTTCAAGCAGCAGGCCACCGATCTTGGTCTTGAGCTCTGGCGGGCGCCAAGCCTGAACGACTCGCCTACCCTCATCCGCGCGATCCTGGGGGCGCTCCGCCGTCCCGCCACGAGGCTCTCCCCCGACGCAGAAGACATTCAACATCGGCCCAATGAGGCTATGGACCACTCGCACCACAGGCCCGCCCAAACCCGTCCGTAAAATCTCAGAACCTACTTATGGGTATCACTCAGCAGCAAGCCCTCGAATGCTTCGCCTCCGGCGACCTCCTCGGTATCGGCATGGAGGCAGATGCTTTCCGTCGCAGCCTTCACCCGGACGCGGTGGTCGGCTATACCGTCATTTGTCCTCTGGACACCACCTCCCCTGTGGAACTCGCTTGCGCCAGCGTCCGCAAAAGTCTCTCCATTGGGGCTACCGGCTTGATCCTTCAGGTCAACGTTCAGCAGCAACCGCACCTCGCCCATTACGAGAAGGTGCTCTCCGGCATCAAGCAGCGCTTCCCCGGCGTCTGGCTTCACGGCTTTGCCGCCACACAGATCCTCACCCTGGCCTCGAGCGCCGGCATCGCCCTACGCGATGCTCTGGCCCGTCTGCAGGCGGCAGGCCTTGACTCGATCGATAGTTATGCCATCATCCTCGACGACAGCATCCGCGCCCACCTGGCTCCGGAGAACTCCTCCACTGCGGCCTGGATTAGCGTCCACCGAACCGCCCACCAGCTCGGACTGAGAAGCTCCGCCAGTATGGTCTTCGGCGTCGGCGAAACCCCTGAGCAGCGCGTCAACCACCTGGAGATTCTCCGCCAACTCCAGCAGGACTACGGAGGCTTCTTCTCCTTTACCCCGCTTGCCTATCAAAGCAGACTGGGTATCGCGGGGATTTCCAACGTCCCTGAGCCCACGGCGATCGACTATCTCACCACGCTGGCCATCTCTCGCCTTTACCTGGAGAACATCCCCCACATTCAGGGTTCATGGCCGAACCAAGGCATCCAGATGCTCCAGGTGGGCCTGCGTTTTGGCAGCAACGATGTGGGCTCCGTCCAGATCGATGAGCAGAGCAGCAAGCCGGGCGAAGCCGGCGAAGAAGAGCTGCGCCGCATCATCCGGCAAGCCGGCTTCAAACCCGTCGAACGCGACATCCCTTACCGCACCCTGTTCCTGCATGAATCCCGCTCCTGAAGAACCGTATCCAACCCCATCAGAGTTCATCGTCGCGGCCTGCGGGAAAACAACATTTCTGTAAAAACCTCAAAAACTTCTGGGCACGGCAACTGATAAGGCTACCCGAGTTCCCCCGCAAGCAGGCCGTCACCGTTCGCGTAAAATCGATCTGCGAACTTCCTTAACCTTGGAGAGCTCTCTGTTCAGCCAAATCAATGCGCTCGCCATGCTTGTGGCCTCCCACGGGTTCACGCACTACTGGAAAACCCACTACGCTGATCACACATTTCGCAACGTCTACCGCTGGAACGCCTTCGACATCAGCCTGCTGGTCCCGTACTTCCTGGTGATGGTGATCCTGGCCTTCTATGGCATCCACCGCTACCAGTTGGTCTGGCTCTACTACCGCAACAAGCACCGCCAATCCCACTCCAACCAACCGCCCGCGCACTTTGAGGAAGAGAATCTTCCTTTCGTCACCGTGCAGTTGCCCATTTACAACGAGCAGTTTGTCATTGACCGTCTACTGGACGCCTGCTGCCGACTGGACTACCCCCGCGACCGCTTTGAGATTCAGCTCCTGGACGACTCCACCGATGAGACCGTTGAGGTTGCCTCAGCCATGGTGTCACGCTTTGCCGCCGGGACTCAGGGACTGCCTCCCCAGCCGGTGTACTACCTGCACCGCACGAATCGCCATGGATTCAAAGCCGGCGCCCTCGAAGAGGGGTTGCGTTCGGCAAAAGGCGAACTCATCGCTATCTTCGACGCCGACTTTGTCCCACCTCCCGACTGGCTGCGCAAGGTAGTGCACCACTTCGCCGAACCGGGAGTGGGCATGGTCCAGACCCGCTGGACCCACCTGAATCGCAACTACAGCTTTCTCACCCAGGTAGAAGCCATCCTGCTCGATGGCCACTTCGTCCTGGAGCACGGCGGCCGCTCCCGCGCCGGCGTCTTTTTCAACTTCAACGGCACAGCCGGAATGTGGCGCCGCGAGGCAATCGACGAGGCTGGCGGCTGGCAGCATGACACCCTCACCGAAGACACCGACCTCAGTTACCGTGCCCAGCTCAAAGGATGGAAGTTTAAATACCTGCAGGACGTTGAGTGCCCTGCCGAACTTCCCATCGAGATGACCGCCTTCAAGACGCAGCAGGCCCGCTGGGCGAAGGGCCTTATCCAGACTTCAAAAAAAGTTCTGCCGTCGGTCTTTCGTTCCGATGCACCACTCCATACCAAGCTGGAAGCCTGGTATCACCTCACGGCCAACATCAGCTATCCGCTGATGATCGTACTCTCCGTGCTGCTGATGCCGGCTATGATTATCCGCTCCTGGCAGGGCCCCATCCAGATGATGCTGATCGATTTCCCGCTCTTCATGGCCTCTACCATGAGCGTCTCCAGCTTCTATCTGGTCAGTCAAAGAGAGTTGTTTCCTCGTACCTGGTACAAGACTTTTCTGTATCTTCCGTTCCTGATGTCCCTGGGCGTGGGCCTTTCCGTAACGAACACCAAAGCGGTTCTGGAGGCTCTCTTTGGAGTGAAGAGTGCATTTGCACGAACTCCCAAGTACCGCGTGCAGAAGAAAGGCGAAAAGTCACAGGCGCGCAAGTACCGAAAGCGCCTGGGAATCATTCCCTGGATCGAGATAGCCATCGGCATCTACTTCGCCGCCACCGTCTGGTACGCTGTGACCACCGAAAACTACTTCACCGTTCCCTTCCTGCTGCTCTTCGTGCTCGGCTACTGGTATACCGGGCTGCTGAGTATCTTCCAAGGCCGCTTCGAACGCAAAGGCTCGGCGGGCGAAGAGATGCATGAGAAGCCCTACCCGGTGGGCATTTAGGCCGAAGTTGACTTCCAAGCCGCTTAGCACCTGTTCGCGATCTTCGGAGGAGCAGGACGAGCAAGGCGAGGGGTGCAAACCGCAAGCCGACACCGAGGTTCCGTTCAGAGATCTTCCAAAGTCGGCGGCACTCATCCAGTCACGCGGAGAAGCGTTTCACCACCCAGATCCTCAGGAGCGCGACCAACTGTCTGATGTCTCGCGCCATTCCGTTACACGGATCGTAAAATCGCTCTGGCGCATGGGTGCCTCCGGACAGCCACGTTACATCGCTGAATCGTTGATCTCCTCATGCAAGGGAAGCACGGCGGACGACGGGCCCACACTCAGTGTCCGTGCGCCTTGCGGCAACGTCCACTTCTGTTCTTTGACGGACCAGTACTGCAACTGGCGAAGCGGCACATGCAGTGCGACGACGCGGCTTTGGCCTGCCGGGATGGTGACCCGGTCAAAGGCTACCAGCGCGTTCACCGGGAACTGCACACCCGCCGGAATCGAACTCGGCGCGCCAAGATAAGCCTGCGGCACTTCGTCAGCGTCCATCTTGCCCGTGTTCCGAATCTCGAAGCTGAGATTCAACCCGCCGTCCGCAGCCTTCTGAACCTTGAGCCCGGAGTAGGCAAAGCTGGTGTAGCTCAAGCCGTAGCCAAATGGGAATAGCGGCTGGATGTGCTCCTTCTGAAACCAGCGGTAGCCCACATTAACGCCTTCGCTATAGGTTGTCTTTCCGTCAACGCCCTTCCAACTTCGCTCGGGATAGCGCGGATCGGTTGCCGGATAGTCCGTCAGCTTCTTCCCCCAGGTCACCGGCAGCCGTCCGGCCGGACTTGCCTTGCCGAGCAGCAGATTGGCCGTGGACCATCCACCTTCGTCGCCCGGCCACCACATTTCGAGAACAGCCTTGACCTTGTCGAGCCACGGTAGCGCCACTGGCTGGCTCGTATTGAGAACAACGATGGTGTTCGGATTCACCGCCGCCACCTCTTCCACCAGATTGTCCTGATCACCCGGCAACCCAAAGACGGGCGTCAGCCGTGTCCAGACAAAGACCACGGCAACCTTGGCCTTCTTCGCCGCCTCAATCGCCGCCGCAGCATCCGCCTTGCGCTGCTCAGGCGTGTACCAGTTCAAACGCACCTGCACCGGCGCTCCAGAGCTGTCCGGCGTGGTCTTCACCTCAATTGCATGTGGGCCGGCTGTCAGGCGCACGGCGCGCCGCAGGTTGTCCAGCCCGTCGGGCGTCGGCACTACATTGTCTTGGTTCGCTTGCAGAATATCGCCATGCACTCCACCTTGGAAGGCGCCGGTCCGCGCTAGCGGTTTGCCGTCAATCATGATGCCGGCATTGGTCCCCAGCGCCTGCAGATAGAGCCAGTAATCGCCGGCGTGCGGCGGGGTGAGCGTGCCCTTCCACGTCAGCGTCGCATTGGCCGGCAGTGGGTTGCCATTCAGTTGGGTGAAGTTGAGTTGCGCGTCCACCTGTGTCGCGCCACCGCTGTTGCCTACGCGCAGCAATCCGGGCTTGCCGTCGTGGCTCAGAGCGCTCGCCGGAACGAGGGTTCCCGTCATGTTGTCCGCCACGGAAAATCGAATCTTCGGATCCCCGGAGATCTTTCGCATCGCCGCCAGCGGACCCACCTCGCGCCACGGCAAACCCACGCTGCGTTCTCCGTTGATGCCGATCGAATCGACCTGTCCGGCCGTCGGCCCGATCAGCACTACGTCGTCCAGTTCGGCGGCGTAGAGCGGAAGCAAATGATCCTCATTCTTGAGGAGTACGGCGGCGTCTTCACCGGTTTTTTCAATAATCTTTGCGTTGGCCTCAATGTCTTGCGGGGTTACGGAATGCTTTTCGCCGCCGTCCAGATAACCAAACTTATCCATTTCGCTGAGCACGCGCCCGGCTGCCTGGGTGATTCTTGCCTCGGTCACCGTTCCGTCTTTCAGGGCAGCCGGCATTCTCTCCGGGTTCAACTCGACCCCGAAGTCACCCTTGCCTCCTGGCGCCGGAGTCGGCTCCTCCGGAATATGGCCACCGAACATCGCCATCATGTCTTTCATGGCGTGCGGTGGAATGGGCCGCGGCGGGGTAAGACTGAAGAACGACGGAATTCCAAGTCCGGTTCCCGGCATCTCCATATCCAGACCCGCGTTGATAAAGTTCACCGCATGGACTGCGCCCCAGTCAGAGGTCACGAACCCTTGGAATCCCATCTGGCCGCGCAGGATCACCGTCAGGTTGTGCTTGTTGCCGCAGGCAAATGCGCCGTTGATCCGGTTGTAGGAGCACATGATCGATGAGACCCCCGCATGGATCGCGGCGTCGAACGGAGCGAGATACACCTCGTGCAGCGTCTGATCGTCCACGAAGATGTTCGTCGCATTCGAGTCGTAGGCCACGTAATGCTTCACCATCGCCATCTCGTGCTGCGACTGGATGCCCTCAATCTCCTTAGCCCCGATGACGCTGGTCAGGTAAGGATCCTCGCCAAAGGTGTTGTATCCGCGGCCGAACTCAAGGTCGCGATCGATATTCACAAACGGCTGCAGGCTTACGTCAATGCCATTGGCGCGGTCCTCGCGTCCGATCACCACGCCATTTTCGAACGCATCCTTCGGGCTGAAGGTTGCGGCGACGCCCATGGTCGCCGTCTCTCCCTCGCTCGGCACACGCGTCAGCACGCCCGGCGGCCCGTCTGCAAAACGTAGCCCCGGAATGCCGAGCCGTGGCACACCCGCCAGATAGCCCGCCTGCCCTTGGTAGACCGCGGGATCCTCCTGCGCACCGTGAATCAGCGCGATCTTTTCCTGAAGCGTCATCTCGCTGAGCAGCCGGTCCACTCGCGGATTGCCAGTCACCACTGGCGCGGATTGCGCCGCCGCCATGCCTGTAAGCAAAAACGCGGCGCCCGTTGCCGCCAGCCTGTGCACGTAACTTCCTCGCATCATTTCCTCCGCAGCAACGTCCCGAGTCCTCCGCAGCAACGTCCCGAGCAGTCTAATGGCGCACTCAATGACTTGGCAAATGAAAGGAAGCGATGTGGGTTATCGCCCATAAGTCTTACATCGGCGCTTGTCGGCCCACGGTAAATGAAACCGTTTTCCAGGAATGGAAAAACCGAGGAGACATCTCCGTAAGAAACTTCTCGGATGAGCTGATCTGCACGGTGACCCTAGGTTTTGCAGACGACTCAGCGGGCCCAGAACATGCTTACCCCTGCCACGGCAGTCGAAGTGGCCTGCGACGAACTCCTGGTAACCGGTGACATTTTTGAGCATGGGTTGAATTGCGGTAAGAAGAGAGAGGCAGCGACGGCGCCGATGGCTCTCCCCTTCCACGACGAGAGCGCAGGCACACGTACTAAAGGGATTTAAACAAGGAAAAA
The DNA here is from genome assembly GCA_049977105.1 of Acidobacteriaceae bacterium. Lineage (GTDB taxonomy): Bacteria > Acidobacteriota > Terriglobia > Terriglobales > Acidobacteriaceae > Granulicella. The sequence continues at coordinate 67,234 of JBMFGX010000015.1, read as the reverse complement.
TTCTTCTTGACAGATCTCTTCCTTGAGTGTTTGAATGGCTGTCGCTTCCTAAATGGCTGGATTCCAGCTCCGTAACAAGATGCGGAGCGGCCTCATCCGAAAGCATGAGCCCGTTTGAAAACAGGAATCCATCTGATCTGCTCGCCGGAGGACTTTGGTGACTCAAACGTTCAAGCCGTATTTCACACTGAGGTTCTCCAGCGGTCTGCGACGTTTTCGAGTGTGGACGCACCGCGAGCGAATCTGCACTGACTTGGTTTCCTCTACCAAGCCAGACCAGAAGAGTACCTACCAGATTTCTTTCCGGACCGCGTTTGGAAATTCGGAGGGATTCGGACACCTTTCAGGTGTACCGGAGGATAGACCGGGGAAGATCAGCCCCGCTGGTCACGATCCGTGCCGCACGTTCCTTCCATTCGCCACCGAACAAGATGGCATCGGCAAGCTGGCGGTTCCAGAAATGCCCGGGCTCAATCGCAACGCATAGCACCCCAACGCAAACTGCACACGCAAATTTCACAAAAGATGAACTCAAACAAATGAAGCCTAACTTGATATCAAATTTGGAGAGTCACCATGACGAGAAATAGAATCATGAAGTTCCTCCTCCTGCCGCTATTCCTCCTTTTGACCAGTGTCCAAGTCTTCGCACAGGCCAACTCGACGATCATCGGCACCGTTACCGATCAGACCGGGGCCGTTGTGCCCGGAGCCAATGTTCAGCTCATCGACCCGGTCACGGGGCTCACCCAGAACACCGTATCCGACGGAAGCGGCATGTATTCCTTCGCCGGTTTGAATGCGGGCCACTATACCGTGAAAGTTTCCGCCAAAGGCTTTCGGACATCCGTCCAGACCGGCGTCGTGGTAAACATCTCGATGACCTTCCGCGTGAACGTGAAACTCGCCGTTGGAGAGTCTAATCAGACAGTCACCGTGGTTGCCAACGCGCTCGCCGTGCAGGCTGAGTCAAACGAGGTAAGCACCCTCATCACCCAACAGCAGATTGCGCAGTTGCCCACCAACGGTCGCAGCATCATCAGTCTGGCGACGTTCGGCATGGGCATCAGCGGCAACCTGCCATCGATGGAAAGTCCCATGTCGGTCAATGCCAATTGGGCCATTAGCTTCAACGGCCTCAACCAGAACCACAATATCTGGATCCTGGACGGCGGCGAAGACTACGACCGCGGTGCCGGCGGCACGATGGACATCATGCCGTCGCAGGATGCACTCGGCGAGTTCCAGGTGCTATCGAGCAACTACAATCCGGACTACGGCTACGCCTCGGGTGGCGCGGTCACCATGTCCATCAAGAGCGGCACCTCAACGTTTCATGGCGGAGTCTGGGAGTACGACCGCAACGATACGCTGGACGCTCGCGACTACTACAACAAGGCCCCGCAGCCAATCTCCGAGCTGCGCTATAACGTCTTTGGAGCCAACCTGGGCGGACCATTCTTCATCCCCGGCCACTATAACTCCGTGGCGAAGAACAAAACATTCTTCTTCTACAACGAGGAGTGGCGCAGGATGGTCACTGGCGTTCCAACCAATCCGATTCAAACCCTGCCCGCATCCGACATGGTGACATCGCCATCTACCTTCACCTACCAATTGCCCGTCTACGACGCCGCACCGCAACTCATGGTGCCCAACGCTCCGGTAGGCACTCCCCTCTACAACTCCTTGGTAGCAGATGGCCTTACCCCCGGACAACCTTGGGTGTACAACGGCGTGGCCAACGCCATTCCCGCTAACCTTTTGGACTCCAACGCACTGCTCTTCAACACCCTCCACAACCTGCCCCCGTCAACCTCGCCCAGTGGCACCTACACGCCCGTTGGCGGCCATCTGCCCATCATGGTCCGGGAAGACCTCTTCCGCGTCGACCACAACTTCAACAGCAAATGGTCGATCTTCGGCCACTTTGTCCACGACGCCAGCGTCTCCTCCCAGGCCACGCCGGAGTGGCAGGCGGACAACATCCCGACCGTGGGCTCTACGTTCAGCAACCCGTCTTATAGCTCCGTCATCAAGCTGACCGGCACCCTGTCCCCCAACGTCCTGCTGGAGGCCGCCCTGAACTATGACGGCAACAAGATCCTGATCGCTCCCGTGGCCGAGGCTGGAGGCAGTTTTGTACAGCCTACGGGCTGGAACGCCCAAAGCTACTTTGGGTCGGGCGGCAACGCGCTGGACCGCCTGCCCAACATCACCTGGTCCACCGTAGGTGATACCTGGGGACCAGGCAACGACCCCTGGCACAATGGCGCCGAGGATCTCAACGAGTACCTCTTCCTGACCGTGACGACGGGCAAGCATACCCTGAAGTTCGGTGGCTACTTCAACCGTTACACCAAAAACCAGATCATTGGGAGCCAAACCGAAGGCACCTATACCTTTAACGACGGTTTTGCCAACGGCGCTTCGACGACGAGCCTGACCGGCGACTCGTATGCGGACTTCCTGCTCGGTCTGGCCACCAGCTACAACCAGGCCAACGCCGACCCCGTCAATCACTACTTCGAGAACACCATCTCCGTCTTTGGCATGGACAACTGGCACGTGACGCCGCGCCTCAACGTGCAGCTTGGCCTCCGTTACGACGCCATGCCTCTGGACGAGGAGCGCAATAACCAGGTCTCAAACTTCTACCCGAACCTCTATCAGCCAAGCATGACTCCCACGTTCGGCACCAGCGGCGCTTTCTGCACCGGCGCCGGCAATGGATGTACAAGCACCAGTCTTGGATTGACGCAATGGGATTTGGCAACCCAGCAGCCAATCGTCTCGGGATCACAGCCCGTCAACGTAGATTATCCCTTGTTTTACCTCAATGGCGTCGGGTTAGCCGGGCGGAACGGAGTGCCACGCGGTCTGGCGAGGAACGACTACAATACCATCGAGCCTCGGCTCGGTTTCGCGTATGACATCTTCGGGAACGGCAAAACCATCCTCCGCAGCGGCTTCGGAGTCTTCTACGAGCGCGTGCAGGGCAACACCATCTACGATGCTGCCGGTGCCGCTCCGTTCGTCACCACTCCCTCGGCAGGCGACGTGGAATTCAGCAACCCGAGCACCAGTTGGCTAACCGGCGCAACTGCGGCCACGCCCTTGTTCCCAGAGGGCTATAACTCGATGGACAGGCATTTTCCGAATCCCGGAGTCGCCGAGTACAGCCTCGGCATCCAGCATCAGATTCTGCCGGCTGTCATCTTTACCGTGCAGTACGTGGGCAACGTGCAGTGGGACCAGAACAGTTGGATTCCCATCAACGACTTCCCTCTCACCACATCGCTTGCGACCCGCAAGTTGGCTGCGGTAGGCCTACTTCCCCCACAGCAGTTCAACAGCGACGTCACTTACCCAGGCTTCGGCGACATTAACAGCCAGGAAAACCCAGCCAACGGCAGCTACAACAGCCTGCAGGTGGGTTTGCGGCAACAGAATAGGTGGGGCCTCAGCTACGGCGCCTACTACACGTGGTCCCATGAGATTGACGATTTGGAGACCAGCAACGACCTGACCACGTCCTATAATCCGTGGAACCTGCGGTATGACAAAGGGTCAGGTTCGCTGGATCGCCGTCAGATCCTCAACATCAACTTTGAGTATCAGTTGCCATTCTTCGAGCACGGGCACAGCCTCACTCACAGTCTGGCGGGTGGATGGGAGATCGCGGGCGACTTCCTCGGCGAGACCGGTCTGCCTTGGTTCGGCAACGCGGCGCCTGGAAACTCCTACGGCGATACCGTCGGTCTGGGTGGCTACTACAACAGCCGTCCTCAACTGACCGGCCCTATCCATTACATCAAGAGCCACTACCAGTGGCTGACGAATGCCAACTTCACCTCGCCAGTCCCGGTATGGGAGGGTGGCATCACCAATGGCTTCGGCAACTCCGGCAAAGACGCCGTGGTTGGAGCCGGCTCCAGCAACGTCAACCTCTCGGTCTATAAAACCTTCCTGATCGGCAAAGTCAACGTCCAGCTCCGGGTTGACACCTTCAACACGCTCAACCATCCGCAGTTCACCGGATTCCTCTCCAGTAACCCGAACCAGCCGAGCAGCGGAAACTTCGGCGTCCTTGGCTCGGACACGATTGGGGGCAGCGTGACCTCAAACGCCAGACAGATCGAACTCGGCGGCAAGGTCTTCTTCTAATCTCGCTTCTGCAACCCTGGGCGCGGCAGCTCACCGCTGCCGCGCCCGTTTCTTTTGTGCAGATTGTCGACCTGGTACCGATCGGCGAAAATGGCTTCAGGAATCTTTTTCCAAAGAGAGGTCGCATGATCGAACCTGACTGGAATGGGAAAGCGGCTCATCCATGTCATCGCCTTTCTGCCCGCCCGTTGCTCTTCGGCCTGGCGCTGCTTCTTTGTGCCTTCCCATGCGCGGCGCAGGAATCAGCTGCACCTCCAACCTCCCGCCAAAGGGCCCTTCTTTTTGAAGAGAGGGGCGATGATGCAGGCGCCGAGTCGGCTTGGCGTGATTGGCTGAAAGCGCATCCATCCAGCGCCGAGGCCTATGCGAACCTAGGGGTAATTGCCGCGCGCCAGCAGCACTATACGCAGGCGATCGCCGATGATCGCAAGGCTCTTGCCCTGCACTTTCCCGGCTCTGGCCTTCGCCTCAACCTCGGGTTGGCGCTCTTCAAGGACGGCCAGATGCAGCAGGCTGCTCAGGAGTTTCTTCCTCTGATCCGGGTTGCTGCTGCCAATTCGCCCGAACGGCAGAGGTTGGCCATTCTGCTCGGCATGTCCTATTACGGCGCCGGAGAGTACGCCAAGGCCGCACCGTTTCTGCAGGAAGCCGCGGACCGCGACCCCAGCAACCTGCCCTTGCGGCTCGCCCTGGCGCATAGCTACCTCTGGACCAGGCAGGATCAAAAGGTCTTAGCGGTCTATCGCGAGATTCTCGTCTTAAACCCGAACTCAGCCGAGGCGGATATGCTCGCTGGCGAAGCTCTGGACCAGATGAAAGACTGGACGGGTGCGGTCGATCAATTCCGCGCCGCGATCCAGGCAGATCCCACCCTGCCCGATGTGCACTTCGGCCTGGGTTACCTGTATTGGTCCAAGCATCGGTATCCCGAAGCGATTCCGGAGTTCACGGCCGAACTTAAACTCGACCCGAACGATGCCGAGGATCTCAGCTATCTGGGCGATTGCCACGTGAAGCTAAGCCAGTTCGCGACTGCCAGGCCCATTCTGGAAAAGGCGATCCACATTGACCCCAAAGATGAACTTGCCCACCTTGATCTTGGCGCGATCGATGCCAGCACAGGTCAGTCCAAAGACGCCCTGCACGAACTGAAGCTGGCCGAATCCCTTGCGCCCAACGACGTCAACGTACACTGGCGTTTGGGCCGCCTCTATCGGGCAATGGGCCAAACTGCAGAAGCCAAGGTCGAGTTTGACAAAACCAAAAATATTGTCCAGGCAGCAGATACGGCTCTGGTCGAGAAGCTTTCTCCGCGGGAACAAAAGTCCGTTCCCGCCGTGAAATAAAAGTGTTGGCGCGCTGCACCGCTTATCTAAACGTCATCGACCACGGTGAGGGTTCCGAAAGAAGTGGCCGGGTTCCGATTCACATCCACAAAGTTGGGAAGTTCGCGACCCATGGCTGCAAGATAGTTCACCGATGAACAGCGTTTCACGGCCAACCTCCTGCTGAAAAACGAGATTCCACCCGCACACCTTCGGCTTCTGTAGGTTAGGAGAATCGAACGGTGAGTTCAGCCTTCCCGATGCGGCAGCAGAGCTAACGGATAATTATTGGGATAGAGCAATGCACCGAGGTGGCTGGATACGTTCACGTTCGCTGTGCCCTCGATCAGGGCAACCCAGCTCCCATCACCGATGTCGTTTCGGTCAGTAACCACGCCGATCCAGCACGCTCTGCGCTCTCCTGATACTGCCCCTCTTCCGCTCAAATCTTTCCCGGCCCCGCCCTTATCCCGTGTTCTGCACGCTTGAATAGCCGCGACAAAAACGGAATGGCCGAGCCAGATCAGTGCGGAGTTCGCCACTGTTTGATACGCTTTAATCCGAAACTTAGCCCTATCCCGCCGGTCGGACTCTGCAGCACTGCGCGGGAGGAGAAAGTTGAAATTCATGCGGAACCTCGCTTCTGTGCTGGCTCTTTGCTCTGCGCTCACGCTTACCTCCGGCACTGCTGCGCAACAGCAACCGCTTCATCCTCCGCAGCAGGTCTCTCAGTGGCAGTTGCAGAACTATCCCTTTGACAACCCAAAGCTACCCACCGAGCAGCGCATCGATGATCTGCTCTCGCGGATGACGCTGGAGGAGAAGATCGACTGCCTGGGTACTTCGACCGGTGTACCACGCCTGGGCGTTCCCAATATCGGCAGCTCGGAAGGGATTCACGGCGTTGTGCAGCGCGAGTCCAGTTATGTTCGCCAGCCCATCACCACCACGCAGTTCCCGCAGCCCCCGGGAATGGGCGAAAGCTGGGATCCGGAGTTGGTTCGCCAGGCCGCGGGAGTGGAGGGGTATGAGGCCCGCTACATCACGCAGACACCCAAGTACAACCGCCAGATCCTCATGCTCTGGGGCCCCCAGGCTGACCTGGACCGTGATCCCCGCTGGGGCCGCAGTGAAGAGGTATACGGCGAAGATCCCTTCTTCAACGGAACCATGGCGACCGCCTTCATCCACGGCCTGCAGGGGGATAACCCAAAGTACTGGCAGGCAGCCGCTCTGCTCAAGCACTTTCTGGCCAATGAGAACGAAAACTACCGCACCAGCTCTTCCTCCAACTTTGACCAGAGGCTCTTCTGGGAGTACTACTCGGTTCCCTTCCGTATGGGCTTTTTGCAGGGCGGAGCAAAGGCAGTCATGGCCTCCTACAACGCCTGGAACGGCACTCCCATGGCGGTCAATCCCATTCTTCGCACTCTGCTCATCGACAAATGGGGCCTGGATGTGATCTCCAGCGATGGTGGCGCCATCCACTTGCTAGTGGATCCTCGCCATCTCTTCCCCAACCAGGATTCAGCCGTGGTTGCGTCCTTCAAGGCCGGAATCAATCAGTTCCTGGATAGTTACAAGGATGAGATGCACGCCGCGGTAAAACAGGGGTTGATCTCCCCCGCCGAGATCGATCAGGCGCTGCGCCGCAAGTTCCGCATCGAGCTCAAACTCGGATTGCTCGATCCACCCAGCATGGTTCCTTACACCGCAATCCGGCAGACGGGCGATCAGCCGCCGCCATGGGATACCGATCGCGATCGTTCCGTCTCCCGCAAGCTGGCGATGGAGTCCGTCGTCCTGCTCAAGAACCAGAACAACTTCCTTCCCCTGGATCGCGCAAAGATCCACTCCATCGCGGTGATTGGTCCGCTGGCCAACGTGGTGCACTGGGATTGGTATGGCGGCACACCACCCTATGCCGTAACTCCGCTCGAAGGCATTCGTGACGAGGTCGGTCCCTACGTCAAAATCAACTTTGTGCCCTACGATTCCGCCAACGATGAAGCTGCCGCCGTACAAGCGGCGCGCCACTCCGATGTCGCCGTCGTGGTCATCGGCAACGACCCAACCTGCGGCGATCAGGGTGATTCCTGGGTAAACACCCCTGACGGCGGCAACACACTCCCCTGCACCACTCCCAGTGACGGTCGTGAGGGACGCGACCGCGAGAGCATCCAGTTGGCCCAAGAGCAGATCGCCAAGCAGATCTATTATGTCAATCCGCACACGGCCGAAATCCTGGTCTCCAGCTTTCCCTTCGCCATCAACTGGAGCCAAGCCAACCTGCCTGCCATCCTTCACATGGCGCAGTCCTCGCAGGACGAAGGAACCGCCTTAGCCAAGGTCCTCTTTGGCGACGAAGACCCCGGGGGCCATCTGGTGGACACATGGCCCAGCTCCGCCAGCCAGTTACCGCCGTTGAGGGATTACAACATTCGCGACGGCCATACGTACATGTACTTCAAGGGGCAGCCGCTCTACCCGTTCGGCTACGGGCTCAGTTACACAACTTTCAAGTACTCCAACCTCCATGCCGGCTCAACCCATCTTGCCAGAGACGGCTCCATCACCGTCAGCGTCGACGTAACCAACACCGGTCGGAGAGCGGGCGATGCCGTAGTACAGCTCTATGTCCACTATCCTCACTCTGCGGTCGAGCGCCCTCGCAAAGAGTTGGAGGGCTTCCAGCGCGTCGGCGTCGAGCCTGGCCAGACCCAGACCGTGCACATTCTTCTGCCCGCACAGCGTCTGGCCTACTGGAACAGCCAGGCCCATTCGCTGGAGGTGGAAGCTACGCCCATTGTCCTCATGGCTGGGGATTCCTCAGCAGATCTGCCGCTGCAGACGACGGTCCAGGTCGAGTAACATCCCCACCACAGCAAACGGACCGCGCAGATCTCTCATCATTGTCCTGCCCGCCCGAAGGGCGCTGGCAAGGGTTCCATCTGCGCCGATTCAAGCTCTGTCTGTTGAATCATCTGCTCCCACAAAGCAACTGGATCAGAATTGAAGACCGCGTCAGTTTTTGCCGGAAACACATACCATGCGCCCAACTTTATCTCATTTCGCAGTTGATCCGGCGTCCATCCCGCATAACCCAGATACACATGGAAGACGCCAGGATCCGGCTGAGACGCCAGCGTACGTTCGAACATGCCTTTATCTGAGATCAGATACACCTGGCCGAAGACATTTACTGCCTTCTTCAGCGCAACTGGAGACTGCGTGAGGGCAAATACAACGGAAGGATCCACCGGACCACCTAAATAGACCGGATCTTTGCGGTCCCTGGCTGCCTTAAGATCGAAGATTCGGGAGATGGGAACTGCGCTGCGCCGGTTGAGAATGAGTCCCACGACGCTTCTCTTATCGTAGTGAACCAGCAGGATCACCGTTTCGGTAAAGTTCGGATCGCCGAGGCCGCGGCTGGCTACCAGCAGCTTTCCAACGCCTAGATCCTTCGGATCCCGGAATTGAATCGGAAGCCACAGCGGCGAATTCCAGTCGCTGTACTGGCCACGCGATACTCGCCGCAGAGTCAGTTTGTGTGCAGGATCTCTGCCCTGCAGCAAGGTAGCAGTCGAAATCGTTGTGAGCCTTTGCGCGTTCGCCCTCACCGCATCACGGGTCGGACTGTGGGGGGCTAGTCTTGGACGGCTTGCATGGATCGCCCCAAACATAGCCAGGACGATGAACGCGACACAGGCGACGATCTCGGCCAGAATCACAGATAGCAGGGGTCTGCGCAGGAACATAATCAGCATCCCTCCTTACACAGATTATCGATCTCTCCCGGGGAACTTGGGATTTTTTCTCGGCTCCGAAGACTTGGGCAAACCCCTAGCCTGCTAAAGCACGATGCGCGCTGGGCCTCAAGCCCTCACTACCACAGGATGAGTGGATGAGATCTTCGCCTGCCAGATGGACGTTCAGCGCTTGCCCAAGATTCGGGATACCCCCGATTCGCCTGGCAGAAAGATCACTATACGATACAAATCGGGTTGTCTTGCGATCTAATAAGGTACGGTGGTCGTCGCAAAGGCCAGGAGTTCGTCTGGATGAGCGAGCAAAAGAACAGGAGGTGCTTTGTGCTCTGGTGCGGTTCTGTTATGCGCTGCGGTGATTCGGAGGTTTTAGCGAGAAGGAAGCCCGATCCGCAGGAGTTACGCCCCAACAGCATCAGCTCATGCTGAGCATCGCCGGATTCACGGAGAACGGCGTGGCTACCATCTCTCGACTGGTTGACTTTCTCCCCGGAGAGAAGCAACTCGGTGGTGGGGCTGGTGGTAAGGGCAATGAAGACTGGCCTTGCACAACGGCAGAACTCTACCATCGAGCGGCGTCAGGTACTGGTCTCTCACACGCCTCGCGGCGAGGAGATTCGCTTCCGGCTGAGATGCGTTCGCCTCGCGGAAGTGAGGTGTCTCCGTGCGGTGATCAATTCCAGCGCACAGGCGCCAAAACCTCAAAGGCTGGAGATCCGGAAGTCAACCATGAGGAGGTTTGGTCGACCGAAGGCTTCGAGATGATCATTTCTCCGGAGCCGGGCGCACAGCCAGATCCCTGCAAAGCCGAAGAAAGGCGTTATGAACTCTGCTAACCGATCTGATCGCCATCCAACCCGCCCTTGGCGCGCCTTAATCTTCCAACGTCATATCCGCCGCATGCGTTTTCTGGTAGGGGAAGACCTTACTCGCACGTATGCTCGCCATCTGCGCAAGTGGTTGATTCTGGCCCCCATCGTAGGGGTGATTACCGGGCTGGCCATTAGCGGCATCGCGGTGGTGGTTCTGGACAAGCTGTGGCCGGCGGTACTGAACTTCTACCTGAAGCGCCACTGGGCGATTGTGCCTGGTCTGGTGTTGGGATCGGTGCTGGCCGGTCTCATCATGCAGTGGTTGACCCCCGATCCCAATCAGCATTCCACCGACGAGGTCATCCGCTCCTATCACGAACGCAGGGGACGCATGGATCTGCGCAGCTTCTTCCCGAAGATCGCGGCCTCCATCGCCACGGTGGGATTCGGCGGAAGTGCCGCAATGGAGGGGCCCAGCATCTATTGTGGCGGCGCGATCGGCGCCTGGCTGTGGAACAGACTGCATCGCTTTTACCTCAGTGAGCGCGAGCGCCGCATCATGCTGATCTGCGGAGCCGCTGCCGGAATGTCCGCCATCTTCCGCGCTCCGCTCACCGGCCTGATCTTTGCCTTAGAGATGCCTTATCTCGACGATCTGGTGCCTGAGGCGCTGGCGCCATCGCTGATTGCATCCGTGGTAGCTTATGTCACTCTCAGCAGCGTATTGGGGGCAAAGCCGCTCTTCAGCTTCCACAGCACTGACGCCTACAGCCGAGAGGATCTGTATTGGAGCGCCCTGCTGGGTCTAATCATCGGTCTGATTGCGATGCTCTTCGTCATCACCTTTCACCGCGTACGGAGCTTCGTTGTGCGTGTCCACATGCCGCACTGGATCAAGATGGGGATCGGTGGGCTGTTGACCGGTGTCTGCGGCGTGGCATTTCTGTGGCTCTATCCGGGACGGCTTATCCCGCTGGGCCCAAACTATGAGGCCGTGCGAACGATTCTCAACCAGCACCACACCACGGCCGAACTGCTCTCCTTCGCTGTATTCAAGCTCGGAGCCACCCTGGCCACTCTGGGCGCGGGTGGCGTCAGCGCCATGTTTGTTCCGCTGTTTCTCACCGGCGGAAGCCTGGGAACAGCCTTCGCTCAGTCCATCGTGCACAGCGCGAACCCCAGCCTCTATGCCGCAGCAGGCATGGCTGCCTTCCTATCCGCCGGATACAAGACGCCTCTTGCGGCTTCGGCCTTTGTGGCGGAGGCCATAGGAGGGCACGCTTTCCTGGTTCCAGCGCTTATTGCCGCAGCAGTAGCCTACGTTGTTTCGGGCGATGCATCTGCCTCAAGTGAACAGCGCTTGCTCACAGCTCCGCATGTTACGAACGCGTAGACCGCGAAGTGGTCGGATAACAGCTTGCCGCCGTCGGGAATCGCCTCCGTCAAACGAGCGTATAGCCTTGGAAATTCGGGAGCGTAACTCGGACACTTGCTGGCTAAAGAACATCTAGCCAACTCAACTCTCAGCCATCCGTACCAGGATCGTCATAACTGAATCTTTGCAAATAGATAGCTGCCAATTGCCAGCAAGAGAGCGCTCAGCACGGCAAGAACCCCAAAATCAGTCAGATAGTGGAAAGAAGACACGCCGATCAGAGCGCCGCGCAGGCCATCCACCCCATACGTCACGGGGTTCAGGCGCAGGGCTCCTTCAAGAATCCTGGGAAGACCTTTGATGGGGAACAACGCGTCGGAAAAGAAAAACAGCGGCATCACCAGAAAGTTCATCACCAGGGGAAAGCCTTGCATATCCTGCAATACGGAACCGATCGCCGTGCCGATGGAAGTAAATAAGATCGCGATCAGAAACATGAAGACCAAGGCCAAAGGAGCCAGAACCATGCGGTGAAGGCGGAAGCCGAAGGCCACGCACACCAGAAACACCGCAAATCCCTGCAACATGGCGACAATCGCTCCACCCAGAACCCGGCCAAGGACAATCTGTAACCGCGAGACCGGCGCTACCAGCGTCTCCTTGAGGAAGCCGAACTGACGATCCCATATGATCTCAATGCCGGAGAAGACCGCCGTGAACATAATGCCCATCACGATGATCCCGGGAGCCAGAAAACTGAGGTAGTTACCGGACCCGGCCCTTTGGAAGACCGAACCGATCCCAAAGCCGAGCGCCAAGAGAAAGATCACCGGCTGACCCAGGGAACCGACGATGCGGGCTGGCGAGCGGGTATAGCGCTTCAACTGCCGGATGCAAAGAACAAGGATCGCTCTCATCGTCGGCCCCCTCTCCACACCTGACGCATCACGCGCATCTGATCTCCTGCGCTGGCCTCCTCGTCGCGAATATCATGGCCCGTAAGGGCAATAAAGGCGTCTTCCAGCGTCGGGGATCCCGTTTGTTGCTTCAGCGCTGCTGGCGTTCCCTGAGCAATAATCCTGCCATGGTCAATCACCGCAACCTCCGCCGCAACTCGCTCAGCCTCTTCCATATAGTGCGTCGTAAAGAAGACGGTGACATTCTGCTCCTTGCTAAGCGTCGCGATGTAGCCCCAGATATGATTGCGGGTCTGCGGGTCCAGGCCAATCGTCGGCTCATCCAGAAACAGAATGCGAGGCCGGTGCAGCAGGGCTCTGGCCAACTCCAGGCGACGCTTCATCCCGCCAGAGAACTGCTTGACGAACTCACTCCGGCGATCCCATAGGCCCACCAGTTCCAGCAGCGCCTGCATACGCTGCATGCGCTCGCCCCGCGGAACCCCGTAGAGCGCCCCATGCAGATCCATGTTTTCCTGCGCAGTCAACTCTTCATCCAGGCTCGGATCCTGAAAGACAATGCCGAAGGAGCGACGCGCCTGTTTGCGCTGGGAGACCGGATCATAGCCATTCACCAGCAGGGCGCCGGCGCTAGGCTCCAGAATGGTGGTGAGCATCTTGATCGTGGTGGTCTTGCCGGCCCCGTTGGGTCCGAGAAAGGCAAAGATTTGGCCCTCAGGCACCGTGAAGGAGATCTGGTTTACGGCGCAGAACTCTCCGTAGTTCTTTACCAGATCTTTCACAACGATCATGTCGCTCATGCCAACCCTCTCCACTCCACCCAGCCGTGCATCTCTCGCAATGCATAGCTGGACTCCCTCACGGGGCACTCTGAACCTGATCGACCAAAGACCTCCATGATCCGGCGCCCACCTATTGTCCTCTACCTCTGGGAAATCCGGGTGTTTCACCCATAATCATCTCACGGCAGCCTGGCCCGCCGGTCAAATGCTTTGCTTCCGTGGCAGCACACTAGCCGCGCAGCAGGCCCGCGCCGGAATGGGCTCAGGACGATCCAATAGATCCTCTGCCAGGCTCCCCCCCTCGCTGACCCGGGTTTCCAGGTGCAACAATAGAGAGGTATGGTCCCCAACTCGATCCCCGAAGCGCTCACGTTTGACGACGTGCTGCTGGTTCCCGCCTACTCTGACATCGTTCCCGCTCAGGTTAGCACGCAGGTCCAGTTAACCCCCCGTATCACTCTCGCCGTGCCGCTGATGTCGGCTGCCATGGACACCGTCACGGAGTCCCGGCTGGCGATCGCCATCGCCCAGTTGGGAGGCATGGGCGTGGTCCACCGCAATCTCACCATCGAGCAGCAAGCCGGAGAGATCGACAAGGTGAAGCGCTCAGAGAGCGGCATGATCGTCGACCCGGTCACCATCGAGCCGGAGCGGCCCATCGCCGACGCGCTGGATGTGATGCGGCGTTTCAAGATCTCCGGGGTGCCCGTCACCCGGCACAACAAACTGGTTGGTATTCTCACCAATCGTGATCTGCGCTTCGTCTCCCGCACGGATATTCCCATTGGAGACGTGATGACCAAATCCAACCTGATCACCGTGCCTGTAGGAACTACGCTGGAACAGGCCGAACACATTCTGCACCAGCATCGGGTGGAGAAGTTGCTCGTGGTCAATGACGCTTATGAACTCAAGGGTCTGATCACCGTCAAGGATATCCAGAAAAAGTTGAAGTACCCCAATGCCAGCAAGGATCCACAGGGCCGCCTGCGCGTTGCCGGAGCCATCGGCGCCACCGGCGACTTTCTGGAGCGGGCGGCCGAGTTGGTGAAGTACCGCGTGGACGCTCTGGCCATCGACTCTGCGCACGGTCACTCGTCCCGCGTTCTGGAGGCCATCTCTCAGGTAAAGAAGGCCTTTCCGGATGTCGACCTTTTCGCCGGCAATGTGGCAACCTATGACGGTACCATGGCGCTGATCGACGCCGGCGCGGATGCGGTCAAGGTGGGCATTGGCCCAGGCTCCATCTGCACCACACGTATGGTCACCGGCGCGGGCATGCCGCAAATCACCGCCATAGCGGAATCCTACCGTGCGGCCCGTGAACGGGGCGTGACCGTCATTGCCGACGGCGGCATTAAGTACTCCGGCGACGTCACCAAGGCTATCGCAGCCGGAGCGGGTATCTGCATGCTGGGCTCGCTCTTTGCCGGCGTCGACGAAAGCCCCGGGGAGACCATCCTCTACCAGGGCCGCAGCTTCAAGACCTATCGTGGCATGGGCAGCCTCAGCGCTATGGCGCAGGGCTCCGGCGAGCGCTATTTCCAGAGCAGGGACGATATAGATACGGAACAAGCGGGACGAACCTCGATCACCGCACGCGAGAACGGCAACCGTCTGGCGAAGTTTGTCCCCGAGGGCATCGAGGGTCGGGTCCCACATCGCGGCCCGCTTGAGGATACGATCTATCAACTGGTAGGCGGTCTGCGCTCCGGCATGGGCTATCTTGGCTGTGGAACCATTGCGGAACTTCAGGAAAAGGCGCGCTTTGTCCGCATCTCTGGCGCCGGGCTTCGGGAAAGCCATGTCCATGACGTGGTGATCACCCGCGAAGCACCTAACTATCACGTCGAGTAGAGCTTCCGCGTCAAGCAAGGGCTATGCGCGAAGCGCGCGGCGGCAACTGCACGCCGCGCAGCCATCGAATGCCGCTCCGTAGGACTGTTATCATCCCTCAAAGCTATCTTCCCGTAGACCTCTGTCGATGCGGCTTTAGAGAAAAGCTCTCTTCCTTGCGGGTACGGGGATGATAAGCATCCTCAGCGTAAACCCAACCTCTCCAGCGCCCAGGACACATAGCCTCACGTTTTCTTCCGGGTTCGCCTCGGGAGTTCCGCCACTGCACCCCCGAGCGAACGAGCGCTCGTGTCTCTCAGGCAAGGCTTTGACCGCGTAATGGGAGACGTGAATCCCGCGGCTTTCACCTA
Organism: Acidobacteriaceae bacterium; assembly: GCA_049977105.1. Classification (GTDB taxonomy): domain Bacteria; phylum Acidobacteriota; class Terriglobia; order Terriglobales; family Acidobacteriaceae; genus Granulicella. Next base: position 51,879 of record JBMFGX010000015.1, on the reverse strand, counting down.
CTGGCACGACTATTGCGATCTGGCACACCTGGTTGAAAAGGAGCGGGCGGGAGATGGGTCTCTGCTGAAGGGCAGGATTCACCTCGTCGTGGAAACGGCGGATAGGTTCCATTTGGACGGCTCTGCGCATCTGTTTGCTCCATGGCTGGAGGCGCTGGGAGCCGATGCACACTTCAGCTTCATCCCCGGATGCTCCCACTTCAACCTGCAGAAAGTGGGGCAGGATCGCTTTGGCGTTTACGGCCAGTTCGCCGCGAAACTGTATGCTGTGGCGTGTCCCGGAGCGAACTGGAAACAGTGGCCACGCGCATCGAAAAGCCTACGGGTTCAGTGACGAGGGCTGCTATCGAACACCATGGCCTCAAAACGGTGCAACGTCTGAAAACCGTCGCTCTCGTAGAGCTTCCGCGCGTGGGCGTTCGCCTCTGTCACCGTCAGGGATAGCTGACGGACGCCTCGCCTGGCCCCCTCCCTCGCGCAGTGCTCCAGCAGCATGCGACCCAGCCCATGGTCACGCAGAGCAGGAGCAACACAGATCTGAGTAATGTGGTTGACGCCCTCGGAGACTCTCGAGCTGAGCAGCACGGCCTCAATGGAACTCCCAGCCATCGCTTTGGAATAGCTGCTGTCAGTTCGCTCCGACGGAGCACGCAGCACCCAGGAGTTCTCCGGGTCAAAGACGCCGCAACCTGGAAAGCGAATGATGTTGTGCAAGAACCGTTGGGCTCCATGGAGCGTGCGGTACTGGTCATTGATACTGGCATCCATATGGTCGACGTAGCAGCGATGAATCAACTGCGCTGCGCCATCGTAAAACTCGGCACGCCAAGCCTCAAGCAACAGGGTCTTTCCAGGATGCACCTCGGCAGGAGTCACGTCCATCAGCGGCGGGCGAGCCTCCAGATCCCGGAGCATGAAGCAGCGCGGATAGGCTTTGAAGCCATGCCGCTGGAACGCGATCCACAGCGCTCCGTCGGGGAACATCAGCAACTGGGACTCTACCCTTTCCACACCCGGCATGGCCAGTACCATCTCCAGGAGATGATCCGTCAGTGTCTCGCAGATAGGATTGACCGCGGACTCGGTTTCACCGAAGGCGTACACATCCCCAATCACAGCCTTGGTCCCCTCGCAAACGCAGAAGGCGTAACCGACAATCCGGCCGGACTGGAGCGCGACGTAGCCGGGCAAAATGCGGCTATCCAGATAGTCGGCCAGCATGCTCGAAGCCTGCGCGTAATCCCAGTGCAACCGGCGCTGCCAACGTTCTGCCTCATCCCGCAACAGGGGCCGCAACTGCGCTCCGGAGAAGTGGCGCAGATCCATAATTTCGAGTTCCGATATGCGGCTCTGTGCTGAACTCACCAACATCCAGGCTCCCACTCTCTTCCGTCTTCAACTCTGCGGATACACTTTGTACACTGACAAACCACGCGCAGGATAGTGCAGTATGGCCTGAACCTTCCGTCCCTTCCAATACCTCTCCAGGACGGATTCGTCGCGATCAGGAAAGACGACAAGATGTTCCCCGGCTGGAACGCCATCCACACCATAACTGAGAATCTTATGGTCTTCATAGAACGCAAGTCCATAAACCAGATCACGCCGCACCTGGAACTCAGCAACTACCTTGGCGCCAGGATCCGCCCGCTGGATCTCTCGGGCCAGGGGGCGAGCCGAATAGTTCAGATCGAGCAATTGTCCGTTTCTACCCAGTAGGAAGTAGAGCAGGGCAACCAAGGGAATCATGGTCACCATGCGAAGGTGACGCACACCATAGCGGTGGGTTACCAGCACCACCAAAAAACCTGCCGCCACCCCCAGAAAAGTGGCCAACGTAAGTATGCCGGGGGCCGGGATCAGCTTTTGGTGAATGATGTACTGCGGACAGAGAATCAGGACAAAGGTAACCAGCCCGGTGAGTCCGGCATGGGAGTACAACAACCAGTTGGGGATGCCCGGTCGCCGGATGCGGAATAAATAGTCGCCGGTCAGAATCGCCAGCGGCGGAATGGAAGGAAGAATATAGCCGGGAAGCTTGGAGCCGGAGAAGGAAAAAAAGACAATGGGAAACAACACCCACAAGACCAGAAACTCGGGAAAGGCATCCCCGGCGCGCACGTGTCCAACGTAACGCTGCGGCTTGAACCGTACTTTCCACTCGGCAATGGACTCAGCCACGCCATCCACCAGCGCTCGGAGGGAGAGCGCCGTCCACGGCAGCAGTCCGACAATCAACACGATCAGATAGTAGAAGATGGGCTGATGATGGTGGTACAGGTCGGTGGAGTACCGCTCCAGATTGTGTTGCCAAATGAACTCATCAAAGAAAGTAGGGTTGCGTCGCTGCACTGCAATGAACCACGGCAAGACCATCATCAGGTAAAGCACAATCCCGGGCATCCAGATAGTGCGCCGCAAGGCCGACCACTCCCGCCGCAGCCCCACGAAGAGACACAGGATGCCTAAAGCGAGAAAGGGTGCAATCGGCCCCTTGGCCAGGGTAGCCGCTGCATTGAAGAAGTAGAGATCAAAGAGCCAGTACTTCTTGCCTGTCTCATACCACGCGTACCAGCCGAGCATGCCAATGCAAAACGGAGCCGCCAGTTGCATGTCCGTGGAAGCGCCTCGAGAAAACGCAAACATCGCTACCGAGGAGACCATGATCAGAGCAGCATCCAGATGGCCTCCCGGCCGAAATCGCTTCAGATGCAAAAACGCCAGAATCATCAGCGCCAACGCGCCAGTGGCCGAAGCCAGCCGCGCCGTCCAGTCGTAGACTCCCAATTCCTTGTAGTACCCCATGGCGCGCCAGTAATATAGCGCCGGCTTCTCCAGCCAAGGCTTCCCGTAAAGGATGGGAGTCACCGTACCTCCAGTCAGGCAGTCATAGGAGGCGCGAAGATCAGCGAGTCGCAGGCTGTGAGGCAAGATGGTGGCTTGTACGGCATGGCAGTCGGCAATATGAGCATCCAGCATCTCCCTGGCTACTTGAGCGTAGCGGGGCTCATCGGCACCCACAAGTCCCAGTTGATCCCCACCAAAGATCGGAATCAGACCATAGAAGAGAAAGAATCCTACAAAAAGCAAAAGGATGGCAAACTCGGTCGCTGTATAGCCGAGGGGATGGTGGCGCAGCCAGAAGAGGAGACTCCTCACTCTGCCACGAGATACGCTGGCCGACGGCCCCATGAATGGTGGCGCGGTTTCTCCAGAGCGTATCTCTCCAGGTCCAGATGCGAATTGGGGCAAATCGTTCAAACAGTGAGATCCGTTACTCTGAAAAGCTTTGCAATCAGGCGAATCTCCTCTGGACAAAGCCTATCAAAGGTATCCCTTCATGGGTCGCCATAGATTACCAAGGCGAAACTTAGGCTAACAGAATTGAGGGCAGTGTTGGAGCCTCCACGACCACGGAGGCACGGGTTCCAGAAACACAGGCGCGGGTGAGCTGGTCCACAATTTGTTGGGTAGCCTCGGCAAGCGTCCCTTGCATCGTGCATCCGCTGGCGGTCTTATGCCCCCCCCCGCCAAAGTGCTCCGCGATCACCGAGACATCCAAAGTTCTCCGGCTGCGCAAGCTAAGACGAACCCGCCCCGGCTCCGATGTCTCGCGAAGGAAGGCCGCCGCTTCTACGCCTTCGATGCCGATCAGATGATTCGCAACTCCCTCGCAATCCTCCACACTGGCTCCCACCCGCTGCATCTCTTCCAGAGTAATGTGGCTCCAGGAAACTGATCCTGCAATCTGAATATGGCTCAGGGCAATGCCGAGCAGGCGAACCTTGCTAGCTGAGTTAGAGAAATAAACCTCTGCCGCAATTCGGTGAGGATCGGTTCCACTGCGCACCAAGTGTTCGGCCATCGCGAAAGTCGCAGCCGTGGTGCTCGGATAGTTGAAAGAGCCAGTATCCGTGAGAATTGCAGTGTAGAGACAATCAGCCATCGCTGGATGAATGTCGACACCCGCAACAACCGCCAATTCATAGATCATGCAGCCAACTGCTGCCGCCTGCGGATCAATCCAATTGAAGTCCGCAAACTCCCGGCCGCTGAGATGATGATCGATATTGATCGTGATCCGGGTTGAGGAAGCTTCATACTCGCCACGATCAATGCAGCTTCGCTCAATGGAGTCGCACTCCAGGAAAATAGCCGCATCCGCAGCGGGGAAGGTACGCGAGATCCGCTCCGTTCCAACCAGAAAGGTGAAGCTCGGCGGAATCGGATCAATGAAAACCACCGACGCTCGCTTTCCCATCGCCTCCAGCAAATGCATCAATCCCAGAGCAGACCCGATCGCATCCCCATCGGGACGAATATGAGAAGTGATGGCAAAAGAACTTTGCGCCTGGAGAACAGCGAGCAGCGCGGAGATCGAAGCCTGACGATTCATAATGAGAAAGAAAACAGCCAACCTGATTCAGGATGCTGTCTTCGCGGGCTCTGACCCATCCTTCCGTGCCTCCTCGGCAAAGTCTTTCGGCTGCTGTCCTGCAAGCCTGCTGCGTCTCTTGTCGATTCGGCTCAAAAGCTCATTCATCCGCGAGTTGATCTTTTCTGATCGATCGATCGCAAAGGCAATCTCCGGAACGTGGCGCACATTCATACGTCGTCGGATCTCGCTGCGCACGTAGCCCCGAGCAGCCATCAACCCCTCCAGAGTCTCTCGTTCCTCCTGTTCACCACCCATCACGGCGATGAAAACCCGGCAGCTTTTTCCTCCCGGCGCCAGAACCACCTCTGTAACGTGACATGTGGCAATTCGCGGGTCAGAGAGTTCCCCCTCCAGCATGGCCGTGATCTCCTCTGAAAAAGCATTGACCACTCGACCTCGGTGATACGTTCTGGCGCGTTGCTCGGGCATGGTTGACTCTTCAGGGTAGCACTCCTTGGCCCTGATTTGGACACTCAAACGATCCAAATTTTAGACAACGGGCGTCAAAAGCCAAGACCCATGGTATCCAACCATCCGAGTTTCATCGAACAGACAGCAGGAACGTCGACGTGGAAACACCCTTTCCCGCCGAATGGCGCCAAGCTCCGCAGGGATGGACATCCAACTCGCCCATTCCACCGCAGCGCTTCCGCTCCCTGACTGTCTGCACAAGATAACCGCTCTATTTCATGTCGTTCAACGACAAATCTGCTTCTATGTAGCTGTCCAGGATCTCGCACCCTAGCCCGACACACAGACGTCGAGCGGTAGCCTCTACTTCCCGCAACTGGGCGGACAGATACGCTCCGGAACTGGAGATGGCCACCACCCCCAACGTGGCCCGGTTCCAAAGGGATGCATCGTCCAACTCCGCAATGGAAACGTTAAACCCGTGGCGAATCCTGTCCTTGAGCGAACGCACAACCTGACGCCGATCCTTGAGCGACTGGGCATGTTCCATAGAAAGCTCGAGCGTGAGCGTTGCGATCGGCATAAGGATTGAGTCAGCGCAGCGTCGGCGAACGGCTGGACGACTCTTTTGCCGCCGGCCCCGTAGACTTGCGTTCTACAAAGGTTGGCAACACCAGAATTGATCCTGGGCGGGGCTGCGATTCAGAAGCCTTGGGATAGCGAATACGTTCCAACAGCGCCGTTGCCGCGGCTCGCCCCATCTCTTGCATGGGTTGCCGTACCGTGGTTAAGGGTGGGTAATTCGTGGCTGCTCCGAGCACATCGTCGAAACCCACCACAGAGACCTGCTCTGGCACCTCTACGCCTGCCTCCCGCAGCGCCACAATCGCTCCCATGGCCGAAAGGTCATTGAAGGCGAAGATGGCGCTGAATCGCGCCTGCGAAGCCAACAGCTTGTGCGTCGCGACCCGGCCGGGCGTCGAAGAAGGATCATCTCCTTCCAGAGCAATCACAAGATGCGGATCAATTGGAATTTGCAACTGCGCTGCCACTCTCACAATGGCCTGCCAGCGAATCTCGGTGTCAGAACTAAAGCTCTGTCCTTTGATAAACGCGATTCTCCGATGCCCCAGACGTTGCAGATGCTCCAGCGCAAAGCGCGCCGCAAGATCGTGGTCGAGCTCGATACTTACGATCGAATCTGAGCGCCTATGCCCGGAGACGAGAACCAAGGGCACCGGCAACTCCGCATCCAGCGCCGTGTCTACAGCAATGATTCCCTCCACGGCGCGCGAGAGCAGCAGGGAGGGATATTCGCGCAGCAACTCTTCGCGATGATGGTGGCTGACCACGAGATAAAAGAAACCACTCAGAAGAAGCACATCTTCGATTCCACTCAGCACAGCGGCAGAATAGCCACCGCTGATCTCCGGAACCATCACTCCGACGGTCTGCGAACGTCGACTGCGCAGACCTCGCGCCAATGGACTCGCCTTATAGTTCATCTCGGCAGCCGCCGCTAGCACGCGCTTCTGGGTCTCCTGCGAGATGCGATACTTATTTCCGGAGTCGTTAATCACGCGCGACACCGTCGTCGGCGAGACCCCGAGATGCCGGGCCAGCTCCTTCAGGTTATGTCCAGAACTCATCTGTCTTACAGCGCTGATCTTGTGTTCTTCAGACATGTGGTTAACAACTCCGAGGTGTGATAAAGCACTGTCAAGACATGCGTTGCGTTGTCATCTCGGCTGTAGCAGGAAGGTCCAGCCTTACCGGACTACGGAGAGACCTGCTGCTCTGCCTTGGCAGCGCAAGGAGAACCGCTCTAACGTTCCATCCAGCCTAACCGGAACCAGCACAGCCCGACAATACCCCACACCCGACAAACGCCCAACAAACGCAAGTCGAAGCCTTGCGGAGCGGTCTGCTCACCAAAGAGCGATCCGTCCGCATCGCTATGGACACTGAATCAATCCGAGTTCCTAGGGCTTCTTGAGCTCGCCCGCGGATCGGATCGTTTGGGGCCCTCGGAAACCGCGAGGGGGGTTGGCTGATCCAAGGTTTTCTTTCCACTCAACTACCGGCAGGGCCATGCGCCCCTGGTAGCTTGGGAGGGGTGTAGGTTACGGCCTCTGGAACGTAGACAAATCATTTCTCCTATTGGCGGAATCGATCGCACGGAGGATGATTCTGTTTGCCTTCGCAACTTTCGCCGGACCAGGTAGAGCAAACCTCGCCAACAATGGAAGGCTATTGCGGGGTGACCCCCAAAAACGATGCGCTAGCCACGCATTCTCTGACTTATGATCGAGAGTATGGTTCGCTTCGATCTCGCGGCTCTGCAGTCAACGCTCCGGACACGCCAGTTGGATGGCTGGCTGTTCTACGATCACCACCACCGTGACCCAATCGCCTACCGAGTTCTGGGCCTGGACGAGGATAGCTTTGTCTCCCGGCGCTGGTTCTACTTTCTGCCTGCGGAGGGCGAGCCGCGTAAGCTGGTTCATCGCGTCGAGGCCGGCAAACTGGATGTGCTGCCGGGCAGCAAAGAGGCCTACTCCTCCTGGCAGGAGTTGGAACAGAAGCTAGAGGAGCTTTTGGAGGGCGCAGTCACCGTCGCCATGCAGTACTCCCCGCGCAACGCCAACATGTACGTCTCCATGGTGGACGCGGGCACTGTGGAACTGGTGCGTTCCATGGGCAAGAATGTAGTCAGTTCCGCCGACATGGTCAGCCTCTTTGAGGCCGTTTTGACCGAAGCCCAGATCCTTACGCACTTCGAGGCGCAACGGCGTCTGGATGCTGTCCTTGCCTCTGCGTGGAGATATATCGGCGAAGCCGTCCGCAATGGGGAGACCATCACGGAGTTCCAAGTCGTAAGCTTCCTCCGGCAGCAGATGAGTATCTCCGGTCTTTGGACCGACCACGGTCCCAATTGCAGCGTCGGCCCCAACTCCGCGGACTCGCACTATGAGCCCACGGAGGAAGGCTCACGCAATCTGCGCATGGGTGACTTCGTCCTGATAGATATCTGGGCCAAGCTGGCGGCTCCGAACAATCCAGACAAGCCGGAACCGACGGCTGTCTGGTATGACATTACCTGGACGGGCGTGATCGGCCGCGCCCCTACCGACCGTGAGCAACTGATCTTCAACATCGTCCGCGACGCGCGCGATGCCGCCATTGAGACAATCCAGCGGGCCTACAACGAAGGTCGGTCCATCGCCGGCTGGGAGGCCGATGATGCGGCCCGCTCCGTAATCCGCGAAGCTGGTTTCGGCGAGTTCTTTACCCATAGAACTGGACATAACATTGAAATGACGCTGCATGGTCACGGAGCTCACCTGGACAACCTGGAGACCCACGACGAACGCCTCCTGCTGCCCAATACCTGCTTCTCCATCGAACCCGGCATCTACTTCCCCGGCGAGTTCGGTGTCCGCAGCGAGATCAACATGGTGACCCGCCCAGGTAGCGCCATTGTCACCGGCCCCCTGCAACGCCAGCTCCTGCAGATCTGAGAGCGCACAATCTGAGAGCACACCACAGGCACGCCAGCCGACGCTGCTGTAAAATCAACAGCCATGGCCCCATCCAACCAGCCAGATCCCAGTTATGCGCCTCGGCAGCCGCAACCCGCGCCGTCGCTCCCCCAGCAGAACACCACCATGTTCCCGGTCGTGGTCCTTGTAGTCGGATGGCTGCTTCCCGGAGCCGGTCACTTTCTCATCGGCAAATGGGTGCGCGCTCTGCTGCTCTTCGCCGCCATTCTTACCATGTACGTTATCGGTTTGCTGCTCTCGGGCAAAATCTATGTGCCCAACACCGGTGATCTGATGGATATGCTCGGCTTCGCAGGGCAACTGGGCATGGGTCTGCTGTATCTGCTGGCCCGCTTGTTCGACTGGGGCGCAGCCTCCGTGGTGAACACCCTGGCGGACTATGGAACCAAATTCCTGGTCGTCGCCGGTCTGCTGAACGTCATCTCCGCCATCGACGCTTACTCGCTCGCCAATGGCAGAAAGGCCTCCCTCTGATGCTCACGCACTTCTCCGCCATGCTGATCTTTGCGCTTTGCATTTCGGTGGTCTTCGGCATCACCCAGCGCGAGCAGCCTCGCATGATGATCCGCTTCGCAGCCTTTTGCTTCGTCCTATTCGTGGCCGCTGTGATCGTCGCCAGTTGGGCCATGTGGGCGATCAAGCATTAGATCTCTTGCGTTTCTGGGCTTTACGAGCTCTCCTGCTCCTCAGCAAGCGGAAAGATCCAGCCTGTCTGGCGCTGTTTCCGTGGATCTGCATGCAAGAAAAGAAGATTGCAAGATACTGAATCTAAAACGGACTGCTCGAAAATGGACTGTTGGAGTTTGCCCCATTCGTTCCGCTGCTGCCAAACGGACTGCTACCGGACGAACTTCCGGAGGAACTTCCGCCAAATAGGCTACTACCCCCATTGGTTCCAGAGTTTGACTGTCCCGTGATGGCATCCTGGCCGAAGCTGCTGGAAGATTGGGAGCTTATACCGCTACCGCCGGTCACGTTCACCGCCTGCTTGAGCATATCAATCTTCGGGTCATACCAGAACTCCCAGTCCTCATAGCTCGTCTGACCGTTGGGCTGGGTTATAGAGGTTCCCGACATGGAGGTTCCAACTCCCACAATCACACCCAGTGAATCGGCGTCCAGATCATCTGAACTCGAGTCAGTCGCGCTGCTTCCACTGGAGCCAGCACTCCCGGAGGTCCCGCTGCCGCTCCCCGCATTCGTACTGCTTCCAAAGGAACTTCCCCCCATATCGCTCCCTGTTGGTGACCCACCCGGGCCGGAGCCGGATCCATTTGTCGGTGTGGCGCTGGGTGGCCCTCCCGGGGCCATTCCTCCTCCTCCGCCTGCCTGCATCCCCGCGGCAGAGCCAAGATTCGCCGTAACCTCATCCAGGTCCTGGCCGAAGAACACATGAATCTTGGTCCGCTGCTCGCCCTGATGAATCAGTCGGTAATCTGCCTTCCCGGTGAGCGGATCGATGTACACCTTGCGCAAAAACCGAATATTGTTATTGTTCTCCAACGCCTTGATGGAAGGCGGATAGTTACCAAAACTGCGGTAGTAAAGCTGCACCGCCCGCACATACTCATTCATCCGGTGCTGGCTTTCAATCTCTTTATCCCGTTGCAGTTGCCGGGCGACCATCGGCGCAGCTACTGAAAGCGCTATGAGCAGCAACGCCACCATCACCACCGCCGCAAGCAGCATGAACCCCTCTTCACTCGGGTACAAGGCGAAGCGTTGCCGCTCATGCTGCCGCGAAACTCCACAGCGTGGAACGGATGGATCGGTTTTCAACAGGAATCTCATAACAACACGATTAGACATCCAGGATCTGCAAACTGGAGAAGACCTCGGCGATTCTCTACCCTGTTGGACGCAGCAGATCCGCGCAGGTCTCAAACGATAGCAGCCTTTCCTACTCCGCCGTGAACCCCAGATGGGGGCTCGGAGTCGCCGGGAGCCTTGCCTGGCCGCGAGGTCCCGGGGGCGGTCACTTCTTCTGCAATGGTAAGGTCTGGATATCCTTGTTGAGCAAATCCTCTACTTGGATACTCGTGGTTCCGATGCTGACCACCCTATAACGGCGCGAGACGATATCGCCCGCAGAGGCTAGGTACACACTACCCCCGTCGAGCAGGAACGCCTGATTCTTTCCCGTAACCCGTATCGCCGTTCCAAAGAACTTAATAGGAATCGGAGGCGGTGGTGGCGGACCTACCCGAGCATGAGCGGCCGCCGCTGCGGCCGCCGCTGCGGCCGCACCCGGTCGAGCACCTGGTAAACCTTTTGGAATCAATAACTGCGGCGGTGGCGCAGAGATAAGCGAAAAGATGTTGCGTCCCGTTCCTGTATAGATCAGACTCTCAGTTCGCAGCATCGCCGATTCATCCAGAGTAGGATCCAAGCTGGAAGATGTTTTGGCCAGCATCCGAGCGGCAACTCCGGGCGCGACACCAAGCCCGGCTCTACCGTTGCTCTCTGGAGCCGCGGATGCGTACGAGCGAGACTCCTCACGCTGCGGCGCCGATTGCGAGCCCGCGCCGTTGTCTGGTCCCTCGGCAGGAACTGCCGGAGTCGGCGCGGCTGTAGCCGCTGGGTTCGGTGACCCACCAAAGAAACTGTTGTAAGCGTAGACGACGAAGACCAGCAACAGCGAACCGAAGATGGAAACCACCACCAGCGTCTTCTTGTCCCTGGCCGGAGCAGCGCTCATGGTCGGCCTCCGCTGGTAGTTGACTGTCCGCCGGGGAGACCTCTATCAAACCCGCTGCCACCCTTACGGCGGTTACCAGAGCCCAATACCGGACCCTGCGATCCTGGCCTCCGGGCCGCTGCGCCAGTATCAGGCGCAACCTGCTCTCCCGAGCTCAGATTCCCCGCTTCAGGGCGTTCCGCATCCTTGTCCGCCGCGGGCATCTCCACTGAAAGCTCGTTATCGTCGGGCGGCCGAAGATAGGTCGTCATGCGGATGCGCAGATTTACTTGCCCAGATTGCTGCCCCGAGAGATCGATGCCATTGATCACAAAGAAGACCTTGTCGCGCTCCAGGGAGTTGATGAACATGACGATCGGCCGGTAATCTCCCGAGACGCTGGCGTCAATGCTCACCTGGGTTAACGCGTACTTGCCGGATAGGACCGGGAAGTACCCGTACTGCGCATGGGTCCAGCGCACGCCGGCCTTGTGCGCCAGATCTCCGATCTCGGCCGCTACCTGGGAATCCGCGTACGGTAAACGTGTCTGATAGAAGGCATCCGCATCGCGAGTGGAGGCCACCAGCTTCTTATCCAGCCCGCGCAGTGGTCTGGCCGCCAATTGCGCCGCGATTAACTGCACCCGCTGCTGTTCCAATGCCGCATCATTGTTCGCGCTCAATCCACTCCAGAGAAAGGCAAGATGCATAGCAAGGTAGAGCACGCAGAGCAACAGCAAAGCCACACCCGCCAGATGCAAGTTCAATGTGGTCAGCATCTTTCGGGCACGCGCCAAAAGGGGCGGAAGCGTACTCTGCGCGACGGGGTTGGCGGACGAAGACGAGATGGCAGCCGACGTCCCTCCTGGATGCTCGCTGCCTGGCGGGATGGTGACCATACTCATGGCGTACCCCCGTTCGCAGACTTGCGACTCCGTCGCACATGGCCAGATAACTTCCGCTCAGCAGCATGACCCTGCGCCGACCTGCCCTTCGAGGGTTCCTTAGCGGCGGCAGAGGGTCCTTTCGCGTCAAGAGAAGCTTTCTTCTTCGCTCCCGGCTGCACTACCCCATGGGCCTTGCCTGCAGTCCCATTCTGGCCGTCGTAAAGCTGCCCAGGAGGCAGCGGGTTGTAGTTGGCTAAAATCTCGAACTCTACGCCGGGCGGAGGACCCGCCATCATCCCTCCGGCTCCAAGACGATTGCCCTGCTGGCTCAGATCCTTCGCCTCCGTCGCCTCCCCCACGAGCCGGGGCTCCAGAAAGCGCTTGGACCGCTCCAGGTTCCGCACCAGTTGCACTGCCCGGTCCCGGTCACCGGAGACCCGAAGGTGAATCATCACGTCTCCATCGGTCGTTGGCTCCGGCTCAATCGAGGTAACCTGCACGCCCTCTGGCAGGACAGTCTCCAGATCCATCATTACGGCTGTCCAGGAGAAGCTCTTGCGCAGAAACAGAGCGTTTAGAAAGTCGGCGCGTGTGAGAATGGCGGCGTTGGCAGGCTGGCGCATCCGTTTCACATTGCTCAGCCGCTCATTTTGGAAGGCCAACACCCTCACATGCACGGCATTCAATCTTTCTTGTGCAGCCTCCAGCTTCCTTTCCAGCATGTGCGTCGCTGCCAGCCCACCCACAGCCAACAGAACCAGAAGGGCCATCAGAATTCGCAGCCGCAGAACAATGGGTCCCAACTCAACATAGGGCCGCGTGGCGAGATTGACCGTAATCCGCATCAGCTGCGCACCGCTCCCAGCACTCCTGCTACATAACTACGGGGAACAGAGGAGCTTGCCGCACCCGGCAAAAGTACGGCATTCTCTGCGAGTTCCCGCACCTTCCAGCCACCCTCATACTCCACCCCCAAGCTGTTCAAAATCTCACTCAGACGCTCTGCTCCCAGCGGTCCCGCACTCAGCACCTCGGTGGGGGGAGCGGCTAGAGTGTCCTCAAAGTAAGCGGCAGCCACGCTTACCGACTGCGCAATCTCGTTCTCTATCGAAGTCGGCTCAAGGCTGAATGCAGACAAACTTCCAACCGTGCTCTTCTCCTCCACCCCTGCTTCACTCGGGGCTGTGTGAGCCACGGCATTCGCCGCTCCATAGCCGTCACCTGCCGGGGACAAATCATCGTGCGGTGCATGTCCCTGCAGATCCACACTCCGATGCAGCATCACGATCCCTGCGCGCACGATCGCCGCCGTTACTCCAAGCGGGCTCGCGTTCACCAGCAACACCGGATCTGCAGTCGGCAGCGCAGCCAGGCAGGCGAGGGTGCTGGGCAGCACAGCTCCCGGCTCATAACCAGCCTCCCGTACGGCGGTCTCATACTCGCTCAGCACATCCCGGGGAATGGCCACAGCCAGAACCCGCACCCCGGCCTTGCCCGAGCTCATCGTCTGGTAGCTGACCATAGCCTCATCCGCATCGAATGGCAGCAACTTCTTCAAGCGAAAGCGCACCAGTGGGAGGGCCTCCGAAATCCGCGACGGCAACGCTTCGAACTCCAGCAATAACACCCGCACAGCGGCGTCCGGAACAATCAGAGTTAAATTTCCTTCACGAGCGTTCGGCCGCTCTCCGATCTGCTGTAGTACATCGCGGATCGCAGTCACTACAGCCACTCGGTCGGGCAGATTACCGGGCTTCAGCCCGGGAGCTACCGCACCCCGGGTGAGGACCACATGGGACACCGCCTCCAGAGCCCCATTCGTATCGCTTGAACGGCCTGCCACCACGCCCTGCGGCAGAATTTCGCAGGCCAGACGGGGGCGGGTTCCGGATACGTGGGGGAGAATGTTCATTAGGCTCTAACTAGAGTACAGCGCATGAGATAGGGATGACAGTGCTGTGAGGTTGGACGTTTGATCCGCCCCTAAGTTTGGCTCGATGAACTCCGCGCCGCATGGCTCAAAGCGCACTAAAAGCCCCAGAATGAAGCTTATGCAAGCACGTATTCTCTTTTGATGCGGACAATGGTGATTTTGCACGCAACCCCGAACTCACCGGCCCTGCTCAATGAAGGTCACCTTGTTGATCTCACGCAGTGTGGTAATTCCCGATCGGACACGCTCCAGGGCTGAGTCCCTAAGGAACGACATCCCCTTGTCTTTAGCCGCCTTTCGGATCTCAGATCCGGGCCGCTTCTCCAGCAGCATCTCACGGATCTCATCGTCCAGTTCCAACAGTTCATGAATCGCTGACCGGCCCCTGTAGCCGGTTCCGCCACACTCAATGCAACCCGGGCCCTCTTTGAATGTCACGTCCCTCCACTCTTCCGGACGGAGCCCGTTCAGTTCCAACTCGGCATCGGAGTAATGAACATCGCGCACACAAAATTCGCAAACCTGGCGCACCAGGCGTTGCGCCAGGATGCAGTTGAGAGCGCTGACAAAGTTGTACGGCTCTACACCCATGTTCAGGAAGCGGCCCAGTACATCCACAACATTGTTCGCATGCACCGTGGTAAACACCAGGTGACCGGTCAGAGCGGAGTTGATCGCAATCTGAGCCGTCTCCGCATCGCGGATCTCGCCCACTAGAATCTTGTCCGGGTCATGACGCAGAATCGACCGCAACCCGCGCGCGAAGGTAAGGCCCTTCTTCTCATTCACGGGAATCTGCGTGATTCCTCGAATCTGATATTCAACCGGATCCTCAATCGTGATGATCTTGTCCTCTTCGCTCTTGATCTCATTGAGTGCCGCATAGAGCGTGGTCGTCTTGCCGGATCCTGTTGGGCCCGTGACCAGCACCATCCCATAAGGCTCCTTGATATAGCGCCGGAATCGGGTCAGATCCTTCTCCGCAAAACCGACTACATCCAGCGAAAGCTGCGTAAACTTCTCTGACATGGACTCCTTGTCCAGCACGCGCAGCACTGCGTTCTCTCCATGCACCGTCGGCATGATGCTGACGCGAAAATCGATCAACCTGCCCTTGTAACGCACCCGGAAGCGCCCATCCTGAGGCACGCGCCGCTCAGCGATATCCAACTCGCTCATCACCTTAATGCGGGATAGGATCGTCTGGTGGTGCTCCCGCGCAATCGGCGCCATCGCCTGCTGCAGCACGCCGTCAATGCGGTACTTCACAAGCAGAGAATCGTCATAGGTCTCCAGATGAATATCGGAGGCGCGCCGCTCCAGCGCAGTAAAAATGGTGGTATCCACCAAGCGTATGATCGGCGAGATATCATCGTCGGCCGTCAACTTTTCAATCGAGATGTTTTCTTCGGAGTTCTCCTCATTGGAGAGCACATCGAAGGCCAGCCCTTCGCTGGCCTCATCCAGAACGCGTTGGGACTGCTCATTCTTCTTCAGAAGATCAGTAATCTGGCTCAGCGTAGCCACACGAGTCACAATCCGGGCCCCGAGAAGACCGGCAATCTCGTCGATCACCATCAGCTTAGAGGGATCGGCCACGGCAATCGCCAGCCGTCCGTCCGTCTGTTCCAGCGGGACAAAGTTGTACCGGAACATCATGTCCACCGGCACAGACTTGAATAACTCCACCTGTATCTTGAAGTTTTTCAGGTCCACAAACTCGGCGTGGTAGCGGCGAGCCAGATTCTGCGCGCGCTCCACTTCGTTCAGCGGCTCATTGCTATATGGAATAGCAACTGGAATGGAACTTGCCATAAGGTCTTAACCTCTCAAGAAACTCTCAAACGCACTCCGAAAACAATTCACCCGGCACCTGGGATCCGTCCCCGGTATCCGGGGCCGAAGCCCCGATGATCCAAGCTAGCCTCCAACACCATTCAAACTAAGGATCGGAAGGTAGAGCGCGATCAGCACCGTCACCACAACAGCACCCATCACAATAAGAATGAGCGGCTCAATCATGCTCATAATCGCCGCCAGCGAGGTCTGCACGTCTTCCTCAAAGAACTCAGCCACCGAGTTCAGCATCTGCGGCAGCGCTCCAGTGCTCTCGCCAACCTCGATCATCTCAATGGATAACTCCGGAAACACTCCAGTCCGATCCAGGCTGGTCGCCAGTCCCTTCCCCTCGCGCACTGTCTCCACAGAAGAATGCACCGCCTTGGCAATGGAGCGTGATTCGATCGAACGCGCCGCTGTCTCCA
This sequence comes from Acidobacteriaceae bacterium, assembly GCA_049977105.1. GTDB lineage: Bacteria > Acidobacteriota > Terriglobia > Terriglobales > Acidobacteriaceae > Granulicella. Next base: position 35,706 of record JBMFGX010000015.1, on the reverse strand, counting down.
AGCTGGGCACCAGCGGCAAACCACCTGTCAGCAGCGTCGCCAGAGTTCGCGAGAAGAGCCCTACCTGGTATTTCAACCACACCGAGCCTAAGATGGGGGTCTTCACCCGCACGCGATCGATCATATCCGCTCCTGAGTCGCTTTTGCTCCAGCGCGCCACCAGAAACCCGAACAAACCCAGTACGGGCAATAAATACAGCCCATAGTGCTGCGCATCCTGGCCCAAAGCAAGCATCCAAAGCGTCATCGCGGGCAGTTTGGTTCCCAATTGCGCATATAGACCTGCAAACCTCGGCACGACAAAGGTAATCAGAAAGGTGAACAGCCCCGTTACCATCACAATGAGAAACGCCGGGTAGATCAGAGCTGCTCTCAGTTTCTTCCGGAACGTAAGCGAGACTCGCTGGAAGTCGAGGTAGCGTTGCAACACTTCCTCAAGGTTTCCCGATCGCTCCCCAGCCAATAAGGTGGTGGTGTAGATCAGAGGGACAGTTCCTTGCGCCTCAAACGCTGTGGAGATCGACTCGCCGGTCTTCACCCGTGCGCCTACATCTTCCAGTTGCGCCCGAAAGCTGATGTCCTTCTGCCGCTTGGCCAGCAGGTCCAACGAGCTTAGAATCGGCAATCCAGCCCGGATCAGGGTCAAAAACTGCTGGTTGAAGATAAGGAACGTGTCCAGCTTGACCTTCTTCTTCGCACCTCGCCCCAGCGTGGACCGCGGCTTTACGGAGTAGACCAGGTACCCGGCCTGGGTGAACCGGGAGCGTAACTCCTCGGCTGTCGCCGCGGCGTGCGTCTGCTCTTGCACGCGGCCCCGTTCGTCGGCGAGTTTTACGATGAATTCATTCATGCGCGCGAATCTGCCTCAGTGCAATTACGGATGGACTCTCTGTCATCTTAGACGCTCACCTCTGGGGATTCGCTCAACCCCTTGCCCGGCAACCAGACTCGCCAAGACGCGGCCAAATGTAATCCGGGCCTTTCCAGGAGAGATTTTCGCCTCCGAGAGCAGAAAACATAGCACCTTCAGCTATTTACGGAAACCAATCCATACTCCAACCTCCGGCGTCCCGTTCGGCGCACCTCTCTAACCAATGGTAGATTCGACTTCGAAAGGCAAACTCGGTGGATTCAAATGGCGTACGAACGTCCTAAAAGCCCGTCGCTGCCCCCAGAAGAAAAGCGAATTTTGCTCAAGCAATACGTTGAGCACTACTGGGCGCTATACAAGAGGAATCCAAATGCCCTGAACGCAAAGCTCCCCAAGAGCGCATTCGACGATCTTCTCAATAAACTGGGCGAGATGCTCCTGGCCGAATCTAGAAGCCTCGCGTCCAACGGAGGTCGGGTGGGAACCTTTCTGGACGACAACCCGCTGCCTGCAGCGATCGATAAGCACCTGCCGCGCGAATACAGGGCGTTCTGTTTGGCGCTTCATGCAATCAAGCAGTGGGTCGCTGCCGAGCAAAACGCGACAGACCGCTACCTGTTCGGCGGCGCATCGCGCAAACTTTGCCGTGAAGCCGCCGAGAGCTATCTAGTAACTGGAGAAAGACTCGGCCCTGACTGCGAGTTGCATCATCCAGTTCGCGATGGACGGCCTGCAATTCCGTTGAGCAAAGAGGGACACGACCAGAGAGAACATCAGAAATCCTCTGAGGGTAACGACCCCATCGGAAAGGAGTTGTATAGGCTTAAGGGCAACCATTCATGGGTTCAGTTGCGGCGTGGGTGTCTGGATTTCCTTGGGCGGCCGAAGCCTGGATTATCGAAACGCAGCGCAGCGAACGCCCGCGCGTTTGCGAAGAAGCCCGCCGCTGCCACTCAGGAAAGCTGCGAAGCAATCCTTGGCTGGCTGAATGAAAATAAGCTGTAAAAACGACGCGACCTCCACCCAAAAAGAACGGTTCGCTTCAGCGCAAAGATGTGGAGGCGCGGGGATCGAACCTTCAACGCAGAGAGCACGCGCGGACCTCGGCATCTGACTGCGAGACGAGGCCGTTGGCCTGTGCCAAGCAGCGAATCCAACCCCGCCAATCCGCGACCCAACACACCTTCATCCGCCCATCCTCGAAGGGTCTCCGGGAAGCGCCCTAACCCCATCTCGACAACGGCCATCTGGCCGCAACCATGACGCCGCCGCAATCGATGGGATATCTGAGACGCCGGTCGGGGACCGAACCCGCCAGGAATGCTGGTTGGGTTGAACGCTATCAGCGCCTTACCTAGACGCTGAAGCTGGATCCACATCCGCAAGTCGACTTCACCTGAGGATTATCAAACTTGAATCCGGCCGCCTCCAACGTCTCCACGTAATCCACCGTGCAGCCGTTCAAATAGGAGGCGCTTGTGGCATCGACGAACACCTTGAGATCGTCAAAGTGCATAATCTTGTCCATCATCCCGGCCGAGTTCTCAAACGACATCGAGTACTGAAATCCGGAGCATCCGCCTCCAGCCACGCCAATCCTCAATCCTGCCGGCACCGGATCCTGCGTGGCCATAATCTCCTTCACCTTCGCGATCGCCGCGGGAGTAAGCGAGATAGGAGTCGATGGGGCTGCGGGCGCATTCACGACTTCCGGAATGGAATGGGTGGTAGCCATGGGTAATTCTCCTTAAAAGAGAGCTGCAAAATCGTCAGTCTGGTTCCGACAACCTGCAGTTAGTCTAGCCTTGGGGCGCTTCACCTGCAAGCTACGGACCTAAATATGCTCTCTGTTGGATGCTCTTGCCCGGCGACAGATTCAACCCTTGCCCGCAGGCGGAATAGAGGAAACCAAACCCTCGCTCCCCGCCACCAAAATTTGATCATCGAAGCATAGACACCATATGGCTTTACGATTTCTGTCGGCTACTACCGCCATAGCGATCGCGAGCGTCTGCACGTTCCGGATCGCCCAGCAAAGCCAGACGATGCCCTGCCGCTCTACCCGGTTGCCGGGATCCCTTATAGGGCTGATTCTGTTCGCCTTCGCAACCGGGGTCCGCTTCGATTTGCAGATTGTATAGACTAAAGTACCTAGCGAACCAGGATACTAGTAAGTTACTAAATTTGTGTCACACAATGAGTCACTTAGGCGTATTATCATGCTAAAGAAGGCGGGCCCGCCGTTTGGCGTTATTGAGTCCAAGTGGTATTACGGACCAAAACATTGATTCACTCTGGGGGACACCATGAGCACGTTACACATAGCCGCCATCATTTGGGGTATCAGTGTCACTGCATTTGTAGGCCTTATGGTCTATCGGGGTACCTTGACACAACACGAGACGGATCAACTCTTTCTCAGTGAAAGCGCTCTTCCGGACGCTCAGGTTGAGAATGAAGAAATCGTCCGCCGAATCAACTTTATCCAACCGTACTGTGCAGGAGCAGGAGCGGTTGCCTCACTGATGAGCATCATCGTCTTCAGTATCTGGGTCGCTCAACTCGTTGCGCAATCGCGTTCCTGATCCAAGCGATTTGCTTCGTGACAATTCGGATCTGGGCGGAGTAAGTATCCTCCGGCAAAGCCGGAGGCTTTACGGTTGCTGGCCCCTCAAAGGGGCCTTTTCGCAACCGTTGAAAGCAAAGGCAACCGCAACAGCAACCGCCATGTGATCCAAATGGCTCGGGCTATGCTCACAGTAATGTGGAAAGGCATACTCCCGGAATCGTCAAACTTCTACTGCCACCCCGGCAAAGCCGGGGGTTCTCCTTTTTGCAATAGCTTCAACCGATGGAGCTTGATATTCACTGCCTTGTCTTTAGGCGTATGGCCGAGGTGGTTGAAAGAAAAATCGGTCCCATCGCAGAGATAGAGGCGAATGGCAATCGACCGACTTCACCAGAAGAACACTTCTCTTCTTCGGTGTTATGGCTGGCCTTCATGGTTCGCAATTGGATCGCCGCGCAGAGACTTCGTCCGGTCCGGCATCTGAGTCTAGAAAGCGCTGTTCCGATTGCAAACAGCGCTGGGCCGAACCCTACCAAAGAGACGGGTAGATCAACGCCGCCGTCCAACCAGACTCACGCTGCGGCATAATGCCCCAGCTCCTTCACCAGCTTGCAGTGCGGCTGGAGCACAGGAACCACCCGCTCGGCCATTACTTCGCCGGCATAACGTAGCTCCACATAAAACACATACTCCCAGGGCCGCCCTGGCACCGGGCGCGACTCGATCCTTGTCAAATCCACACCCACATCGCGCAGCCGCTCCAGAGCGGCCACCAACGTTCCCGGACGGTGCTCCACAGCGAAGGCAACGGTCATCTTATTGGCCGGGGCCAACCCCTCCGGTCGAGCATCCGCGCCGCGCCGCAGCAGGTGGAAACGGGTAATGTTCTGAGCATGGTCCTCAATACCCCTTAAAAGCACCTCAGCTCCGTACTCCTGCGCCGCCAACTCAGGCGCAATACCGGCTGCATCGCGAAGATTCTGCCCCATCAAATGCTTTACGCTGCCGGCCGTGTCATAAAACGGTATCGGAGTGGCCTGCTGAAAATTGGCCAGGAACTGCCGACACTGTGACAGCGCCACCGGATGCGAGAGCACGGTGCGAATCTCTTCCAGCTTCACTCCAGGGGCTGCAATCAGATTATGCCCGATGCGAAGCAGACTCTCAGCGTCGATTCGCACTGGATGAGTCAAAAACAGATCGTAATGCTCAGCCACCGAACCGTGCAAACTATTCTCGATAGGCAGCACTGCGGCGTCGACGCGCTCCATCAGCACAGCATCGATCACCTCTGCGGAGACACTGCACGGCGCCACCTCCACGTCTCCAAGCATCTGCAACGCGGCCATGTGGCTATTGGACCCTCGCTCTCCCTGAATCGCAATACGATGCAGACCATTTGTTGCAGCAGTTGCCCGCCCATCAAAGATGCTTCCCGCTCCCTGCATACGTCTCCTCTGCTTTGTTAGGATTCTCCCACACATCCGCTCTTGTGCAGTTCATCGAAAAGTCCTTTTCAGAACGGTCAGCGCCGATACAGGATATCCAAGGCTACCGATACGAAAAAGACCACGGAGATGATTCCATTCAGGGTAAAAAACGCCGCATTCATCCTGGTCAGATCACGTGGACTGACGATCATATGTTCATAGGCCAACAGCAAAACCACTAGACACATCCCTGCCGCAGCAATGTCGCCCAATCCAAACAGCCGCAGCAGAACGAAGAGCAATACCGCCATCAGTAGGTGCATCGAGCGCGCAATCCAAAATGCCGCCGCCAGCCCATAACTGGCCGGCACACTGAAGAGCCCGGTCTTGCGGTCATAGTCCAGGTCCTGGCACGCATACAGCACATCGAAGCCCCCCACCCACAGAATCACGATTGCTGTGAGTAACAGGATGCGCGGCGCCAGGCTGCCACGCACCGCAATCCATGCTGCCGCTGGGGCGATTCCCAACGCCAGCCCCAGCACCAGATGCGACCACCGTGTGACCCGCTTCATGTAGCTGTAAGCAAAGACCACCCCCAGCGCCAACGGGGCGCATTCCAGGGTCAGCCGGTTCAGCAGCGCCGCAGCCAGCACAAACACTCCGGCCGCCACCAGAGTAAACATCCCCACAAAACTCGCAGACAGCTTCCCAGCCGGTATGGCGCGCATCGCCGTACGGGGATTCCCGGCATCCAGGTTCGCGTCCACCAGTCGATTGAACGCCATAGCCGCCGACCGCGCCGCCACCATACAAATCAGGATTAATGCCAATACTTTGAGCGTCGGCCAGCCATGGGCAGCCAGCATCGCGCCGGTAAGCGCAAACGGCAGGGCAAAGATTGAGTGCTCCCACTTGATCATCTCCAGCGTGATGCGCGTGCTGCGTAGTATGTTTTCCATCAGAATCTTCCCTAACTCTCCTGATCTTCACTGTTTTACCAAGTGTCTTCACACAACCAAGCTGGATTCCTCTATCTTAGTTCCCGCCGGCCGCACTGGCCCGGGATCTCAGCGATAGCGCTTCCTCAGCTTGAGCACCAGCGAGAAAACGTCATTCTCATCGCGGGTGGCCACGATTGCATATTCCTCATTCAACTGGTATTGCACCTGAATCAACTGCTGGGCGGTCTCATTGATGTTGGTGGCAAAGACCAGGGTTACTTGAGGAGACAGCGGCTCGGTTACTGTAATCCGCGCGGAAGAGTTGCCCAGAGTGCCAATAAATGCTGGGTCAATCTTTACCGAGCCCGCGCCAAACAGCTTACCCACCCTGCTCTCCACCGTTGCATTCAGGGCCCCTCCCAGCAGCGCGTTGGAAGTCGCGTTGGTGGCCGTCCCTACCTGTTCCTGATTAAGCTGCGCCTCTTCCTGAGTTCGTCCCAGCGCCAGCAGGTCGAAGATATCGGCCTCGGTCAATGGCGGCTCAGAACGGTACGTGGGCTTCAGGTTGGTTACCGTTCCGTGGACGCCAACCGTAATGTCATAACTCTCCACGCGCGCACTCGCATCCAGGTCAATTGTCGGATCGATCCGCACCGGATTGGTGAAGTCAATCAACCCTCGCTCCAGCTCATATTTGGTTCCGAGGTACGTGGCGCTGCCATCAGTAATCTGGATGCTACCGAGCAAACTGGGGGACGCGAGCGTTCCTCGGAGAGTGAGATTCACGCTCCCGGCCAGCTCTGCAAATGAGTTCTGAAACTGAAGCTGCTGCGAACTGGTGATGTGGACATCGAGCCGAATTTTATTTGCTGCAGAGTTGGGATTTGACGGCGCCTGCACGCCTCCCATCGCGGAGAATGCGGAAAAATCCACGTCCTGACCCACTCCAAACCGGGTCATCAGAACATCGCCGGAGAGCAACATTGACTGTGGCGTTCCTTGCAGCAGAAAACGGGCGTTGGCCGTAGCACTCAACCCGTCGTAGCGCACCCGCACCACATCTCCCGTAGCCGTCAACTCAGCGAACAGTCCGTTTTGATAGGTAAGACTTCCACCAATCTTCAACTGGCCTCCACCAGTTGTTGCGGTAAGGTCCTTCACATCCAGGCGGTCCTGGTCAAACACCAGAGAGCCATTCATATTGCTCAATCCATTTGCGACTCCATCGAGAGCGAGATTCACACTCTTGAAGGCCACATCGCCGACAACGGTCGGCTTCTTCAGCCGGCCCCCGGCCGCTACCTTGAAGATCACCTTTCCAGAGCTCATCAGATCCGGGTCAAACGTCTCTGCCAATCCCATGCTTACGCTGCCGTCGGCATTCAGACTTATCCTTCCACCCTGAGGGTTCGGGTCTCCAAAGACAACTGCCGCGCCAGAGGCACGCAGATCCGTGTCCTGCCCTGTGATGTATAGCTGATCCAATCGCAACACTCCGTTGCTCAGACTGGCGCGCAGGGGCTGCGCCGCCCGCAGTTCCACCCCTTGGAGCTTGAAGTCAACGTGATCGAACTCGGCGCTGCCACGCATCAACGCGGGGGTTGCCGCCGGTCCTGAGAGGCTCATCGTTCCATCAATGGCCGAGCTGCCCTTGAGGGATCCAGGTGCCAGCAGTGCAATCACATTCGCAAGATCCAAGCGGCTCATGGTCAGCTTGGCCTGCGTCTGGTAACCCTCCAGCAGCGAGGTCTGCCCAGCCGCATTCACCTGCGCTCCGGCCAGGGTCGAATTCAGCTCATAGTGCAGCGTTGAGCCCGTACTGTCTGCCTTCGCCGAAAGTCCTCCCAGGCGCCTTCCATTTAATGAGATTTGGTCCAGCGATAGCCTGGCATGCAGGTCTGGCTGTTCCAATGTTCCGCTCGCGATCGCCGTGAAGGAGAGCACACCGTCCACGTTCGGCCCGACTCTGCGCATCGTATCCAGCCGAGAGAGCAGAAGTTTGTTGCCGTTCACTTCGCCGCGAATCTGCTTGGTCCTCAGGTTGTATCCAACACTTCCCGCAATCGATAGCCCATGCGCCTGCAACAATACCTGTGTGAGTGTCACCTGCTGCCCCTCCGCCGCAATGCGCACCGCGATCTTCTGATAACTTTCCCCATAGGCCACACCATGGGTAAGCGTGACAGATCCACCGCCAATGATGTCCCGCATGCTCCCAGACGCACTCAAATCCAGGTTTACTGTGCCGGTCACTGGAATTCTTTTCTGCGCTCCCACAATTTGGAGCAGGTCGGCCGCCTGGCCGTGTACAAGTTTTACTGTGGCATCAACCGCCAGATCCTTGTTCCACGGGTAAGCGGGCTTACCATGCAAGACTTCACGCTGCGGCTTGAACGATCCCGACACATTCAACACCGAGTCCCCGCGACGGATAGTCGAAGAGACCAGCGTCAGCCCCCCATTCGGCGAAAACTCCCCACTCCCGGTTACGGAGTCTATGAGAACATCGGCCATGCCCGCGTTCATATCGCTCGACCGCAACACCACATGGCTGGCGTCCGCGTGGCCGCGGAGTTCCAGGTTGCTGACTGTACCGCGAGCAGTCCCGGTAAAGCTTGCATCTCCATGCAAAATCAATGGGATAGCCTGGACTCCTTCCTTCCCGTTGGCCTCAAAATCCAGGGCATGCAACAACTGATCAAACTCGCCCAGATCGTGGGTATGGAAGTTTGTCTGCAGATTGGTCAAGGGATCACCGACATTCACCCCGAGCACACCACTCGTCAACAGCGAACTGGAAGGGGTCTGCACCGCAAGGCGGGTCAGGTTGACCACCTCCAGGCGCCCATCGTAGTGCCCAATCACCTCACCGCTCACAGGAACGTTCGACGCCACACCCACTCGCCTGAGGCCCACCGGAGCAAAAGTCAGGCGTGACTCTACCTGCACTGTGTCGGAGATATCGGTCCAGCGAGGGCCACCCCACTCCACGGTAGCCGGACCAGTAATTGATGTATCGAACCCAAGGTCGCCATAATGCTCGGGTCCGACGATATCCATCACCGAGCGCAACGGAATATGATCCACGGTCGCCGTCAGGAACGCGTGAGATCGATCCGCCAACGTGTTGCCCCCCAGCCAGTGATCGATCGTCAGTTCGCCCTTCGCGGCTCCTCCGCCAGGAAGAAAGGCGCTCGCATCAGTAAAATGCAGGTTCTGCGGAGTGATGCGCAACTGAGCTCCGCCATCGATATCGTGCAAGCGCACATATTCATCTCGGAATCCCACCTTATGGATCGTGACCGAGCCGACCACAACAAAGGCCTGGGTGCATCCACTGGTTTCCGCCGACGGCGGCGCGATGCTTTTACTGCCCCGCTTGCCACTGCGCGCTGACCAGAGGCGCAGTCGATGCTCCCGGGCCGACATCGCAATCTGGGCGGCAACGCAGTTGTGCCCGCTCAAGTTCAGATCCAGTGTCCCGCCAGTGAGCCCCTCCACATCCGCCAAGTAGCTCAACTGCCGAACTCCCACGCTGCCGAAAACCGCTCCCTTCCACAAGGGTCGCGCAAAGTGAGTCAACTCCGCATGAGCTACCAGGTGCGTAGCCGTGGTACCCGTATCCTCTCCCTTGGAGGCTGGCTTCGCGCTCTGGCCATCGGCCGCTCCACTCCAGAACTCCAGCCTGGAGATGGCCGCCGTGTCGCGCCCCATCTCCGCAGACAGATGCAATCTCGACTGTACCTTCGGCTGGGATGCCATCCGGGCCTGCAGGTCGGCTAGATCGATTGTGGCTCCATACCGGTCTGTGTCGCGCAAGTACGTAATCTGTGCGTTCACATCCCTCGCGTTCAGGTTGATGGGCAGGGTGCGATCATTCAGCATCACCATGCCATGCACCAACTCCACCCGATGAGCCTGCAGATCCAGCAGCGTGTCTGTCAGCGGCTGGCTGAGTCGGCGCGGGTGGTTCGGAGCGGGAGCATTGGTATGTCCATCCGGGTATACGATCAGATGAAAGCGCGGCTGTTCGACGCGCAGATATCTCAGGCTGATTCGAGACTGCGCGCCCAACCCGCGGATGTGCGTCAGCACCATGTTGAACTGCAACCGCAAAACAATCTTCGATACCGAGAGATATGGTGCCTCCCCCGGCCCCTCGGTCCCGTGTATCACCAGACCATCAGCCTGAACCGCAAGGCGCCAGAGGCTGAAGTGGATCTGATCAACCACCACGCGCCCTCCTGTGGCGTTCTCCAGCGTAGTCACCACCTCACCCCGCAGGCGTTGCTGAAACCCCGGCGTCCCTGCGTACCACGTCATGGCAACCACAAGCGCAATCCCAATGGCCGCAAGCGATGCCGTGCTCCATCCAAAGATCCGCAGCACAACACTTCTTTGCCGAACCGGCGCGTCCGCGGGCGCTACAGACTCTGGTGATTCAGATTTTCGAAGATCCTCTTCGCTCATGGAGCCTCCTCTACACTCCGGATCGGCTGCCCGGTCCCACTACGATCCAGCACAACCACATTACCCTGAGCTCGCAAGCTGTTCAGCCAGTCATCCAGCAACTTCGAGACTTGCTGTTCCAGCAGTACCTGCTGGATGCGGGGGGCGACATCCTTTAGCGGCGCCGGCGCCACCTTCAACGCAGCATACTGTGGGAGCATCGTCTGCTCGTAGTACTGCCGAATCTGGGCCTGCGAGATCATAATCCCAGTCCGGAAGCGCAACTCGATAAATGCCAGCACCTCCATCCGCTGACGCCACAGGTTGATCAGGCTCTCTTCAGTAAAGCCTTCCGTCGCCAGGAATCTATCCCAGCCTTCTTTGGTTTCGCAACGATATTGTTTGCAGATCGGAATAGACTTGCGCAACTCTTCCAGATCCCGGTCCGCAGCCTGCTGGGTAATCTCATCTCCTTGCTGCAATTGCATCTGCTGAAGGATCAAATCCCGATTGATGAGACGCTCAATAGCCGCGTTGCGGTCAAAGGCTCCGCTCGATTCCCCGTAGGGCAGCAGCGCGGTGAACCTGCGCTCCAGGTCTACATCGCTGTCCAGAATCAGGTCGCCGTTCACAATCGCCACTACGCGATCCACCTCCATACCCTTGACCGCGGGCATCGCTGGCAGTTTGGGCAGCACGATCCGTGAAGCTGGTGAATCCGACTGAGCCACCGAAGGCTTTGAGGCTGCCAGCGGAACCTTTGTCTGTGAACTCTGAGCATCTACACAGCCCCAGGCCAGAGCAGTCACAAGAAACGCCGCCGGCAGGCAACTGAGCCTTTGCTGAGCGCCGTCACGCCGGCTCTGCATGTCACCGTATTGTCGCGCCTGTCGCATCATCGCCTAGAATGCTTGTCCGATACTGAAAAAGAAGTTGAAGTGGCTTGCCTGGCCGACATACGGCGGAACGCCCGTGAAATCATCAAAGACCGGGTAGATCGGAGGGTTGAGGTTGTAGCTGAAGTCGAGCCGAATGGGCCCCACCGGTGTCGCGTAGCGCAACCCAACGCCAATCGCATGGGAGTAGTAGTTGAAGTTGCAACTCCCCACGGCATTGGACGCCACACCACCGGCTGCTGCCAGCGGACCCGCCAGATTTCTGCACGCCGTCTTATCCGGCTGGTGGAAACGTTCGATACTCTTGAACATCTCTCCGGGGTACTCAAACGCATTACCCATGTCATGGAAGAGTACAAAGGAGATGCTGTTGCCTACAACGGGAAGGGTTGAGGGTGGCATGCGAAGCTCAAAGCTATTCACAACCGCGCCCGATCCACCGACGGGATAGCCTGTGGTGAAGTCGCGTGGGCCACCGTCATTTAGACCAAATCCGCGATGAGAATCTGTTCCGCCCACGTACAATCGCTCCGGCAGGGGCACCGCATCGCAGGTCGGATTCTCCTGCAGTAGCGCTCCGGCGCACGCCGTGGAGACAACCCCTATCTGCTGTCCCGCGTTGAATGCATTCGGATTTGGCCCCCAGGATTTTTGAAAAGCCAGCCGCAGGTTGCGCGCAAACACATATCCCTTGCCCAATCTGTAGTAGGAAGACTCGGTGCCATCCAGCGAATTGAAGTTGGCCTCTGATCCAAACTTCGATGTGGCCAGAAAGTCCTGTACAGAGAGAAAGTGTCCCTTCGTCGCGTTTAGCGGACCTGGGTCGCGCGTGTCGTGGATCCAAGTGAGCTGCGGCCCACCGACAATCACCGGCTCAGAGAGCAGTGGAATCAGGTTTGGGGTAATCTCCAGTGAGTTGGGATTCACGGACACGCGCCGGTACTCAAAGTCATAGATCAAGGTGTCGGCGCGTTTCACCTTTTGCGTTAGACGAAGATCGCCCTGCAGTGTCGAGGAGGCAAAGGTCGTAATGTCCTGAATATCGGAATAGCCGCCGGAGATGGATCCGGTCAAACTCGATTTGCCGAAAAATTCCGGCACATTGAAGGTCAGTGACGCAATCTCCTCCAGCAGGCCGTAGTCTGTGTGTAACGTCAGCGAATCCTCCGTGCCACGCAGATTGATTCTCGCCACATCCAGTGACACCCGCGGGCTCACCCCCGCCTTGCCATTCTGTGCCGCCGTCGTGGATCCCTTGGGCAGGCCTGTTACCACCCCGGGCGTACCTGTCTGCGCCTCAAAGCCAAAGCCATAGGTAACATCCCAGCGCTTGGCCTCCGTGACTTGCACCAGCACATTCTTCTCCGGTGAGTTTCCCATTGCGTCTTGCACGACAACGTTGACCTCGCTGAACAGGGCCATGTTGTAGAGGTTCCGTTGTGTTTCAAGCAGCGCCGCCTGATCCAACGGGTCGCCCGCATGCACTCGGACCTGGCTCTCCACGTCCTTGGGCCGCGTATGCACAATGCCGGAGAGGAGAACATCCTGAACCTTCACCTGCTGCCCCTCATTGACTTGAATCTCCACATCGGTTCGCAGTGGATTGGACTTCTCCACACTTTGAGATATCTCTACCCGTGCATGTTCAAAGCCATGCGCCAGATAGTAACTCAGAATCGCGTCCCGATCGTTCGAAAGCGTGTTCAGCGAAAAAGGCTGACCTGTCCTGGAGTTCAGCATCGCCGCTATCGTCGGCCTGAACGCCGCCTGCACTCCGGTCAACTCCACTTTGCCAAACTTTTGCTGCGGTCCCTCATAAACCGTGAAGAGCACCTGAAGCTGAGAAACCTTCAGCAGTTTTCCGTGCGGCCCCGTCTTGATCGTCTTCACCGTCGGTGTCACCTTGACCTGGCTGAATCCATTGGCCTGGTAAACGGCCTCAATCGAACTCACGTCCTCTGCGACAAGTTGGGCGCTGTACTGCCCGCTACGCTGGTAGGCATCGGCCTTCTTTACTCGCAACAAGCCTTCCAGGGTGCTGCGATCAAAATACTTGTTTCCACGGACGGTCACCCGGGTCACCTTGTGTTTACGACCCGTCTGCACGGTATACAACACCTTCACGTCTCTGCTTCCCCGGCCCAGCAACTGCACCTTGGCCGTCACATTGAAATATCCTTTCTGCTGTAGATAATCCTTAATGTTGTACATCCCTTCATTGAGCAGATCCCGGTCCACCGCTCCCTCTTCATACACCGGAACAAGCAACTTGATGCGCGAGCGCGAGAGCTTCACCCCATCCACCACTACTTTCACCCGCGGGCCCTGATTGGCGGCAAAGTCGTAGTCCACCCGGCGCGTGGGAGGGATATACGTCGAGCGCTGCAGGCTGATGGAGCCCTCCAAACGATCCTCATCCTGATAGTAAGAGCGCACCCCGGAGAGCGCATGGCTCACCGTCTCGCGGGTTACCTTCAAGATGCAGTTGCGGTGAAAGGTGGTATCCCAGATCTCCGTAAACCGACCGCAATCAAGATGCCCCTTCTTTCGAAAGGTATGTAGATTGATCCCCGGGTCAGGACCACCCACGGTCACCGCTCCGACATGCGCCTGCGGTCCCGTGTGCACCGTAAACGTAACATTCACCTGGTGCGCCACATAGTCCACGCTGGTCCCCATGGCTACCACCGGAACAAAAAATCCGTTCTCGGCCAGCGCCTCCTTCAACGCCTCCACTGCGGTCGCCAACTCCCCATCGGCGAACGGCGCGCCTGGGTCCAGTCGGGTTGAAAACTCCAACAGGGACGCCAAGCGGCTATCGTTTACCCCGGCGATGGTCACACGACCCACGAAGTACCGTGGTTGGCCGTCGTAGACAAGAATCACGCCTTTCCCGGACTCCACCAGATCAACATTCATATCTACATAAAGCCCGGTAGCAAAAAGCCTTCGCTCGTCGGCCCGCACCTTGCTCGGGTTCAGCGGCTGTCCCGCCCTTTGCTGCAGTTGAGAGAAGATCTCATCTCCAGCAGGAAATGTGACTCCCGCAAACTTGACTGCCGTAACCATAGCGCCGGCTTTGGACCAAAGACTGACGTGCAGCGCCGGCAGGGCATGCTGCACGCTTTGCCCGACGGGCGGCACGTTAGAAGGCGTCGAAGCATTTCCCAACCTCGCCGCAAAGATCAGCGCTAGTGCCAGAGCCCAAGGTCCTATTCGCTGGTAGCGACTTAGGCGCAAAAGTCCCCGCAGTCCCCCAACCTCCGGCAGGCGCGCGGGACGTCGCTTGATCTCGCGCTCGCTCAACCACTCGCTCCGCGTCAACGCGGCCTTCCTCTCAACCCTCAAAATTGAATGCCGCCGGCGAATCGTCTGCGATGCTCCCTGGTGCGGCAGTTCCTAGCGCAAAGCGACAAAACCACTCCCTTTCTAGGATCCAGGATCCTTTCAATTTTACAGTTGCCATCCCGCAGAAATAGAGCGGCTGGCGCGTTTCCAGGAGTCGGTGCAGATCCCTCCGCGAACGTATACTTCACCTATATGCCCGCTTTATCCTCCCTGCCCGGCATCCTCGGTGCGAACCCAATTCCAAACCCTGATCCAAACCTGGATGTAAGGGCGAATCCGGAAACTTCTGCGGCCAACTCAGGTTCCCGTTCCGCTGCAGCCATCCCGGATCACGAACGCTACTCCCGCCAGGTTCTCTTCCCAGGCATCGGCGAAACCGGCCAGCAGTTTCTGGGGCGGGCCCATGTGGCGATCGTTGGCGTGGGAGCCACGGGAGCCGCTACCGCCAGCCTGCTCGCACGAGCCGGCGTGGGACACCTCACCCTCATCGACCGGGATTTCGTGGAGCCATCCAACCTGCAGCGACAGATGCTCTTCGACGAACAGGACGCCCATGACGCTCTGCCCAAAGCCGAAGCTGCCCGCCGACATATAGCCCGCATCAATTCCAGCGTCCAGGTTACAGCGCATATCGCGGACCTCGTCCCACAAAATGCCCCCCAGATCCTTGCCGCTGATCTCGTTCTGGATTGCACCGACAACTTCGAGACTCGCTACCTGATCAACGACGTGTGCGTTCGCGACGGACGCCCCTGGATTTACGCCGCCGCGGTGGGCGCCTACGCGGCCACAATGAACATTCTGCCCAGAACAGTGAGCCAGCATCGGCTGGACAACATGGAAGTGAATCAAGAAGATCTCGACCGCGCGGAACAAAGCTGCCCGGCGCCCGCTGCGGATCCAACCGCTTGTCTGGCCTGCATCTTCCCATCGGCGCCCTCCGGCAACATCGACACCTGTGACACAGCCGGTATCCTTTCCACAGCCGTCAACCTGGCCGCATCCATCCAGGTGACGGAAGCCCTCAAGTATCTTACCCATCAGCCTCACCTGATGCGCCGCTCGCTGCTATCCTTTGACCTTTGGACCCCCAATGCACAGGGGACCCTCTCTCGATCTGAAATTTCTAATGGCACCCCCCGCTCCGGCTGCGACGTATGTGACCGGCGGAACTTTCGCGCGCTCTCTGGAGAGCAGCGTCCGCACATCACCCTGTGTGGACGCAATTCTGTACAGATCCATCAGCATCAACATCCAATCGACCTCGCCGAGCTCAAGGGCCGCCTGGAGCGCCTGGGGCAGATTCGCGACGCCCGCGCCAACGGGCTACTCCTTCGCTTCAGCTATGGCGCCTACATGCTGACTGTCTTCCCCGATGGCCGGGCCATGGTTCAGGGCACTACGGATGTCGCGCTGGCTCGCTCCCTCTATGCCCGATTCCTAGGGAGCTAGACTTGAGATGCAGAACATAGATTGCGTCGTTGTGCTCTCCACATGCAGACGGCATCCGCTGCAAAATCCGCTTCGCACCCAGGTTCACGGCCTCTTCTCCAACCGTGGACAACCTTGCGAATGGTTTGCTCCGTCCAACGCAGCTGAAGCCTGAGGTATGCGCGAAGAGTTACAGTTACAGTAGCACCTTTGCGCCGTTCCATTAACCGGCCGTCTCGGGCCAGGAACGGGTACTCTCATCTATGGAACTCCAAGGCCTACCAAGAATGCAAACGGAACAAAACGCCGGCTTGTTCAAGCGGAATGCACCGATCGCCGGCGAAGCCGATGCCATTGAGCGCGCCAAAAACGGCGATCCTGATGCCTTTGCGCAACTCTATGCCCTCCACAAACGCCGTGTCTATACGCTCTGCCTGCGCATGCTCAGCAACGTCTCTGAGGCTGAAGATATGACCCAGGAGGCCTTTCTTCATCTCTTCCGAAAGCTTCACAGCTTCCGTGGCGAGAGCGCCTTCTCCACCTGGTTGCATCGCCTCACTGTCAACCTCGTTTTGATGCATCTGCGCAAAAAGGATCTCCAACTCGTCTCGCTGGAGGAGACCATCAACCCTTCCGAAGAGGATGCACCCAAGCGTGACTTCGGCTCCCGCGACACCCAGCTCTCTGGCTCCGTGGACCGCGTGACGCTGGAACGCGCCGTCGCCATGCTTCCTCCTGGATACCGGTTGGTCTTCGTGCTTCATGACGTGGAAGGCTTCGAACATAATGAGATCGCCACCATGCTCGAGTGTTCCACAGGCAACAGCAAGTCCCAACTCCACAAGGCCCGCCTGCGGCTGCGCGAACTACTGCGCGAACCTCAGAATCTTCAGTCTGAAAACCGGAAGATGGAGACATCGCGATGAAGGACCTGACCTCAATCAACCTCGACAACATGACGCCTGCCGAGTTTGAAGAGTACCTCCCGGAACTTTTTGAAGCCTGCGGCGGACCGATCAGCTCCGACCCTCGCTTTGTCGGCTTCTTCCGGGAGCATCCAAACTGCGCCGCCTTGGTGCGCGACTTGGAGGCCATCGCCGAACAGGCCAAAAGCCTCTTCGAACCCATCGGCGACCCCAGCGACGATGTCTGGACCAACATCGCCAGCAAGCTCAAGGACGAGAACGCTGGCAACAACGAGGACCAATAGAGCAATGTAGGCTCGAGCAATTTTCTTGCTGGTGTTGCACGGGGGCACCGATGTTTCGGGGCGTTTCCCCGTCGGGGTCCTTGCAGTGTGATGCGGAACCTGCCCCTCCATCCGCGTCCCGGCTCCGGGACACGTTGCAGCATGACCATTCAAGGTCATCCTTCAAATGGATGTTTGTGCTTGCTGTCTGGATTGACGGACGAAAAATCCGCGCTTTCGTCCCGAAAGCACAAGAAAACACCCAATCGACTCTCGC
The DNA here is from genome assembly GCA_049977105.1 of Acidobacteriaceae bacterium. Classification (GTDB taxonomy): domain Bacteria; phylum Acidobacteriota; class Terriglobia; order Terriglobales; family Acidobacteriaceae; genus Granulicella. The sequence goes on along the minus strand of JBMFGX010000015.1, from coordinate 18,302 downwards.
TGCCCTAAGCATCGGGGCAGCCATGCCTTTAGAGCTTGATGGACCAACCAAGTTGCTCCAGCTCGCGCTCGATCGTGGCTAGAGCCAACTCCAGAGCGCTGCGACGGTGAGGGTTTGAGGTTCGCTCCGATAAAACTCTCTCACGCTGGAGTTCAAGAGATTGGACCCGCCGCGCGCGCTCTGCCTCGGCTCGCTTTGCCTCAGCCCGTTTGACCTCGGAACTCCGATCAGAGGTGGAAGGATCTGCACTGGAAGGTACATCTTGTTTCGATTCGGCCCTGCGCTCAGCCTCTGCCTGCTGCTCTTCAGTGACCTTAGATTCCCAACCTTTGGACATACTGCAATTTTACGCCTAATCCAGCTTCAAGAGGCTTTACCTCTGCATAGTATGAATCCCTGAGGGGAACACCGGATCCAGAACCATTTCAAAGAGATGGAGGACCGCAACTCTGGAGGTACAGTCCCGCAGAAAGCTTCGCCCAATGTCACCCATCCATCTTGCGGCCACAGCCGATTTTCCTTGCTTTTGGGAGACACTTGCTTGGAAAGGATGCTAGCGCCGTCCAAAGCGGTACAGAACACCAACATTGACACCTAAATTATTCTGAAGACTGGATCCAGTCGGACCGATAAAGGTGGTTCCAACCCAGGTCGGAGTAACCCGCAGAGCCCAATTGGGAGCCAGGTTGTAGTCCAGGCTGACCCCGCCGGAGAAGGCCGGGCGCTGGTTGCTCTGCCAAAGGCCCAGAAGAGTCGCAGGGATACCTTTGCTGCCGCCACTGAAGACCCCCCAGGCATCTCCCCCGAGCGCCTGAACACTCAGTGCGTATCGCTCCTGAGCGTAGAAGCGGTAGCTAACCCCACCCATGAAGGTGTACTCATTGATCTGGGGCCGGTAAACGCCATAAGGATTTCCAATGCCCGTATAGGCGCGAGCCCTGCCGAACGAGCCGCGAGAGTCGCCCACCAAGGCCAGTTTTCGGCTCAAATAATAGTTGAATGCAGCAGCCCACGTAACCTGGTTGCTTTTCTGAAGATACTCACCGTTGCGGAAGCGAAGAAAGCCACCCCCGCCGATAATCTCATAGCGATAGGAGTATGTCTGCTCCGTGGTGCGGCGAATGAGCTCAAGTCGCGTGGCGTTCGTCTCGTGACGCACGTAACTCTCCTGTTTCTTCTTCTTCTTCTTTTGAGTTTGAGTCTGGGCTGTCGCCGGAACGAACGCTCCAGCCAGCAGACAGGCTGCCACACTCGATAGAACCAACTTTACTGTCAATCTCCGCACATCAAACATCGAATCTTAACTCCTGAAGATCCACTGCTAAGCCCTAGTCCGCGCCTTGCTGTCCCCTGCAAGCGCTGCTTGCCGATTGGGAAGATGCGGGCGATCTCTGGCCTCCGGGTGCTAGGCATGCATCCATTCATTAGAACATCGCGGGCTGTTTGCACCTATATGCCATTAGAACATCTCAGGCCCTCGGAGGGGGGCGAACCGTGGTTACCGCCCTGAGAAAGCGCTCAACAATCAGCCCGCTTTGCTCCCCCCGTGCTGTTTGTCAGCCCATGACCCTAAGGAAGAACGTAGGTCACCCCGGTAATGAACTGGAAGGAGTTCTTCTGATAGTACTGCGCCGGGTCGTTGAGGAAGCCGTCATCCACTGAAACAGTCGCGCTCAAGCGCTTGAAGACTGGCATAGTGAGCGCCGCAGTCAGGTTGGCCGAATAATCGGCCAGGATATTCCAACCAGGCAGAACGCTGGCCGTCTCCGTGAACAGAACCTTGTGCGGCAAGTGACGGGTGTAAGCCTCAGATAACGTCGATCCAATAAGGTTCACGGAAGGAGTCGTTGAGATCACTCCGTTGCTGATAGAGGAGAAATATTGCTGCTCTTCATACTGCATGTCCGTATTGAAATCGAGCTCCTCCTTAGAGTTCTTTATAGCTGTGTAACCGATACCAACGCCATAGATCTGCTGTAGCTCCAAACCTAGTCCGAAGTTGTGGTCAAAGGAGATATGCCCCAACACAAAGAGCCGGGGACTGACGTACTCGTCCCGCTGAAAGCCCGCATGGAAGATACTCGTTACCACTACGCTGACCGGCGAGGGTGGGGTGGTGGGCGGAATGATCGGCGTGGAGAGCTTGCCGTAACTCTCATTGATGTTGATCAGCGTGCGATTGGTCGGATCCATCCAGGGAACCCCTGGGATAGCTCGAACCAGGGCCGCGCTCGCGTTAATCGTGGTGCCACTCGTCGTCGAGCGCTCCACACTGGCCCCTCCAGTCAGGGTGCCCGTCCATGCGCGGAAGATACCCGGCTTTTGGCCAATCGTCTTGTCAAAGGAGGCTCGATCGATCACATAGTTCACCTGGCTGGCTGGAACAACTGCGGGAGCCTGCCCCTGTGTCGGCGTCAACTTCACATTGCCGCCGGCAACTTCGATAGAGCCCTCCGGAACCGCCTGCTTTTTGACGATCACCCCTTTGCGGAGAAGTGCGAATTCACCACCTGAACTCAGGCTTTTGATCTTTTCAATGGAGATAGTAACCTTCCCTGCCATGTCGCTATCGAAGATGACGTTTCCAGCAGTCACGCTCTCCAGCTTGCCGGTGAGGCGGTCGCCGTTCGCGAAGGTCAGGACATCAGATGGACGCGTGGCCACAGGCTTCGCCGTGGGCCCGGTTGTCGGCTTGGCCGGAGCTTGAGCCAGCAGCATGTTAGCCACCACCAAGGGCTGAAGAAGGATAAGCTGAGGCAGCGATCTACGCAAAGGATGTTCCTCATAAAGTTGGGATAGAAAACCGATTGACGAGCAGGCTACCGGACAGATCGATCGAACAGGCGGGCGATCCGGCGAAGGAAAAGCGTATACTCTCGGTTGTGCATGACGACCAATACGGGGCGGGTCGCCGTTCAGTATAAATCAAAGGCTCAGGGGGCTCCATCGGGCCAGACCTGCAAACTCACTCGACCAGATCGGTTAATTCCAGGCTTGCGGCTTGCCTGACGCAACACCCAGCGTCTACCCTGAAAGGGTCATGTATGAAGATTTTGTAGCGACCGACCGCTGGACTTCAGAAAAGTTGCACTGCGTATGGAAGGGTACAGTAGTAGCCATCGCCACCCGCCACGCAGATGCAACCGATATACGCTTTGCTGTAAATGGAAAGCCGGTCTGGATAGCCATGCCGAACCAGGCTTGGCTGGAACAGAAGCGATCCAACGGCAAGGTGATTACGGACTATCTAGCAGCCCAAGCTGCAGGCCGATATTTGAAACAGGCCATTGAGAGCGGTTATGACAACGGCCGTGAAATGTATACCATGACCGTCGATGAGGTGCTGCGTCAAGTGGCCGCAGTGATGCAGGAGGTCGGCCATACTTCCAAGCTTCCATCTCTGCCGGTCATCGGGGGTAAGCCGGATTCCGATGAGTCCGACTCCAAACTGTCCAGCATGCCGCAGGCGCTTGCCCAGACCCGATAAATCAAGCTACGCTCCCTGGCCAAGCTCTGCCCGGAGACTCTCAGGAGGTGCAGATCGGATGCAATCTCGATCGACGCGACGACAGATCCTCCGTTCTATTCCTCCTCTTCCCTTCGCCCTGCGGGCCATGGCGGAATCTGTAACCAACCCCATCCCAGCGGCTCCACGGTGGGTTTTGATCGGTTCAGAAACCACCCAGGGAATCTTTCGAGCAGCCTGGGACCCCGAGATCGGAGAGTTGCATACCATTCAGGCGGTGGCAGCCACCGATTACCCCACTTATCTGGCTCTGCACCCGCAGTATCCCATTCTGTATGCGGTCAATGAGGTTCCCTCGGGCGATGGTGCGCTGTGCAGCTTTCATGTGGACCCAACAAGCGCGGTATTGACCCCATTGGCCAAGGTGAGCAGTGACGGAAATACACCGTGCTTTGTCTCTGTGGACCAAACAGGGCAGCTTGCATTTGTCGCCAACTACGGCGGCGGCAGCTTTGCCGCCTTCCGCCTGGACGATGAGGGAGCGATGCGCAACGCTGGATTCTTCACCTGCGAAAAGAATCCTGCCTGCGCGCTTCCAGGGCAGAGTGCGGACCGCCAGGAGCAAGCGCACCTCCACTCGGCGACCGTCTCGCCAGACAATCACTTTGTGCTCGTCTGCAACTTAGGCGAAGACACGATTGAGATATTCCCCATCCATCCTGGCGCGCCGCAGCCCATCGAGGCTCCCGTGCGGGTCGCCACCCGAACCGGCTCGGGCCCTCGGCACCTGGCCTTCCATCCCAATGGATTGTGGCTCTACTGTATCCAGGAGCTGGATTGCACCATTGACCTGTACGACTGGAATGTCAGCAATGGCGTGCCTGCCCCGGTGCTGCGCAAGGACAGTACCATCTCCACCCTTGCCACACGGTCTGCTCTACCCGGCAGCACGGCCTGCGAGGTCTCCATAAGCCCGGATGGTCGATTTGTATACGCCAATACGCGCGGCGAGAACTCGCTGGTGGTCTATCGGGTGAATGCATCCACGGGTCTGCTGACCGAAGCGCAGCGCGTCTTCACCGGTGGTGGCGTCACGCGACACTTTACATTTGATCCTTCCCGACGCTGGCTGCTGTGCGCCAATCAAGGCACATCCACGGTGACCGTCTTCGCCCACGATCCGTCTACCGGACGCCTCGCGAACACGCCCAAAGCCTTCGTCGTCGACCATCCGATGTTTCTTCAGTTCATTTAGACCGCCAAAGGACCCGATGTTCGAACGCAAAGTACTCGTCGAGTATGGGAGAGGGGAAGATAATCTGACTCCATGCCCTATCCATTGGCTGGACAACTTCGCCATGCGCAACTTCACCAACGATGCCGTCTTTGACGACACGCTGCCGACTGCCGATGGCATATTGGAGATTGGCAACCGCGTTCCCCTGGAGCGGCTCTCCGCCGCCATGGAGGATTGGTTTCGCAAAAAGAGTTACCTGCAGCCGACAGAGGCGTTGCGTATCCAGCTGAAGGAATAAGGCCTACTCGCCTTATTTCTTCAATGTCTTACCGTCCAGAACAAAGCGATACTTCACATCCCCTTTGACCACGCGGGTATAGGCCTCCTCCAGACGATCGTAGCCAATCAACTCAATGTCTGAGACGATCTTCTTCTCCGCGCAATAATCCAGCATCTCCTGTGTCTCTTTCATACCCCCAATCATGGAGCCGGAGAGCGATCGGCGGTTTGTCACCACGGAAAAGGGAGCGATAACTGGGTGATGTTCGGGCAAACCAACCAGGCACAGCGTTCCGTCCAGCCGCAACAGGTTCAGATAGGCGTTGATGTCGTGCTCCGCAGACACACAATCCAGGATGAAGTCAAAGCTGCCTTCATGCCGGGCCATGGCGGACGCGTCCTTGCTGATCACCACCTCATCCGCTCCAAGCCGCCGCGCATCAGCCGCCTTACTCTCCGAAGTGGTGAACTGGACTACATGTGCTCCCATAGCGTGCGCGAACTTCAGCCCCATATGCCCCAAGCCGCCAAGCCCAACCACTCCCACCTTTTTGTTGGGGCCCACCTTCCAGTGGCGCAGAGGAGAGTACGTGGTAATGCCCGCGCAGAGCAGCGGAGCCACCGCAGCCAGATCCAGCTCCGGCGAAATGTTATACACGTAGTGCTGGGGTGCGACGATATTGTCAGAGTATCCTCCGTAAGTCATCTCCCCAGCGTATGTCTTCGCGTTGTACGTTCCCACCATGCCCTTGGTGCAGTAGGGCTCATTGCCCGTCTTGCAGTTCTCGCAAGTCATGCAGGTCTCAACGGTAACTCCCACACCCGCCAGATCTCCCGGCTTGAACCGCGTGACGTTCGACCCTACAGCCGATACCCGGCCAACGATCTCGTGGCCTGGAACCATCGGATACATCGATTCTCCCCACTCGTCGCGGACCTGATGAATATCCGAGTGACAGATGCCGCAGTACTCTATCGTCACCACAACGTCTTCGGGCCCCGGCTCGCGGCGATCAAAGTGAAACGGGGTGAGAGGCGAGGTCTTACTCTGCGCAGCATAGCCGAACGATTTCATGTGCGAGGATTCTCCTATTGGATGATCTACCTCCACTAGATTAAACCCTGAAGACCAGAGTTACCAGCGACGGCCAGGACGGACGGCCAGGACGGAGTAGCTGCTGTACTCCGCATGCTGCGTAAGGTTAAGGGCAAATGGCCGCCACAAATTCCCGCTGGCACTGGCCATTGGAGACGAACGCCCGATGATGAAACATCGTGACCGTCGAGCCGCGTACAGTATGATCCTGCTCGTTACCATGTCCCCGGGAATCCATCCAAATGGCCGTGCAGGGACTCTCCGCCTTCTGCTTCAGGTACGGAAGCTTCGCGCGGTGGGCCATGGCGCTGTGAGGGTTTATCGCCGGATGCACGCCGCAGATCCGCAGTTCAGTCTCATTCGCAAGACAACGAGCAACCTATCGGAGAGTTCCGCATCGGGCTCCTGCTATCTTGTTTCCCGTATGCTGTACTGCTGGTCGCTCACCGGTTCAAGCCAATCGACTGCCACACCATCAAGCCTTTCCTGGATGGCAATATGGACCATAGCCGTCGTGGATATGGCGCCATGCCAGTGCTTCTCCCCGGGCGCGAACCAAACCACATCCCCGGGACGCAACTCCTCGACCGGGCCGCCCTCACGCTGCGCCCAGCCGCGACCCGAGCTGATCACAAGGGTCTGGCCCAAGGGATGCGTATGCCACGCCGTCCGAGCCCCCGGCTCAAACGTAACCAACGCGACCTGCACCCTGGCCGGCTCCGGCGCATGGAACAAGGGATCAATCCGCACGGAACCCGTAAACCACTCCGCCGGTCCCTTCGTAGAGGGCTGGGCCCCCGCTTGCTGGATCTCCATCGAATCTGCCTCCCGTTGGCAACCGCATAGCTCGTCGGCGCTCTCGCTTCATTCACTAGGCGCACTATCCTCCGCCGTCTTCAACTCCTCTTCCGGCCAAAGCGGGGGTTGCGTAGCACACGTCTTCTCGTACTTCAGGTCAGCCAAGACACGCATCCAGTGCCGGATGCTGCGCTCCGCCTGTATCAGCCGCTTCTGCGCCTCACGCAGTCTACGCTCTGCGGTGCGCATGCGCCGCCGCCGCATTGGATCGAGTTTGTCATCGGAGGTCATTCGTCTGAGCCTCCAGAATAATCGAACCACGGGCAAGTGCCCCCTCGCATATGCTTTTCTATGTCGGTCTAGGGTTTTCCAGGCGAAGGAACAGCGAAGCTGTACCCTGCGCTCCATCGCTGGCGCCACTCCGCACTCGGAATGTTGTTCGTCGAAGACCATGCCCGGGACAATGCTCTACCAACAAGACAAGACGTCAATCTTTTCTGCGTTCCCGCGCAGGCATGCGCAGTTGAAATCCGTTGACTGAGGACGCTGATCCAGTAGGTAACGGGACGATCGACTGACGCCCAGACATGCGTGCTTTCGCATGGAGGTCGTGTCCGAAATCCGGAAGACATCGGTACCCTCGCATCTCTCCATGTACCCAATATCAACAAGATGAATTTTACGAAAACCGCATCCCAGCAACCATCTAGGAGCGTCCATGACGATAGAATCAAGATATCGATAGACATCGGAATCTTCCGTTCGCAACGCTCCGTCGAGACTTTTTCGCTGGGCAAAGATGATCTTTTGGCATGCAACGCATTCTCAATGTTTCGTGGACTGAGGTTGATCCTCTTAAGGGTATTCGACCGGCTGCACACCTCTCTTCCAAATCCAACCCATCACCGAAACCGAAGATAGACCGGAGCACGGCGCAAACCAGATGGCCGCCAACCCTCTGCGGATCCCGAAGCCTGGAGATCGGCGACCTGACGGGGAGACAAGGGAGGCGCACCCCTTCGCATCTTTTCTTTCTATCGCATCGATTCTTAAGGTCTGGACCTCCATTTGACCTGCGCCCAGCCTCTGCGACAGGCCGGATTCTCGCCCTGATCCTCTGCTCGGTTCCCACCATCCTCCATATCTTCCTGGCCGCGCAGCACCTGCGGCGTAAAGGCTCTGTAATGAAGTGGTCTCCTTCTTCCGCTGCCTTCAGGCTCTCTCTGATTCGCGGAACACTAGCTCTGATCCTGGCGACGCTGCCCTGCTATGCGAACGCTCAAGCGGGGCTTAGCTGGGACCAGGTGAAAGCGCGATTTGAGGCCACCAATCCGGCGCTCCGTGCGGATGCGGACAACGTCGACGAGATGCGCGCCGAGGAGACTACGGCCTATCTGCGGCCGAACCCTCAACTCTCCATCACCGTCGACGGAACCCAGATTGCCCCTAATCAGGGAGTGATTCAACCGATGTCGGGCACCTTTGTACAGACCGGCGTCAGCTACCTTCACGAACGCGATCACAAGCGCGAACTGCGCCTGAAGAGCGCGGATGAGGGCACTCGCATCACCGAATCTCAGCACCAGGACCTCAAGCGCACCATGGAATTTAGCCTCCGCAGCGCTTTCGTTCAAACCCTCGAAGCTAAGGACGTACTGGAGATGGCCCAGGCTGATCTGGACTACTACGACCACATCATCGCCATCAGCCAGGAACGTCTGAAGGCCGGCGACATCGCCCAGATCGACTTCGATCGCATCGAACTGTTGCGTGTACAGTACGAATCGGAACTGGAGACCGCGATCGTAAACCTCCGCACCGCCAAGATTCAGCTTCTGCAGATGCTCAACCAGCAAACGCCTGTGGACCGGTTTGACGTGATCGGTCCATTTGATTTCAGTGACAACCTGGAACCTTTGCAAATCTATCGCGAAGCTGCTTTGGCAGCGCGGCCCGACCTTCGCGCCGCCCTGCAGACGATCCAGCAGTCCAAAACCAACCACAAGCTGGCCGTCTCCAACGGCTCTACCGATCCGACCCTCGGAGCCTGGTGGACCTGGAACAACGCGCCCACCAGCAATGAAATCGCAACCAACACCCTGGGCTTCAACGTGAGCATCCCACTGCGGGTCTTTGATCGCAACCAGGGTGAGAAGCGGCGCACCCAGATTGACATCGACCGCGCTCAGCAAGCTAGAGATGCTGCACAGGCACAGGTATTCAGCGACGTGGACACAGCCTACGAACTAGTGCGCAGCAATATCGACCTGCTAAGACCCTACAAGAGCAAGTACTACACTGAAGCGCTCCATGTTCGTGACACAGTGAGCTACGCCTACCTGCACGGCGGAGCCTCTCTCATGGATTTTCTGAGCGCCCAAAGCGACTACCGGCAGGTGCAGTTGGCCTACGCGCAACTGATCGGCGCCTACATGACGGCGGCGGCACAACTCAATATGGCTGTGGGACGCGAGGTGATCCAATGACCAGAATTGCTGTTTTGACAGCCGCCTGCTGTGTGGCTGCCTTGCTGGCGCAGACGGGATGCAACGGGAAGTTCGACCCTGCTGGCGGAGAAGCTCCCCACGCGCAGGTCATAGAGACAAGCAATGCGGCCATCGTCTCCGTAGCTCACCCAGAGCAGTACCCTACGTTGGCTGTGGGCAGTATCGACGAACCAGAGAGATTAGACGTAACCGGCGCGGTCTACCCGGACATCTCGCGGGAGATTCCCGTCATCTCCATGGCCAACGGTCGCGTCGTCGATATCCGCGCGCGGCTGGACGACAACGTGAAGAAGGGCCAGTTGCTCTTTAGCGTGCTCAGCACGGATATCAGTTCTGCATTCGATACCTACGTCAAGGCCGCGGCCGACGAACAACTCGCCAACAAGCAATACCTCCGATCCGAAGATCTCTATCAGCACGGCGCCATCTCGCAGTCCATGCTGGAGCAGGCGGCCGACAGCGAGCAGGACGCCAAAGCGGATCTCTCAGCGGCCGATCAGCAATTGAAGATCTTCGGCGTGGACAAGAACCATCCCAGCCCCATCGTGAACGTCTACGCACCTGCTACCGGTGTCATCGTCGCACAGAACATCACCCAGGCCGCTGCCATCGGCGTCAATCTCTCGGGCTCGGCCACGGCTTTTACCATCGCGGACCTCAGCCGGGTATGGATCATCTGCGACGTCTACGAGAACGATCTGCCCAAGGTGAGGCTAGGGCAGCAGGCTGAAATCCACCTCACCGCTTATCCGGACAAAGTGCTGATCGGGCGCGTGAGTGACATTGGTCCCGTCCTGGATCCTACCATCCGCACCGCCAAGGTGCGCATCGAAGTGGCCAATCCCGGCATTCTGCGCCTGGGAATGTTCGTAACGGCAACCCTCACAAGCCGCACCGTAACACCACATGCAACGGTACCGGCCAGCGCGATCCTGCATCTGCACGATCGCGATTGGGTCTTTGAACCAGTCGGCCAGAACGAGTTCAAACGCGTCGCGGTCATTCCTGGAGTTGCCCTGCCACACAACCAGCAGGAGATCCTGTCCGGCGTCCAGCCCGGAGAACAGGTAGTCAAGGACGTTCTCAATCTGCAGGCGACTGCGGAGGCGAAATGATCCGCAAGATCGTCGATTTCGCCCTCCAGAATCGATTTCTGGTTCTCGCCATTGCCATCCTGCTGTTCGCCTGGGGAATCGTCTCGTTCCACAACCTTCCCGTTGAAGCCTATCCTGACGTCGCCAATAACTACGTTGACGTGATCGCACAATGGCCCGGAATCTCGGCTGAGCAGATCGAACAACAAGTCACCATACCCCTGGAAATCGTGATGAATGGGATCCCCGGCGTCGTTCATGTGCGCTCGTGGTCCATCTTTGGCCTCTCAACGGTGGAGATGGTCTTCGGCGATGACACCACGGACTTTGAGAATCGCGAGCGTGTGCTGGAAAGGCTCTCTCAGGTAACGCTACCCAATGGTGTCCAGCCGCAGATGGGTACTGACTGGAGCCCGGTAGGCCAAATCTACTGGTGGACCCTACAGAGCACCAACCCTGAGTACGATGCGATGAACCTCAAGTCGCTCGAAGACTGGACGGTGGACAAATACATCAAGTCCGTTCCCGGCGTCGTTGACGTCAGCCCCTTTGGTGGACCCACCCGCGAGTACGAGGTTCGCCTGGACCCCGACAAACTCGTCGACTATGGACTGAGCCTTGCACAGGTGGAGCAGGCTCTCAGCAACAACAATCTGAACGGAGGCGGCAGCTTCATCCAGGAGGGGCAGCAACAGATCAATGTCCGCGAAGTCGGACTGGATCGCAACGTTCAGGACATCGAAAACACCTTTGTCACCGAGAAGGGTGGAACAGCCATCCGTGTCAAAAATCTGGGTATCGTTGTGCAAGGTCCCATGATCCGCCTGGGCCAGACCGGACTGACGCTGAAAGCCCCTGATGGCCCGCTGATCGACAACACCGACGTGGTCTCCGATATTGCGCTGCTCCAAAAAGGAGCCGATGCTGAGCCAGTCCTCGAAGGCATACAAAAGATGGTCAAAGAGCTCAACCAATCCATCTTGCCCAAGGGGGTAACCATACGGCCATTCCTGGATCGCAGTGACCTGGTGCGCTTCACAACCCACACGGTGCTCCGCAATCTTACCGACGGCATGATCCTGGTCTCGCTCATCCTGTTTCTCTTCCTGGGCAACCTGCGCGGGGCGCTCATCGTTGCTCTCACGATTCCCTTCGCGTTGCTGTTTGCAGCCATCTGTCTCGACTTGAAGCATATTCCGGCCAATCTGCTCTCGCTCGGAGCGTTGGACTTCGGCATGGTGGTCGATGGAGCCGTGGTTATGGTCGAAAACATCGTCCGCCATCTCTCGCGTGGCGACGGTGAGTACCTGACGCCGGTGGAAAAAATCAGCCAGGCCGCTCATGAGGTGCAGCGTCCTGTCTTCTACGCCATCGCCATCATCATCACTGCGTATCTACCCATCTTTACGCTTCAATCCGTGGAAGGCCGCCTCTTCCGTCCAATGGCGTGGACGGTTGCCGCGGCGTTGCTTGGCTCGCTCTTCTTTTCCATGGTAGTTGCGCCTGTCCTTTCCAGCCTGTTCTTTAAGAACGGCGCCAAGGAGTGGACCAATCCGGTCATGACATTCCTGACCCTGCGTTATCGCAAGGGCGTCACCTGGTCCATCCATCATCGCGGCTTCACGGTGGGCGTAGCCGTTATCAGCCTGTTTCTCGCTTTGTACCTATGGCTCGGCGGCGTCATCGGTTCCGAGTTTTTACCGCATCTGGACGAGGGAGCTCTGTGGGTGCGGGGCACACTGGAACAGAGCGTGGGACCTACCGAAGGCTTACGGGTCGCCAACCAGGCCAGAATCCTCCTCTGCTCTTATCCCGAGGTAAAGCAGTGCTGGAGCCAGGTAGGGCGCCCCGATGATGGAACCGACCACACTGGCTTCTTCAACACAGAATATTTTGTCGATCTCAAAGAAAGGAGCCTGTGGCGCCCTATCTTCAAACAAAATGAAAACGACCTCATTGCCTCCATGCAAATCCAGCTTCAGAAGCAGTTCCCCGGCGTCATCTGGGGCTTTTCTCAGCCGATCGAAGACAACATGGAAGAGGCCGTCTCCGGTGTCAAGGGAGAGTTGGCAACAAAGGTCTACGGCCGCAACCTGCACAAGCTGGAAGACATGGCCAATCAGATCGAAACCGTCATGAGCCATGTGCCGGGCATCACGGACATAGGCGTCTTCCAGGTCACGGGCCAGCCCGATCTCAACTTCGTGGTCGATCGCCAGAAAGCTGCTCGTTGGGGTATCAATGTGACAGATGTGCAGGATGCCATTCAAACCGCGGTTGGTGGAACCGCACTTACGCAGGTGCTCCGCGGTGAAGAAACTTACAATCTTGTGCTGCGGTACTCGCTTCCCTATCGCAATACGCAACAAGCAATTGAAAACATCCGCCTTCTCTCACCCAGCGGTGAACGCGTCTCTCTGGCACAACTCTGCGATGTCCGTGAGGCCGACGAGGGCTCTGAGATTTATCGTGAAAACAATGAGCGTTACGTAGCCATCAAATACAGCGTGCGTGGCCGAGCCATGGGCGATGCCGTTCGTGAGGCCATCCAAAAGGTAAAGGAACAGGTGCCGTTACCGCGCGGCTATCACCTTGGTTGGGAGGGAGAGTACCAGGACGAAGTTCGAGCTGAGGCCCGCATGGGCGTCATTGTACCCATCACCGTACTTCTGATCTTCATCATCCTTTACACGATGTTCAAGTCGTTCAAGTGGGCGATTCTGATTCTGGTCAACGTGGCCCTGGCACGTGTGGGAGGCTTGCTGGCACTGCTGTTTACCGGCTCCAACTTCAGCGTTTCCTCGGGCATCGGCTTTCTGGCCCTCTTTGGCGTCTCAGTGCAGACAGGCGTCATCATGCTGGAATACATCAACCAGCTGCGCGCGCGCGGAACCACCATTGAAGCTGCCGCCGTGGAAGGCGCCGTCATGCGCCTGCGGCCCATCATGATGACCATGCTGGTAGCCACGCTCGGCCTCTTGCCGGCAGCCCTGTCCCACGCCATTGGCTCTGATTCGCAGCGACCATTCGCGATCGTGATTGTGGGTGGACTGATCACTGACCTTGTCATGAGCATCTTCCTGCTTCCTACCCTCTACGTCTGGGTTGCTGGTGAACATGATGTTCTTCCAAATGTCGACGACCGGGCAGAGGACTTCTGAGGCGGAATCAGACCTTATCAGCCTTCAGAGATAGGTTTGTACAATCGTCACAAACAGCAGCAGTACATGCAAATCACTAGCGAATGAGAATTTGTCACCCACGTGAAGGTTCTTCTATTCGTGACCCTCCTGTTGCGTCAGAATCATGTCGCGGCGTCACCATGATCTTGAGAAAGCGAAATGGCTGGCGCTGCCCGAGTTGGCGTCAGCTTCTTTCTAATGCAAACCGCAACAGCAAGGAGCCCATAAACACTGCTGCTGGGGTCTCGAATGAACTGGGACTCGTCGGATCGTCCGAAACCAGCATTTCGTAATTGGAGACAAGAATCATGCGGCCTGAAGTGCTACGTCCGCGGTATCACGGGTCTGCATGCGGTCGTTTCGTCCGGACCAATTTCGTTGCTTGCAACTCCAGGACGGGAGTTATGAAAGTTGGCGGGGAATTATATGGCCGGACTAGATTGACGGCCGTTCGAGGGATGAAACAACCTTGATGTCCTCATCCCAGCAGGGTTCAGGAGCCGTCTCGGCAAGACGTATCCGCGTGTCTCAGATTCGGAGTTTCGCAAAATGCCGGACCTGCTTTCGTTACCTGAGGCTAGGGCTGCTTCAGACAGCGTTTGCCCGGACAACCCCTTGGCAGGGGTTCGCTACGCTATAGGGCTTCTCCAGAACTCCATTCCATGAGCTCTCGAGCTTGCTCGAGAGCAGAGCCGTCTGCTGATCCAAGGGTGAGAGCGGCCAGACCGGCTCTCCCGAAAGATACCTGGACTCAAAGACCTCGCGAGGCACTGGCTCGCTGATCAGGAATCCCTGCATCTCATCACAACCCAGCGCCCGCAGAAGATGCAACTGGTCTTCCCGTTCTACGCCCTCGGCCACCACGTTCAGGCGCCTCGCATGGGCCAGATCTACAATCGCCCGGATCTGGCTCTCTCTCACCGAGGTCTCTACCAGATCCACCACAAAGGACTTGTCCACCTTCAGCGTATCTAAAGGAAGCCGGGAGAGATTGCGCAGCGACGCAAATCCGGTTCCAAAATCATCCAGGGCAACGGTGACTCCCATCGCGCGAATCTCGCGCAAGATGCTCGTACTCTGTTCGATATCCTCCAGAATCATGCCTTCCGTAATCTCCAGTTCCAATCCTGCGGCCGCCTCAGGATAGCTGCGAACCGCCCATTCGATGTCGGAGAAGAACTGCCCATCACGCAACTGGGTTGCTGACACATTCACTGCGATCCGCACCCCTTGCAGACCCATGCTGCGCCAACGCTTAACATCTTCCATCACTCTTCCCAGGGTCCAGCGCCCTACATCGATGATCAGCCCCGTATCCTCCAACACGGGGATAAAGCGATTCGGAGCCACCAATCCACTCTTCGGATCGCTCCACCGTATGAGAGCCTCGGCTCCGCTGAGACGTCCGTTGCGCAGGTTCACCTTTGGCTGGTAATGCAAGACGTACTCTTCACGCTCCAGTGCTCGGCGCAGTTGATTCTCCAGGATGAAGTTGGCAACCGGAATCTCGCTCATAGCACGGCGGTGAAACAGATACCGGCTTCCATTTGACTTGGCCTGCTTCAGCGCAGCCTCCGCCCGCTTCAGGAGCGTCCAGGGACGGCCTCCGTCCTCGGGATACAGGGCGATCCCCACCTTCACCCCAAGCCGCAGCGGGTTTTCCTTGCTGCCAAACCCCTGCGCCTTGAAGCGGCTAATCCATCCCTCCATCAGCCCCTCCACGTCATCCTGTGCAGCGATCGCAGGCATCAGAACCGCAAAGTGATCTGCTCCCAGCCGCGCCAGTAAGGCTTCTCCCTTCGTCTCAGCGATCAACCATGCGGCAATCTGTCTCAAAACCTCATCGCCGCCGGCCCGCCCCAGGCCTTCGTTGACGTTCCGAAAGCGCTCCAGATCGAAGTACGCCAGCGCCAGTCGCTGTCCTCGTCTTCGGGCGCCGCGCAGATGCCGCGCCACACTGGCCAGGAAGCTGGAGCGATTGGGCAAGCCGGAGAGTCCGTCGCAGCTTGCCATCTGCTTCAGCCTCTCTCGCTGCTCCAGATGATCCAGCGCCAAGGAGAGATTGTCGGCCAGCTCCTCCAGCAACCAACGCTCCTCGTCACCCAGCGCCGGCTTCTCGCGGCAGTGCAGACCAAGCGCCGCTACCACGCCGCCATCTTGTCGAATAGGCAGGATCACCAAATAGCCCGCTGGGATTCCAGATGCGGAGCCAGATGCGGAGCCAGATGCGGAACCCTCCGGCCATGCCGTCGCCGTCTTCCTCGCCAGCTCCCCCAGCACTCCAACCAGCGGATCACTCGGATCGTCGTGGATCCACACCGACCGGCCCCCACTCAGAACCCCGCATATCTCTCCGGCCAGCATCGTCTCTTCCTGCCCCACCATGCGCTTGAGATCCATCGCATGCTCGCCAATGCATGCGGCAAAGTGGATACCAGAGCTGCCTGGAACCGGCCAGGCGATCCAGGAGAGATCGAACGCTCTCACTTCCACAAGAATTCGGCAGGCCCCACGGAACAGGCTTTCGCGGCTCTGTGCGCGCATGGTCAGGGAGATCATCTGGCCTCGCATGGCGGCAATCCGTTCCAGACGCCTCGCCCATCTCTCCGTCGCGCTAGGCTGCGCCGGGGAGTGCAGCGATGCCAGCACGTAGCGTACGCCGGCCTCCTCATAGGGCTTCAGACGCATCTCCAGGGGAAGCGCTACCCCATCCACATCGCGCGCCACCACCTCCAACGTCACTTCCTTGCGCGCCTCTTCCTGCCGCCGCACGGAATCCACCCTCTCCCGCAGCTTCTTCCTCTCGAGCCCGTCACACCCATCGGCGATCAGCCACTCCATCGCTCGCCCGTTCAACTCCTCGGGTCGGCAACCAAGTAGATTGCACGCGGACTGGCTGGCGAACGCAATCAAATCCTGCGCATCCAGCAAAATCAACGGACTCGGAACTTGATTCAGAAACCTTGCAATCCCCTCCATGCCTGGCCCGCCTCGCCTTCCCACCGCGGATCAGTAAGCCGCATCTCCAACGTCGCTGCCTTGCAGACGTCGATCGTCATACGACTCACTTCTCCCAACAACTCTGGGCAGTGATCTTTTAATCGGCAATGGAAGCAAGAAATTTAGCGTTGGGGTGGCTCTCTCTAACACATCCCTTTCCCCGCGTTGCAGAACGAAACAGTTTGCGGTAGTTCAACTCTCCTCGCCTCCGCACCCACGCAAAGTTCTGGGCACACTCCCCAGACCCTCCTCGGCAGGCTGGCCCATTCGCAAGCCCCACGGATCCTGCTTGGCGCCCACGGCAGGCTTGGAACGGCGTCGCTATCTACTTGGCGGCGTGGCCTGGCATGTTACCCGGCCAAGCCCCCTTGGCTTCACAGAGAAGATCCACAACCGGTCGCGCAAACCGGCAGACGCCGCCGGCTTTCACCCATTTCACAGCCAAGCCGCCACATCCTTCGCTGCCAACAAACGACGGGGGAGAAGAGCGGCTTCTGCACTCGCTCCAGCGCCGGCAGCTCTAACTGAGGAGACCAGCCTCGTTACTCCGGTTGGGAGACCTAGAGTGCTGAACTGGGAGCATGCAGATTTTGGAGGAATTGCTGGGCGGCCGGCGGGCGTACCTCGGTTTTCCGGATGTGCGTCAGTGGCGTCCGGGGAACCTTCCGGTAAGCGACACGGGTACGACGGCCTTTTCTCTGTTCCTTATGCAAAGCGAGTCGTTTCTGTCGCATCAGCAGCGCATGGAGCAGGGACGGAACGCCTCGAACTGTAAGACGCTGTTCGGGATCGAGCGAATTCCCAGCGATAATCACATTCGCGACCTGCTGGATCAAGTGCCGCCGGAACTGCTGGAGCCGTGTTTTGAGCAGGCTCTGGACCAGATGCGAAAACACGGCGGTATGCGGGACTTTGTGCGGCTCGGTGGCCGGATACTGATCGCACTGGATGGCAGCGAATATTTCTGCTCGGAGAAGCGGGGCTGTCCGCGCTGCCTGACCCGCAAGCGCTCCAACGGTAAGACCGAGAACTATCACACGCTGCTGGCGGCGACCGTGGTGGCTCCCGGGCATAACCGGGTGCTACCGCTCATGCCGGAGTTCATCGCTCCGCAGGATGGCGCTCTGAAACAGGACTGCGAGCGCAATGCCGCCAAACGCTGGATGGCGCGGCACGGCGCGGGGATGCGCGAACTGCAGCCGGTCTATCTGGGCGATGCGCTGTTCAGTTCGCAACCGATGTGCGAGTCCGTTCTGGCCGAGGGCGGGGACTTTCTGTTCGTATGCAAGGAAGACAGCCACAAGACGCTCTACGAGTATCTGCAAGGCATCGAACCGCAGCGCCATACGGTGACCGAACGTAAGATGGGCGGACGTACGCGGACCTACCGCTACCGCTGGGTCGCGGATGTGCCGCTACGCGACGGTAAGGACGCGCTGGCGGTGCAATGGCTGGGCGTCGAAGTGGTGGATACCGGCGGCAAGGTGACCTATCGCGGCGCCTTTGTGACCAGTTTGGACATCCGCGAGGACAACGTGGCGGAGATCGCGGCCTGCGCTCGCGCCCGCTGGAAGATCGAAAACGAGAGCTTCAACGTGCTGAAAAATCACGGCTACCACCTGGAGCACAACTTCGGCCACGGC
>JBMFGX010000014.1:0-88136 GCA_049977105.1 Acidobacteriaceae bacterium | reverse complement strand
GGGCTAGCCCTACTGTTGCTACCATCACCAGCCCAGAGATTACAGTTGGACCGAATGAGTTACTCGTAGTGTATTGTCAGTCGTTCAGCAGCGCAGTATCTACTACGCCAGCAGTTGCCACTTATAGTGGCGCTTCTATGAACGTGGTGAGTACAGCACTAACTGGAACTGGTGAGATGGCTCAGTATAGTTACCTTTATCTTGGGCCGACCACTCCGGCAACTACGAGTTCTTTCACTTGTACCCCTTATGCTCCTAGTGCGTGGCAATCTATGGTTGTAGTGGAGTTTTCCGTTCCCCCTCTATCATTAAATACATCTGCTACGACAACAACTGGGAACACTACTTCCTTTGTCTCTGGGCCAATCACGACAACTGCAAGCCCGACTATAAATATCTTATGCGGCACTGGATCTGATGCCGGTAGTATTTTTACTGCCGGAGATATAGCAGGGCAGCCTTCAACACTAGTCGGCGTAGACGAGAGTAGTTTTACGGTGATAGGAGGCGCCGCTTGCGAATGGAACACTTCGTCAAATGTAGTTAGTTCTGCCACAGGAGCAATGACTTCTTCATCTTCCTGGGAGTGGGCAGGAACGCTGGCGGCATTCAGCTATTAGTTGTCGCGATGGATGGGCCGGAGTGCGCTGCGGAGTTATCAGGGTGTGAAGTGTCGTTCCCGATGGCGGTTCAGAGCCACGGCGAGGAACAGTGGAAGATGCCGGGGTGTGAGGATCTTTGCGCAGAGATGTGGCGATGAGACGGTTTGGGTGCTGCCTGGGATCACGCTGGATTCTGTGGAGAGGTATGGGTTGCTGCGCGGATTCGCGCGGCAGGTCTTCGCTTTCCGGCTCAGACCCTTGGGGTCTGTACTGCCAGCCTTCAGCAGCGTGACACTCGAAGCGAGCGGACGGCCACTGGATCTATTGTGGGGCAGGGCAGGTTTGCGCAGGACAAGATTTGGCCGATGAGGAAAGCGTGTGATGCGGGCACCGGGAGGTTGACACGGTTGGCCGCGTTGCGCAAAGCAACAAGGCAGCAGGCCGCGTTAGATCCGAGGTGTGGGGGGAGAGTTGGAGTGGACGGGGAGTTGAGAGAGCTCGTCGCGACGGAGGCGGTGAAGGAAGGGGAGCCGACCGAGGGGGAAGTTGGCTCGGCAGACGGGTCTGTGAGGAGGAGTGGAGTGATTGCAACCAGGCGAGTGCAAAACATAGGGGAAGTGCGGATCGCACTGGATGCGATTGAGACGCGGCTGAGCGCGCGGGATCAGGTGGATGCCGAACGACGCAAGGTGGATGATGCGCGCGATGCCAAGCTGCAGGAGATGCAGACGGAGTTGCTACGACGGACGGACACGCTGGAGGCGAACTGGAAGAACTTTTTTGGAGAGCAAGGGGCGTTCCGGATGGTGACCGCGCAGATGCAGGCTCATGGGATGAAGATTGACCGCCTGATGGTATACGGCGGAGTTGCGATGGGAGTTTTCCTAGTGGTGCAACTGCTGATGCAGGCGTTGATCCAGGAGTATTTGAAGGGTGCGCATTGATGCATGAGTACAGCGAGCAAGGGCTGGAGATGACGCGAAGGTTTGAGGGGTATCGTGCGGAGGCCTACCAGGATGCAGGCGGCGTATGGACGATTGGTTATGGCCACACAGGGAGCGACGTGCATGGGGGACTGGTCTGGACGAGGGAGCAAGCAGAGGCGGCGCTGATGCGGGACATTGCGGGGTCCGTGGCCTGGGTGAACAGGGTGGTGAGCCAACGCTTGGAGCAGCACCAGTTTGATGCCCTGGTGGACTTCTGCTTTAACTGCGGGGCTGGGAGCCTGGAGAGATCCACGTTACTGCGCAAGGTGAATGCGGGCGAGATGGAGGAGGCGGCAGCGCAGTTTGAGCTGTGGGTGCATGATGCGGCCGGCTCCACGCTGCCGGGGCTGGTGATGCGGCGCAGGGCCGAGGCGCGAATGTTTCTGGGCGAGCCATGGAGCGCGGAGGAGGCGGCATGACGGATAAGGAGGCGCAGACACAGATTATTGCGCTGGTGCTGATCTTTGGCGCTGCCGTGGCGATTGGGCTGGGTTCTCACTTTGGATGGCATGACCTGGTGAGCTTTGGATTGACCTTCGGGGGCACCGGTACGGGAATTCTTACCGGGCAGCGCTTGAACAAGAATCACGACGGTGAAGTTACCGCAAACCCTTTGGAGTAGGAGGAGAAGAGACGATGAGCATTTTTGGCCATATCATTTCTGATTTGAAGTCGTTTGCAGCCAAGGTAGAGGCGGCTTTCAAGAAGCTGTTTGGCGAGGCGCCGAGCTGGATTACGGTTGCACAGGGAGTGCTGACCTACCTGGGACCGATTGTGGTGACCATTTTGACCCTAGGCGGCGGAGCGGCGCTGGGGAGTGAGGCAAATGAGATTATCGGCGGGATCAAGACGGATCTGGCGACGGCGCTGGCCACGGTGAAGACAGCAGATGCGGCGACGAGCCTGCCGAAGCTGTTGAGCGGCATCCAGGCGGAGCTGCCTGGTTTGCTGGCGGCGGTGAGGGTGAGCAATCCATCGGTAGTGAGTAAGGTGGAGAGCTATACCAACGTGATCGACACGGAGATTACGGCGCTGCTGAATGCGATTCCAGCGAGTGTGGCGGTTGCGGGCGCAGGTTCCAGCACAAACGGCGCGGCTGCAGCCGCAGCCTAGCTGGTGCGCGATGAACAGCGTGGAACGAGCGCAGGTTGCCAGTTCTGTAGCGGTCATCACCCTGTGTGGGGTGGTGGCCGCCTGCGCGATTGCAGCCGTTCGGAGTCTGGATCGGACGATGGCGCAGGCAGATGCGGCGCTGGTGACGGTGAATCGCTCCTGTGCTCCTGGTCCGTGCGGGACGCTGGCGGCGTTTACCAAGGCGGTGACCAAGGGAGGCGACGCCATTGCGACGACCCAGATGCAGGAGCAGCAGATAACGCCGCATGTGATTGCGGCGATGGACAGCCTGGAGACGATTGCTCCGCACGCCGACGAGACGCTGGATGCGGTGAGCGGAACGGTCGGCAGTGCGGTCGGCTCTCTGCGGTTGATTACGGGAGAGATGGCGCCGGTATTGGATTCGGCCAACACGGCGGTGCGGGACCTGGATACGACGGCGAAGGGCGTGCAGCCGGATGAAGCTGCGATGCAGCGGTCGATGGAGGACTTTGATGCGCTGCTGCGTAGCCCGGAGGTTCCGGCGACGCTGGAAGATGCGCAGCGCGTGACGCATAATCTGGCCGCAACGACAACGGACTTTCAACAGAAGTTTCATGTGTTTCTTTTTCCAGCGCCCTGCCGGAGCCTGGGCTGCAAGCTGCGCAGGACCTGGCCCTACATCCGCGGGGCGGCGCAGATGGTTGAGCCGCTCTACTGGGGACAACAACTGGTGGAAGACCGCATGCCTTAGGAGGTTTATGAGCGAATTTTCCAATCCTGTGACTCCGCTGACACCTGCCCAGGTTGCTGTGCAAGAGAAAGAGGTAGCTCGGGAGGGTTTTGTGGAACGCGCGCTGGTGGCTATTGACCAGTGTGCGGATACGCTGCTGGGAGGGGTGCCGGACGAGACGATTTCGACGCGTGCTGCGATTGATTCCGAAGATGGCCACGGGATCAGCAGAGAGGTTGGCAAGATCGTATCGGAGGGGCTTGACCTGTTCCAGAAGGATCACGGAGCGAAGGCTGCGGCCGGAGACCTGGAAAGGGCGCAGGCGGAGGAGAAGATTGTCCGAACGTCTGGAATTGCGTGATGGGGGTTGGAGGCCGGAGCATGGCCTGGATCGCCTGAGAAGCGAGGAGTGGAGATCTGTGGCCAGAGCCTGAGACCTTGCTGGATAGGAGCTGGGGCCGACGGGCGCTTCCCTTGCAGGGCGAGGCCTGGTTGGTGGATCGACGAGGATGAGTAGCTTGATGCCGGCTGCGTAGCCGCGATTTATGAAGAGTGCTGGAGCCCTGTCCTGCGGGACAGGGCTTTTTCGTTTTTAACTACCTTTTTGGTTGCGGATGAGCGGCTTTGCATGGATGAGAGCGGCAGGGCCCGAATATGATGTGAGGGGGATAGATTCTACTGCTGGTGGGATTTGGGATACGCGGGCAGGGCTCCGAGAGGAGATTGTGGTTGAAGGATGCCGGGAGGGATGGTTGCCATGGCGGTTGGGCCGAAGGAGCAGCAGGCAAAGGAGCAGCAGGCAAAGGAACAGCAGACGAGGGAGCAGCAGAAGCTGATCGCGCGGATTCGCAGGATCCGAGGGCAGGTGGAGGCGATTGAGCGCTCGCTGACCGAAAAGGAGCACTGCGCCGACACACTGATGCTGCTGGCCAATGTGCGCGGAGGCATCAATAGCCTGATGGCTGAGGTGCTGGAGGACCATATCCGGCTGCATATGTTGTCGCCGGAGAAGAGGCCGGTGGCGGCAACGGAGT
The DNA here is from genome assembly GCA_049977105.1 of Acidobacteriaceae bacterium. Taxonomy (GTDB): domain Bacteria; phylum Acidobacteriota; class Terriglobia; order Terriglobales; family Acidobacteriaceae; genus Granulicella. The sequence continues at coordinate 83,689 of JBMFGX010000014.1, read as the reverse complement.
TGGCAGAGGACCTGATCGATTTAGTGCGGGCCTATCTGAAATAGCACAGAGAAGACTGCGCTGGGGCGTGAAGAGAGAGGAAGGCGTTGCGCAGGGTGGTGTCGCGGAAGGCTTCTGTGCCGCCGGGGCGCAGGGAGGAGAGGGCGCCGGTAAGGTTGCCGAAGGCTGCGGCTTGCAAGGGGTCGTGGCCGTCAAGCCAGGCGCGGAGAAAGCCGGCGTTGAAGCTGTCGCCGGCTCCGATGGTATCCACCGGGTCGACGAGGATGGGGTTTACCCAGGTGCGCTGGGTGCCTTGCTGGATGATGGCTCCGCGGGCTCCGCATTTGACGGCGATGAGGGGGATGCGGGGCGCGAGGGCGTCCAGGGCGGATTCGAGGGTGGGCTGACCGGCGATCTTCAGGACCTCATCTTCATTGGGCAGGAGGAGATCGATCTTGTCGAGCAGGGTGGGGAGGATGCCGTTCCAGCGACCGGAGGGGTCATCGTTGGTGTCCAGAGAGAGGGTGAGACCGGCTGCATGGAGATCGTCGAAGAGTTGGGGAAGGCCGGGGTGGAGGCCGGTCTGGAGGAAGAGCGAGGAGAGATGAAAGTGCCGGGCGGAGGCAAGGAAGGCTGGGTCGAGGTCGGAGACGGTCAACTGCTCCATGACGCCGGGGTAGGTGAGGATGTGGCGTTTGCGGCCGTGCGGTAGCAGGATGGTGACCCCGGTGGCAGCCTGGGCGCGGCGAGCGACGTGGGTGGTATCGAGGCCGGCTTCTGCGAGGCGGGCGAGAGCGATATCTGCCATGGCGTCGTCTCCCAGGAGGGATGTGAAGCCGACATGGGCGCCGAGAAGGGAGAGATTGTGGGCAAGGATGGAAGAGGAGCCGCCGAGGGTCATGCTGAAGCCGGAGGCCAGGACTTCGACCTCGACTGGGATCTGCTCGGGAAGGCCGGGCATGATGAGATCAAGGTTGGTTTCTCCGACGATAGCGATGTCGAGCGGCTTGACGGTGGAGGCAGTGGAGGGGGTGGGTTGGTAAGTCAAGGGGATGCAACTCCTGAGCGATGATGCGCGGAGACGGAGGCGCGGCAGCGGATGCGGTGAGTTGAGAGCGGAGGTTCTGCGCGCCAAGCTTGAGGACTGCGGCAACTTCAGGAGTGGCCGCAAGATGAGTATATAACCAGGTTATGCTTGCTATTGTTTGGTTATTTTTGCAATAGATAGCGTATTTCTGGAAGCAGGAGCGGGAGGAGGCAGGGTTTCAGCAGGGGGTTGCGGGTCCATAGGGATGGAATACGATGTTCCCTTTGCTTTCTCTATTGCCACAGCAAAAGCAAAGCTGTAGTCTGCGTGGAGTGTGGAGTGTTGTCTAAGTGGAGCCGGAGGGATGGGGCGCAGAGCGATGGGAGCGAAGAAGGCAGCGAGGAGCAGCGGAGCGGGGGGTTCGAAGGCCTCGGTTGCGATGACACCGGAACGCGGGTCGCAGATGCTGATTGAGGAGCGGCGGCAGTATATTGCCGGGCTGGCGCAACAGCAGGGCCGGGTGCTGGTGGAGGATCTCTCCGAGACGCTGGGAATCTCCCGGATAACGATACGTAAGGATCTGGATGTTTTGCAGCGACGGGGTGTATTGCAGCGAACGCATGGAGGAGCGCTAGCGGCCGGTTCAGGAGCTTTGGTGGATCCGTCGCTGCAGGAGAAGGAAGAGCAGCACTCGCAGGAGAAGCAGCGAATTGCCGCAGCAGCGGTGAGTCTGGTTCAGGAGGGGCAGTGTGTGCTGCTGGACTCCGGTTCAACCACGGCGGCGATTGCGCGTGCGCTGCGGAAGTTTACCCGGCTGACGGTGATCACCAATGCGGTGAATATTGCTGCGGAGTTGCGTGGGACGGACTTTGAGGTGCTGCTGACCGGAGGGTCGCTGCGGAAGAACTCCTTTTCTCTGGTGGGGCCGATGGCAGAGGAGATGCTGCGTGATATGCATGCGGATGTTCTGTTTCTGGGAGTGGATGGGTTTGATCTGGCGACGGGACTGAGCACGCCCAACGTGATGGAGTCCAGGGTGAACCGCGCCATGGTGAAGGCGGCATCGATGGTGGTGGCGGTATGCGACTCGAGCAAGTTCAACCGGAGAAGTCTTTCAAAGATTGTGGATGCGACGGCGGTCCACCAGGTGATTACAGATAGCAAGCTGCCCAAAGAGACGGCTGAGGCGCTGCACAACCTGAACATCAAGCTGACGATGGTGTAGATGCCTGGAGGATGGATGCCTGGCGTTGAGGCTGAGGCGAGGTCCAGAGGCATTGGACAGAGCGCTGTGAGTTGGCATAGTGGCGTTGGAGAGGTTTGTGAGGCATCTGTGCAGGGAAGGTCCTGGGCCTGTGCCCGGGATGGATTCCACGGGTGCACTTTTCTGCATGGGCTTTTGAGGAGAGCCGGCGGTAGCAGTTGCGCGGGAGGACTTTGGCGAAAGAGGTCCAGGTTGCGTGTGAGGCCTGGACGAGGCTGAGATTGCTGCCATGAAGGCGACGGGCGAAGAGGACGGACGAGGCGAGGAGCGAGGAATGCCGGGAGTTGACGGGAAGGTAGAGGAGGGGGAGGACAAGTTTCTTGCCATGGTAAGGGCGAAGGCGCAGGTGACGCTGCCGCTGAGCGAGTTTCATCCGAAGAGCATGTTGAGGACCGCGCAGCATGAGGTGAAGCAGCCGCGGTTTCCGGTGATTGATTATCACAATCATCTGGATGGACTGGATCCAGCGCGGGTACTGGAGGTGATGGATGGCTGTGGGATCGAGCATCTGGTGAACATCACGATGAAGGTGGGCGATGCGGCGCTGGCGATGATGGAACGCTATCGGAGGGCGGATGCAGGCCGGTTTTCGACGATCGGATGGATGGACTGGGACGGAGTGGATGGGAACTTTGATGAGTTTGTGGTCCGCAGCGTGGAGCGCCTGGAGCGACTGGTGGAGGCTGGGGCGGTGGGGTTCAAGATATGGAAGGATCTGGGGTTGGCGGTTCGGGATGGGAGCGGGGAGCTGGTGCGAGTGGACGACGAGCGCCTGGCTCCGATCTTTGAGCGGGCAGGTGAGCTGGGAGTTCCGGTGATGGTCCACATTGGGGATCCGGAGGCCTTCTTCCTGCCTATTGATGGGAACAACGAGCGCTACGAGGAGCTGGCCGCGCATCCGGACTGGAGCTTTTATGGCAGCCAGTACGGCAAGAACGATCTGCTGGAGCAGAGGGATCGGGTGTTTCGACGGCATCCGCGGACGACGTTTGTTGGGGCGCATATTGCAGAGAACAGTGAGGATCTGGAACGAGTGTCGGCATTGCTGGATAGTTGCCCGAATGTGCTGGTGGACATCAGCGCGCGAGCTTCTGAGCTGGGACGGCAGCCGTATGCAGCGCGAAGGTTCTTTCTGCGGTTTGCGGACCGAATTCTTTTTGGCACAGACCTGACGCCGGAGGTGGAGATGTATCGACTGTATTACAGGTTTCTGGAGACAGCCGATGAGTATTTTGCGTATCCTACCCATACCTCCGGACAAGGTCGGTGGTGCATTTACGGGTTAGATCTGCCAGAGGATGTGCTGCGCAAGGTATACCGGGAGAATGCTCTCCGGCTTTTGCCGCAAGGGAAGCTGTAGTTTGGTATGCGTTCGAGGAGCGACGCATCTTCTGATTTTTGCTGGGGAAACGAGAGACGATGAGTCACGGAGCATGCGCTATACCGGGTAAACCGATGGGGGATGAGCAGCAAGGAGGTCGGCAGGATGGTAGCCGGCGAGCGTATAACTTACTGCTGCTCTCTGTGGCAGGGTTGGGCGGACTGCTGTACGGCGTGGATGTAGGGATTATCGGGGGAGCTTTGCCGTATCTTGAGGCGACCTCCGGGTTGAGCGCGGCGCAGCTCTCTGTGATTGTGGCGGCGGTGCTGCTGGGGAGCGTGCTGTCTACGATCTTTGCGGGTGTGCTGGCGGATTGGATGGGACGCAAGCCGTTGATGGCGCTGAGTGGGTTGGTATTTGTCATCAGCATTCCGGTGATTGCGCTTTCACACGGATATGGGCCTTTATTTTTTGGGCGGTTGCTGCAGGGCTCGAGCGCCGGGTTTGTGGGAGTAGTGGTGCCGCTTTATCTAGCCGAGTGCCTGACCTCATCCTCGCGCGGGAAAGGGACTGGAATCTTCCAGTGGTTATGCACATTTGGCATTGTGGCAGCGGCGCTGATCGGGATTTATTACAGCTATCAGGTGCAGGAGGTAGCGGCGCGGGCGAGTGCGGCCACGCTGTTCCATGTGGAGGACCAGGCCTGGCGGCACATCTTCTGGATTTCGCTGCCGCCGGGAGTGTTGTTTGTGCTGGGTAGCCTGTTTGTGGGAGAGTCTCCGCGCTGGTTGTTTCGCAAGGGAAAGCACGAGCGGGCGATGAGTTCGCTGTTGCGATCGCGTTCGGCTGCCGGGGCGGAGTTGGAGTATGCAGAGATGCAGGCTATCGCCGACGAGCGGGAGGCGACCAAAGGATTCAAGGACTCACTGCTGCGGCGGAAGTACGTTGTGCCCTTTCTGCTGGCCTGCGTGATTCTGTTCTGCAACACGGCGACGGGGGTGAACTCCATTATTGGGTTCAACACCAGCATCCTGCTGCAGAGTGGTCTTTCTGATGTTGCTTCGCACTGGGGCTATGTGCTGTTTACCGTGGTGAACTTCCTGATGACGGTGATCGGGATCATGCTGGTGGACAAGAAGGGACGGAGGTTTCTGCTGATTCTGGGGACCACGGGCGTGATGCTCTCTTTGCTGGTAGTAGCGGGAATGTTCTGGCATACGGAGAGTTCGGAGCTGGAGTGCAGGTCCGCGGTGCAATCCATGGTGGGACCGGGAGAGGATTTAACGCTGCGCTTTGATCCAGCGATGGCGGCGCGGCTTTTGGCGGAGAGTGGATTCAAGAGCGAAGGCTCACTTGCCGGCCACGCTTCGCTGGCGGTGATTTATTCCTATGGGGGTTTTACGGGAGAGACAACGTATGTGCGATCGGACGATGCAGGAGCGGCTCCGATCCACATTACGCGAGCCAGTACGGTTCCGGCCAATGCTGTGGATGCCTTTCTGAAGAATCCTTTTGCGGATGTAAAGGGAGCGCAGACGGCTCCGCTGAAGATTGAACGCGCGAGGGTTGGGGAGATACCCAGTGCGAGGTATGGAGAGATGGTTGCGCTGGCGCTGTTCAGCTTTATTGGATTCTTCGCGCTTGGTCCGGGCGTGTGTGTTTGGCTGGCACTGTCTGAGTTGATGCCGACAAGGATCCGTTCGATGGGGATGAGCATTGCTCTGGTGATCAACCAGATGGTGTCAACGACGCTGGCGGTGGTGTTTTTGCCAGTGGTGAGCCAGTATGGCTACTCGTCGATGTTCCTGCTGTTTGCCGGATTTACCGTGATTTATCTGATCACGGCGGTTTTCTTCCTACCCGAGACGAAAGGCAAGACCCTGGAGGAGATTGAGCAGTATTTTGAGGGAGCGCGGGAGGCGGTAGCGAGCGAGTAGTGGTGGTTCCAAGTGCGCTGAAGGTGGCGTTGAGGGCTGATATTCTGGTTGCAGAAACTCGGCCAGGGAGTATGTCGGCAAGGGATGTTGGATGGATGGGTTCGCGAAAGGGGAGGTTCGAGTATGAAGCGTTTGGAAGTTTGTCCGGTTGATTTTTTCAAAGTTCTTTTGATTGGCTCGGTTCGATTTCTTGTTGTGCTGATGATGGTAACGTTGCCAATATCTGCCATATCTGCGCAAGCCGCGTTGAGTGGACCGGCTGCGAGCGTGAACCCATTGGTTGGCACGGGCACGGGGCCGGGAGGGGGAGGCAATCTGTTCCCTGGCGCTACAGTGCCGTTTGGCATGGTGCAGCTTAGTCCGGATACAGAAGATCACGGCTATGGGTACCACTACGGCGATTCACAGATTAACGGATTCAGCATGACGCACATGAGCGGTGCGGGGTGTCCCAATGCGGGCAATGTATTTTTCACTGCGACGACGGGGCCGATCCACACGACGAGAGATGATGTGGCTTCACCCTACTCGCATACGATGGAGACGGCCAAGGCCGGGTACTACCAGGTGCGCTTGCTGGAGGGGAATATCAACGCAGAGCTGAGCGCCACGAATCACACCGGCATGGTGCGATTCACGTTTCCTGCCGGTCAGGCAGCGAACTTTCTGCTGCCTATCAGCCAGACGCTGAGCTACACGACGGGCGCGTCGGTTGAGGTAGTGGGGGGCGACCGGATGCAGGGCTACGTAGAGAACCATGCGTTTTGCGGGAATCAACAGAACATCAAAGTGTACTTTGTGATCACGTTCAGCAAGCCGTTTTCGTCTTTCGGCACGTGGAGCGGAGCGAAGTATGGTGGGCCGGGGAAGATCTCCGCGGGTAGCCGCGCGGCTGAGCAGACGAGCCATGAGGGGTGGGTGGGATCCTATGCGACGTGGGCAGCCGAGGCGCATCCGCAGACGATTACGGCGAAGATCGCCATCTCCTATGTCGATCTTGCGGGCGCGGAAAACAACCTGAAGAGCGAAGCTGCGGGAAGGGATTTCGATGCGATCCGCAGGGACGCGGAGTCCGCGTGGAACAAGGAGCTGGGAGCGATCGACATCTCTGGCGGGACAGCGACCCAGCGCGCGATTTTCTATACGGCGCTTTATCACTCGCTGCTGATGCCCAGCGTGTTTAGCGACGCCGACGGCCGTTATCTGGGCTTTGATGGGAAGATTCACGCAACGCCCGAGGGGCATGCGATCTATGACAACTACTCCGGCTGGGACATCTATCGCAGTGAAATCCCGCTGCTGGCCATGATTGAACCGCAGCGCATGGAAGATATGGCGCAGTCTGTGGTGCTGATGTACCAGCAGGGGGGCTGGGTGGGACGTTGGCCGGAGGCGAATCTTTATACGAACATTATGGCGGGCAGTCCGTTGAGCGTGGCGCTGGCCACGGCGTGGCTGGATGGTCTGCACGGATTCGACATGAAGGCCGGATGGGAGGGCATGTTCAAAGACGCGACGGAGGCTCCGGCGCCTGGCCACCCATACCAGGGCGAGGATGGGATTGAGTGGATCAATAAGATTCACTATGTGCCGGATGACAAGGTTGGCTACGGCTCCGTTTCTCAGATGCAAGAGGACGCCATTGCCTACGCTTCGCTGTACCGTCTTGGCGTGGATCTGGGTAAGGCCGGCGAGGCGAAGACTCTTTACGACCGCGCACTTTACTATCGGAATGTGTTCGATTCGGGAGATCGCTTTTTCCGTCCGCGCAAGGCGGATGGCGAGTGGGTTCCAAAGTTCGATCCGGCGCAGGATGGACACGGATTCATTGAAGGCTCCGGGTGGCATTATCAATGGCTGGCGCCGGAGGATGTTGCGTGGGTAGTGAAAGCCATGGGCCGTGACCTGTTCAACCAGCGTCTTACGGAGTTCTTCAACTATCCCGTCCCGAACTGGTATGGCAAGTACTATAACCCGTACAACGAAACCGACCTGGAAGCACCGTTTCTATTCAACTTCTCCGGCCGTCCGTGGGAGACACAGCGCGTGGTTCGCCGAGTGTTGAATGAGAACTACACGGATGACGCCAATGGCATTCCGGGGAATGACGATTGCGGCGAGATGTCTTCCTGGGCGGTACTGAGCATGCTGGGCATCTACAGCGTTGATCCGGCAAGCCTGGCCTACGAGTTGAGCGGCCCGATGTTTCCGAAGGCGGTGATTCATCTGCAGCAGCCGTACGCGGGCAAGATGTTTACCATCACGGCAAAAGGCGCGGCTGCTGATGCTGCGTACATCCAGAGCGTTGCGTTGAACGGGAAGAAGCAGACGCGGAACTGGATTTCTTTCAAAGACATCTCCTCTGGCGGGAGTTTGCGCTTTGTGGTGGGCGCCAGAGCGAACCAGGCATGGGGCTCGTCGCCAGCCGATGCGCCTCCTTCCTTGAGCGACGTGCAGCCGTAAGACGGGCGGCAGGCTTGGCGCGAGACTTGCGGGAGGTGCGTTTGGAGTGAATCTCTGCTTGAGCCGATGGTGGCTGGATGGAGCGCGAGTGTGTGAGTGCGGCATGGTGGCCGCTGCGGCAGCGGTCGGCAGGCAGATCTTTTCGAGTGCAGCCTTTTGCCTGAAGGCCGATTGTCTGCCCGACTGCGAAGGCCGATGTGGGTTTGGGCCGAGGCGGTGATGCTGCCGAGGCTTCTTAGTCCTTTACCGCCAGGACCGGACAGGGAGCCTGGTGCAGGACAGATTGGGTCACGCTACCTGTAAGCGCGCTAGCTATTGGATTTCTACCTCGTGTTCCCATCACGATGATATCGGCATGCCATTGTTTTGCGACTGCGACGATTCTGGGGCCGGGTCTGCCACTCTCCAGAAAGGTAAGCGGAGTGGGGGTGGCTGCCGCTCTTTCCGCGAAGGCAGAAAGCAGCTTGCGAGCCTCTTTGCGGTAGAACTCGACTTCATCCGATCCTTCATCCACAGCGACGATTCCACCGGGAATGCTTCTTTCATCGAACACATGCACGAAGGCGACCTCCGCGTGCAGCAGGCTTGCCAACTCAATGCCAACTTCTGAAGCTCTGGCGGCGTGCGTGCTCTCATCCACAGCTATCAAAATTTTCTTGAAACTCATATCGTGCTTACCTCTCGACTAGTCTTTACGATGTTGCTGCGCCTTATAAATCAATTTGGATCTGTGTCTTTGCTTGGAAGATTCTTCTATGGAACGTCCCTGCAGGATTGGTTCTGAAGAGGATGATGGGACTTGGAAGGAAGGCCGCAGGTGAACCTCATTTTGCGTGCCGCTGCCTGGGCAGCAATGGTCAGAGTCGATCCGCGCCCAACTGCAAGAGACGTTCTTCGATGGCCGACAGGTATTTCTGTTCATGATCGGGGTCATTGGCGAGATCATCGGTTCGAAGCCGTACGGTCAGGATGGCGTCTGGCCGATTACGGTGTTTGGCTGAGAAGTAGGTATTGGTTCGATGGTGCATGATATCGACTCGCTCTGCCGGAACCGCTGTGACCACCCAGTCCGCTATAAGAAACAGGTCCAGAAAGATTTGATCCGCTTCCTCGGATTCGAATGGAACGAATGGTCCCTTGTGAGGGATTGTTCCGGCTAACTCCACCTCCGTGCCTCTTCGATATTTACCGCTGGGGCCATAGATATACTCTGGCGCGGTACTCCAATACAGGGCGCGCCGGGCTACCAGCCTTCTTAGATCCTCTACGTCTTCCATGCGAGTGGATTGAGTTTGCGACTGGAGCGGATCAGACAAAGTATTACAACCTCGCACTTTCTAGATTGGCATGCCGAGAGGCATATCTCCAGTGATGATAGTCACAGTCTGGGCCTGCAAGCGAGAGAGCGCAGGGTTGAAGGGGAGGATCTTTGGTCTTGCCGGAGATGGGGGCCGGCGGCGAATGACCCATGAAGGCAGTACCATGAAGAAACGATGGAGCTATCGCCACAACCTTTGATGAACCGCCAGACGGCGGGAAAGGCTTATCCGCTGGGAGCGACCGTTCTGGAAGGGGGCATCAACTTCAGCGTCTTCTCATCGCATGCGCAGGCAATCGAGCTACTCCTGTTTGAGGATGAGGAGGCGGATGCGGCGAATCGGGTCATTCGGTTGACGGAGGAGAACCACCGAACCGGGCATTACTGGCATGTGTTTGTCCCTGGGCTGAGGCATGGGCAGGTTTACGGGTATCGGGTTGCGGGGCGCTTTGAGCCAAAGCGTGGATTGCGGTTTGACGCTGAGAAGGTGCTGCTTGATCCGTACGGCAAAGCCATCTGCTGCTCCCGCTATGAGCGCCAAGCGGCTTGCGCCGAGGGCAGTAACGAGTCCACTTCGATGAGAAGCGTGGCTATCGATCTGGGACGGTACGACTGGGAGGATGACCAGCCACCGGCGCATCTCTTTCGGAACACGATCATCTACGAGGCCCATGTTGGCGGATTCACGAAGAACCCGAACTCAGGGGTCGCGGAGAAGCTGCGCGGCACCTATGCCGGGCTGAAGGAAAAGATCCCCTATCTGCAAGATCTTGGAATCACAGCGGTAGAACTGATGCCGGTGTTTGCATTCGACAGGCAGGATGCGCCGCCGGGGCTGGAGAATTACTGGGGCTATAGCCCGGTAAGTTTTTTTGCACCGCACCGTCGTTATAGTTCGGAGGCTTCCGGTTCGGGGAGCGTGGATGAGTTCCGGGACATGGTGAAGGCGCTCCATCGGGCCGGGATAGAGGTGATTCTGGACGTGGTGTACAACCATACGGCTGAGCACGGGGGGAGTGGGCCGACGTTAAGCTTGAAGGGCCTGGATAATCCGATGTATTACATACTCTGCAAGGATCGCGGAGAGTACGCGGATTTTACCGGCACGGGAAACACGCTGAATGTGAACCAATCGGTGGTGCGGCGGATGATTATCGACAGCCTGCGCCATTGGGTTACAGAGATGCATGTGGACGGTTTTCGGTTTGATCTGGCGTCTGTGCTGACGCGAGACGTAGACGGCACGCCGATGGTGAACGCCCCGGCGATATGGGAGATTGATGCAGACCCGGTGCTTGCGGGGGTGAAGTTGATCGCGGAGCCGTGGGACGCCGGCGGTCTTTATCAGGTTGGGTCATTTTCAGTCGATCGGTGGACGGAGTGGAATGGCATCTTCCGGGATGATGTTCGGTCGTTCATCAAATCTGATCGCGGCACGGTTGAACGGCTTCGAGAGCGGCTTCTGGGCAGCCAGGATATTTACCTGCATCCGTGTCATTCGCCGCGACAAAACATCAATTTTGTGACCTGCCACGACGGATTCACGTTGAACGACCTGGTCAGCTTCAACGAGAAACATAACCTAGCGAATCAGGAGGGAAACCGGGATGGGATGAGTGAGAATCTCTCCTGGAACTGTGGTGTGGAGGGAGCAACGGATGACGCAGCGATTGAGGCTCTGAGGGAGCGTCAGATGCGGAATGCCCTGACGTTGACGATGCTGGCTGTAGGCACACCGATGCTGCTGATGGGAGATGAGGTTCGCAGGACGCAGGGAGGAAACAACAACGCCTATTGCCAAGATAACGAGACGTCCTGGTTGGATTGGAGCCGACGCAAGAAGTACGCCGGCCTGCATCGGTTTGTTCGCACGCTCATCCGGCTGAGGAGACGGTTCTGTTGCCGTATTGATGGAGCAGAGATGTCTTTCCAGGAGATGCTGGAGTCAGCCCGGATCGAATGGCATGGCGTCAAGCTGCATGCGCCGGATCTCTCAGAAGACTCTCATACTTTGGCGGCTACCGGATTCTGGCAGGATGAACCGGTATTTCACTTGATGATGAATGCCTATTGGGAGCCGCTATGGTTTGCGGTTCCCTGCCCTGCGAGTGGTGGTCCGTGGTTTCGGTTGATCGACACCAGCGAGCCGGCTCCGCGGGACATCCTGGAACCCCCGGGAGCGGTGTTTCGCGGGACGGCGTATCTGCTTGGCCCTCGTTCGACGGTACTGCTCAGCCGTTCCGCCGGCTCGAGCTGGAAACCGAGGTAGACGGAGCGCTCTGATGATGATTGGAGCGTTGCAGGATGGGCGGTGATGGTTTTTGAGCACCCGGGTTCGCGTTCCTGAGCGATCGGATAGGCGCCCCGAACTGAACAGCTTCGTGCTTTAGGATGGTTCGCTTAGCTGTGTGAAACCGTGAACTTGCCGTCTGGAAGCGTTAGCGCTCCGGGCCAAAGCAGGGGTAGATGTTGCGCACGGAATACGGCTTTGCGCCGAGCACGTCTGGTTGGTTTGCGAATGCCGCGAGGACGATCAAGGGAGGGCAGGAGCTTGTCGTGCCGAATCCCGTGCAAGGGCCGGTGCAGGCCTTGCTGCTGGAAGAGGATGTCGAGGGACGGAACGGTAGTGGCATATGGCCTCCTCTTCTTAGGCTGAAGAGATTGAAATCGAGTGTCTGTGATGGCGATCACTGAAGAGCAGGGGTGGAGCGTGGATTTTCCTGTCGGAGCAGGCGACGGCTGTGGCGGGCGATCTGAAGGTCTTCCCGACTCTGGACGATACGGACCTGGGCGCTGGAGTTGGGGGAGGAGATGGTGGGGCTGGATGCGGCGTTGGCGGATTCCTGGAGGGCTACGCCCAGGAAGCGCAGATGAGCGCAGATGCTGGTTCTGACCCGAGCGCTGTGTTCTCCAATGCCTCCGGAAAAGACGAGCAGGTCTAACCCATCCAGGACGACAGCGTAGGCTGCGATGGTCTTGGCCACAGCGGTACAAAAGACATCGAGGGCGAACTGGGCCTGGGCATCGCCGGCGTCTGCGGAGGCGGTGAGGGTGCGGACGTCTGCACTTGTACCGGAGAGGGCTTTGAGGCCCGATTCGTGGTTGAGCAGGGTTTCCATGTCGTCTGGGTTCATCTGCATGGTACGCATGAGGTAGAGCAGAACTCCGGGGTCCAGATCGCCGGTCCGTGTGCCCATGGGGATGCCTCCGGTGGGAGTGAGTCCCATGCTGGTATCGATGGAGCAGCCCTGCTTGACGGCGGTAAGGCTGGCTCCGTTGCCGAGATGAGCGATGACGGTGCGGGCGGGAAGCTCCGCACCCAGAGCATGCACGATGGATTCACAGGAAAGACCATGAAATCCATAGCGGCGAACTCCTTTGTCGAAGAGGCTATGGGGGATGGCGAAGCGGGAGGCGGTAAGGGGCAGGGTGCGGTGAAAGGCGGTATCGAAGCAAGCAAACTGGGGCACGGCTGGATAGGTGGTTTCCGCCTGCTGGATGAGCGCCAGAGCCAAGGGAATATGCAGGGGCGCGAAGTGGATGTATTGGCGAAGGGTATCGAGAACGCTATCGGTAATCCGCTGGTGCTCGATCAGCCTGGGACCGCCATGGACGACGCGATGTCCGACTGCCTTGGGCGGATCGATACCGTGGTCGGCGAGCCATTTCGAAACATGCTGCAACGCCTGCTGGTGGGTCTGCAAAGAGAGATTTTCAGAGCGCAGCATGCGGCCATCCGCATCCCGCAGTGAGAGCGTGGCATCCGGTTGACCCAATCGCTCCGCGGAGGCGTCAAAGAGCAAATGTTCCTGGTTGTGTGACGAAACATAGAGTCCCGTCTTCAGGCTGGAGGAACCGGTGTTCACTACAAGAATCGAATCGCCTGGCATAAAGTCGTCCTTTCCACCCGGAGCCCGGTTGGCGCTCCCCTTTTTATCGTTTCACGAATAGGCGTCAACCGGTAAGACTTGACGCGTAGCACGGAGACAGAGGTCATCTTGCCTGACGATCGATGAAGCGCTAGCCCATGGCACCAAAGGCAGCGGCTCTGGGACTGGAGGAGTCGTGGTGATGGTGTTGAGCCGGATGGGGTTGTGGCCGGCGCGGGGGGGGAGCATGAGACGCCGGAAGCCGTTACGGCCGTGGCGATCCTGCAGGAAGATTTTTCCGGGTCTGAAGATCCACTTTGTGCATGGGGTGACGGCGGCGGGGACACGTCAAGGAGTGGCTGAGAGGGCAGATCATCGAGAGCGTCCGCTAAATCTACATCTACAGCGAGGGGCGGGCAGCCCCGAGATCACTGGCTGGCGCGGGCCGACCTTGTAGTGGACCTTGCAGTGGGGTTCGGGCGGCAGCCGGGCCGTCTTCCGGCCGATCTACTGAATGTATGTGGTGGGCTGGTCGAAGTCTTTGCCGTAGGGGACGGTGAGCACGGGACAGGGTGCTTCTGCAATCACGCGATAGGCGATGGGCGGCGCCAGAGCTGAACCCGTCATGGACGCCTGGCGAACGCCCAGAACGACGGTGGCTGCGTCGTGTTCGCGCGCATATTCGACGATGGCATGGGAGACTTCACTACCGAAGGTGACGGAACAGACGGGGTTGCCCATGACGCTGCAGGCGACCTGGCGAAGAGCGCAGGTAAGGATGGTGGGGATGACCTGCATCTTCTGGGTGGATTGCAGAGCCCGGGGAAGAACATGCAGGCAGTGCAGTTCGGTGTGGAAAGAGTCCGCCAGAGCGGCCGCGTAGGCAATGGCTGCCGTAGTGGTGCGATGGAAGTCTGTTGCGAACAGGACGGGTTGCGAGTGCGGGCGCCGGGGGGGTTGCGCGGCAGAGATTGGGCCGAAGGCCAGCACGGGACAAGGGGCTTTCCTGAGCACGGTTTCGATGATTGTCTCTAAGGGGAAGGGCTCGTAGGCACGAGTGGATTCGACCCCGAGCACAATGAGGTCTGCTTGTGTGGTTTTGGCCTGGCGCAGAATCGCATCCGTGGGATTGCCCGACTCGGTGCTGACCTCGCAATCGATGCCGCGGGCGAGAGCGTGACTCACCAGTCCTGAGGGAGCGTTGACCGCTGAAGTGGCGGCAGGGTCGAGGAAGGCATCCGATGCCGGGGATTCCGGCAAGTCTGTCTCCGCAGGCTCAACGATTTTCTGCACGGTGAGCTTGGAATGAAACATCTGAGCGAGATCGAGGGCACAGCAGAAGGCAGGACCGGAGACCCTTGAGCAGTCTGTTGCCATGAGAATTCGCAGAAACGATGGGAACTCAGAACGTTGCTTCGACATACCCTCTCCTGAGACGAACACGAGGCTGCGAGCTCAAGCCATGCGGGTTACCCCTTTTGCAGGCAGATGCGGAATGGATAAGGAGAAAGGAGTCGCTTGCCGGACCAGCGCTGCGCGCCGGTGAGGAACGGATGCTTGCGATGGAAGACTCTACGGATGTCTGCTTCCGTCGTTGGTGGACCGTGACAGGCCGTTCTAGCGACGACCGCGACCTTTCCCAACGAGTTGAGAATGCGCGGCGCGTTCTCTGAGCAAGCGGGGAAAAAGCCGGAAGGACTCCGTGTCAGCGGAGCGGCTCTCTAGCGCGTACAGTTCTCCATCCCTTATCGATTTGACATCTACCTGGCAGACCGAGCTGACGCAATGGCTAACCATTGCTTACCTCTGGTCACACTGTAGAAAGATAGAGGGTAGTGAAACCGTGATCTAAATCACAGCAGTTGCATGGAGGCGAGCTGTTCCAGTTTGAGTGGATCGAGAACGATGATGGATGCGCCGCGGATCTGGATGATCTTGTCGCGCTTGAATTTGCTGATGACGCGAGTGATGGTTTCTCGCGAGCTGCCCACCATGTTGGCGAGTTCTTCATGCGTCAAGGCCATGGTGAAGCGCATCTCTGGTTTTCCGCAGGAGGCTGTCCGCGCCCAATCGAGGAAGACTGAGGCCAAGCGTTCTGCGGCTGAACCGGATAGAGCCAGGCGGCGGGCATCGAAGAAGGCTGTTTTGTACTCTTCGGAGAGGGATTTGGCGGCGTGCAGGCTTGCTTCTCCATGCTTTTCGAGAAACTCGAGGAACTCCTGGCGGCGAATGTTCTTGATCTCCGCCGGCTCGATCACTTCCGCCGTGACCTCATATTTTGTGTCAGAGATGACCGCGCCGAGGCCGAGCACGTCACCGGGCAGCGCGATCTTCAAGATGAGTGTTTTTCCCTCTCTGGAGGTGCAGGACAGCTTGACCTGCCCGGTACAAAGAAGAAAGACGCCGGTGCTTGGCTGATCTTCCTGGAAGAGACGTGTACCCCGGGGGAGGAAGCGTTTGACGCCGAGCTTCTGAAAATCGGCAAGCGCCGCTTGATTCAAATTGCAGAACATGCGCAAGGAGCGCAGTTCGCAAGTGGAGCACTCGCGATTGCGCCCTATGGGCGAAGAAGATTTCTTATTTGAGCTGAGCCCCACCATGGATTCTCCGGCTGTTCCGTTACCTACTGTCGTGCGTGTCACAAGGCTACTTTGCATGAGCACTGGTCCATTCTGGGCAGGATGAACTGCCCGGCGGTAAAGGGTTTTGTGCCTGACGGATGAAATGCAGCGGGAAGGAAGCCTGACTCCGGCCAGGAACGACCGGGTGCGAAGGAATCTTTGTCGAGAGATGGAGGAGGCAGTGTGCTGTGTTTGCCTGGCTCCGAGGAGATTTCGAGCTGCATGGGCCTGCCAAACTCCGTAGGGGCGTGCGGTGTATAGCGGTTCTGGTGATAGGCCGATTGAGGCACACATCGCTCCCGAGCAGAGAAGGATGACGAACTGAATTGCCGTCGCAAGTTCGCCTTCTGACTCTGTTATGACATCACACGGTGGAGGTACTGGCCGGACGCTGTCTCTTCGCCTGACGCAAACGCAAGCAGAAGGGCGCAGAACCTTGCCTTCTTGATGTTAGAGGACAAGGTACTGGATGTCTAGGAAGCGCATCACGCTTGTGGACTCCGCCATTGGGCTGCGGGTGCGGTTGTAGTCTTCCTAAGCCTTGCTCCAGCCCCTTGAAACCATACCAAGGCCAACGGGTGCAGCGTTCGGTTACCGCGCCGTCTGGCGGATGGTCTGGAATTGGGGTGAACCTGCACGGCCGGGCAAATGGGCGATCGTCCCTGGCTGGTTCCGGACAGAAGAGAGCGAGGTTGGCGTGAAATCTGCCGGGTGGATGCTGGGTGAGCGTGGCGTATGGAGTTTTGGGGTTCTCCGCAGTCACTCCGGCCGGCAGGAGTTGGCGGGAATCCGCTGTGCGGAGCTCTGGGAGAGGATCTGCGTGGTGACGGGTCAGTGGGCTCTTTGTGCAGAGGAGGCGGATCTGCATGCGGGAGGGGGATGTGGGTTTGTGGCAGGTTCTATAGCGCTCCTTCTGTGCCTTGCGTCACTGCGTTTTGGCGTCGGAGTCTGGAGACTTAGGCTAGCGGCCGAACCTTCCACAAGCCGCGCCGTGGAGTGAAGCGAATGAGTGAACAGAAGACTATGAATCCCACCGCGATTATGGACGGGAACGAGGCAGCGGCATCCGTGGCCTATCGACTTTCAGAAGTTGTGGCGATCTATCCAATAACCCCGTCGTCACCGATGGCGGAATGGGCCGATCAGTGGCTTTCTGAAGGCAAGAAGAACATTTGGGGTGGTTTGCCGGTTGTGGAAGAGATGCAGAGCGAAGGTGGCGCGGCGGGCGCGTTGCATGGGGCCTTGCAGGCGGGGGCGTTTGCCACCACCTTTACCTCCTCGCAGGGTCTGCTACTGATGATTCCGAATATGTACAAGATCGCCGGGGAGCTGACGCCGGCGACGATGCACGTGGCGGCGCGCACGCTGGCCACGCACGCGCTTTCAATCTTTGGCG
This sequence comes from Acidobacteriaceae bacterium, assembly GCA_049977105.1. Classification (GTDB taxonomy): domain Bacteria; phylum Acidobacteriota; class Terriglobia; order Terriglobales; family Acidobacteriaceae; genus Granulicella. The sequence goes on along the minus strand of JBMFGX010000014.1, from coordinate 66,494 downwards.
ACCATTCTGACGTGATGGCCTGCCGCGCGACGGGATGGGCGATGCTGGCTTCAAACTCCGTGCAGGAGGTAGCCGATATGGCGACCATGGCGCAGATCGCCACGCTGGAGTCGCGCATTCCGTTTATCCACTTCTTTGACGGCTTCCGCACCTCGCACGAGATTGGGAAGATTGAGCCGATCAGCGACGAGACCATCCGCGCGCTGCTGGACGACAAGTATCTGATTGCGTTTCGGCAGAATGCGCTTTCGCCGGATCGGCCGATTCTTCGTGGCACGGCGCAGAATCCCGACGTCTTTTTCCAGGCGCGCGAGGCCTGTTCCCCGTACCACGCGGCGGTGCCGGGAATTGTGCAGAGTGTGATGGATCGCTTTGCGAAGCTGACCGGCCGGAGCTACCACCTGTTTAATTACTACGGGGCGAGGGATGCGGAGCGGGTGATTGTGCTGATGGGCTCTGGCGCCGAGGCTGCCGAAGAGGCGATTGACGCGCTGGCGCGCCAGGGGGAGAAGGTGGGCATGGTGAAGGTGCGTCTCTACCGGCCTTTCGATGCCAAAGCCTTTCTGGCGGCGCTTCCGGCCACGGTGAAGTCGATCGCGGTGCTGGATCGGTGCAAGGAGCCGGGCTCGGCGGGTGAGCCACTGTATGCGGACATTCAGACGGTGCTGGCAGAAAACGCCGCCGACCTGCCCTTCGCCATGCCCACGGTGATTGGCGGACGCTATGGCCTGTCGTCGAAGGAGTTCACGCCGGCCATGGTGAAGGGGGTTCTGGACGAGTTGCAGAAGGCCGCGCCGAAGAACCACTTTACGATCGGCATCAACGATGATGTGAGCCACAGCAGTCTGGACTATGATCCGCAGTTTTCCACTGAGGATCCGAAGACGATACGCGCCTTGTTCTACGGTCTGGGCTCAGACGGCACGGTGGGTGCTAACAAGAACTCGATCAAGATCATCGGCAGCCAGACGCCCAACTATGCGCAGGGCTACTTTGTTTATGACTCAAAGAAATCGGGATCGATGACCACCTCGCATTTGCGTTTTGGGCCGGATCCGATCCGCTCGACGTATCTGATCACGCAGGCGAGTTTTGTAGCCTGCCACAACTTCAGCTTTCTGGAGAAGATGAATGTGCTGGAGGCGGCGATGCCCGGCGCGGTCTTTCTGCTGAACTCGCCCTTCGCTGCGGATGAGGTATGGCAGAAGCTGCCACGCACCATGCAGCAGGAGCTGATCGAGAAGAAGATTGAGTTCTACGTGATCGACGGGTACAAGGTGGCGCGGGAGGTGGGCATGGGCACGCGCATCAACACCATTATGCAGACCTGCTTCTTCGCCATCAGCGGCGTGCTGCCCAAGGACGAGGCGATCGCGCAGATCAAGAACGCGATCAAGAAGACCTACGGCAAGCGCGGCGAGGCGGTGGTGGAGAAGAACTACGCGGCCGTGGATCACGCCCTGGCGCATCTGCACAAGGTGACGGCACCGAGCGTGGCCGACTCCAGCTTTGATCTTGTAGGAGCGTTTTCTCCGCAGGCTCCTGGGTTTGTGCATGACGTTCTGGGCAAGATGGCGGAGGGCAAGGGGGATCTGCTTCCGGTGAGCGCTATCCCTGCCGGTGGCACGTTCCCCACGGGAACAGCGCAGTGGGAGAAGCGGAACATTGCGCAGTTTATTCCAGTGTGGGAGAAAGATCTGTGCATACAGTGCGGGAAATGCGTGATGGTGTGCCCGCATGCTGTGATTCGCGCCAAGGTCTACAGTCCGGAGCTGGGCGAAGGGGCTCCGGCGAGCTTCCAGTGGGCCAAGCCCAAGTGGAAGGGCATGGAAGATCAGCGCTACACGCTGCAGGTGGCTCCCGAGGATTGCACTGGATGCGGAGTCTGCGTGGAAGCCTGCCCGGTGAAGAGCAAGAGCGATGCCAGCAAGAAGGCCATCAACATGGCTCCGCAGGAGCCGTTGCGGGTGCAGGAGCGAGAGAACTGGGAGTTTTTCCTGAAGCTGCCGGAGGTGGATCGCGCAAAGATTTCGCACACGCAGGTGAAGGACTTGCAGCTTCTGCAGCCGCTCTTTGAGTTTTCCGGGGCATGCGCCGGCTGCGGAGAGACGGCGTATATCAAACTGCTGACGCAGTTGTTCGGCGATCGGTTGTACATCTCCAACGCCACAGGCTGTTCATCGATCTATGGCGGCAACCTGCCGACGACGCCGTACACGGCCAACGGCCAGGGGCGGGGGCCGACGTGGTCCAATTCCCTCTTTGAGGACAACGCTGAGTTCGGGTACGGCATGAGAGCGGCTCTGGACCAGCAGAAGATCTTCGCCGAGACGCTGGTGAAGCGGCTGGAAGCAACGATTGGCAGCGAACTGGTCCATGAGCTGTTGCATGCTCCGCAGGCGACCGAGGCGGAGATTGAGCAACAGAGGGAGCGGGTGAAGGCGTTGCGGGCCAAGTTGGCGGGAGACAACTCTTCCGACGCGAGGAACCTGCTGGCCATCGTCGACTCGCTGGTGCGAAAGAGCGTGTGGATTCTGGGTGGCGACGGTTGGGCATATGACATCGATCTGGGTGGTCTTGACCATGTGCTGGGCTCCGGCAAGAACATCAACGTGCTGGTTCTGGACACGGGGGTCTACTCCAACACGGGCGGTCAGGCTTCCAAGTCCACGCCGCGGGGCGCGGTGGCGAAGTTTGCCGCCGGTGGCAAGCGCAACAGCCGCAAGGATCTGGCCATGGAGGTGGTGAGCTATGGAAACGTCTATGTAGCGCAGGTAGCCATGGGGAGCAACGACACGCAAGTGGTGAAGGCCTTCCAGGAGGCGGAGGCGCACGATGGCCCGTCGCTGATTATTGCGTACTCAAGCTGCATTGCCCACGGGTATGACCTGGTGCACAGCCTGGAGCAGCAGAAGTTGGCGGTGCAATCCGGTTACTGGCCGTTGATACGCTACAACCCGGCGCTGATTGAGACCGGGAACAACCCCTTCCAGCTTGACTCCAAAGCGCCCTCGGTCCGGCTGAAGGAGTATGCCTATCGCGAGGCGCGGTACACCATGCTGGCGCGGAGCAATCCTGACCTGGCGGCCAAGCTGCTTGAGGAGGCGCAAGGTGACGTGGAGCGCGTGTGGCGCATCTACTCAGCCCGCGCCACGATGCCGGGCCGCGGTGAGACGCCGAACATCGCCCCGCCGGAGAAATCGAAGGAAAGCCAGGAAACAGGGGCAGCCGTGGCTGCCGGAGGTTTGAAATGACAGAGATTTCCATGCAGTATCTGGGCATGAAGCTGAGCAGTCCGGTGGTGGTGTCGTCCACGCCGCTCTCTGAGTCGATTGACAACATTCGTCGAATGGAAGACGCGGGCGCGGCGGCTGTTGTGCTCACGTCACTGTTTGAGGAGCAGTTGACGCTGGAGTCGCACGAGCTGGATGAGGATCTATCGCGCGGCACGGAGTCCTATGCCGAGTCGCTCGGGTACCTGCCGGAGATGCGCGACTACCGCATGACGCACGAAGATTACCTGGACCATCTACGACGGGCGCGGGAGGCGGTGAGGATTCCCATTATCGCCAGCCTGAACGGCGCCACGCCCGGCGGCTGGGTGCGCTTTGCCCGGGAGATGGAGGCGGCCGGAGCGCACGCCATTGAACTCAACACCTTTGCCCTGGTGACCGATGGCAGGCAGAGCTCAACCCAGGTTGAGGATCAGTTGGTGGAGCTGGTGGGCAGCGTGGTGAAGGAGGTGACGATCCCCGTCGCCGTGAAGCTCTCGCAGTCTTACACCAGCCTGCCCCATGTGTGCGGGCGTCTGGAAGAAGTGGGCGCGCGGGCGGTGGTGCTGTTCAACCGCTTCTATCAGCCGGATTTTGACATAGAGACGCTGGAGGTGCGGCCGACGCTGCACTTTTCCACGCCGGCTGAGCTGTTGCCACGGCTGCACTGGGCGGCCATCCTCTTCGGTCATCTGGAGGGCGACATCGCTATCACCGGTGGCGTTCATACCGCGGAGGATGTGCTGAAGTCTGTGATGGCCGGCGGGAGCGTGGCGGAGATGACCTCAGCGCTGCATCTTTACGGCATCCAGCACATTGGTCGGGTGCTGGCGGATCTGCGGGACTGGCTGGAAGAGCGCGAGTACGCCACGCTGGCGGAGACGCGCGGCTGCCTGAGCCGCCGGTCCGTGCCGGACACCTCGCCCTATGACCGCGGCAATTACATCAAGACGCTCAGTTCGTATAGCCTTCGGCAAACCAAGGCTGCGTTCTGAGGGTTCTGAAAAGCCGGCTCGATAGGTGGCTGCGGAAGCTTGGAGCCACCTTCTTTTTTTGGCTGCGGCGCATGGTGCGAAGAGATGCGCTGCACGCCGAGTCCGCAGTTCCGGACGCCGGGATCTCCATCGCCGGTTCCCTGGAGTTGGATAGCTTTCAGCAGCCACGCTCCAGCCCGAAAGATGGAAGCGTGATCCGGTATACTTGAGGGCGGCAAGTTACAAAGACTGCCCGAATCGTTGAACTTTTGGGGCCGCCTTCCTATCTGAGGGATGGATCCGGTCTATGCAGATGGATTGCGTCCCTGAAGCAGGAGTCCATTGAAACCATGAAAAAGCTCGTCCTTCTTCTTGCACTTTTCTTCACCTGCAGCAGCGCTGCCCTGGCGGATATTGTGGTTCTGCATGATGGGCGCAGCTACTCTGGCGTCTTCACCGGCGCGCCCAGCGGAACGCTGGTGTTCAAAGACATGCAGGGCATCCAGTACACGTTCCCCATCGCTCAGGTGCAATCCATTGTCTTTTCCAACGTGGCGGATCACATCACGCTGCGGAGCGGCCATGCGTACAAAGGGCAGCTTGTGGGCCTGACAACGCTGAGTATGAACGGCGAAAACGGCATCTCCTACGTCTTTCCGCTGACTGACGTTACGACCCTCATCTTCTCTGAGCAGGCGTCTCCTTCGGCGCCGATGACCACGGCAAGCATGGGTTATGGGACGGCTGGAAGTCCTCCCAGGGCTGCACGCAGTTCTATCGTCATTCCCTCAGGAACAGAGATTGACGTCCAGACCAATGTTCGCATCGACACCAGCAAGGACACGGCGGGCAGGCGGTATCCAGCCACGATCCAGAACGACGTTAGAGACAGCCAAGGGGCGATCGCCATCCCCGCCGGGACCGCTGCCGAACTGCAGGTGGTAGATGTTTCCCAGGGTGGCATGCATGGCCAAGCCTACGCGCTTGACCTGTATGCGATCCGAGTGCATGGCCAGGTCTACATGGTCGACTCCAGTTCCGTTGGTGGGCAGGAGGGCGTGGGTCTGAACAAGCGTACGGCGCTGTTTGGCGGCGGCGGGTTGGCTCTGGGCTCGCTGCTGGGTGCGGCATTTGGCGGCGGTACCGGCGCAGCGATCGGTGCGGTGGCCGGAGGTGTCGGTGGTCTGGGCACGCAGATCTTCACCCATGGCAAGACCATCAAGGTGCCTGCGGAGAGCGTCCTCAACTTCCGCTTGGAACGCACGCTTGTTCTGCATACTTAGTCCCAGGGCGCGGCGTGAGGGACGTTTTCCCGCTGCCGGCAGCGAGGAGAATCGGCTGGGTCGCCTGGATCCCGGAGGGCGTTCCGAAAGAGCTCTTGCTACCCGTGATGGTGCTGAAAGAGGGCTTTGGCCAATGCTGTGAATGGCTGATGGAGCCTGGCGAGTTCCTGTTCTGATCTGGGCGCGTCTGCTCACTGGACGATTTTCGGCTGGGCCTGCACGGGCCAAAGCCCATCTCAGCCGTCGCCGCTGCGTGGCGCAGATGGCGCCACGCGGAGCGATTGCTCTGAAAACACTGGACGCCCGCCGCAGACGCTTACCGAGGTTTGCGGCTGCTTGAAGGCGAAGTTGGCGTGACTCGGCCGCGCCCCTGTTTGGCGCCGCTTGCCTGCGATCTCATACAATGAGGTCACCATGCGCTACCTGATTGCATTGCTTGCACTCGCCGGCATCTTCGATTCCTGCTTAGCCCTCCGAATTCACCTTCAAGATCCGTCGCAAGCTCCGCCCTGTTCGGTATCAGCGAAGTTCGATTGCGGCGAGGTGAACCACGGACGCTTTGCGGTGTTCCCTCCCCTCAGCTTTGATCCAGCGGCTAACGCAAAGATCCACATCCCTGTGGCGGTGATTGGAATTGCGGGCTATCTGCTGATTGCAGCGCTGGTGCTCAGTAAACAGTACTGGCTCACCCTGCAGGCTGCGGAGATCGGATTCTTCTTTGCGGCGTTTCTCTCCTATCTGGAGGCCTACATCATCGAGAAGTGGTGTATCTACTGTCTGGTCTCCATGGGCATCATCACGCTCATTCTGCTGTTGAGCATCCTGAAGGTGGGCACGGATGCCCTGCGCCGCCGACAAGACGGAGCCAGGGCAGGGAGCCTTTCGCACGGCAAGTGAACCCCCGCTGCGGAGTGCTTGGCACGCCGCGGCGGTCACCACCCAGAAGCGCCTCGCAGACTCAGCGCAACCCGTATGGCCAAGCCACTACACCGTTCCGCGCCCCCGTCTCTGGCCCACGTTCTGCGCCTGCGGCGCGAGGCGATCGCAAACCATCCGCGCCGTTACATGGCGGCTCTGCTGCTGTGCCTGACGGTGCTGGTAGCTGTTGACGCCGCGTTGCTATGGCCGTATGCCCGGGCGCGGCTTCAGGCGGTTGCCGTTCTGGACCGCGTGGCCGGCGATCCGGTTCCCCGCAGCCTGGCATGGGTGGTCTCCGAACCGGTACGCCGGACCGACCTGCTTCTTGCCCTGCCCAGCGGAACCCTCCGCGCCCGGCTGTATACGCCGGCAGACCATCCCCACGCTCCCGGGGTGGTGGTGGTGCATGGCGTCCACTACCTGGGAATCGATGAGCCCCGCATCATCGAATTCGCCGCCGCGATGGCCTCCTGCGGTGTGCAGGTGCTCACCCCAGAGTTGCCGGGCATCAAGGACTACCGCGTGGGCGCGAACTCCATTGCCGACATTGGAGAATCAGCCATCTGGCTGGACCACGCAACCGGTAACCGGCCGGTGGGCGTAATGGGCATCAGCTTCTCGGGAAGCCTCTCCCTGCTGGCCGCAACGGAGCCGCAGTTCCGGCCGGCCATCCGATTTGTGGCCGCGGTGGGCTCGGAGGACGAGATGGCGCGTGTGGCCAACTACTACCTGACGGGCAGAGAGCCACGGCCAGACGGCTCTGTGGAGATGCTGCCGCCGCATGAGTACGGCTCCCTGGTGCTGGAGTATGAGAACCTGCAGGACTTTGTTCCTGCTGCGGATCTGGCTGCGGTTCGGCTGGCGCTGCGCGAGCACCTCTATGAGGATCGGCCGGCGGAGCGTGCGGCCATGCAGAAGCTCAGCCCAAGGCAGCTCGCCGAGGTACGGCAGTTGATGGATACCGCCTCTCCGGTGACGCGGCGCATGATCGCCGCCAGCAACGCGCTGCACCAGGCGGAGATGGCCGCCGTAAGCCCTGAAGGACACCTGGCGAAGCTCGCAACCCCTGTCTATCTGCTCAGCGGCAGGGCGGACAACATCATTCCGTCCGCGGAGACGCAGTGGCTGGAACGTCAGATTCCGCGCCAGGAGATCAAGATGGCGCTGATTTCTCCGGTGATCTCCCACATTGACGTCAGCAGCCAAAGGCCCACGTTTGGAGACAAATGGCGGCTGGTGCGCTTCTTCGCTCTGATCATGCATGCAGCAGAAGACTGAACCCGGCGGAGACAGCCACGGCCGGAGGCTTGCCGAGCTGATCCTGGCTGCAGCGCCGCCGTGCTGAACGCTGTGCAGGGACTGCGGCGATCCTGGCGTGCGGGAGCGGCTCCAACAACCATCCACACGGCAAGCAAACTAGAATGAGAGTCCATGGGCGCTGCCTTGATCACCTGGAATGAGATTGACGCGGCACGGAGACGAATCGCCGGTGTCGCCGTGCGCACGCCGCTGGTGCGCGTAGACCCGGAGCGGCTGCGCGCGGCGGGCTTGGCGCTGCCGGCTGAGCGCTCTGCTGAGATCTATCTGAAAGACGAGTCAGCACAGCCGGTGGGCAGCTTCAAGCTGCGCGGAGCCTACAACAAGATTGCGCAGCTCTCGGCGGAGGAGTTGCGGCGCGGCGTGATCACCTACTCCTCTGGCAACCACGCCCAGGGGGTAGCCTATGCAGCCCGCGCGCTGGGCGCCAAAGCCGTTGTGGTGATGCCCAGCAACGCGCCGCGGGTGAAGCGCGAAGCCACGCAGGCGCTGGGCGCTGAGGTGGTGATGGTCGGCCCGGCCAGCAGCCAGCGGCGGCAGCGTGCCGAAGAGCTCTCCGCAGAGCATGGCTACACGATGGTCCCACCGTATGATGATCCGGCGATCGTCGCCGGCCAGGCGACCTGCGGCGTAGAGATTCTGGAGCAGTTGCCGGAGGTTGATCTGGTGCTTTCGCCCGTCTCCGGTGGCGGCCTGCTCTCTGGTGTGGCCACGGGAATCAAGCTGCGTGCGCAGGCCAACGGCGTTGCGGCTCCGCAGGTATGGGGCTGCGAGCCGGCGTTGGCCGCCGACGCCGCCGAATCTTTCCGTACCCGCTCGCTGGTGGAGTGGCCGGCGGAGAAGACAGCGCAGACCATCTGCGACGGGCTGCGCACTCAATCGCTGGGCAGGTTGAACTTTGAGCTGATCCTGCGCTTTGTCGATGGCGTCCTTACGCTACGCGAGGAGGAGGTTCGAGACGCCATGCGCATCATCCTTGAGACGACGCAACGGGTGGCCGAGCCCTCCGGCGCCATCACGCTCGCCGCAGCACTCTTTCGAGCCCAGGAGCTGCCCTCCGCCAGAAAGATTGTTGCGATTCTCTCCGGAGGAAACGTGGATCCGGCCGCGGAGCCACTGCAGAGGGATCAAGCCTGAGCCGCGGTGCGCCAGGCCGGGTCCGGCTACGCACGACCGCGGAATCTGCGCCGCTGCAGCTTCCGCGGCAGCCGAGGTTCCGCAGCGGCGAAACCTTACAGGGGCAGAATGCGCTCTGCGTTCCGATAGCTCAGCGCTGCCATCTCTGCCGCAGTGAGCGCCGGCTCGGTGGACTCCAGATCTGCAAGAAACCTGCGCCCATCGGTTGCAGGACTGAACGGATAATCCACGGAGAACAGGATGCGGCTGAGCCCCAGCACCTGGCGAGCACAGTCGAAGGGCGGCCGGGAGAAGTAGCCACTGGTGGTTATAGACACCTGCGCCAGCATCGTCTCCGTCACGCTGCGCTGCAGATGCTTGCAGGCCGGCGAGAGCACGTTGTTGCTGCGTGCCAGGGCGTACGGAACACCCTCACCCATGTGGCCCACGATGACGTGGAGACTCGGCAGGCGGTCCAGAACTCCCGACACGATGAGACGCAGAAGATGCAGGCCCACTTCCGCATGCCACCCCCAGCCGGCAATGGAGAGCAGCATACCCGCCTCGCCGGGCAAGCCGGAGTAGTACGCCGCTTGAACCGCGGCGGGCGGCGGAGCAGGATGAATGTAAAGCGGCACGCCAAGGGAGGCGGCCGCTTCCAGCACCGGGAAGAACTCCGGAGCATCCAGAAACCTACCGTCCGTTGTGCCATCGACGAACAATCCTTTGAAGCCGAGTTGGTTCACGCAGCGCTCCAGTTCCTGGACGGCGCGGGCGGGATCTTTGAGGCCCGGCGTGGCAAAGGCTGCCAGGCGATCCGGATGCGCCTGGACGGCAGCGTAGAGTTCGTCGTGCACATCGTGCAGCACCGCGCTCTGCTCCGCAGCGGCCAGCCCGTCCACGCCCATGCCGGCCAAGGAGAGCACCTGGAGGGTAATGTCGGCATCATCCATCGCCTGGATGCGGCCCGCGCCAAGATCAAGCAGCTTGCTGCGGAGAGCCAGCATCCGCTGCGGCAGATCGCGCTGGTACGCTCCTGTGGCCCGCAGAAAACTCTCTGTTACAAAATGTTCTTCCAGAGTGATGGTCTTCATGCCATGTAGGATGCTCTGCAGACTCCGCGGGAAACGGCGGCGAGGCGATTTTAAAGCCATATTGATGCAATCCTGGTCTGAACTGCGCCGATGGATGGCCGTAGCCCTGCGCATCCCGCAAGGTAAAATCGAGCTATGCCATCCCTTCTGAAAGTACTGATCCTGGCTGTTGTTCAGGGCCTTGCCGAGCTTCTTCCGGTCTCCAGCTCCGCGCATGTCGTGGTTGCGGAAAAGCTGCTGGGGCTGAATCCGTCCTCGCCGGAGATGACCCTGGTGCTGGTGATGCTCCATACCGGAACCATGTTCTCCGTGATCGTGTACTTCTGGGCGCAGTGGAAGCACGCGTATTTTTTGACCAAGCATGCCATGCAGCGTTTTGTGGTGCGAGCGTTCTGGGCCACCTTCCTGACGGCGGTGGTAGGGTATCCGATCATCGAGATCATTGAACACACGGCCTTCAAGGGGCACTCCAAGGGCGAGATTGAGATGCTGTTTTCGCGGCTGGATCTGGTGGCGCCGGCGCTGTTGGCCGCCGGGCTCCTCATCCTGATCTCTGGCCTGCGGGAGCGCGCTGCGGCCCACAGCGCCAGGAATGAGCGCCCAGCCTATGAGCGGTCCCTTGCGCTCTCCGGAGAGAACGTAACCTTCACTCAGGCGGGATGGATGGGCGCGATTCAGGGGCTATGCCTTCCCTTCCGCGGCTTCTCGCGCTCTGGAGCGACCATCTCGGTCGGCCTGTTGACCGGGGCCAACCGGCAGCGCGCCGAGCGATTCAGCTTTGCTCTGGCCGTCATCCTCACCCCACCGGCGATTGCGCGGGAGGTGCTGCGGCTGTTGAAGGCCAGCCACGCGGCCCCCGTGGGCGCAGCGCAGGTTGACCTGCACGCCGGCGTGATGGCCGCGCTGCTCGGCATGCTCTTCTCCTTTCTGGCAGGGCTGGCCGCGCTGCGCTGGCTGAGTTCCTGGCTGGAGAATGGCCGTTGGTACTGGTTCGGCATCTACTGTCTTGCGGCTGGATGCGTCGTCTTCTACCTGCATCACCTTGGGTTTTAGGAGACAGATGCAGAAGTGAAGTCTTCAATGACTGTGTGCAGAGGGCCCGCAGGTTGTGCTGCGACCGCACTTGACGATTGCCGCTGACGCCACGGCAGAGCAGTGCGGCTGGGCGTCGGCGAAAAGCCTGGCAGGCTCAGTGATCTTGCGCTTCCGCTCCGGATGGTCCCGCGGTCGGCTCTGGCTTTGCGGCTGGATCGTCTCCTGCTCCGCTCCATCTGCGCTCGCGCAGCGATGCTCCCACACGCACAGAAGTCGGCCTCCATGCGGCATCTTCCCTTGCGAAGATTCCTTCTGCGCGATCCATTTGGAACGAGCGTTGGCGTAATGGACAGCCTTGCAGGCACCGGATGCGGCAAGCACACTCACCTGCATCGGTGATCCGAGCCGGAGACGCAGAGCTTTGCCCCGTGATCACTTCCCAGTCCTGGTAGGGACGCTTGCAGCCAAATTCCGCACGCGCACCACGAACCAGCGACGCGACGCCTGACGCCGGCAGTCCGTCATCCCGATTGCATGAGATTTGACGAGAGAACTAATGCGTGCGTCTTTGAGATAATTCGAACGCTCTGAACAACTCCAGCCTGAACGCTGAAAAGTGCCTTACCCAAAGGGCGATTCATTTTCGGCCTGACGATGGCGTTAGTGGCGCAGGACAAGCTCTACCAAAGAAGTCACCCAATGCTTCGGATTGCCGCATCCACTGGAACATTTGAGCGCATACATGGCCCTACTTAGACGGCTACGCCTGAATTCTTTCTGTGTGACACTCGTTTTCTACGCAGGATTTTGAATGGAAGGCTACTCAGCCATGCGTGCATCAGATGCGATTCGATACTTCAACAAATTCGCAACTTACGAATAATTATTTTCTGCAGGCTCCATGGGTTTCTCTGGCTGAATATTGCCCAGCGGCGTGATGCGGGTGACGGTCATCACTGACTTCCTGCTTGGGCGAGAACATACTCTTGCGTAACGCAGCAAATAGGGATTCGCTCGTGGAAAACACAAAGCGTTCCGGCGATTCGCGTTTCCAAATGGCTTTTGCAGGAGAACGATTATGCGGCGCTCATCTTTCCTATCGATTCTGGTGGTAACGGGACTTGCAATGTTTGTTTGCATCTCTCCGTCCGCGGCCAAGCAATCCACCCAGAGTATCGCGTCCTTTGCAGAGTTTCTAAGGATTCCAGGGGCAAAACCCGTCGGATCTGAAACCTGCGCCGCGTGCCATGCGGATATCGCCAGGAATTTCCAGCATGCCTATCACGCTCAGCAAGGAGTGAAGTGTGAAAGTTGCCATGGTAACGGAAGTCTTCACGTAGCCGGCGGAGGAGACACTTCCAAGATCTTTCGATTCGAGAAGAGTACCTCGGCGAACGCGAACGGTGTCTGTCTGACCTGCCATGCCCAGGACAAAAGCACCAGACACTGGGAGAGCGGGGCTCATGCTGCAAGCGGGGTTCGCTGCATCGATTGCCATGAGATCCATCCCGGCGGTGCGAGTACGGCCCAGAGCCATATGGTGCGGTTCGATACCACCACGCGTGGAGCTCAGCAAGTTTCCTCGATCTCGCCAGAGACCAACGCCTTGGTGGAAGCGCGCTCCGTGACGAACGCAGCCTGCCTGAGATGCCATGAGGCGGAGAGGGCGCAGCTCAGCATGCCGTACCACCATCCCCTGGGCGAGGGCAAGATGAGTTGCATGGACTGCCACGATGCGCATGGCGGAAACGCGGGAAATAACCTGAAGACAGCCAACGTGAACGAACTCTGCTTGACCTGCCACGCGCAGTATCGCGGGCCGTTTGCCTATCAGCATCCTTCGGTGACGGAATCATGCCTGAACTGCCATTTGCCGCATGGCTCACCGAATACAAATCTGTTGACGCTGAGCGAACCGGCACTGTGTTTGCAGTGCCACGCGGGTCACCATAATGGCGCCAATCTGCCGTTGGATGATCGTTGCACAAATTGTCACGACTCGATTCATGGCACGGATGTAGCCACGCTGAGCGGTGGGAGCAGATTCATTGACAAGGGACCGCTCGGCTTGCCCTATGACGCCTCAGGGCCTGGCCCCGCGGGACGTGAGGCCTTTTCCAATGCGACTCCAGACGCGGCAGCAGCCACGATTGCTACCGCAGGCGGCCTGATGGGATTGGTGACCAATCTCCATGCGCGCACCCTGCAGCGCGGGCTGGGCGCCGGGAATCCCGGCGTTGGGAATCCGAGCGCTGGGAATCCGGGTGCCGGCGCGGCTGAGGTGACAGCGGGAGGTGGCATCCCGTTAGCAACATCCTCCATCACTTCCGGCTCCTATCGGTTTCTTGACGGTACAGGATTTCTGAGCCGTGTAGGAGAGTATGACAGTTTGCAACAGTCGGCTGGAAGCGTCAGCATGACATCCTATGTCTCGCCCAAGAACCATCTGACGCTGGTATCACGGAGCAGGGTGCTGACCGGGGTCGACTACTCGATGCAGACGCAACTGACCATTGCCAAATGGATGAAGGCCGGGCTGGACCTGCGCAGTCTGGTGCAAGAGCAGGATCATTACAAATCGTACCTTGCGCAACTCTCCCCGGCGGATTTTGGCCTTCCAGGCGCCGTTATCGATCTGATTCCGCCTAACGCCACCTTTGGGGTTACCAGAAGATTGGGCAACGGCTCTGTGCAGGTCCAGTTACCGAAGTTGCCTGTTCTTCTGTTTGCGAACGGAAATATGCAGGCCAGGGTGGGGAATACGCAACTCACCTACCTGGACGAAAATGCGACGCCGGCGGTGTACGTAGACGGAGTGAATACCACCTGCGGCGACTTGTGCCATCAGGTATCCAAATTCCAACCGGTCAACTACACCACTCGGAACTTCGGTGGAGGCTTCACTTACCATTTGCAGAACCTGCTACAACTTACCTACCAACACGAGATCAGCAGCTTCAATGATCGTCTGATCTTCCCCACAGCCACGTATGAAGGTCCGTCTACACCGGAGAACGAGGGCTTCTCGCCGATAAATCCCCCCCCATCCGGGCCTGCCCCGACCGATTTCCCTGCAGGGAACTACTATCTCGATATCCCGTCTCCTGACCGGACTGTCGCAGACACGGTAAACCTCACTGTGACACCATCGGACGTGTTCAGCTTTGACGGGCACGTGAGTTATACCCGCCTGGTGAACACCTACACGAAGAATCCGCAAAACTGGTTCGATTCCGACGAGACGCTAAACTGGCTGGCCATGAAGCGGATCCATCTGATCGCCGATTACCATCAGCAGAACCTGATCAACGACTTTACGCCATACTACAGCTTGTACGGGAACGTTTCATTCCACAGGCATTGGGAGGGGCTGAAGATTGAGGCCGAACTGCCGGCCGGATTGTTTGCCGATGCGTCCTACCGGCGAAGTGGAATTACGCGGTCCAATTCGTTCCTGTGGCCGCAGATTTACTCCATGGATAACACGGATCTGCAGTATGTCATTCCGTCTTCCACCAGCAATCGAGGGTCTTTGGATCTGGGTTATCGCAATCATCTGCTGAATGTGGTGGCCGGCGACGTATGGACAAAGACGCAACAACCAGGATTTCTGATTGTTCCTGAGGACCAGAATCGAACCTTTGCCAATCTCTGGTTCACCCCCACGCCGCGGCTGACCTTCGTGAACAACACCAGTATCCTGGTGCAGAACAGTTTCCCGGCCGATCCGCTTCCAGATACTCCTAATCCGACGTATCAGGGGTTTGGACAGGATATCTCCGGACTTCCCCCGGTCTTTCAGCGGCGAGACCGCTTCTATACCGAGGCGGCCAACGTCTCCTTCCAGGCGGCGCGGGCGTGGGATGTTGCCGCTGGATACTCTTACCAACAGGACAACCTGACCAGTTACATGGCGTTCCAGAACGATAGCTCGGTCAACTATATTCTCGATGAACCGAACGTACCCTACAAGCAGCTCAGCCAGGTCTATTGGGGCGATTCCACCTATACGCTCAAGCAGCGGATGGGCCTTGATTTAAGGCTTACTCACAATGCGTCAAGCAGCAGCTTCCGGCCCAATCTGAATCCCAATGATCCCGCCGGCATGGGCAATGCATCGCTGATTCAGCAAGGTTTGTTTGATCCCAGCATGTTCCAGCAGGCACTGGACAATATCCAGCTTGGTTCGACCCAGGTTTCAGCAGTGCAGGTCCCACAGTGGCTTGGTCAGGGCAAGGCTTACTATCATCTGCCCTACAAATTCGAGGGAGGGTTCGTCCTGTACTACGGAAGCTATAGGGACCACTGGAACCCGAACCTGAATGGCGTGCTTCGGACGTTCGATGTGTACATTGGGCGCACATGGTAGAGGAGCATGGACGAAGGCGCCTATAGTCCAGGGTTCTGATTCACAGCGACGGCGATCTCTGGCTCGGAGTCCGGTTGCAGATGCGTGGCCTGAGTCAGAGCGCATTGAGGCAGAAAAGTCGGAGAGCGGTGAAGCGGAAACTTGAGCTGCACCGAGCTCACCAACGGTGGCGACGGCAGAGTTTGACATAGGTACCGGGCAGATTCTGGGCACTGAAGCGTTCGATTGTGGAGCTGCCCTGCGGCCAGCTCCACAATCCGCCAGACCAAGTAATCGCTCAAGCAAGCGTTGATCCGCTTGCCGCCCATGGCAAGGAGCGGAACAGGCTCCCCGTCTCAGTACTTCCCTTCTGGAACCCTTCCTTTCCTATCGCGGAGCGCTTCGGGCGTAGATCGCGTCTTTGGCCCGCATCGGAATCAATACGACGCGTGCCGCGCCTGCCTGTCGGCAGCGCGCGGGCAAGAGGCTCGCCTGGCGGCGAGCAGGATGAGATCGTGGAGCATGGTGGCCATGGGACGCTGAGTTGCGCTCCGTGTCCGCGGAGCACTGTCGCTGCCGGAGGGCCAACGATCACCGGGAGCGGCTGATACGGGAGGTTCGGCGACAAGAACTGAGGTAGTGAGCGCCTTTCCCGACGATCAGTCGGCTTTCTGGAGCCCTTGCCGCTGCGCCCTCGTCGCTGCCAGTGCGCGTCATCGCTATTACAGATAAATTGGCTGGCTGAAGTGGCGGCTAATGCGTGATTGCCTTGCTGCCAGGCCGCATGGGGGGCAAGCAGGCAAACGACCCAGACACAATAACCCTGAGTAAGACGGGAGGTCAAAGGTGCCTAGAGCTCTGGACGCTGCCAGGACACCACACGGACACGACCGCGCAAAACTCTTGACGCTACCGATACTACCGGGACGGCATACAAGGAAAAGGCCCCAGGACGAGGGTTTGAAGGATGCAATCGCAAAAGCGGCATCCCGAGGTTCAGGATGCCGCATTGCTTGTGGATGTTGTTGGATGCTATTGGAAGCCGACCTCGCTCAGGATCTTGGGATTGGGATCGCTGACGTCGAGAAGGTTGTGGCAGGCAGAACAGTCGTTGGTGATAGTCTTGCTGCCGTCCTTGGTGGTGTGATTGCCGTCATGGCAGCGGAAGCAGCCGGGGAAGTCAATGTGCCCGATGTTGTTCGGGTAGGTTCCCCAGGTTACGTGCATGTCCGGGAAGACGTTCCGGTCATAGATGACGATGAGTTCCTGGGCTGCTGCCTCGATCTGATCGTGCCGGCTGCTAAAGATGGCTGGGTACTGGGAGCGATAGAACTCCTCAAGACCGTTCCTGATGGCGACGGCGGCCGCCGCCTGCGAAGCGTACTTACCCTGGATAAGTTCCATGCCCTCCTTACGCACATAGGGGAGAGAGGGTGAGGGAGTACCATCGGCCATCACTGCGTCGATCGCCTCCCCTGGAGTGGAATAACTGTGCGCCGCCATGTTGTGGCAGTCCATGCAATCCATCACGCGACGGACGCCTTTGACGGGGCCCTTCCAGTCCGATCGATACTCGATGGTCTGGCCGTTGGGTCCGGGGGTAGAAACGGAGACGATGTTCTGGTCCATGTCGTCGGTGGCAACATACTCAATGTGATTGAGATGGTGACCATGGATTCCACTGAACTGGTCCAGAGAGTCCACGCCGCCGAGATGAAGCACCAGAACGGTCTTGGTCATGGAGTTCTGCGCATCGCTGGCGAATTCCGTCAGGACCAGCAGGCGGTCACCGAGGAAGCGTCTGGGGTTGTGACATTTTTCGCAGGTTGCGCGGGCGGGGCGAAGCACATCGAGCGGCGCCAGGATGGGGCGCGGGTAGGTGTCAAAGGTGACCTCGACGAGCTGCTTGGTTCCTTCCATCTTGGCGTGAACATAGTTGTCAAACCCACTGCCCACGTGGCACTCCACGCATTGCACATGAGAGTGGGGACCAGCCTGGTAGGCGTCCCACTGGGGCTGCATGGCAACATGGCAAGCCGTGCCGCAGAAGTTGGGCGAATCCATGTAGGCGACGCCGCGATAGCTGGCAACGCCGACGATTGTAAAGTTGATGACGGTGGCGACAACGACAAAGTTGAGGGCGTGACGAAACATCGGCTCGTTGAAGTCGACGTCTGGATAGAGCGAGGGAAGCTCGCCCTTGGCGAGCAACTTGCGCCGCTGCCGCATGATCCCGATGGGGATCACAATGAGGCCCAGGATGAAGAACGTCGGCAAAACGAAGAAGAGGATGAGGCCGAGGTAGGGGTTGGATGAGCCGCCGTGCCCAAAGATGCTCACCATCCAGAAACCGATCAGAACGAAGGCGGATGCGGAAGCAATCGCCCCGCCGACTAGACTGAGCTTGTTCCTTCCCAGAAAAAAGAAAGGTCTAAGCCAATGTTTCACGATGTGATCGATGATGGGCACTAGGAACTCCTCGTAATTGAATTTTGCGCCTCAGCGAACTCAAGGAGTGGGACGAAGCCAAGCAATGGGGCTCATGCCTAAATCCGGAAGTAGGCACGCACTGTTAAGACGAATAACACGAGACCGATGAAGACAGCGGTGAAACCCATCACCTTCGCAAAGGTGACAAACCCCGGTTGTGGTTTGACCGTAAGCTTTTCCTCCAGCTTGCCCTCGGCTGCCAGACGCTGGTACTCGTCCAGATGCCGTTGCTTGAACTCCTCCTCGGAGGCAACGCCGGTAAATATCGTCGTATCCATCGGGAAGCAGTCTGGCCGCCCGTGAGAGTTGAAGAAGTGGATGGAGAAGATAAAGGTAATGGCGAGCAGTGCCTCTTCACCATGTACGATCTGGACGGCGTTCAACGCCCAGCCGGGCAGGAACCTGCCGAAGAAGGGACCGAACCACATGACGTAGCCTGAAGAGCCGATGATGACCATCCCCCAGAACACGGCCCAGTAGTCAAACTTCTCCCAGTAGGCATAGCGCTCGGCGGTTGGCTTGGGTCCCAATCCCAGGAACCAGCGGAAGTTACCGATCATATGTTTGAGATCCTTGAGATTGGGCACCATGGAGGTTGGCCCCCAAAGGATACCCTTCTCTTTTTTGATGAAGATCCGCACCATAAGGTCGTACACGTGATAAAGAAATACTGCGGTGAGGGTGACGGCACAGAGTTTGTGCAGGAAGAGGATGGCGTCAAAGCCGCCCACCAGAGCCGCGAATCGCTGGGCCCAGGCATTGCTGCTGAAGAGGATGCTGAGACCGGTTGCGGCCAGCCCCAGAAACGTGGTGAGCATGATGGCGTGGGACCACCGCTGCTTGACCGTAAAGCGCTGGAAGTACCGCTCTTCCGGCTGTTTGGCTGGGCCGGCAGTGGCTTGCTGCGCCGTAGTTTGCTGGGCTGGGGTCGGCTGGGCGGCAGGTTGGGTTTGGCCCGCGCCGGGGCGACCGGAGGGACCGTCCCCGGTTACCTGATGCTGCGACTGCGCTGGCGTTACAGGTTTTGGCATGGCTTGGTCTGGCATAATCTGGCTCCTTTCGCTGACGAGTCTTACGCCCTGTCGATCAAGGAGCGTATCAGCCACAACAGGCTGTGAATTAAGAAGAAGGTGAGCACGCTGCTTAGCAATATCACCATGAACAGGTGAATGGAGAAGAGCACCGGGCTCTGGCGCCAACTCCTGTCATTGGCGTGCGGTTGATATTGAACGAAGCCGGCATTTGCGCCCTGATGGCACTTGCCACAGGTCTTGATCAGATTCCTGGGGTTGACGGTAGAGAGTGGATCGGAAGGAGGAAGGATATTGTGCTCGCCGTGGCAGTCCGAGCAGCGTGCGACCTCCACGTAGGCCCCAAGATGGCTGACCTTGGAGTGGAAGGTATCGCGATAGGTGGTGAGTTGGGCCTGGTGGCAACGGCCGCAGGCATCTGTGGAGAGCGCGCTGTTGGGTGCCGCGATGCCATGGGCTGTGTGGCAGTCTGTGCAGACGGGAGCATTCGGGTTCCCAGCTTTCAACTGCTGCCCGTGGATGCCCGCCATGTATCTTGTGAGAATGCCGGCGTGACATTTCCCGCAGGTTTGTGGGATGTTGGCGCGGTAGGTGGGGCTCTGTGGGTCCGTTGGGCTAAGGATGTGATGCGATCCGTGACAACTGGCGCAATTTGCTGCCACCAACAGGCCCTCTTTGCTGACAGCGAACCCATGGATGGAGTCGATATACTCCGGATAGACGTTGGTCAGATGGTGCTGTTTGGCGAACTGGGCGTTGCCGTGGCACTTGCCACACGTGGCCGGGACGTTGAGCGGATAGACCGAAGATTGGGGACTGCTTTTGGGCAGAATGTAGTGGGGATTGCCGTGGCAACTGAGGCAGGGCTGCGCGCCGGCATGTTGATGCACGCTGCCGACCAGATCAGCGGCTTCAGCCGTGTGGCAGGTCCCGCAGTCCACTTTACTGGGCTGGGCCGGATGCGGGTAGCCTTTGATGTCGCTGTGGCAGTCTGTGCAGTGCAGAGAGCCGTGGATTCCAGCATGAAACTTTGTGGCATCCACACCGACGTTATGGCCGGCGGCGTCCGTCATGGTCACATCGCCGTGACAGGCCAGGCAGTCGGTCTGCGCACGCGCCGGAGTGGCCGGCAGAACAAGCAGGAACAGGACACAGCCTGCGGAGAGCAAGGGGGCGGCGAGGGTGCGTCGATATCGGGAGAGCCGAGAGAGGAGCGAGGAAGGAAGGAAGGCTCGCTGGGGCGGACTGGACGATTGTGCCGGGATTTGAGCCCGACCGGGTCCGATAAGGGAGGAACGGTTGGCTGGCGTAGACGTTGGGAGTGTCTTGACAGGCTCTTGCGTCTCTAAGATTAGCCTCTTCGAGAACGGCCGCTTCGAGAAAAACAGATTCGCGAGGGATTTTCTGCTGGGGAGGGGGGGGATCGCCCCCCCGCTCCGTGCACTACCCGACAGAGACATGACTAACCTCTTTTCAGTTAGCAACTATTTTTGGAGAGTGCGGATATACGCCACAACCTCCTTGACCTGACTGGCGCTCAGCTTGCTTCCGAATGCGGGCATCATCGCCTTGCCCTTCATCACATCGTTGATGAGCGATGCGGTGGATTCACTCTTCAGTTGTGGGGATTTGAAGGAAGGAACGTGCATGGCGGCCATGCCGGTACCATCCGCTTCATGGCACATCTGGCACTTCGATTTATAGATTGCGGCGCCTGAGTTTTGAGCAAAGGCAGGTGCAAGAACGGACAGGGCGAAGAGAGAAGTGGCTGCGAGAGTCAGAGTACGCTTCATGATTGCTCCTTAGTTAGTTATTTTTTCTGGAACGCTTGATGGGCGCCACGCTTCCGCACCCATTCTGCTTTCTAAATAGTAACGGATACAATCACACAGCTCATGAGGGACTTGCTAGCGTGATCCTTGCAGAAAGATGACGCTAGCGGAAGAGAAAAGGGCAACTACGTCTTCACGATCTTCGCTCCTGGAGAGCGTGATCGAACGGCTACAGGTTTCCTATGGGCATCCGGTCAGTCTGCTGACGTAGCAGCGCAGACTGACCGCTGCCTTACCTGGTTACGACGACTGAGCTCCCTTTGACAACCTTTGGTTGAAGGGAGCCAACTTCAGTCACTGGCTTCCTGAAGGAGCTGGAGTTAGAGCAGACGGGGTGGTTGGGGTGATAGATTCCGCAACCCGACCACACTGCAACCCCAGGCGCGATGAAGCTACAGATCGAGAGATGGCGCAGGCTGCCATTCTCAGCCTGCGTCACCGTCCTTTTTATTTTTGGAGCGTGCGGATGTAGGCGACCACAGCATGGATCTGAGCGTCAGACAGCCTGCTCGCGTAAGCCGGCATCCGTCCCTTTCCATTCTTCGTCTCTGCGAACAACTCCGCATCTGAAGCTTTGATTAGAGTCGGTGATTTGAA
This sequence comes from Acidobacteriaceae bacterium, assembly GCA_049977105.1. Lineage (GTDB taxonomy): Bacteria > Acidobacteriota > Terriglobia > Terriglobales > Acidobacteriaceae > Granulicella. The sequence goes on along the minus strand of JBMFGX010000014.1, from coordinate 45,187 downwards.
GGAGCCGACCTTCATTGCCTTTCCGGCGGGGGTGTTCCCAGTACCATCCGCGCCGTGACACATTTGACATTTCGATTGATAGATTGCCGCTGCTGTGTTCTGAGCGAAGGGTGTTGACGCACAGGTTGCCAGGAAAGCAACCAACAAGATACCTGACTTGACTTTCGATGCCATGTTATCTCCTCGTCGATCCATCTGATTGATTTGAAGCACCGTGCTAACCAGTTAGAACTCGTAATGCATGGAGAGCACCAGCAGGTTGGCATGGAAGTTTCTGGGCGCGGTGAGGCCCGAAGGTGGCTCCGTTAGCCCGGTTGGTCCGACGACGGTGGAAGAAGTACACGAGACGCCGGACTCCCTACCGGTCCCGTTGTCTCCACGGCGCTGGCTTGCTTTCCATTCTGAGCGGCGGCCGACACCGGGCCGATCCCCCACATTGCGGTCAGAGACGCGGTCAATGCCAAACAAACGAACATACGTCTCATTTTCAGATCTCCAAGCGGCAACCTTACGAGTGGTTGTATCGTATTTCCGAACATTTGCGGCGGCCTCTCAACACTTTCCTTAGGCAGGATAACGATACGATGCCTCGCAGAACGCCGCTGTGATTGTTATCACCTGCGTATTTTTTTGAGATGGATCGGCCAGATGGAAGACGTTCGAACGTTTGGAATCAACAATCGCCGTTATCCTAGCTCGACTCGCCTGCGACAACCTCTGAACCGTTTGTTTCTGCAGAATCACGATAGGGCGGGCTGATGAAGTTCGGCTGTGATCGTTATCACGTGCCGAATTTGCGTGGCGTTTTCCTCAGAGAAACATCGTTTGCGCTAGCTGGAGTTTTTTTGCCGCCAGGCTCCATTCTGCTCACGGAAGATGCCTGTGACGTGTTGGCGAGGTAGAAGCCGATTTGCAAACGCAGCAGTTCGGCAGGAAGAAAAAGCCTCTCCGCGGTGCGGAGAGGCTTTCTGTGGCTTCGCTGTTTGGGAGCGTGGCCAAGGCCGATTCAGCTTGCCATAGCGGGAGATGGGGATACAGCGTGGGCCTTGGGCTCGTAGGGGCAGAAGGGATCGCTGGCCAGGGCATCTCCTGTATACGCAAACGCCCGTGCGCGCGAGCCGCCGCAGAGGGCGCGATACTCGCATTCTCCGCACTTGCCTTTGAACTCGCTGGGATTGTGCAGTGCGCGGAACATGGGGGAGTTGCGATAGATGTCCACGAGATGGTCGGTGCGCACGTTGCCGACGGCCAGCGGTAAAAAGCCCGCGGGATAGATATCGCCCTGGTTGGAGACGAACATGATGCCGTGTCCATCGCGGACCTCGAATCCGCGATAGACTGGCGTCTGCTCAATCTCGCGGGCATGCATTCCCTCCTGGCGCATGCGGTTCAAGGCAACGCGGCGATAGGAGGGAGCTTCCGTTGTTTTGATGGCGAACGGGCCGACGCGCGCCAGATCATAGATCCAATTCATCAGCTCTTCGCCGCGCTCCGGAGAGACAGGCTGCAAGGTTTTGCCGCGGCCCACGGCGATCAGGAAGAAGAGGCTCCAGCGCATCACCTGGATGGACTTGAGGAGTTCATAGATGGCCGGCAGGTCATCGGCGGTCTCCTCGGAGACCAGGGTATTCACCTGAATCGGCATTCCCAGTTTTGCTGCGCCCTCAGCGGCGCGGATGGTCCAATCGAAACAGCCCTCCACGCCGCGCACGGCCTCATGGCGAAGCGCGCTGGAGCCGTCCAGGCTAAGGCCGAGGCTCTCAATACCGTGCGCCTTCAGTTTTGCCAGAGCCTCAAAGGTCAGCTCTCCGGTGGCGCTGGGCGTAATGGAGACGGTGATGCCCAAATCATGCGCGTAGTCAATCAGGTCATACAGATCGGCGCGGCGCAAGGGATCGCCGCCGGTCATGATCAGTTGCGGCAAGGGCTTGTTGAAGGACGCAATCTGGCGCAGCAGCTCTCGGCTTTCGGTATTCGTCAACTCCTGAGGGTGGGGCGTGGAGACGGCTTCTGCGCGGCAGTGGCGGCAGGCTAGAGCGCAGGCCTGCGTCATCTCCCAGTAGACCAGCATGGGGTCCTGGGAAAAATCGCGCAGACCAGAACCGTGTGTAGAGCGAGCGGAGGGATGGGCAGGCGGAGGGACCACCTGGACTGCTCCATTACCGGATACAAAGAGACGGCTCGAAACTTCTGTCATGATGACCTTCTTCCTACTTGTTTTGTCTTGCTCGTGGATTGGATTTCAGAATTCCGGGTGGCTCGTACTTGGATCACTTGGGACGGTATCGCTCTTGACTTGCAGACCACAGGGAGCGGAGAAAGATTCGTCAGGGCGCTCTGGGGATGGAAGCGTGCGAGTCCAGGCTCTGCAAGTTGCCGCACGCCTCCGCGCAAGCTCATACCCATAGAGCGGAGCCCGCCCTTCGACCCGGAACGTTCACGGATGCGCTCAGTTTGCGGTGAAGATACGTTGTGGCTGAAATCCTTCGCATAGAACCTGAGCCTCAGCTACTCCATGCCATCCTTGTCAACCATAACCACTTGCCATCCGCCTTTCTGTGACATATGTCACAAGGGCGTTGCAGGCTGATAAACAAAGCGCTTTGGGGCAATGCGACAGCTCCGAGCAGCAGGTATTCTGCATGCGGAAATGAAATTACAAAATTAAAACGTTCCGTAGCGTTTCTCGGTGAAAGAATCAGGTTGTTATGAGTGACTATCCAGTAATTCTTCAAGGTGGCATGGGGATTGGCGTCTCGAACTGGCGGCTGGCGCAGGCTGTTTCGCGGACCGGGCAGCTTGGCGTGGTGTCAGGAACGGCTTTGGACCAGATACTGGTTCGGCGCCTGCAGGATGGCGATCCGCAAGGCCACATGCGCCGCGGGATGGATGCCTTCCCTTTCCCGGAGATGGCCGAGAGAGTCTGGAGGGCGTACTTCCTGGCCGGGGGCAAGGCGGAGACGGCGCCCTATCGCGTAGCAGGTTCGCTCAGCAAAGACAGTCCTCGCCACCTGCTTGAGTTGTGCATGGTGAGCAACTTTGTGGAGGTGTTTCTGGCTCGCAAAGGGCACAAGAACCCGGTGGGCATTAACTACATGGAGAAGATCCAGACAGCTCATCTGCCAAGCATCTATGGGGCCATGCTGGCAGGGGTTGAGTATGTGGTGATGGGCGCGGGGATTCCGTTGAAGATTCCGGGCGTGCTGGATCGCCTGGCGCAGCATCAGCCGGTGGAGTACACGCTGCATGTGACGGGCGGGCAAGAGGGCGACGATTGCACCATGCACTTTGATCCGCGTGAGTTTATGGAGCGGGAGCTGGCGCCGTTGACCAGGCCCAGATTTCTACCGATCGTCTCCTCCAACACGCTGGCCTCCACCCTGCTGAAAAAGGCCAATGGCAGAGTGGATGGACTGGTGGTGGAGATGCAAATGGCGGGCGGGCACAACGCTCCGCCACGGGGAAAGCTACAGCTATCCGATGCGGGCGAACCGATCTACGGCGAGCGAGACGCGGTCGACATCGAAAAGCTCTGCGAACTGGGCGTGCCGTTCTGGCTGGCGGGAGGATATGGGCATCCGGAGAAGCTGCGGGAGGCGCTATCGCAGGGCGCCACAGGGGTGCAGGTAGGAACCGCGTTTGAGTTCACCGAGGAGTCTGGACTACGGGAAGACTACAAGCAGTTGCTGTTGGCCAAGGCCGCTGCCGGCAGCGGGCATGTGTTCACGGACCCGGTGGCGTCGCCGACAGGATTTCCGTTCAAAGTTGCGCGTCTGGAGGGAACATACTCTGAACCGGAGGAGTATGCCGACAGGCCGCGGATCTGCGATCTGGGCTTTTTGCGCGAGCCTTACCGAACGCCGGAGGGCGAGATCGGCTATCGTTGCGCCGCCGAGCCGCTTAGCCTTTATCTAGCCAAGGGCGGTAAAGCGGAAGAGGCTGTCGGCCGGAAGTGTCTGTGCAACGCGTTGATGGCGAACGTAGGCTATCCGCAGGTAAGGAACGGGCAACGCGTGGAGCAAGGCATTGTAACGGCCGGCGACGATCTGAATAGCGTGGCGCAGTTTCTGGCCCCGGGCCGCTCACACTACCATGCGGCGGATGTGGTGGAAGCGCTTCTGCATGGATTTCCGGAAAACGCTGCGCAGAGCCGTGGGGTTGACCTGCTGCTGGAGACCACCTGTCAGATGACCGGCTGAGCTTGAAGACCAGGCAGCTAAAGACCGAACGGCTGAAGACCAAACGGCAGGGCGATCCCCGGGCAGCGCAGGCTTTCCCCGGGGATTCTTTATGCAGCGAGCAGGGCTTGCTTAGCAAGCCGAGAGCTCTTCGAGCATGGTGGGCTGGAGCACGGTGAGCGACACGCCTCGAATCGCAATGATCTTGTCCTTGCGAAAGCGGCTGAGGGTGCGGGTGACGGTCTCTCTGGTGGTTGCGGTCATGGAGGCGAGTTCTTCATGGGTCAACGGCATCGTGATGACTGCGGATGAGTTCTTCCTGGCCTCGTCGGTCCAGTCCAGGATCAATCGCGCCAGTCGCGCGGCTGGAGATCCAGGCAGAGCGACCAGCCGCGCTTCATCAAACGCGGCGCGATAGTCCTGCGCCAGAGACTTCGCCGCGCCGATGCTGGCATCGCCATAGGCCTGCAACATGGTGGCAAGATGCTTGACGGGCAGAACGCGAGCGACGCATGGCTCAAGCGATTCCGCGGTGACTTCATGTTCTCCGTCGGTCAGCGCCGCGCTCATGCCCAGAACGTCCCCTGCATCCGCGATGCGCAGGATCATGGTGCGGCCTTCTTTGGAACTGGTAGAGATCTTTATCTTCCCGGAGCAGAGCACATACACTGCCTCGGTACGGTCGCCTTCACGAAACAGGACCGTGCCGCGGGGATATTCCATGCTGACCGAATGGGATTCAAAGAAGGCGCGGGACTGCTGGCCAAGACTACAGAAGGCGTGCTTTCCGGTGTGCGAGCAAAATTGGCATCTGGTCATTGGTTTCTCCATAAGTTCTATCTGCTGAAGAGATAGCAATTGCCATGCCAAAGATGGCTCCTTGTGATTTCAATCACTTGTGACTGTAGAATTAAGTCTTATGCCGACCGCGTTGGGTGAAATAGCGCAGCAACTGCGCCATTTCACCCAACGCGGTTGATCTCGCGCATCGCGCGATACGATGCTCTTGCGACGTTCTATGCCTGAAGCTGTCTCCATTGTCGTGATCGACGATAACCCTGGGAGCCTTGAACTGATCTCGGCAGCTCTCGCCCACGCCGAGGCTGCGGTCTACACGGCATCGAGCCCTGGGGAAGGGCTGGAACTGGTGCGGAAGCATCACCCGCGACTGGTGGTGACGGATCTGGTGATGCCGGGGATGACGGGGCTGGAAGTCCTTGAGCAGGTGATCTGGTTTGATCCCTTGATCGATGTGATTCTGATGACGGCACATTACACCACGGAGACAGCCGTGGCCGCCATTCGTCAAGGGGCTGCCGACTACCTGCAAAAGCCGGTCAGGATCGCCGTACTGCGGGAGCGAGTGGCGAGGCTGATCGATGTGGCCAAACGCAGGAAGCGTTTCCAATCTGCTGCGGGTGGAGCAACGCCCGAGCTGGAGTTCGAGGGGATGGTGGCAGCGAGCGAGCGGATGTGGGATCTATTCGCCATGATGGAAAGGGTCGCGCCGCACTACCGCTCCATGCTGATCCACGGGGCCACGGGGGTTGGCAAGGATCTGGTAGCCGGCGCGGTGCATCGCCGCAGCCGGGTGAGCGGCAAATTTGTCGTTCTGAACTGCTCGGCTGTAGTGGAAACCCTGTTTGAGAGCGAACTCTTTGGTCATGTGCGTGGCTCCTTTACGGGCGCCGACCGGGACAAAACGGGACTCTTTGAGCTGGCCAACGAAGGGACCCTCTTTCTGGACGAGATTGGAGACATGCCTCTGCAGACGCAGGCGAAACTGCTGCGCGCCCTGCAGAACCAGGAGGTTCTGGCTGTCGGCTCGGTGGCGGCTCGAAAGGTCAACGTCCGCGTGGTCGCCGCCACGCATCGCGATCTTCGCGCCGCCATTGCCGAGGGCAAGTTTCGTGAGGATCTGTATTATCGTCTCTCCATGGTGGAACTGACGGTTCCTCCGCTCAGGGATCGGCCTGAGGACATTCCGCTTCTTGCCCGGCATTTTGTGAAGAGGTTCAACCAGGAGTTTCGCAAGAAGATCGGCGGCCTGACCCCACGGGCATCGATTGTTCTGGGACACTACGCGTGGCCCGGCAATGTGCGGGAGCTGGAACATGTGATCGGCCGCGCCTGCATGTTGGCCGATGGCCCCCAAATCGATGTTCAGGATCTGCCTGAGCATCTGATCCCTCACGCGCCGGCTGAGGACGCCAACGGGGCTACTCCCGTCTGCCTTGCGGACCAGGAGCAGCGACTGATTGAAGAGGCCCTGCGCGCGTCAGAGGGGAATCAATCCGAGGCGGCGCGGCGGCTTGGAATCGGGCGTGACGCGCTCCGCTACAAGATGAAGAAGTATGGGATCTGGGCTTAGCCGGCCGGTGACAGCAGGCCGGAGAGGCACTTGCGCAGTTGCGCTGGAAGAACCGGCTTGACAAGATAGCAGGTGAAGCCTGCCTGGAAAATCCGCTCCGGCGCCGCATCTGACCAGGCCGCTGCCAGCGCGATAAGAGGCGTTGTCTGGAAAATCTGCATCTTGCGCAGAGCACTTGCAGTCTGATAGCCGTCCAGCTTGGGAATCAGCAGATCCAGAAGGATGAGCTGGGGAAGAAGCGTACTGGCTCTTTGCAGAACCTGTTCCCCATCTTCCGCGTCACAGACGTCATAGCCATCCGCCTCCAGCATGGACCGCAGAAGCTCGCGGCTACTCAACGGATGGTCCGCGATCAGGATCCTTTTGGCCACAGGCTGCCGGGTTACGGGCTGCGAGGCGCATGGGGAGCGCATCTGAGGTGCAGAGTTCACCTCGCAAGGTTAGAGGCAATCCGTGGCGCTGCCAGTGACCCCCATCACCGATGGCTTGCGGGAAGCGTGAAATGGAAGCTGCTGCCGTGCTTTGACCGGCTTTCCACCCAGATCTTGCCGCCCTGCATCTCCACAAGATGTCGGCAGATGGTAAGACCGAGACCGGTTCCCTCCCGGCTCCCGGTCGGGGTGAAGCCCACCTGATAGAACTTGTCGAAGATCCGGTCGCACTCTTCGGCCGGGATTCCAACGCCAGTGTCAGATACGGTAATCGTCACAAAACCCTGGTCGGCGGTGGCTTCTACCCAGACCTCGCCCCCTGCCGGAGTGAACTTGATTCCGTTGTGGACCAGATTGGAGAGGATCTGGCGCAGACGCGTGGGATCCGCGACCACATGCTGATCGAGATGGTCGCCTAGGCGCAGTGCGACGGACTTGGACGCGGCATAGGGCAGAAGAGCATTGACCGCCTCCGAGACGATCTCCTGCAGAGGCAACGGTTCAGGGCGCAGGTTCAGTCCGCCGGCTTCGCTGCGGCTCAGGTCGAGCACATCGTTGATCAGACCCAGCAGATGCGTCGAGTCGCTTTGAATATGGTGCAGAAAGCGTCTTTGCTTCTCATTCAGCGGGCCGCTGTCATCCTCGGCGAGGAGCTCTGCGAATCCAATGATGGTGTGCAGGGGGGTGCGCAGTTCATGGCTGATGCTGGCCATGAATTCGCTCTTGAGCTGGTTGAGCCGTTCCGCCTCCTTATGCCGCGCGGCTAGCTCTGCGACGTAACTTTCCTGCAACCTATGCATCCACTGCTCCATCTGCTTCCGTTCGGTCACATCGCGGATGACCGCCGTCACATGGATCTCGTTCTCCGTCTGCACGGGGCTGAGGCTGATCTCCACAGGAAACCGGGTTCCATCTTTTCTGCGACCGTAGAGGTCGAGACCCTGTCCCATGGGCCGGGTAACGCCGGCTGCGGCAAAGGCCTTGCGGTGTTCCGCATGGCCGGAGAGCTCTGCTTCAGGCAGCAGCGTATCCACGTTCAGGGCCATCAGTTCTTCATAGCTATAGCCAAACATGGTCTCGGCGGTACGGTTGGCGATCACGATAGCGCCGCGAGCATCCACCTGCAGGATGGCATCGGGGGCGCTTTCAATGAGTTCGCGAAATTTGTGCTCGGCGAGTGCTTCTGCGCGGGCGCGCGCCTCTTGTTTCATCAGGGAGACAAGGCGCAACTGTTGCTGGGCCAATGCCTCCTGGGTCGCCTTCCGCTCGGTGATGTCGCGAGCAATCTTGGCTATGCCCACGATCGTGCCGTCAGCGTCACGAATCGGAGACAGGCTAAGGGAGACAAAGATCTTTTTCCCACTCTTATGTCTTCGTGCCACCTCTACATGCTCAACGCGCCCGCCCTGACGCAGTTGGTGGAGAAAGGCAGCGCTTTGCTGCTCCTCACCGGGCCACGCCAGCAAGGATACGGGCCGGCCAATGGCCTCTTCCGCCTGGTAACCGAAGACCCGCGTTGCTCCCGCATTCCAGCTTTGAATCGTGCCGGTTAACGATTCCATGAGGATCGCGTCGTCGCTCGATTCCACAATCGCGGCCAACCACCGATCGGTAGGGGACAGCGAGGGAAAATCCGCAGAAAGAGATTCGGGTTGAGCAGGATCAGGGATGAGATCTTTCATCGAGGCCGACTGGGTAGAAGTCTACAGCTTCAGAGTATCGCCGATCCTGTGTGGCCAGGGCGTGGACCACCTTGTTGTGAAATCGGGCAGTCTGAAGATGCCGATCTGCGACGGCAGCGCACGCGCCGTTGAGCCTCGGGGCAGATTCGCGAGCGGCGTCGCCGAGGTGAGCCTATGAGCGTTCTTTCTGGACCTGACGAAGTTGCTCCGCAGGAGGTCGCACGGCGGGAGGTCGCACTACAAGGCCCGTCCCTCGCTCCGTCAGGAGTTTCTATCCATGAATGGGCGTTGGCTCAAGCTGCTGCCGCTTGAGGGGCGCAGAAACAGGAGAGGTCATGGGACGCGCAGGATCCCATGACCTCTGGCTGGATATCTGGCGTAGCTACGCGTGCAGCATGGCTGCGCCGTTCTGCCGGCCCCTTCCTGCTATGGCTGCCGGTTGTTTGCAGGGGCGGCTGTGATGGCGGCGAGCAACCCGTCGGTTGCCTCATTGGGTCCGCCGGTGGTTATGTAGAGCGTAGTTGGCTCGGCGCCGTCCTGACCGTTGCCGAACCATAGGGACCAGAGGAAGCCATTCTTCAGCGGGTGATGATCGGTACCACGCAGGGTATCATCGAATTTACCATCCGCGCGAAAGGCGAGGATCTGGCCGTTTCCGAAGTTCCCTACCAACAATTCATTGCTGAAGCGACCGAATTTCGCCGGAGCCATGACCATCCCCCACGGGGCGTCCAGCTGACCTGCCCGTCCCAAGGCGATGCCGTTTCCGTTCGCCATATCCCGGTGGCCGGGATCGACCTCCAGATTACGGATGAACTGGCCCTGGAGAGTAAACACGCCGATGACTCCCAGCCCCATGTGGGTGATGGGCAGGCCACCTGTTGCAGGTATGGCGTCATAGGCCACGTAGATCTTGCCATTGAGATTGGCGATGTTGTACGGCGCCCAGACCTCGCTTGCCGGAAGCCGGGGAAGGCGTGGATCCTCGAACGCCTCATTTCCGAAGTCCGTAACCATTTGCCAGGAGCTATTGAAGACTTGAATGCCGCCGTTCGGCGCGAAGTTGGCCACGTAAAGATACGTGTTCTGGCCTACTGCCGCCATGGTCAGGCCGGTGTATGTGGCCATGCTTGTGTGGTTATCCACTGCCACCACAGCCTGAGATACGCCGCCCGAACTCTTCGGACTCCAGCCGAGGATCGTACCATTGAGGTTCGTAAAGATATAGATCGGTGGTACGGTCGACATACCGGATCCGGAAGGGATTCCAAATCCGTTGGCAGCAGAGGCGAGGTTGTAGACGATCCCGGTGGGCCCGTTGGGTCCGCCTCCCAGCGTTGGAACGGAAACCGTCAAGGGCGGCGCCGAGCCATTTTCAACCGCGCTGATTGGAGCGACGATCAAGGTATTGCTGCCTTGATCGGATATCCAAAGGGGGTTTGTGGGGCCGGCGGCCACGCCCCACGGGTTGACCAAATTGTGGTCAATCACCTTGGCCGGCACGTAGCCATTGGAAACAAGGTTCACCTGCATGTAGGTGTTATTACGTGCTTGCGCCCTGTTCAGCAAAGGGAGAAGGATGATCCCGGCAATCGTACCTGCCGTGACCAGACGCAGTCTACCGCGATACAGCATTTCGAGTCTCATGAGTCGCCCTCCTTAAAAGGCGGAAGATCAGAATGGGCGCAATTCTATCAAGGAAAGTTGAAAATTGGTGAAAAACTATTTGGGAAAAGAAAGAGGCTTGTCCTTTGGCTGGTTGGGGTGAGCCTGGCCGGCGGATCTGGCCGTCGCATCTTACCCGGAAGAGCCATCTCGTGTAGGTGGGTTCCCCGGGAATAGGTTCCTGAGGGCGGGTTCCGTGCAACGGCAAAGCCGGAGGCGCAGGGGGAGTTCCCGAGGCGTGCTTGTCGTCGCTCCGGGTGCGGCTGAGGGCATCGGGGTCCACTTACCGTAGATTGATAGAAGGCCCAGTTCTCTGCGCCTCCGTTTTTCCATCAGGAGATTTTTGTCATGCAGGATGTTGAGGAACAGTCCAAGCCCACAGATCCCACCGTTGCCGATCCCCTCCACATCTGGTCCGGTCCGGCAGGAGCGGCGGAGACCAGGGCGTGGGTGGAACACCACCTTGCCGCTGCTCGCGCGGCGATTGATGAGCTGCTGGCCGTGGACGGACGGCGCACGCTGGAGAATACGCTGACGCCCTATGACAGCGCGCGCTGGCATCTGGGTATGGCCGGCAGCCAGAGCGGGGTGATGTTCATGGTCCATCCGCTGGCGGAGGTCCGCGACGCCGCCCAGGAGCTCTCCCAGGTGATCGGTGCAGAGAGCGTGGCGCTGAGCCTGAATCGCGAGGTGTACCAGGCGCTGGAGGCTCTGCATGGGGCTTTGATAGAAGATGCGTCTGCCACTGACCCGGCCACGCTCTACTACCTGGATCGCACGCTGCTGGGCTACCGGCTCTCTGGCGTTGATAAGGATGATGCGACGCGGGAGCGCATCCGCTCCCTGGCAGACCGCATGACCGCCCTGAGCATGACCTTTAGCCGTACGGTGCAGGACGATGTTCGCAAGATCCCGATCGACGATCCCAATGAGCTGCGGGGATTGCCGGAGGATTACCTGACGCGCCATGGAGTGCGGCGTGATGCAAGCTTCGGCGATGCGTCCAAAGGCGAGGCGGAGCAACTGATAGCCAGTGGTCCCGTTACGCTGACCACTGATCCTCCGGAGATGACGCCGGTGATGAGCTACGCCGCGAGCCCGCAGTTACGCAGGCGCATGTACCTGGCCTACAACGACCGCGCCTACCCGGCGAACCGGCAGGTGCTGCTGGATCTGCTGGCCGCGCGGGAGGAGATGGCCAAGCTGCTGGGCTTCCGTAGCTGGGCGGACCTGGCCACCGTGGACCAGATGATGGGTTCAGCCGCCAACATGCGCAGCTTTTTGAACGATGTGGAAGATGCCGCGCGGGAGACGGCACAGCGCGAGTTTGCGGAGTTGGAGGCCTTTGTGCGGGAGCGCGATCCGGGGGCCCTTCCGCTTACGCTGAGTGACGCTCGCTTTTGGGAGGAGCAGTTCCGCCGTTCCCGCTTTGACTTCGACTCGCAGTCGGTTCGGCCGTACTTCCCTTACAACCAGGTGGAGGCTGGAATTCTTTCCACTGCCGGCAGGCTGTTCGGGGTTGAGTTTGCGCCGGTGGAGGACGCCGTGGTGTGGGCGCCGGGGGTGAAGGCCTTCAACGTGATCGACAGCGCGACCGGTTCCTCTGCCCGGGGCCAGAGGATCGGCCGCATCTACCTGGACATGCACCCGCGCGAGGGCAAGAGCAAGTGGTTCAGCGAGTGCTCGCTGGTGAGCGGCGTGCTGGGGCGGCAGCTTCCGGAGGCCTCGCTGGTATGCAACTTTCCGCAGCCGAGCGAGGGCGATCCGGGGCTGATGCTGTACTCCGATGTGGTGACCTGCTTCCATGAATTTGGCCATCTGATGCATGAGATTCTGGGTGGACGGCAGCGCTGGGCCGGGCAGTCCGGCATCGCCACCGAGGGCGATTTTGTTGAAGTTCCCTCCCAGATGCTGGAGGAGTTCTTTGAAGACCCGGAGTTGGTGCGGAGCTTCGCCCGGCATTACCAGACGGGCGAGCCGATTCCTTATGACGTCTTCAGTCGCATGGTCCGAGCCAGCGCCCATGGCCGCGCCCTGGCGACACTTACCCAGGTGATGTACGCCACCTACTCGCTGGAGACTCACGACCAGGCAGCCTCAACGCTGGATCTGGACCGTCTGCTGCGCGCGGGGTACGAATGCTTCTCTCGCTACCAGTTTGTGGAAGGCAACCGCATGTACGCTGCCTTTACCCACCTGGTCGGCTACACCTCCAACTACTACACATACCTGTATGACAAGGTGATCGCGCTGGAGTTCTTCTCTGCGTTTGATGTGAGGAACCTGATGGATAGCCCCACGGCCCTGCGCTACCGCCGTGAAGTTCTGGAGCCGGGCGGCTCCCGGCCTGCGCGAGAGCTGGTCCGCGCGTTTCTGGGACGGGAGGCAAGTATGTCTGCCTTGAAGAGCTGGATCTCGCGGGAGTTTGATTAGCAACAGCGAATTGTAGGCAAAGAGCGTGCCGCAGTGGTGGAACTGTCGCGCTGTAAACCGCGAGCCGGGCGTGGGTCTGCGGCTGAGCAGATGCAGAAGCTCCAGACCCGGGCTGAGCCGGTCCGCTGGGGGTCTGGAGCTTCCCTGGGAACAGCCACCGCTCTGGTAACTGCAAGCAGTTTTGGGTTCGGTCCCGGGCACGGCGTGCTCTCTGCTTTGCCGAGGTCAGGCTGAGGAACGGGGCTGAGTGGCTGGGCCTACCGGGAGCGAGCCTTCGACTTGGGCTTGACCTGCTCCTCCTTGGCGACTGGCTTGGACCGCACCGGCTTGGCCGGCGCTGCCTTGCGGGCGGGAGCCAGGGGACTGTGTTTGGGCGAGGCTTTCGCTGCAGGCGCAGGTTTCGCTTCAGGCGCAGGTTTCGCTGCAGGCGCAGGTGCAGGTTCTTCCGCGGCGGTCTCCGAATTAGAGGCTGTGCTGGGCGAGGCGGCGAGGGGAGTGGCAGAGGCTGATGAATCCATGTTCTGCCGCAGGAGATGCAGCACGACGCGCAGCATCTCCTCCTCTGGCGCCGGCTTGCCGGTCCAGATCTCAAACTGCCGCGCACCCTGCTGGACAAACATCTCCACGCCGGTGATTACGGCGATGCCCTTTTGCCGGGCCATCTTGAGCAAAGGCGTCTCGATGGGGTTGTAGACCAGGTCAAAGACGTAGCGGGCGTTGAGCTCATGCTCCTCCAGCGGGGAGGCCGGGGTCGCTTTGCCCGCGGCTCCGGACTTGGCGGCCGCCGCCATGCCCACGGGGGTGGCGTTGATGATGACGTCGAAGTTGGATTTGGCTACGGCTTCGCGCTTGATGGTCTTGGCTCCGGACTGTTTGGCCAGCTTCTGAGCGGTTTCTACCGTGCGGTTGAGGATGAAGACCTCCGCACCCTTGTCGCAGCAGCCGAAGACGGCAGCCCGCGCGGCTCCGCCCGCACCCAGCACCAGCACTCTGGCTCCGCGCAGAGAGAACCGTCTTTCCAAAGGAGAGACGACGCCGGCCACATCGGTGTTGAAGCCGTAAAACTTTCCATCCTGAGCGCGCAGAACGGTATTTACCGCGCCGATCTTGGCAGAGAGTGCATCGGTTCTCTCCAGCAGCGGAAGAACGTCCTGCTTGAGCGGCATGGTGATGCTCATGCCCTGGATGGGAACCTCACGCGCCAGGTGAAAGAGGTCGTCGACCTTGGACGTCTGGAGGCCCAGATAGACGGCGTTGACGGTCTCGCGGCGGAAGGCGGTGTTCATCATCAGGGGCGAGAGGGAGCTGGCGATCGGATTGCCGGCGACGCCATAGATCTTGGTTGCGGCATCGACCTGTTCAATTCGATAGGTCTCGATCAGGGTGCGCGCAGCCATCTGGCCGGGGGCGGTCTCTTCTCCCTGGCTGGCTGCGGCAAAGGTGAACGCAGAGCCTGCCCTGAGTCCCAGCACCCGGGAGATGATTCCCGGTTCTCCCATGCAGATACCCACCACGCTGGAGTTGGACTCATCCTCCGCGCGTTCGAGAAACTTCATCAGGGTCAGGTTGTCAGAGAGCGTCCTGGCGGTAGCAACGATCTTCATGTAATCGGGGGCGAAGGGCAGCATGCGCTGGTAGACGGCCTCCAGACCCTTGGTGGCCTGGAAGTCGTGGTAGCTGAGGATGACCGCCGCTCCCGCCGCGCGGAGCTCGCTCATGGTTTCCTGGGGCAGTGTTTCGATGGTTTCCAGCTCGACATCGACCAGGTGGAAGCCGGCTTCAGCGGCCTTCAACAATATTTCCAGTTCGGCGGTCTTCGATCCTTCGAAGCGTCCACCGTTCTCCTTGCGCCGACAGGTGGCAATCGCCGTAGCCGCGGTTTTGCTGGAGAGAAAGTGCTTCAGAGCGGGAAGCGCGGCAGCGGGCTTGGCGAGGTAATCGAGTCGAAATTCCAGGAAATTGGAATCTTTCAGTACTTCCGTGGCCTTCTCGATCATCTCACTGGGAGAGGTACCGATGATGGCGACACACAACTTCCCAATTCGGGAACGGAGGAGATGCGAGGCGATAAGAGTTGTTTTTTTCATCTTGCAGTCGCGGAATGATAAATCAGATTCTTCTTCAATTCAATAGGTTAGGCGTGGAAGCCCGGTGGAAACTCTGGATGGGCCGGGAGGCGAAGCTTCCCGGCTGAGGATGGGGCTTGGCGTGGATCGGGGCCAAACACCCGAATCCACGGTTGGAAACAGATCAGAGTCCGACCGGAGTCGTAACGGCGTAACTCCCTGCAAATACATGACTCTTTTGGTCTTAAGAGCCGGATTCCCGTGAGAGAGGGTTGCATCGATGGCTCCTGTTCTCCATTCTTTGGGAAGGGCTGCCGAAGCAGCCGGGTGCAAAAAACCTTTCTATTCAACCATCAAGAGAGAATTCTGGGTTCTACCCGTTTTTTTTCGAGACCGCGTCCATTGGACGCGCGAACGGGGTGAACGTTGCATCCAGTGGTAGGTTTCTTTCGCAGATTGATACAGGGCCGATAGGATCAACACAAATTTTTGCTTCCCGGCAACCAATTTGTATCGTAGTGCGTCTGACTTAACAACTGAGAGGCTAACCTAAACTAATCCATTCTGATAGAACGTCCTTCCTTTTTTGCCCGATCTTCTGGGCGACCCCCTACGAATCCTCAGTAGTTCCCCTCCCCAAAGCCTCTCAAGGGCCCGCCAGAAAGCGGGCCCGAAATCTTTAAGCCAAACGGTGGATTGCGAAGCCGGCTGCCGGGCGGGGATCCGCAGTTTGTACAATCCAACTATGGCTTGCCGCCCTGTTCCAGGTATTGTGACCGTTCCTGCCTGGCGAACTCATGCCTGGCTCCGGGCCGGATTCAGTACCCGCAAAGGGGGAGCTTCCACAGTCTACGCCGAGGGTGGCCCCCCGGAGCAAAATCTTGGGTACACCCCGGAGGATGATCCGACAGAGGTGGCGGCGGCGCGGCAGCGTCTGGTGGATGCTCTGGTGGGACTGGATGCGAGTGAGAGCGCAGGCAACGGTCGGCCGGAACTGATCACCATCCGCCAGTGCCATAGCGGAGTTGTCTGCCAGGTGCAGCGGTCGCAGCTTCCGCCGATGAGCGCAGACGGCAGAGCCACGCTGCAAGGGGATGGACTTTACACGCTGGACGCCAACCTGCTGCTTGGCATTCTGACTGCGGACTGCGTTCCGGTTCTGATCGCCGACACGCGCACGCACGCGGTGGCCGCCCTCCATGCCGGTTGGCGGGGAACGCTGGCGCGGATTGTGGAGTGTGGCGTCGGCTTGCTCCGCGAGCGCCTGGGATGCCGGCCACAGGATCTGATCGCAGCCATCGGCCCCTCGATTGGCCCCTGCTGCTTTGAGGTAGGCGGCGAGGTGCAAGAGCGGTTTGAGGCCGAGTTCGGGTATAGCCGAGACCTTTTTACCGAGGGCCCGGACGCTGTACGAGCCGTTGCCGCAAGCGGCGATGGTGAGGACGGACAGGCTCAGGCAGAGGCCAGGGTTCATCTGAACCTTTGGGAGGCCAACCGTCGGCAGCTTCTGGATGCGGGCCTGCACCCCGCTGCGATTACGCTGATCGGCGAGTGTACGTCCTGCGTGCGTCTTGAGGACGGACGGCGCAAGTACTTCAGCCATCGCGCTGAACAGGGCGTGACAGGACGAATGCTGAGCTTGATCGGCACGATGGCTCGGTGAGGCTCTTGCGGGCGAAGCTGAAGCGCACGGGACAAGAGCGGCATGGGGAAGGAAACACTGAGGAATTTTGAGATCGCGATTTTTGACGTTGCAAGCGGCGGTTAAGCTACTTTGCAGATCTCCTGCATCAGCTCCTCGCGATGCTGCAGAGCGTACCCATCCATGGAGCGAAGGCTCTGCGCATACGCGGCCACGCTGATCGCAGCCAAGAGCGCCATGACGGGGGAAAGCGCCCACAAGGCGTGCAGGCTTAGGCAGAGCCCGTAGAGCAGGACGGCCACGCCGGCGCAGAGGACCAGGAATGCCAGGCTGATCAGCGCGCTCAGCGGGGAGGTCTGCTTTCTGGCCACGCGCTGCGGGTCCATGCGCTTAGGCGAGTAGAAAGAACGCCGGTTGCCGAAGATCAGATTCAAGGCCAGCGTTCCAGCAGCCCAGAACAGCGTAGCCAGGGTGATGTTTCGTGAGGGAGCGCCGGCCATCGCCGTGATGAGGAAGAAGATCAGGATGATCTCCAGAATCGCCATGACCACGCTGAGCATATTCTTGGCCAGGACAACGTCCCTCAGGCGCACGGGCGCGAGGAAGAAGAGCTGAACTCCAGGTCCATCCAGACCAAAGATGTTGTAACTGAGCGGGCAGATGACCAGCAGGCTATAGCCGACAGCCGCGGGAAAGGCCCAAAGATTGCTGTTCTCCAGGGAGGCGAATCGGCCGGCAAAGACCAGCACCAGAAAAAGCGGCATCAACAGGCCATAGAGAATGCCCATATTCCTGCGCGAGTAGAGGATCTCTTTGCTGAGCACGGGGACCGCCACCTGCAGAAGCCGACTATGGGAGGCGGCTGTGGACGCGGGCATGGAGGCGGTCGGCTTCACCGGCGCGGAGGCTGGGGCCGCAGGCTCGGCTGGCCACAGCGCGGTCTGGGTAGAGACGGCTGTGCTCGCAGGGCTCAGTCTGGCGGGATCTGTTCTGGGGTTTCGCACTCCGGCGGCCGGTTCAGAGAGAGTCTCCCCGCGGAACTCCTTGAGCATGCGCAACGCAAAGACCAGAAGAAAGAGCGCAGCGTAAGCGGAGACCGCCAGGGTGTCGGCTGTAAACCTCAAGGGGTCGCCATGCTGTGCGGCCGTCAAGGAAGCTGCGGCTAAGTGCGGAGGCAGTATGGCCAGCGCCGAGCCGGAGTTCTGGAGCAGTTGGTTTACCCAGGCCTGGTGCTTTTGGGAGAGCTGATAGACGTGGGTTCCGTGGCGATGGTTGTAGGCCGGGTTGAAGGTGAAGTTTGCCCACTGGGCTAGCAGCGAGAACGCCAGCAGCAGGGCGGTGACCACTTCTCTGGCGCGGCGCGTGGAGAGCCAGCGGTCCACCCAGGCGAAGATCATTCTGGAGAAGAGCAAATTGGCGGTTGCAAAGGCGGCCATGGCGAGGACTGCGTAAAGCGAGAGCGTCGGAGCGGCGAGGGTTATCCCCACGGCGACGGCGACGGCCATCAGCGTTCCAGTCACGTTGGCGGCGGTGAGCATGCCAAAGAACAGCCGGATCTCTACATAGGTCCTGGCTTGCATGGGAAACCGGATGAGCTGGGTTGGATCAAAGTTGGTGGCGCGTTGCCCGAACTGGATGTTGAGGATCTGGCAGAGCAGGAAGATGCCCCACAGCAGCCAAGCGATTCGGTTGATGTGGCCGTGGCTTACAAAGAGGAAGCCGCCCAGACCGGCTCCCCCCAGCCAGAGGATCAGGACGGCGAGGAAGATGAGGGTGGTGACCGCGCGGCCGGCCAGTTCGCCCGCGCCGCCGCGGCGGCTGAGGCTGTTGACGGTGATCCGCCAGCGCAGCCAGGCGATAGCGGCGAACTGGGCCCAGGTCTGGGCCGGAGTCCACGCTGCTGCCGGAGCTTGGGAGGAAGGCGGCGAGGGCGTCTCTAGCTCAGCCATGTCAACTCCTGCTCCGGACGGGTCGCCGCCGCTCCGCCCACTACGTTCAGGAAGATCTGCTCCAGGGTGAGGTTGGCCTGAGGCGAGATCTCCGGGCCGGCTGCGCCTTGGATAGGCAAGCGCGCCTGGACCCCGGCACGCAACTCTTCCAGCGAGCCGTGAGCGACGATCTGCCCGTGGTTGATGATTGCCACGTGGGAGCAGAGGCGCTCCACGATCTCCAGCACGTGCGAGGTAAGGAAGATGGTTGCGCCCCGGGCGATCATCCCCTGCAGCATGGACTTGAGGGTGCCCGCGGCGATGGCGTCCACGCCCTCAAACGGCTCGTCCAGAAAAAGCACCTTGGGGCCATGGATAACCGCCGCAGCCAGAGCCAGCTTTTTGCCCATGCCGTGGGAGTAATCCGCAATCAGCTTGCGAGACTGGTCAGAGAGGCCCATGAACTCCAGCAACTCTTCGGCGCGCTGCTCCGTGGTGGCTTTGTCGAGTCCGTACATGCGGCCGACAAAGCGCAGGTACTCAAGCGCTGTCAGGCGGGCAAACAGAGCCATCCCCTCAGGCACCACCCCGATGTGCCGTTTGACCTCAATGGGGTTGTAAAACAGGTCCTGGCCCAGAATCTGCACGGCTCCCGAGCTGGGCGCCAGCAATCCGGTGAGCATCTTGATGGTGGTGGATTTGCCTGCGCCGTTGGGGCCTAAAAATCCGAAGAACTGCCCGGCTTCTACCGCAAGATCGATGTGGTCGACGGCGGTAAACCCATCGAAGGTTCGAGTGAGCGCATGGGTAGCAATGGCGGGAGGCATGATGAAGCGAGTCTATGGCAAATGGCTGCCGTTTGGCGATTGGCTGGGTTGAAGAGTGTCTGGGGAGTGTCTTGAGAGCGTAGAAGGCGGATCTGTTCGGCGTGTGCAGGCGAATCCGCCGGCAGCGTCAGGCTGTGGTTGCGGAACGGAACTGACGCACAATCTCCAGATACCTGCGCGCCGTCTCTGTAACCACCTGCGGCCTGCCCTCGGCCATCGCCCTGGCGTTTGCCAGATCAGAACCTACCCCCAGAGCAAACGCTCCTGCACGCAGAAACTCCGCGGCCGTAGCCAGCGTCACGCCACCAGTGGGAATCATCTGGATGTGGGGCAGCGGCGCTTTGAGCGCGGCCAGGTATTTGGCCCCGCCCAACGCGCCGGCGGGAAAGATCTTGACCACATCCGCACCGGCCTCCCAGGCCGTGACCACCTCCGTGGGCGTAAGCGCGCCGGGAAGAACAGCGACGGAGTAGCGATGGCAAAGCTCGATGGTTTTGAGATTCAGCGCCGGGCTGACGATAAATTGCGCTCCTTCCAGGATGCAGGCGCGCGCGGTTTCGGCATCCAGCACGGTTCCGACGCCGACCAGCATCTCCGGATGGTCCCTGACCAGCCGGCGGATCACCTCGATCGCTCCCGGCACGGTCATGGCGACTTCCAGCACATTCACCCCGCCCGCAGCGATTGCCCGGGCCAGCGCCAACGCTTCTTCGATGGACTCCGCACGCAGGACAGGTGCCAGTCCGGACTCTTGTAATGTCTGTAAGACCACACTCTTTTGCATCGCTTCGGTTAGAACTTCCCTTCGCAATAAAACTATCATTACCGCGGTCGGCAAGATTTCTTGTCGACACCTGGTTCGGCGTCTCGAAATCCTCCCTGCCCGGTAGTACTTACAAATGCGGTCGCAGCAACCTTCTAAGAAGCTGTTTACGATCTTCTGAGGAGCAGGACGAGGAAGGCGAGGCGGACGAACTGCAAGCTGGTATTGAGCTTCCGTTCACAGTTCTTCTGCCGCCGTCTGCCTGGACTGCTCCACGGGGACGTCGCCCGGGTACGATTTTCTCTGCTCCATCTCTCTTGATGACCACCTCGATGAGCCGACTGCGTAGAACTGCCTGACGTCTTCTGCCGTCCGGATGGAGAGATCGCGAACGAGTTCTAAGAAAAAACAGGAATGAGGGTACCATCGTGAATATGGCGACGATCGACCTCTCGGAAGCCGACGCTGCCCGCGACTTCGGCGGTCTTATGGCCCACGTGCGTGCCGGTGCGGAGATTGTCATCGAGTCCGACGCTGCGCCGGTTGCAGTGCTGCGCACGGCAACGCCGCGGCGCCGCTCCGTCGAAGAGTGCATCGCTGTGCTGTCGGAAGACTCCCCCGCGATCATCGACGAGGACTTCGTCCGCGACGTTCAAGAAGCAGTGGCCGCACAGCGGGAGCCGCTGAATCCTGTGGCATAGGACTGATCCTCGACTCCAGTGTCCTGATCGCAGCCGAGCGGAAGGGTAGAAACGCCCGACAGGCTTTGACTGAAATCGCCCGCGAGCCCCAGGCGAAGACGTGGCCCTGTCAGTGGTCACGGTGCTTGAACTGGCGCAAGGAGCGGCCCGTGCCAACACGCCCGAACGCAAGGCGACTTGACAGCAGTTTCTCCACGAGTTGATGGCCGCAATCCCTGTGTATCCGGTCTCGGCTTCAGTCGCTCTCCGGGCCGGGCAGATCGACGGAGAGAGCACGGCCAGGGGCGTTTCGTTGCCGCACTCCGACCTGCTCATAGCCGTCACGGCACTCGATGTTGGCTACCGTGTTGCCACCGGCAACATACGCCACTTCCAGGCCGTCCCCGGCGTCTCCGTGGTCCCATTCTGAGCTTTCGGAGCTTTTCCTTTCATCACGCTTTTCGCTGCTGAGCGGGACCGTAATGGGGCCCTGATTGCAACGCCGATTCATTGAGACCGCTTGTCAATGCTACAGGCGGAGGCAACCTTCCCAAGGGATCTGATGTGATGATCCTTGTTATCCACCCGGAGAGCCAGCAATGAAAAACGCGGGAATTGCGCTCTGCGCCGTGCTTCCTGTCCTGACATCGACGGGCTATGGACCAGGGGAAGCGCTTGAACGCAAACCCTGAGACCGAAGGCGCGCAGAGGTTAACGACGGCGGAAGAGGAGGCGGTAAAGCAAGACATCGTCGACGAGATCTACGGTCACCCTCTTCAAGGGTATGTGGCCGACGTCGGCAAGCAACCATGGCGGTCATTCTATGAGTTGAATGCGTCCTTCAAGCCTACCCTGAATCGCAACAAGACCGGGTGGGTTGTTTACAAACGGATGCCGCATGGCCAGGTGTCGAGGATGTTTACTTTGCGTAGAGATAGACTTGCGGTGCTTTAGGGAAACTCCGAGATCGATTCCGCCCAACAGAGCCATCCTGCCTGGCTGTTTCCATGGGCGATGAGGAATGATGCCAGTTCGAGACGAATGCATGGAAAGCGCAATTTGACGTCTCGCTCAAGCCAGGTGCGGAACGCGTCGCGCGGGCGCCGGCTCGGCAGAAGGAACGGACTTCACCAAGTTAAGGACAAACACAGCTCCCCGGTTCGTGTTCCTCGAAGTGGTTGCAATTGCCAAAAAACTATCATTGCCGCGGTCGAAGTCATCCGGGAGTGGGGTAAACCTGATACTCTTCCGCCAGAGACACAACCAATGGGAGGAAGTGGAACGTGGGTGGCCTGATCCCTCTGGGAGATGCATCGCGTCGGCGGTCGCACTTTCCCTACGCGACCGTGCTGATCATACTCTTGAACGTCTATGTCTTCTTCCATGAGTTGCAGGGTGGGGATGCCTTTGTTTACCAGTGGGCTGCGATTCCCGTGGTGATCCTCTCCGGCCAGAACCTGATCACACTGCTCACCTCCATGTTTCTGCATGCAAGCTGGTCGCACATTCTGGGCAACATGATCTTTCTGTGGGCGTTTGGTCCGGCGATGGAAGACGCCATGAATCCCTTTTCCTTTACGCTGTTCTATCTGCTGGGCGGCTTGGCCGCCATGCTGGCGCAGATGTCCGCCACCCCGGGATCCACGGTTCCGACGCTGGGCGCCAGCGGGGCCATTGCAGCGGTGATGGGAGGTTTTCTGGTGACCTATCCTCGCGACCGCATCCGCGCGCTGTTCTTCTTTTTCTTCTTCATCCGCGTCACCTTTATTCCGGCGATTCTGCTGATTGGATTCTGGTTCCTGATGCAGTTGCTCAACGTGGGCTCGGTGGTTTCTGTGCAGACGGGTGGCGTGGCGTATGTGGCGCACGTCGCCGGGTTTCTCTTCGGTGTTATTGCATGCTCCTTCTTTCGTCGTCCGCAGCGGATCCCGCCGCCCTCCGTGTGGCCGCGCTACTGAAGACCCTTCGCGAGGGTGACTCCGTTCGCCTCAGACCTGAGCTCGTCGAGGTGGCCCAGGGACACGCTGGTCCAGCCTCGCCTTGCGGGACCGCTTGAAATGGTACGGAAGGACGCGGAAGAGACTACTTGCGGCCTTCGCGCTTCTGAGCGAGAACAAGTCCTCTGGGCGTGCTGAGAAATACGCAGGAGAGCAGCCCTTGCTGCTCCAATTCCAAGGCCGCATCACGCACCACCTTCAGATGGGAGCTGGCGTCATGGATCAGAATCATCCCGTAGGGTGATATCTGGGGCAGGAAGCGCTTGATCTCCAGGGCCCGGATGGGCAGATCACTGTCTGAGAAGAACAGGTCGATGGTCCCATCGATCTTGATCTCCAGACTGGATTCATTGCGCAGATCGATGCGGGAGCTGAGGGGCGATGCGGCGATCTTTTCTTTCGCCTTGGCAAAGACCACGGGATCATACTCACAACTGACGATCCTGCCAAAGCCATTGGACTCCAGCCCCTCTGCCATCCATAAGGTGCTGACGCCGAGGAAGGAGCCCGTCTCCACGATGAGGTTGGGCTTGATGGTGGTCACCAGGGTTCGGAGGAACTCCAGAACCTCCACCTCCGCCGTCATGGAATCGTACATCGACCAGCGCTCAGGATGAGGACACTCGGCGGTGGCGCGATGATATTCCTGCAGCCGTTTGCCCTGCGCGCGCTCTACCTGGAGCATCACCTTATGCTCCTGCTTGAGTTTCTTGCCGAAGAGTCCCATGCTTCCCTTTTCTGTGCTCGATTATAGTTTGCAAGAACGTGGCTGCGCGGCTGAGTGCCGGCTGGCCCGGACACTCCTCAGAGCCAAGCAGCGCTTGCCACCCATCCCCGGGGCAAAGCCCTGCGGACGCTGCGAGCCATCCGCAGGCGTTCGTCCGCTATCCGCGTGCGCTGTCCATCTCCGCTCTGCACTGGCGGGGGCGCACTACGCTGGGCCTTGATCCAGGATCCAGCCGCCGCCGGCAACTTCGTCGCCCTGGTAAAAGACGGCCGACTGGCCCGGGGTGATGGCGCGCTGCGGTTCGTCAAAGATGGCCTCAATGGTGTCTGGAGCAATGACGCGCAGGGTAGCCGGCACCGGTTCATGACGATGGCGGATCTTGACGCCCACCCGGATGGGGGTTGCGGGCTCTGGGATGGAAACCCAGTTGAGACGGTTGGCGGTGAGTCGGCCAGAGAGAAGTTCCTGGTCGTTGCCCACCTCAACCCGGTGCGAGTCGGGATGAATTCTGAGCACGTAGAGGGGATCGCGGGAGCTTACCCCCAGGCCCTTGCGCTGGCCCACAGTGAAGGTGTGGATGCCCGGGTGAGAGCCCAGGATCTGGCCCGAGGAGTTGACCACTTCGCCGGAGGTGTCAGGAAGATTGCGGCCCTGCTCTTCGAGATAGGCGCTGAGGAAGCTCTGGTAACTGCCACCGGGGATAAAGCAGATCTCCTGCGAGTCAGGCTTCTGAGCCAGCGCCAGGCCGTGGTCCGCGGCCATGCTGCGGACCTCCGGCTTGCGCATCTCGCCCAGGGGAAACAGGGTGCGGCTGAGCTGCATCTGGGTCAGGCCGAAGAGGAAGTAGGTCTGGTCCTTGGAGGTGTCCACCGGGCGGGCGAGGATCCAGCGGCCGCGCTCTGGATCGTAATAGTTGCGAGCGTAGTGGCCGGTGGCGATGCGCTCGGCTCCAATCTGGCGCGCGGTGAGCAGCAGTTGGTCAAACTTCAGATGATTGTTGCAGAGCGTGCAGGGGATGGGCGTGCGGCCTGCCAGGTACTCGTCGACGAAGGGGCGAACCACGTCGGCCTCAAAGCGCTCCTGCGCGTTGACCAGATAGTAGGCGATGCCAAGCTGCTCCGCGACGCGACGCGCATCGTAGACATCGTCGATGGAGCAGCAACGGCCCTGCGGAACGGTTTCCGGAAGACCGAGCGCTGCGTAGTTGGCGGCCAGACGGCGCTGGTTCCACAGTTGCAGCGTGAGGCCGACAATGGGGTGTCCCTGGGCGTGCAGCAGCGCCGCAACGGCCGAGGAGTCGACGCCGCCGGACATGGCTACGGCTATGGTGTCCTTTTCAGACATAGATGCTTGCACCTTCTACCTGTGGCCGGGTTGCGGAGCTTGCGGAATCTTCCGGATCGATAGTTATCGTTGCCTGCGAAGACGTTGCCATCTCTTCGCTCCGGAAGAATCATCGGCAAGGAAACTACCCCGTAGTGAATCCAGCTAAATATCATGATAATCTGCGCCGAACGGCACCGAAAGAGCCCATCGAGCCAAGACATCGCCGGGCGCATGGGCCGCGAAAGCAATCGCGTAGCGGAAAGGCCAAGCCAGAGCGGGGATTGTCCGAGGCTCCGTGGGGAAGCATCTGCCGGGTAGAAAGAATCCTGCGGCGAAGCGAACGTGACGGCGGCGAGCGTGACAGCGGCGAATGGAACGACAGCAAACTTGAAGACAACTAGGAGCGCAGCGCGGTATCAGCAACAGGCGAGTCTTCGACGAGTGCAGAGGCCTGGGCGCGGCGCTCGGCGCGGTGTTCCGCGGACCGGCGGCTATCTCGCCAGGTGGTGTTGGCCGTGACGCCATAGTTCCAGATTCCGCTGAAGAGCAGGCCGGTAACGCCCGCCAGAGCCCACGGCATTCCGTGGCGAAACGCCTCTGAGCTGATGCCCACGTTGGCCACCACGCCCAGCGAACAGGCGATGCAGAAGGTCACCATGCCAAATAAGAAGGACACTCCGCGGCGTCGGCGGTCGCGATAGGTGAGGGAGTTGTTCATGACGTAGTTCAGGATCATGACAATCCCGGTGGCGCAAGTCTGCGAGTCCACAAAGCTGAGACGTTCGATCTTGAGCATTGCGCCCAGCAGCAAAAGATGAATCACCGTTCCTATAGTTCCAACCAGGGTGAACAGGACAAAGCGCACCGAGACGTAGTCTCCGATGAGTTTGTCCAGAATCAGTTCCAGATACTCCAGACCTACGATCAGATCCAGCTTGCTGTGGCCGTGCTGACGCAGGCGAAAGCGGTAAGGGACCTCGCTGACGCGGATGCGGCCATCCGACGAGAGGACGATGTCCAGCAGGATCTTGAAACCCCTGCCGGTGAGGCGATGGGCCACCCGCTCAAAGAAGGAGCGGCGAATGACGAAGAAGCCGCTCATGGGATCGGTGAGGGAGGCATGGCGCTCCACGCCGCTCAAACGGCGGCCAAGGTGGCTCAGGCGCAGCCGCCAACGGGAAAACTCGCCCATGCTGCCGCCATCGATGTTTCGAGAGCCCACTACCAGATCGAGATTCTGGGAGCGTATGCGGTAGTACATCTCCGGAAGGATGGTCTCATCGTGCTGCAGGTCAGCGTCCATCACCGCGATGTAGGGGGCGGAGGTAGCCAGCATGCCTTCAATACAGGCTGAAGACAGGCCGCGGCGGCCGATGCGATGCAGAACCCGGAGGTTATCCTCCGTGCAGGTGAGACGCTTGGCAAAGGCAGCAGTGCCATCCGGCGAGTCGTCGTCGACCACGATGACCTCGTAACGGATCGATGCAAGGGCGTTGCGCAGCTTTTCCAGAAGGAGCCCAATGTTTTCGCGCTCGTCCAGCGTCGGAATCACGATGCAGAGATCGTAGGGCGGCATAAAACTCCTCAGGCGCTTGCATGTCGAACGCTCCGGAGCGACGGGCTCGCGAGCGTCTGCAGGTTGGTGCGATTATAAGGCTGCGAATCGATATGATTAAGTTTTATTAGGATGAAAGAATCCTGCATCATTGGACGATCCTCACAAAAC
The DNA here is from genome assembly GCA_049977105.1 of Acidobacteriaceae bacterium. Taxonomy (GTDB): domain Bacteria; phylum Acidobacteriota; class Terriglobia; order Terriglobales; family Acidobacteriaceae; genus Granulicella. Next base: position 18,745 of record JBMFGX010000014.1, on the reverse strand, counting down.
TTGGTGTGCCGTCACGGTGGTAAGTTGTTGATTCCTAGAGCTATAGATTCATATCCGCTATCAGGAGATCAATGTTTTCAGGACCTGCGGTAAGACGAATGACCGGCTCGGCGCTCGAACGGCTCGGGGAGATCGTGGAGGAACGCGCCGGAATTCTAATGGGCTTGTTGCTCGGTCTGCTCTTTGTGGCGCTGGTGGGGCTCTCCGCCAGTGACTACCTTTGGTATGACGAACTGGTGCTGCTGCGGGTAGCCGGGCTGCCGAACTGGCATGCGATCTGGAACTTTTATGCCCGCGGGTTGGACACGATCGGGTTGGTCTATGCGCTGGTGCTGCACGCAGTGCTCCGGCTGCGAGCCGATGCCGAGATCAGTGCCCGGCTGCCGGCGATTCTGATGTTTCTGGCGATGCTGGAGTGCGTGTTTTTGTTTGTGCGCAGGTGGTACCCGGCGGTGTATGCCTTTGCCGTGGTTCTGCTCCTGATGATGTATCCGCTCCTGACCTTTGCGGTCTTCGCCAAGAGCTATACGTTAGATCTCGCCGGCCTGGCGTTTGCCATGCTCTGCTGGCAGAGCGGGAGTGAAGAGCCGGCCCGATGGCGCAGCGCCTTGGGGGTGTGGTCTGGCCTGACTGTGGCGATCTATTCGCATAGCTTTGCCATCTTCTTCTTCATACCCTTCGCAGCCGCACAAGGGTTGGCGGATTGGCGAAGGAGGCGGCTTGACTGGGGGATGTGGGCGGCGCTTTCGCTGTGCCCGCTAGCGCTCCTTCCGGTGTTACGCGGGGATCTGCTGGCATCCAGGCTCTATGGTTCGCACTTCTGGTCACAGCCCAGCTCCGCATCGATGAAGCAAGTCTATATCGACTACTTCCAGCAGAACTGGCGTTTTGTCGTGATATTGCTGGCAGTGGCCCTTGTGATCCCGGTGATTGGTGACAAGCGAGCCCTGGAGCAGCGGGGAGCGCCATTGGCGCGGGCGGGGTTCTCCCTGCCGGAGTGGGTGCTGGTGTCCATGCTGGCATTGCTTCCAGTCTGCGTGCTCCCGCCCTCCTATCTCTTGCATGCATATCGTGCTGATTATGTGTTGGCCTATGCCATTGGATTGGCGCTTCTGCTGGTGTGCGGCCTTGCTGAGCGGGCGGGACGCTCCGTTGCCGCGGGCACCGCTGTATGCGTGTTGTTTTCTTCGGTGACGCTGCGGGTGGATCTGAAGACCATACCAGAAGGAGTTCGAGCTCTTGAGCACCCTCGGCAGGTGCATGCGCGGATGCGGTCGTCCTATGACAGCGCTACCTGGGTAAAGCTGCTGGAGACAACGGACCTTCCTGTTCTCGCCGGGGATCACCTTCTGTACACCCGGCTGGACGCCTATGCACCTGAACCGTTGCGATCGCGCCTGTACTTCCTGACGGACTTTGCTCAAGTGAACCAGTATCCGCTGTCAGACACCTCGCAGCGAAACTTTCTGTTGTTCGGGAAGATGCTGGGATATCAGACGATGGATATTGGCCGCTTTGTGCCGGATCATAGGGAGTTTCTGATGGTAGTGAACGGGACCGCCGGAGGGCTGTGGTTGGAACCTTATCTTTTGAAGCAGGAAAAACAAGGCAATGCAACACTGACATTTCTGGGGCCCAATACCACCGCGCCAAATGTGTACGATGTCCGTTTCGAGCGTCTGCCGAATTTCCCGGCTGCTCCTACGCTAAGGCCGTAGCGTCGAACGCAGCTTGCGTAGCATCGGACACTGTCTACCTTGCGGGTCCTCATGTTCTTGCTCAGGATCCTTCGGTGTGGAACAACTCACAGCTTTGGGGGGCTGATTGCAAACGATCCAACGATTTCGTCTCAATGCTCTGCTCTGTGCGCTGGCAGTACCGGTCTGTGAACTCATCAGCCGCCCCTACGCCAACATGAGCGTTTGCGACGACTGGCCTTACGTCTTGATGGCGCGAAACCTGGCGGCCACAGGCCACTTTGCTTATAACGGATGGGCGGCGCCGATGATTGGCTGGCAGCTCTTTCTTGGCGCAGCGATGGTGAAGGTATTCGGCGCCTCTGCAACTGCCGTGCGTATGAGTACGTTGCTGGTTGCCATGGTGCTGGCTGCGCTACTGCAGCGGACCCTGGTGCGGGCTCACATGAGTGAGAGCAATGCGACCATGGCAACTTGGGCCTTTGTGCTTTCACCGCTCTACCTGGTGTTGTCTGTTACGTTCATGACAGACATCCAAGGACTCTTTGCCGTGGTCATCTGTCTCTACGGCTGTCTGCGGGCGCTGCAGGCCAAGACGCCGCGTACGGCCAGCGGCTGGTTAATCTTCGCGGTTGCGACAAATGCCGTCTTTGGAACGGCTCGCCAGATTGCCTGGCTCGGCATACTGGTGATGGTTCCATGCACGGTATGGCTGCTGCGGGAACGTCGCCGCGTGGTGGCAGTAGGCTGCTCTGCGGCGTCTGCTGGAGCCTTGTTTATCCTTGCCGGGATGGAGTGGCTGAAGCGCCAACCCTACACTGTGCCAGAGCAAGTGCTGGCAGGGGGATTCTCTTTCGGGCACATGGCGTCCCAGGTTGCATGCACCTTCCTGGATGCTCCTTTCCTTCTACTGCCCATCGTGGCCCTTTTCCTGCCGGAAGCCGTGAGAAGCCGACGGTGGGTGCTGGTGTTGAGCTCGCTGGCTTTGCTTGGATATCTCTTCCTGGGAACCTATCCCAGCCACCTTCGGGGCGACTTTCCGCTGGAGCCGATGGGAGGAGATTGGATCGGCATTCATGGAACATATGAGTTTGTCCTGCTGAAGGGGAATGCCCCGCGCCTGCTCAGCCGTGGCGTGCAGGTGTTGCTGACCATCGTCTCCTTTGGCGGCCTCTACGGCCTGATTGCCAGTTTGACCTCGCAGCCCCGTCAAACCCCGGAAGAGGATCCGGCGCAGGTGAGCTGGAAGCAACTGGGAGTACTGCTCGGGCCATTCTCCGTGGCATACGCTCTGTTGCTGTTGCCGCGTGCCGGAGCCTACCACCTGACGGAACGTTACCTTCTGGCGCTGTTGGTGGTCGCCCTGCTCTGCATGGTGAGGTACTACCAGGAGAACGTTCGAGCCCAGCTCCCCAGGGTGGGTTGGGTTCTGGTCGCCCTGATGGCCGGATACGGCGTTGTGAACACCCACAATACGTTTGCGTTCGATCGTGCCCGGGTGAGACTGGCGGAGGAGCTCGCCGCTGCCGGGATTGCGGACACGGCAGTGGACAGTGGATGGGAGTACAACCTGGCGGTGGAGCTGCGGCATTCGAGTTATATCAATACGGATCGAATCGTGACGCCGGCGAACGCATACCGGCCCGCGCCGCCCCTGCCGGCGGGAACTTGTACGGTAAATGCTTACGACTACACCCCCCACATCCAGCCTCTCTACGGTGTATCGTTTGATCCTGGCGCTTGCTATGGGCCGGCTCCGTTTGCTCCCGTGCATTATTCGCTGTGGTTAGAGAGCAAGCCGGGAACCCTCTATGTGGTGTACTACAGGCCCCATGCCCCGCTCTGAAGTTCAGCAGCTTTGAATCGTCGCGCTTGCGCCTGCCCGCCACGGCATGGCGACATGCGAGCTGAGCAAAAAACATTTGGTGGAGCAAAGAAAATCTTGTGCCCGCCATGTACACTTTAGCCAAATCTAAGGAAGCGGATTGGTTTGGAACAGGATCCGTGGCTGGGTCCTGCAACCGGAGCCAGGCGGTGTGAATCTTGTGCCCGAGGATACTGTATGGCTCGTGTGGTGGTGATTGGCGCGGGAGCGATGGGGTTAGCAGCAGGTTACCGCGCCGCAAAAGATGGACATCAGGTGGATGTGATTGAGGCGGCGCCGGATCCGGGAGGGATGGCGGGACATTTTGATTTTGGCGGGTTGTCCCTGGAACGCTTTTATCACTTTGTCTGCCTCTCCGATCGACCGACGTTCGAACTGATGAAAGAACTGGGCATGGAAGACAAGTTGAAGTGGCGCAAGACCTCCATGGGCTACTTCGACGGCAGACTCCATCCCTGGGGAGATCCCATCGCGCTGTTGCGGTATCCCCGGCTGACGCTGCTGGACAAGCTGCGCTACGGTCTGTTTGCCTTCGTCTGCGTTCGCCGGAACCGCTGGCCCGCCATCGAGCATGAGTCAGCCAAGAGATGGATCACGCGTTGGTGCGGGCAGACGGTGTACGACTGGTTCTGGAAGCCGCTGTTTGACCATAAGTTCTATGAGTATGCCGACAACATCTCAGCAGCGTGGATCTGGACGCGCATCCGGCGTATTGGGCGTTCGCGCGCCGGTATTCTGGAGGAGCGGCTGGGGTACATCGAGGGAGGGTCGATCACGCTGGTCAATGCTCTGGTAGAAGGGATCCAGGCGCACGGAGGCCGAGTGCATCTGGCTACCCCGGCGGAGCGTGTGACCACTGCGGACGGACGCGTCACCGGTGTACAAACCACCAAGGGCTTCTTCGCCGCCGATGCGGTGATCTGCACCGTACCCACCCCGATGGTGAATGCGCTGGTGCCGGATCTGCCCGAGGCATGGAAGCAACGCTATGCGGCGATTCAAAACATCGGCGTGATCTGTGTGATCTTCAAACTGGCACGCTCGGTTACGCCGCACTTCTGGGTGAATGTGTCCGTGCCGGAGATCGAGATTCCCGGGGTCATCGAATTCTCCAACCTGCGCTCGGCAGGGCCCGATTCCATTGTGTATGTTCCTTACTACATGCCGGTGACGCATCCCAAGTTTGCATGGAAGGACGAACAGCTTCTGGGCGAGGCGTTTGCCTGCCTGCGGCGCATCAACCCGAAGCTGACGCAAGAGGACGTGCGAGACACCAAAGTAGCCCGCTTGCGCTATGGGCAGCCGATCTGCGAGCCGGGCTTCGCAGCCAAGATTCCCCCCGTGCAGACGCCGATTGCAGGTCTGCAGATCGCCGATACCTGCTATTACTACCCGGAGGACCGCGGCATTGCAGAGAGCGTCCGCCTGGGAGCGGAGATGGCCAGAGCCGTTGCGGAGCAAGGCTGAGACTCGATGGATACGAAGATGCAAATCTGAGACTCGATCGAGATAGATGGAGATTATGGCAAAAAGAAAAATTGTGATCACCGGCGCCGCCGGACTGGTAGGGCAGAACCTGCTGCCGCGTTTGCAGGGCAGGAATCTGGGTGATTTGGTTGCGATCGATAAGCACCCGCAGAACACGGCGATTCTGCGAAGTCTGCATCCGGCGCTGAGAGTGGTGGAAGCGGATCTTGCCGAGCCCGGAGCATGGGAACAGGAGTTGGAAGGATGCACGCATCTGGTGATCGGGCACGCGCAGATCGGCGGCCTGTTCTCCGCAGAGTATGTCCGCAACAACATCACGGCTACGGAGCGATTGCTGGAGGTTGCGCTGCGTTGCCGCGTGCCTTATGCCGTCAGCATCTCGTCGTCGGTGGTGAACTCCATGGCGGTGGATGATTACACCGAGACCAAGAAGGCGCAGGAGGCGTTGGTTGCAGCTTCCGGCATCCGCCAGGTGGTGCTGCGGCCGACTTTGATGTTTGGATGGTTTGACCGCAAGCACGTGGGATGGCTGGCTCGGTTCATGCAGCGGGTACCCGTCTTCCCGGTGCCGGGGGGTGGACGGTTTCTACGCCAGCCGCTGTATGCCGGAGATTTTGCCGACATCATCACTTCAGCCGTGGAAAGAGAGACCACCGGAGCTTACAACATTACCGGGATGGAGCGGATCGACTACATTGACCTGATCCGGCTGTTGAAGCAGGCCACAGGCGCCAGGGCGCGGATTGTCCGGCTACCGTACCGGGTGTTCTGGGCGCTGCTGAAGATCAATGCTCTTTGGGACAAGAATCCTCCGTTTACGGCTCGGCAACTGGAGGCGCTGGTGACGCCGGATGTGTTTGAGGTGATCGACTGGCCGGGGATATTTGCGGTGCGGTCTACGCCACTGAAGGAGGCGTTCTACTCGACCTTCCGTGATCCGGTGTACTCCAAGGTGGCGCTGGAGTTCTAGCCTTGGCTCTGCTCGGTCCGCATCCCCGGCCAACGGCTGCAACCTGCTGTCGCCCGCGCTGCCGGCCGGTTCCGCTTGATCCTGATCTTGAGCACCCACGGTTCAATAGCCTGCCCGGACACACAGCACTCCAAGCCACAGAGCCCGTGGTTCTGCGAGGCAGGCCGCTCCTACATCTCGCCCCAGAAGCAGATTCCGGGTGCTGACGGGGCGACGATGAGGATAGACCAAGATCTTCCCTCTTCGCTCCGTCGCTGCTCAGACCCTGAGAGCCTGTGGGCAGATCTTAGACTCGCTGCTTCTCTCGAGTCCCGGTGCGATGTAGTTGCTCCAGGGAGAACACAAGTCTCTGCAGGATGGTGTTTTTCGCCGCGGGAAGTGGCTCAAAACGGCAGCCATATAGATAAGTAGAAACACCATGGACTACAGTCTTTTTATGAGACAAGACCATCAAGGAGACCCCGTCCAGTCTTCCCAGTTCACGAAAATCCAGTACCGCATCCCGTAGCAAGGAGCCGATTGGAAGTTGCTCAGGCGTAATGCTTGTGGATTCCAGCCCTGCGCCGCCAAGGGAGAGATCTTTCAACGTCAGAGAGACGGTTGTGGAGTCTTTGAGGTGAGCAGAACAACCATAGCGCTGGAGGTCCCTGGTGCGGAAGTACTCGCGCCGCTGGAGATACTGCATCGTGACAGGCAAGGGTGAAAGGAAGGCAGGCGCGCCCTTGAAGTCCACCGCGACCGGCGCCGTCGCCATGAACCTGAGCGGGACGCCGTCCCGGGTGGTGCTGAAATGGAGTCGCGGCGCAGAGAGGACAGCTTGGGTTTCCTGAAGATCGCGTCCCGAATCATAAACAAAGTTGCGTAAATCTGCGTCAACATTCAAGATCGTGGTCAATATCTTTCGACCATCCGGCAGCATCATTACCACCAACTGTCGGCCCTGCTGCACATAGCGCAACATGCGCAGAATCTCATCGGATTCTGTTACTCGGTAGGATTCGGCTGCTTCCTGCCTACGGCCCAGTTCGCTCTCTTCGTCCGCGCTCTCTTCCGGTTTGGCTTGATCCACTTCCGGCGCGGAACTCTGCAACGGTTGGCTGATGGAACTCTCAGCTGAGGAACAGCCGACGCTGGATCCATCCTTCGCACTGGTCTGTGACGGCGTCGGCGCGTCGGAGGGGCTTTTGCCAAGCGGTGGCGTATCCGTGCCAGGAGCCGGGTTGCTCTGCTCATCCATTTTGCGATCCGGAGCCAGTTCACAACAGTTTCGTCCAGCGGCCTTGGCTGCGTAGAGGGCCCGGTCAGCCTCTTCCAGTAAACTCTCCACACTGCTGCTCATGCTGTTCCGGCTGTCTGCAATGGCGATGCCGAAGCTTGCAGTCACGGTCTGGCGCACCATTCCGAAGTCAAAGGTTGTATCCGCCACCAATCTGCGGAGCCGGTTCGCCAGTTGCAACAACTGTCCCGGCTGGGTGCTGCAGATCAGGATAAGGAACTCTTCGCCACCGTATCGGCCAAAGAAATCCATTGGCCGCAGTTCGCCTTTCAGGCGGCGGGTAAACTCGCACAGCACTCTGTCGCCCGCGGCATGCCCATAGCTATCGTTGACGCTTTTGAAGTGATCGATATCAGCCATAATCACACCGAGCGGTGTACCGAAGACCTTCACGGCATGCAACTGCTGGTCGAATGCCTCCATCATGGCGCGTCGGTTCAGTAACCCGGTCAAGGGATCGCAGTTGCTTTGGATCTTGAGCTGTTCGGCCTGTCGAAGGAGGAAGTGATTCTCTTCCACCAGATCGTCAAAGAGTCTGCTTCTGTGAATGACCGCCGCTACCGTATCGGCGATCTGGCGGAAGGCTGTCTGATGGACATGTTTGTATGTGTTGGTCTCGCGACTAGTGAAGAACAGTATCCCGAGTGGGCGGCCCTTGATGAACAGAGGACAGGTAAGGCTGGATCGTCCCCCCTCCAGGACCATCCGCCGCGTAGAGTCGGAGTTGGGATGGGCGACGAGATAGGCGGGGAGATCGTTCAGGATGCGGGGCTCGCCGCTGCGAAACACCTCTTCAAGGCTGCTTCCCTGCAATCCCTGGGTATAGCCCTTGCCAAGCTGGATGGGGCCAAGCGTGGTGCGGGCCCAATGGGCCGTAAGCTGTGTTCCTCCATTGCTGAGAAAGGCGCAGCCGATGCGGTCATAAGGGATGATCCCGTAGAAACCATCAAATATCTGGCTCAGGACATCTTCCACTCGCAGGCCGAGTTCCGCACTATGAACCAACTTGAAGAGCTTCGCCAGTTCGGCTTCGCGGCGGGCGATGCCGTCGGCAAGAAGACGAAGCTCACGATTCAGCTTCGCCAACGGATCGGCAGCCTCCAACGGCGGCAGATCAGGCCTCTTGCCCACGTTGAGATCCTTGACGCAGGCAGCGTAACTGTCAATCTTCTCCTGCAGATCCAAATGGGTTTCCTGATTCAGTAGCATGAGCTTCTTCTCCGTAGTGTTTGTAGAAGGACTGTCAACCAGACAGCGCTGCGTGAGCCAAGGGTACGAGTCCAGAGGAGACCGGTCTCTGCGACCGAATCCGCGTCGAAAGAGCGATGGAACACATCTCCTGAAGCAGGCGTCGGAGACGCCACGTCAAGGCCCGGCCCTGGGCGCCCGCTGGCTGGGTTCAAGGCGCCATGGCATCGTGTGCGGCGCTGATATTGGAAAGAAGATGACCCAGGATGGAACAGCGATTGGCATGCCTCTCCGTGTGAACTCGGCTCATGGCGTCGGAGCGCCCTCTACTCTCTCTTATCGGCGCTATCGGCGAAAAGTTGAAGGAGGCGAGCGCGGAAAGAGGCGATCCACGCGGGGGAGCGCGGCCATCCGATGAGGGGAATGTAGCGTTCTACTGGTTGCCAACCCTGCGTCCGCTGGACGGCCAATGTGGGTTCATGCGTCCATCGCCCGATTGCAGAGAGGCGCCTGCCGCGCACAACCGGCGCAGACTCCCAATTCCCGCGCATGATTCCCTGAGTCGGACGGAGGAATGTCGATGCCTAAAGGTTCCTCAAAGTTCTGTCGATGAACTCCTTGGTCAGCCATAGAAGGGTGATCGCAGGCAACTGGGGATCGTCGAGAAAGCATGCCTCCATACCGGTCGGTTCAATGCCCGCTCTTTTATGCAGACCAGACCTGCAGCTATGTCTTGATGGATTGGGATGAAGTCAGAGAACCAGACGCACCATACTTCCGCCGCGGGCCATGCCACCCTCCACGTCAACCACCCTTCAGTGAGTGTCCATCCTTCTGATGGCCAACCCCAAACAGCCGGTAAGCTCTGCGACGAACAGGGAGTCTCCGTAGGATCCAAGCCAATAGTGGAATCGGTAACCATGGAGCCAGGCATGAAGGACAACGCGTTGATCTGGAGTGACGATTTCAGCGTTGGGATCCATGCGATCGACGAGCAACACAAGCGCCTTCTCTCCATCTTCAACAGCCTCTCCGCCGCCGTTGCGGGAGACACGGAGGCAGCGTCGCGGATCCATGCGTCGATGCAGGAGTTGGAGAATTACACCCGTTACCACTTCCATTCGGAAGATAAGCTGATGAACGCCTGGCCGATCGATGCGACCCGTCGCGCCAACCATCAGCAGGCTCACCGACGGTTTGCAGCTTTTCTGGCTCGCGCCACAGGGCTGGCCAAGGCGCATCCTATGGAGGTAGCGCATCATCTGGCGGCTTTTCTGGCCCAGTGGATTCTGAATCACATCCTGGGCGTGGATGCGAGCATGGCCAGAGAGATCGCGGCGCTTCAATCGGGTGCCGTGTATCTGGAGAAAACTTCAGATGAGCCAGGGTCTCGTGACCGGTTGATCGATTCGATCGACTCGCTGAATGACAGACTGGTGGAGCGCACCCTGGAACTGCTGGAATTGTCGGAGAAGAACGAGGCATTCCTGAAGCATGCCAGTGACGGCGTCCATATCCTGGATGAAGATGGGTATCTGCTGGATAGCAGCTACCAGTTCTGCACCATGCTCGGTTACACCTGCGAGGAGATGAAGGGAATGCACGTCTCCCAATGGGACACGATGTACAGTGTTGAAGAGATTCCGAAGCGCATCGCGCAGCAACTGGCCGCAAGCGAGCCGGTGTGCTTTGAGACCCGTCATCGCCGTAAGGACGGGACCCTGCTCGACGTTGAAATTAACAGAAGTCCCATTCTGATTCAGGGCAAGTGGGTGCTGTTTGACTCCGCCCGCGACATTACCCAGCGCAAGGCCATGGAAGCTGCCTTGCAACAGAGTTTGGAGCACCAACAACGCCTGGCGACAGCCAACGCCCTGCTGGGTGAGGTCAATCAGGCCATCGCCCGAGCGGAAGACGAACAAGCTCTACTCCAGCAGATCTGCACTCTTACGCAACGGTACGCCAGAATTGGTCTGGCCTGGGTTGGCAGGCCCGATGCGCAGGGGAACTTTCAGGTTCTGGCGGCGGCCGGGGAGACTGGCTATCTGGATGGCATCGAGATCTCCACCCGGGAGGATCGACCCCAAGGGCTGGGGCCTGTAGGGACGACCTGGCGGCAGCAAAGAGCAATCTATGTGGTCGACTTCTGCGACGACTCGACCGTGCCTTTGTGGCGAGAGCGAGCAGCGAAGTTTGGGTTCACCTCAGCCACTAGTCTCTCCATCTCCCGCGGTGGAGTTCTCTGGGGAGTGTTCAGCGCCTACCACAAGGAAAGAGTCGGTAACCTGGATCCCGATATTCAACGCATTCTGAAGGCGATGGCCCAGGACCTGGGCTTCGGCCTGGACCGCATCGATCTGGCTAGACAAGAGCGTGCCACCAACACCTTCAATGAGGTGCTGCTGAATAGCCTTGCTTGCGGCATCAACGTCATTCGATTTCCAGACCGGATCATTGAACGCACCAACCAGAGAACTCTGGAGATCTTCGGCGCCACCGAGGAAGATCTGCTGGGCCAGTCTGCGATGAAGCTCTATAAGGACAAGGAGGGATTCCAGAGAGTAGGGGAGTTTGCTCAGCAAATCATGGCGCAAGGCTCTGGTTTGTTGCTGGATGTTCCCTTCCAGCGCATGGATGGAACTCCCATCTATGTGGATCTCTCGGGCCAGAAGCTGCCGTCGATGACCGGGCAGCCGGAGCGGATTGTGTGGACCTTTGTGGATGTGACGGCGCGCCATCAACTGATGGACGAGTTGTCCCGGCAGTCGCTCTCGGACCGGTTGACCTCCCTTCCCAATCGCCGCGCGCTGGATATGGAACTGGAACGCGCGGCATCCCGCGCCTACCGCAACAAGAAGCCGCTGGCTGTGTGCATGATGGATCTGGACAACTTCAAGCCCATCAATGATACCTATGGCCATGCCGCTGGGGACCGCGTGCTTCAGGTGGTCGCCAAGCGCCTGCTGGCCACCCTGCGGAAGACCGACTTTGTCGCCCGGCTGGGCGGGGACGAGTTTGTGCTGCTGCTGGAGGGGTTTGGAAACCTGGATCTGCTGGCCACCATCCTTCGCCATCTGGAAGAGGCAGTATGCCGGCCCATTGAACTGGAGAATGGACAGTCGGTGAGCATCGGCATGAGCGTGGGAGTGTGTTCCTGCTCTGCCACTCTGGGAGAGCGACCCGACATGCTGCTACGCAACGCCGATCAGGCGCTCTATGACGCCAAGGCGCACAAGGAAGACCGCAGCCGCTTCTGGGCTCTCTATGGTCAACCAGTTCCGCGCCAGAGGAATCGCTATCAGCGGCTTCTGTGGTCGGGCGGCCTGACGGTGTTTTACCAGCCCATCTTCGACATCCCATCAAGCAGGATCGTTGGCATAGAAGCGCTGGCTCGCATGAAGGAGGGTGACAAGCCAATCGTATCCGCGGCAGAGTTTCTGCCCCACCTGAACGAAGCAGATCTCTTTGAGCTCACACGGCAGGTTCTACTGCAATCCATGGAGGATCTGCGGATCCTGGATACCGCTTCCGAGAATGCCTTCCCGCTTTGGGTATCGGTGAATCTGGCACCCTCCTCGCTGAACCAGGGCTGCGTCAATCGCCTTCGCGATGCCCTGACCGGGAGTTCGATCGACCTACACAGAATCACTTTCGAACTTCTGGAGGGCGGCGAGTCTTTGAACACAAAGGAGGCCGCACACTGGGTGCAGGAGCTACGCTCGCTCGGCGTGCGTATCGCTCTGGATGATGTTGGCAGCGCCTATTCTTCTCTTAAGCGGATCAGAAGCCTTCCCATCGATACCATCAAGCTGGATCAGGGGTACGTCCGGGCCCTTGCGAAGAAGCCGGAAAACATACAGTTTATTACGACCATCCAGCAGCTTGTCGAAGACTTCGGTGTGGAGCTGGTGGTGGAGGGCGCCGAGTCCAAGGACATATTGGATGCCCTGATGGCGCTGCACGTCACTCTGGTGCAGGGTTATGTCATCGCCCGGCCCATGCCCTTGGAATCTCTGCGGGAGTTCCTCAAACATCCGCCCGTCTACCATCACCACCCCCCTGAAAGTCTTCTTGGGGTCTATGCCGACATGATCTCCCGGCACAACGCAGTGAGACGAACGATCCGCGTGAATCCCCGACTGGTGAGTTACGCCGGCCTGGACGACGTGAACCTGTGTCCCACCACAGAGCATCTCCGTCGATTGGGCTATTCAGACGGAAGCACACTGCAAAGCCTGCACAAAAACTACCATCACTTGCTCGCCTGTGGATACGCACGCTCCATGGCCACACCGGCAGACAATGACTTGCGAGAGGCTGGAGAAGCGCATCGCCATCTGCTGGCAGCAACTCTGGCCGAGTACGGCCAGGCGCTTGCAGCATCCAAACGCCAGACAACCACTGTCCGCACGCACCAAGCCGCGGCTGCCGGCACTACGCCTGCGGTTGTGCAGACCTCACCTCCGCATAGCGTAGGATCGCAATCTGGCTCAAGTGGTTGAGTGCGCTTTGGTGGAACTGCGTGGAAGCTTGAGAGGAGCGTCGCGTGGTTCGAAACATCCAAGGCGTCTCCGCATGCACTATGCGTTGCTTCTCCGCGGAGAAGCAATCCTCGCGCACCTCAAACGGTGTGGCAAAACGAAAGGGTTCGTATACGGCTCCGCTGCCGGAGAGCATGGCCCGGGCATGGGTGCGATGCATCAGACCGCTCTCTTCCAGACGCACCAAATCACGCCAGATGCCGGGCGACGATGTGGCCAACGCCGCAGTCAGATCCTCCACACAGCTTTTGCCCTGCTTCAGGAGTAGACGTGGAATATCTTTTGCGCGTCTGTCGGTCGGCCTTGGAGCATAAACCGGGTTTATCCTACGCAACGGAAGTCGGCTTGGCCTCCGCAGCAAGAGAATCCAGCATCTCCCGCAGCCGTCGAACGTCCTGCTCGCGAACACCATAGCGCACCGGTTCTTCCGCGTGTTCACCCAGCAGGATGCGTGGATTGGAGTAGCAAGCAAGGCCTGGCAGCCTGGCGCGCAGGGAGCTATGCACCTCTTCCACGCCTGTGGCTCGAATAAACTGGCCCACGTTGTGCCGTCGTAACCCGCCACCCGCCAGCAGGCCAATCCGGCCTTGCGCGGCGGCCTTCAGCCTCTGAATCGTCTCCGTGCCATGCACGATGTCGCGTTCCCCGCCGGAGGTCAGGACTCGATCCACACCTGCGGCAATCACATCCTCAAGCGCTTGATCCAGGTTGCGAGTCATATCGAACGCTCGGTGAAAGGTCACCTGCATGGGCCGCGCTGCGGAAACCATCTCCGCGGTGAGCGTCCTGGCCACATGGCCATCCGTGGTCAAGGCTCCCAGCACCACGCCGTCAGCGCCTAACGCGCGCGCCTCCTGAATATCTTCAAACATGGTGCGAATCTCGTTAGGCGTGTAGCAGAAGTCGCCACCGCGCGGTCGGATGATCACGAAGACACCCAACGTCACAGCGGCACGCACCGAACGGATCAAACCTGCGCTGGGCGTCACCCCTCCCTCGCGCAGCGCGGAGCATAGTTCAATCCGATTCGCTCCGCCCGCCTGCGCGGCAAGCGATGAGTCCAGGGAGTCTACACTCAATTCCAGTGTGATCGGCATAAATCAAGCTCTTTTGCTGCATCCTTACCACGGCGCACTCCGAAGACGGATTCCGCCTCAAGCAAGAAACCTAATCGCGGGACGACTAGACCGCGACGCTTCCATTGTGAAATTCGGCAAGGGCTCCAGATGAATGAGTCGTCGGAGGCGATAGAGCCATTCTTGCCGGAACGACGGAGCCAGAACCAGGCCGCAGCCTCGCTGCAGCATCGGATCGCTCACGGCTCAAGAGGAGTCGCAGGATTCTACAGATCGAGAAGCCGCTTGGCCCTTCTCGTCCGGCGGCTTATAGCTTATCTTCAGCATTCGCCTTTCAATCAGCAAGCCTTCCCTCCATCGCCTGTTGAATCCTACTCGGACTTTGTCTATGAAACACGCTCGAGCCGTCTATGGAGCCTGAACCGCTTCTCTTCATCCGGTCTCCGAGAGTCATACACGAGGACATCCGCAGTCCGGGCAGGCAGAACCAGCGCCTGAAACAGATCAACTGATTCCGGCAGGCATCGACTATGCCGCTGGTCTCGTCAGTGCCCCCAAGCCGCTTCAAGGGGTGGCCAGCAGAAATTGCGAGTCTCGGCGGGGAGACCGACCGGCGCTGCTAGCCACCCCCAATCTCATTGCCGCAAGGCCGATTCAGCAACATGCTGAGGCTCCTGAGCTAGAACTGATAGCTAGCCGAGAGCTGCAGATGACGCTCGACCGAGCGGATGGCGTTGTTCTGTGCAAGCCATCCAAACTCCGGGGACATGCTGAGGTTGGGATTGCCGAAGCTGACCATATTGAAGGCATTGAAGGCATCCACGCGGAAGGTGAGGAACTGTTGGCGAACGATGCGGAACTCCTTGAAGCCGGATAGGTCGACGTCGCGAAAGCCGGGGCCACGCACCACGCCGTTGACGGAGTTGCCAAAGGTGTTCTGCGCCGGGATGCCGAAGGCGCACACACCGTTGTCAACGCCTGCCGTGGTGCAGGGCTGCGCTGAAGGATCCGTGCCGAACCAGTGGTAGCGGGAGCGGTTGACAATGTGCAGTGGCCGGTACTGCTCCGCTCGCGTGAGTCCATAGCTATTCACATTGCTGTTACCGGCGGCGATGGTCTGCGGAAATCCGCTGTAAAACATAAAGCTGGCGGCGATCTTCCATCCTCCCAGCGCCTCGTCCACGAAGCGGTTCGCATTACTCATGTATTTGAGTCCCCGGCCGAGGGGGAGAGCATAGACCGCCGTGCCGTTCAGGTTGTGCTTGATGTCCGAACCCGCCACGCCGTAATCGGCGGCGCTGTCGTAGTAGTTCTGGAATCCGGGGTCTGCGTTATACCCGCCATCGTTCAGGCCATAGTTACCCACGGCGTTGGTCATGGACTTGGAGTAGGCATAGTTGATGGTGTACTCCAGGCCGTTGACTTCGCGCTGCCGGAGCACGACCTGCAGGCCGTTGTAGTTCATCATGGCGCGGGATTCCGTGATGAGCAGGCCGTTCGAGCAGACCTGCGTAGCCAGAGGGGAGTTGCACCCGATGTAGGGGCTGTTATAGAAGGGCGCCGAGGCAGGGTCTCCGGCGATCTTCCATTGGTTTACGTTGCCATAGTCCTCAATGTGCTGGCCGGTCTCGCCCACGTACCCAACCTGCAGGGTGAGCGAGTTCGTCAGGGCGTACTCGAGCGTGAGGTTGTAATCCTGCACGTAGGCGGGCTGTATGTTCTGAGGATAGGTGTTGTACGTCCCGCCGGGCGAGGCTGCAACGTTGAAGGCCGTTTGGGTGGTGAAGGGCTTTGGAACATTCCCCGCGGCCACCGCAAGAGTGACGGTCTGAAGAGCCTGAATAAAGGGCGTGATGGAGGTTAGGCGCTGGTTGCTGGAGTTGCCTTCAAAGAAGCTGGTGCCGTTGTATCCGCCGCGCACGACGAAGCGATTGGTGGCCTGCCAGGCGAACCCGAACCGAGGCATGAACTGGTGGAAGCTCCAATCGTAGCAGCCGAGGTTGGAACAGAGTCCCGATCCAGCGGGAGCATTCGCAGGAACACTCCCGGCGTAGATGATCTGCCCGGTGGTGAGGTTCACGTTGCCGGTCTTGTTGTGCTGCTCGATCCAGGGCTGGTCAAGCTCATAGCGGAAGCCGTAGTTGAGCGTCAGGGTTGGCGTTGCCTTAAACTCGTCGATGGCATAGATTCCGGTGCGCCACTGACGCTGGCCCACGTTGACGCTGGCCAGCGTGGCTGCTGCAGAACTGATCCGGTCAAGAAGAAAGTCCGCGGCTCCATAGCCACCCGTGGAGTTGGCTGAGTCACTTGAATACTGGCCCGCGTAGTTGAGCGAACCAAGATAGCCGTAGTTGTTTGCGGTGGGATAGTTGTTCTGATAACGGAGGGCCGAAAAGCCGAAGTCAAAGTAGTGCTTCCCGTGCTGCCAGCTGGCCTGATCGAGATACTGATACGTGTTGTCCGTCACTCCTCCGCCATAACCTGGGTTGCCTCCGGCAAAGATGCCGCCGCCGATGCCCTGATAGGTAAAGCCCTGCGTGACCTGCTGATCAGGGAAGAAGACGCCTACCTTCGAATCTCCAGCGTAGCCAAACTGTCCCGTGGTATCCACAGGGAAGTTTTGCTTCCAGACAATGCGAGTGAAGCCGATGCGCATGGAGTTGACAAAGGCGGGCGAGAAGGTATGCACCCAGTTCACTCCGCCGAGCTTGGTTGGGTACAGGTTGGGCCCAGTGAAACTAATTGCGAGCACGGGAGTCGTGCCGTTATAGACCGTGGACATCGAGTAAAAGCCAGTGAACAGGTCCTTCGCGCTTTTGTCGTACTCGATCTTGATGTCCCCTTGGTTGTTGGCCGTGTAGTTTCGCTGAGGGGCCTGGTAGTTGTTGGCGGCGATGCCATCAGTCGGCGTCGCATTGGGCAGGGGATACAGGGAGCTGTTGGAGATGAGGAATTGGGCGACGGGATTGACGATGGGAACGCCAACGTTCCCAACAAAGGGCTGGTTGTTGTTCAGGGTGTCAAACAACTGAAAGGAATCCGTTGCCCCAGTGGAATTACAGGTTGCGACTCCAGCGATGGTGGTATATCCGGAGCTGTCACAGCCCTCCGGGAGCAGCGCAGAGAAGTCGCCGTTCCTCATGGCTGCGGTGAGAACGCTTTCGGAACCGACGCCGCCAACGTGGTAGCGCGAGCCGAGGTAGTCCACAAAGTAGAAAAGCTTATTGTGCAGAATGGGGCCGCCGAAGGTGCCGCCGAACTGGTCCTGAGAGTAGGGGTTGGTGGGAATGATCGGCCTCTGGTTCTTGTTCTGCCAGGAGTCGGCGTTGAAACGATAATCCTGCAGGTAGCCGTAGAGCGAGCCGTGGTACTCGTTGGTGCCGCTCTTGAGCACGCTTACCACGCCTGCGCCGTTGACGTTGCCAAACTCCGCAGGCGAGTTTGCCGTTAGAACCTGAACCTGCTGTAGCGCGGCCGGCGCCGGATTATAGCCGATCTCGTTGTTGAAGGTCTCGTTCATGTCGAAACCTTCCAGCGTGTAGTTATTCGCCTGAGCTCGGTTGCCGTCCACGTTTACTGAGTCGCTGTAGTAGGTGTCGCGCCCGATGCCGGTCGTGCCGGTATTTCCGAAGGTGCTCACCGAGCCCGGCGTATAGAGTGTGAGCGCACTGAAGTCCAGCCCGTTCAGTGGGAAGTTCGCAATCGTGTTGGCGGTAAATGTGGTGCTGATGGTGTCGTCCTGGGTGTCCAGAATGGGTTCGGCGGAGGATACGTTCACGGTAGACGTGTTTCCTTGTACGCCGAGTTTGGCGTTGAAAGTAACGGTCTGCAAGGCTTCCAGGCTGAACGACGGGAGCTTCTGACTGCTGAAGCCTTTTGCGCTGGCGATCACTTCGTATCGGCCGATGGGCAGATGCTCAATGTGATAGTCGCCCTTGCTGTTGGTCGTGGTCGGCGTGGAGACATTGGTATCAAGGTCATGAGCGGTGACGACTGCGCCCGGGATGGCTGCGCCGCTCGGATCAGTGACGGTCCCTGTGACGCCGCCGGTGATGCTCTGAGCCTGGAGGCGCAACATGAACGACGCGGGGGCGAACAGAGCAATGACCAGAAAGGAACTCGAGAGACCTCTTTTGAATTTTTTGAAGTGCATTCTTTTTCTCCTGAGAGGAAGAATTTTTGGATATCACGCGGCGGACTGGGTCACCAGCGTCGCAGACCCTACACAGTGAAGAATTTAACGATGCGGCGACACTATGCCGTGAATGATTCGCTTGTCAATAAAAATGTTCAAGGAAATCAAAAACTTGAGAAAATTTCAGAATTGACCTCGGGATCCTCGGCCAACCCCAATCTCTGGAACGGTGGCAACGGCTTAAAATCCCTGCCTGGATCACGCTCCCTGCGCTTGGATTACCGTTTGAGCTCGCTGATGTGCGACGACAATGTGGACAACCCTCAGGACTTTCCCCAGACTTCTGATGTGCATGTCGCTAAGATTCAAGAAATAAACACTTAGGAACTTGTTGAAATAGGCATCGATTCTGCGGCGATCCACAAGGTGTAGAGCGTCTAACGAGTATGCGTGGAGACGAGCGGATACAGGATGGGATGTTCAGTTATG
>JBMFGX010000013.1:0-93356 GCA_049977105.1 Acidobacteriaceae bacterium | reverse complement strand
GGATCAAGATTATGCGGTTCCGACCCGCGAATATCAGACTGATCAATCGTCGCCCATTCTGCTTCGACTGCTGCTGGCCCTGTCCTCGGAAAAACAAAACCAAACGCAAGAACAACCCCACATCCGTGTAGGCATTGACAGGGTCACTCCATATCAGAGCTGTTGCCTCGGTTGAGGGCGTTCCGAGAGGATGGTCCGTGGCGGCTGGGCGTTGAGGTCCTGGGGCCTGCATGGCTGTGGCTTAACCGCTGCATTCTCAGGGGCGGCATTTCCGGTCAGAGGGCTAAGGTTGGGCAGCTTTGGGCTGTAACCTTGTAGCCTGCGGGACGGGTTGAGCGGAATAGCCGAGGCAACGAGAAAAGGCCCATGGCGCAGAGAGCCTGTGCCACGGGTGGAGGAACGGATGGAGGAGCCGATCAGGGCTTCTGTCCCAGTTTTTTCCCCTGCGCCGCTACGGAGAGAGGCGTCTCCACTGGAGCGGCCGCACCCACCAGCTCGACGACAGCATTGCCGGTGTAATTGGTTATCCAGACGTTGCCGGAGGGATCGATGGCCAGATTCAGGGAGTCATCCAGCATGGTGGTAAAGGTATTGGCGGTGGCTGGATATTGGGCCTCCGGGATGTAGTTGGTGGGGGGCGAGATGGCGGTGTTGATGTCTCCGGGCAGGCTGCCGCCGTTGAGCTCAATGATGGAGTTGGTGCCGGCGCCATTCGTGCAGCTACCGTAGTTGCCGCAGCGATTGGCCAGCCAGATGTTGCCGTTCCCATCCACGGCTGAGCCAAAGGTGGAGGTGAGGTCCGCACCGGTGGTGCTACTCGTGAGCACGGTGGGAGATCCGCCCGCGGAGGGAAACTCATAGACCTCCGCATCCGTGGTCTGGTTGGCGATCCAGCCATTGCCGTTGCCGTCAATGGAGGGAAGCTCGGGCTGCTTCGTGCTGGTGGTGTACTCCCAGACCTCGCCTCCCGTCGGGCTCACTCGCGCGATCTGGTAGGGAGATGCCTCGCTGGTCAGCCAGAGATCTCCGTCGGAATCGATTGCGCCGTGCACCACATTGTCGCCGGCGTTGAAGATGCTGGGGCTGATGCAGTCGTAAACGTACTGACCCGCGGTTCCGTCGCAGGTGCTGCTGGAGCTGATCAGCGACCCGGCATCATTGTACTCCCACATCTCGTCGTTGCCATAGGTATCGAAGGGCGCGGTGTCGTAGGGCGAGGTGGTGCCGGTCTGGCCGGAAAAGAAGTAGGCGTCGCCGGCCTGGTTAGCGATGACGGTGTAGGCGGCGCTGTAGCCGGCGCCGTAGGATCCGGTCAGGCTGCCAGTGTCGCTAAATTCCTCAATGCTGCTGGTGGAGTTAGCGTTGCCGGTCCAGGCGTTGTTGTTGCCATCCACGGAGACATACCCGTAGATATAAGTTGGATTGTTGCTGTAGGTGCTTATGGGCACGCCCAGCGGGGACCAGAGGTTGATGCTGGGCGCCGATCTGTTGCTCCCACCACCCTGCGCCGTAATCCAAATCTGCCCCTTGCCGTCCACCGCGATGCTCTCTGCTCGATGCAGTTCGCTGTTCACGGCGGTGGAGTAGCCGCCCACCTCGGCGTAGGGATAGTTGATGGCAAGGGTCCAATCGTTCGGCGCGTTGGCCAGATCGGGGACGTACGGCACAGTGCCGGACTGGAGGCCGAAGATGTCTTTCGCGTAAGTGGCGTCTACATCCGTTTCGCTGTGATTGCCGGCTGGGAAGCGAGCGATGTTGATAGCTGCGGTTGCCGTGTCTGTGGGTTGGGTGCCGCCGGTGGCTCCGTCATCGGTAGCGAGGGCGAAGAGCGAGCTGCATTGGGTGCTGAGGGTTCCCGCAGCGGGAGGAATGGAGTCCACGCAGGAGGCGAGGATGTTGGCAAGCGAGTCGATGGTGGCCTCTGGAACCACGCCGTTGCCGGAGTTGGGGACGCCAGAGGAGGATTGGGTTGCGTAGTTGGCCAGATGACCCTCGCCATCGTTGGCCGTAGACTGCGGGCCGCCGCCCTGGATGTTGTAAAGCTGGCCGGCAGTTAGTGCGGCGTTATTGATGCCCAGCAGCGCCTGCGGGTCATTGGCGGGGATGCCGATGTCCCAGGCATTGTTGTTGCCCAGCACTGTGAAAGGTTGGAAGGTATAGGCCGCGGCTACCGTGGATACCTCATTGAGGTAGACGTAGGAGAGCGCCCCGGCACCGGTGTTGAATTGGCCTTGCGGGCAGATGCCAAGCGTGGCGAGTTCGACGATGTTGGGATTATTGGTGGGGGGGACCGTGGTACTGGCAGCCGTGGCCGCAGTTCCTATGTTGTCCGTTCCGCTGGTGGTGTAGGTGCCGTTCTGAATATTACCCGGGGGCGGTGGGCCAGTGTAAGCGTCAGTCGCTGTGAAAGAGAAGGTGGTGGAGGTGGGCGCCGGGCTGCTTAAAACCGTCTGGCTTCCGTTGAGGATGCTCCAGTCGTAGTCGCCCGGTGGGGGGGCCGCGCTTCCGGCGGGGAGGCCGGCGATAGTGACCGTCTGGCCTGCGGTGAGGGGACCGGGAGTGTTCACGGTTACGGTATACGTGGCCGTTCCGGCGGGCCCAGGTGTGGCGTTGGTCACCACGATCTGACTGATGCTATAGGTAACCGGCGTGGAGGAGGTGGTGGCCCCGATGTTGCCTCCCCAGGCATAGATATAGACCGGCTGGCCTACCGTGCACTGATAGCTGGTGAAGTTGAACGAGCCGGTACTGTCAGTGGTTACGTACTCTGCGCCGGACGGGACGTTGGGGTCAGAGCTGTCACTGGTTCCGGAGGTCAAAATCGAGGTGGCCTGAGAGCCGTAGCCATTGAGTCCAGGCTGCAGAAGATAAACGTGCGCGCCCTGAATGGGCGCGTGGCCACCGAAGACATAGCCCTTGATAGGCGGCCCGGAGGTCTGCGCTGTGCTGGTGATGGCGGCGGTGGATGCGCTGACATCGTTTGTGGTCATCGCTCCTCCGCAACCTACCAGGCTGAAGGTTCCAAGCAGGAGAGCAACAGCAAGGGAGCTGGGAACGAGTGCTTTCTGGAGGGAAGGCTTCATGGCAGGAGTCTCCGGGGGTGCAAAACGAAGGGAGTACAGGAACCTCTGGCGGCCGGGGTGGAGTTTCCTGCAGGCGGCTACCATCGGAAGTTAAAGATACATATGAGAAAACTATAATCTGAAAGCATTAGATAATTTGAAAGATTTTTTGTCGTGCCGCGATACCATGATCCTTCTTTAGTAATAGCGAGGCAGAAGACGCCCGGTTACCGAAGAACGTTCTTCCCTCGCGTTGCGACGGGTGAAGCTCCGGTGTAGCGGAATATCGGGCTGTTCGCTCTTCTCGCCGAAAGAAGCTCGGGGTGGTCTGCCTTCCGTCCCTGCCCAGAGCATTGGCTCCAGAGCAGGCGCAGGTGCGGACGATGGGGCAGTACAGGCGGAGTTTGCAGCCACCGCGGGGGAGCGAACCCCAGCCATAGACTCAGAAGGCTCAGGGAGCGGTGGGGATGGATTGCAGGGGGGTGACGGTGGGCGCGGCCAGACCAAAGAACATGGTGAGGGTGGGGGCGCCTTCATTGGAGACCCAGAGGTTGCCGGAGCGGTCAGGAAGAAGGCTGAACGGCTCTCCCAGCGAGGCGTCCAGGCCATAGCCGCCGGTTCCGTAGGTGCCGGTGGTGGGAGAGATGGCTGTGCCGACAGGCAAAGAGTTGGTGGCGCCCGCCAGCTCCGTGATGGAGTCGCCGTGGAAGTTGGAGATCCAGACGTTCTGCGCGGCGTCCACGGCGACCATGGCCGGGTGATCGATGCCGCCGGTGGCCAGACCGGTAATGGGGACGCTGGTACTGCCGGAGGAGGTTGTGACTGCTTCGGCGACGGCTCCTTGGTAGTTGCTGCCGCCGAGATAATCTGCGATCCAGAGATCACCGGCCGCATCGGTAGCTATGCCGTAGGACTCTCCACAGCAGGCGGCGTCCACCAGCAGCGTGCCGGTGGAGGAGATGTGGGCGACATCGTCATTGCCGGAGAGCCAGAAGCCGCCGCTGGAGTCCAGCGCGATGGCGTTGGGCACATCGGCGAGGTCATAGTTGGCCCCGAGCGAGGTGGCCACCGGAGTGCCGCTGCTGTTGTAAACCGTGACCGAGGAGGTGCCGCTGTTGGCGATGTAGAGATCGCCGTAGTTGGCCGAACCCACGGTGTTGTTGGCGGCGATGGCGTAAGGGTACTGGAGAGAGTAGTCCGAGTAAGAGGCGTAGCTGCCCTGTGTGGAAGGGTTCGTGACGCCGTAGAACTCTGTGACGCTGCCCGCTCCGCCACCGCCGTTGCCGTTGGCGTTGGTCACCCAGATGTTGTTGGACGGATCGATCGCCAGGCCGTAGACCTCATTGATGTCTGAGATCCCGTTGGAGAGGCCGTAGCCGGTGGACGAGAGAGGCGTGCCTTGGGCGTTGAAGGCGGAGAGCGGGCCGTTCTGGTTGGCCACCCAGATGTTGTTCTGGCTGTCGATGCCCAGAGCGGTGGGTAGCGACAGACCTCCTCCGGTGACGGTGAGGGACATGGTCCAGTCATTGGGGGATTGGCTGAGTGGGCTGGTAGCGAACGGAGGGGTGGAGGGAAGGAGGGCCCAGACTGCGGAGACGTTCTCACCCGGGTGGTGAACGATGTTCAGCGCCGCGGTGAAGGCATCCTGCGGGGTGGCGCCGCCGGTGGGCGGCGTGGCCGCAGTAAACAGCGGTGTGCAGCTCGAGCCGTCCCCTCCGGTGCAGCTATTGATGGCGTCAGCCAGAGCGTTCAGCTTGCCGGTTTCGACATGGAGGCCGGAGGGCAGCGTAGCCGGCCCGCCGGTAGACGGGTTGGCCAGCAGCGCCGCGTCCAGGAAGGCGTTGCTGATGCCAAGGGAGTTGGTGGAGGTGGCGCCGATGGATGTGGCTGAGGTAGCAAAGGGCGCCAGCGCCCAGGCCGCAGCCGCCGTGGTGACCTCATTGATAGTGAAGAAGGAGGTTGGGGTGAGGTTGCTGCAGGGGCCCAGCGCGGCCACCATGATCAGGCTGGCGTTGCTGCCTGAGGGAGGCTGGGAGGAGTTGAGCGTGGCCATGCCTCCGCTGGCGACCAGGTAGATCTGATTGCTGCCGCTGATGCCGGCTCCTGAGCTGCTCTTGCCGCAGGTGTAAAGGCCGTTGAGCTGGAACATCCCAATATCGTCTGAGGTGACGGCCTGGCTGAGCATGGGAGTGGCCGAGGAGCCGTTGCCACTGGCGCCCACGGCGTAGAGCTGGATGGTAGCGTTGGCCACAGGCGTAGATCCGCTGAGCACCTGGCCCTGGAAGGCTACCGCGGTGACGGTGAGCGCGAGCGTGGCGGAGGCGGTGTTGCCCGCCGAGTCTGTAACCTGGACCGTGAGCGGGACGGAGGTCTCGTTGGCGTTGGGAGCTCCGGCGATCTGGCCGGAGGGCAGCAGGGTGAGGCCCACGGCGCTGAGCGCGCTGCCTGAGGTGACGGTCCAGACATAGCCGACCCCGCTACCCCCCTGGGCCATCAGCGAGTAGTTGTAGGCGCTGCCTTCTACACCATTGGGTAGCGCGGTGGTGGTAATGGCTAGCGGCGGATAGACGGTAGAGAGGGTGTAGGACGCGCTGGTGGTAAGCGCAGGCGATCCGGAGTCCGTGAGTTTGACGGTGAAGCTGGCTGCTCCCACTGCGATGGGCAACCCGCCGATCACGCCGCTGCTGCTGAGGGTTAGCCCGGCGGGAAGCACGCCTTGGGAGACGCTCCAGGTGTAGGGCGGAATGCCGCCGCTCCCGCGCAAGGTTTGCGTGTAGGCGCTTTGGAAGACAGCGCCGGGAAGGGCGCCGGAGGCAGGAGCGATGCTCAGGTCGGCAGGAACGGTGAGCGTGACCGACGCTGTAACGCTGCTATCGACTGCGGAGGTGGCCGTGAGGGTGACGGTAAAGCCGGTGCTGACGCTGACCGGCACGGCAAAGGTGACCGCGGTGCTGGTGGCGTCAAAGAGCCCGCCGCAGTTGGACGCGCTGCAGCCGGTGAGCGTCCAGTGGACGCCTGCGGCGGAGGCGCCACCCTGCACGGTGGCAGTGAAGTTAGCGGAGTCGCCCGGGTCGATGGTGTCTGACGCCGGGCCGTTGATGGTGATGCCGGTGGGCGGAGCCGGAACACTCGTGCCTCCGCAACCGCTCAGCAGAACCGTAGCGCTGAACAGAAGGCCCAGAGAGAGCAGCGCCGCGAGCTGGGATGTCTTGAACTGGGATACAGCCTTGAGCTGGGTGAAAGACATAGGCTGGATCAGGCGCAGAGAGGCGCGCAGGCAAAGACGGTCCCGAAAGGAGTGCATGAGCCATTAATAATCGACAAACCGGTCGATATCCGCGAAGATGAGCCTTTTTTATTAATAAATCTGTGCGCGCTCTCATGAAAATACTGCTTCATGCTCCTGCTGCTCGATCGCGCCAGCAGGCCGGGAAGTCGCTTGAGCAGAAGTAGCTGAGGCAAAAGGCAGGGCAGGATGCAGGGAAAGAGGAAGTGGGAGTGGTCTATGCAGGCGAACAGCGAGGCCTGGCGTTGTAACTGGCCGAGGAGCAGACCGGCCCCGGCCATCTGACGGCTGGCGCGGAAGGCGGTCTCCCGTGACAATGCGCGAAACGCGGGGCTAAGCTGAACTTCAGGACTGGGAATCGGGAGTTGCGAATTGGAATTCTGGATCCTGGAATCGAAGATCGGAGATTGGAAAGAGGGGGAACAGGCCGATGAAGGCACTGATGCTGTCCAGCTACGAACATCTGGAGGTGAGGGAGATCGCGGAGCCTGCGTGCGCACCCGATGAGGTGGTGATCCGGGTTGCGGCCTGCGGTATCTGCGGCAGCGATGTGCATGGCTATGACGGCGGCTCCGGACGCCGGATTCCTCCCCTGGTGATGGGGCATGAGGGTGCCGGCACGATTGATCGTGTGGGCGCGGAGGTCAAGAACTTCAAGCCGGGCGACCGCGTCACCTTTGACTCTACTGTCTACTGCGGAGATTGCGAGTTTTGCCGGCGCGGCGAGATGAATCTGTGCGATCGTCGGCAGGTGCTGGGCGTCTCTTGCGGGGAGTATCGGCGCAACGGCGCCTTTGCGGAGCTGGTTGCGGTTCCGGCACGCATTCTGTATCCGCTGCCGGATACGTTTCCGTTTGAAGAGGCCGCGATGCTGGAAGCGGTCTCTGTCGGGTTGCATGCGGTGCGCATCACGCAGATGAAGGGCGGCGAATCGGCGCTGGTGATCGGAGCGGGGATGATTGGATTGCTCACTGCACAGGCGGCGCGCACCCACGGATGCTCGTCTGTGACGATTGCGGATGTAGACGCAACGCGCCTGAAGCTGGCGGAGCAGGTCGGCATCCCAGACACGCTCCACCTCAGTGGACAAGGACTGGTCGACGAGATGCTGCGCCGCAGCGGTGGGCGCGGCGTGGATGTGGTGCTGGAGGCAGTGGGCCGCGCGGAGACGGTGGCGACCTCCATCGAGTGCGTGCGCCGAGGGGGCAAAGTCACGCTGATTGGCAACATTCAGCCGGAGGTTCCGCTGCCCTTGCAGCGGGTGGTCACGCGGGAGATCAGGCTCCAGGGCTCCTGCGCCTCCGCGGGCGAGTATCCGGAGGCGATCCGTCTGGTGGGCAATGGCAGCATCAATGTGAAGCCGCTGATCTCCGCCAGATCGTCTCTGGAAGAAGCTCCCCAGTGGTTCCGTCGCCTGCACGGTGGCGAGAGGGGGCTGCTGAAGGTGGTAGTCACGCCAAACTGGACGACGGAGGAGCGCGCGTGAGCCACAACTTTTTTGATCTTACCGGTCAAGTGGCTTTGGTCACTGGTGCATCGCGTGGACTTGGGCAGTACTTCTCCCGTGCGCTTGGCCGCGCCGGCGCCAGGCTGGTGATCACCAGCCGCAGAGCGGGCGATTGCGATCCATTTCTGAAGGAGTTAGCGGACCTGGGGATAGAGGCCAAGGCGCTGGCGCTGGATGTGCGCGAGCGCGACAGCATCACGGCGTTTGGCGTAGCGGCAGAGGCGGCCTACGGCAAGGTGGATATTCTGGTGAACAACGCCGGATGCAATATCCGCAAGCCCGCGCTGGACGTGACTTGGGAGGACTGGAACACCATCCTGGATACCAACCTGCGTGGAGCCTTCTTTGTAGCGCAGGCCATAGCGCGTGGCATGATGCAGCGTGGTTACGGTCGCATCATCCAGATCAGCTCCGTCACCAGTGTCTTTGGGTATGCGGGGCTGGCACCCTATGGAGCCAGCCGCGGCGGCATTCGCCAGCTTACGATGAGCCTGGCCGACGATTGGGGCAAGTACGGCATTACCGTGAATGCGCTCGCTCCGGGATGGTTCAAGACCGAGCAGAACAGGATGATGTACGAGAACGAGGAATGGGTGGAGTACCTGAAGGAGCGAATACCGTTGAACCGTCCGGGGCGCCCCGACGATCTGGATGGCGCAGTCGTCTTTCTGGCCAGCGAGGCCTCCCGCTATGTGACGGGGCAGACGTTGCTGGTGGATGGCGGCATTACGGTAGGCCGGACGCGCGCCCTCGTCAGCAAGTAGAGACGCCATGGCCAAGCCTCGGCTGCCACCGAGGCTGCTTGGTTAAGAGATTCGGGAGATTGAGCCACCGGCGAGCGCTCCGCTTACGTCAATCACTTCAATGCGTTGGAGCATCGTCAGGTAGGCCACGATGCCCACCAGGAGGTACGCGGCGGAGATTACAAAAGCGTACATGTAACTGTGGGTCCACTCCACCACCAGACCGGTGAGGATCGGCGCGGCGATGGCAGAGATCTGGTTTGAGAAGTTCATGATGCCCCCGACTGAGCCGCTGCTTGAGTTTGGCGCCAGTAGCGACGGCAGGCTCCACAGCACGGGCGATGCCGCGGAGAGCCCGCCGATGGAGAGGGTGATGGCAAGCAACGCGGTGGTAACACTGTGCGCAAAGGCTGCGCCGGCGATGCCAAGGCCACAACACGTTCCGGTGATCAGCACCGTGCGCCGCACGGTGCTGGCGTCCAGACCGCGCTGGATGAGCCAATCCACCAGGACGCCGCCGATCAGCAGGCCACAAGCTGCCGCCACCAGCCAGGGAACTCCGGTGAACAGGAACGATTGACGCAGTGTGATGTTCTGGGTCTGATCCAGGTACGTCGGCAGCCACGTAAGCAGAAGATAGAACACATAGTTGTAGGCGCCGGAGCCGATCGCCGCTCCCAGCACCTTGCGCTCGCGTAGCAGGCGGCGCAGGGGAATCGTAGGCGCCGGCAAAGCTTGAGAGTCGACTTCTCCGCTATGGCGAGCGGCAAAGCTGTGTAAAGCGTGGCGATGCGGCTCGCGATATCCAACCGCAAACACGATGAGATACGCAAACGAGAGAAGAGCTGTAAATCCGAAGGACCAGCGCCATCCGATATGCAGCAAAAGAAGCCCGAGCAAAGGTACGCCTATAGCGTTGGCCAGCTTGGCCGTGCTATCAAAGATGGCGGTGGCGAACGAGCGCTCCTGCGCTGGGAACCATGCTCCCACAGCCTTGGCGCTGGCTGGGAAGGTGGGCGCCTCCCCGATGCCCAGCAACAGCCGTGCAGCGAAGAACAATAAGACGCCGGGCGCAAACGCCGCAGCCAGGGATGCAGCACCCCAGAGGAAGATAGAGAGTAAGGAGACCTTGCGAACGCCGAAGCTATCCAGCAACATGCCGGTGGGCAACTGACACGCTGCGTAGGTCCAGGAGTACGCTGCCGAGAGCTGTCCGAAGACCACTGGGGTGACCTGAAAGCTTTTCACCAGCGCATCGTGGGAAACGGACAGGTTGACGCGGTCGAAGTAGTTGATAAGCACACCCAGGCCGAGCAACAGGCCTATGGACCAGCGATAGGGGTCTGGGAGATAGGGCTCCGGCACGGTGCGTCCAGGGAGGGGAGCTTTGACGGACATATGCGCCAGTGTAGCGGAGCTTCAACGAGGGGCGCTGACGCCGTCCCTGGAAATAGGCTCTGCCGCTCTTGCTCCTGTGCCCAACGGCTATATCTCCGGCTGGTATCTGGCTGGATAGGGCCATCCACAGCGTCCTGAAATGGCTGTGGGAGGCAACCTGTCTCTTCCATGGAAACGGACGCAGCGTGGTTCCAGACAGCGACACGGTCACCCGTGTATTTGCGGAGCAATCAGAGGCTTGTCAGCCCGGTCCCACTTCGCTTTATCCCATGCGCCGGAGTCTCCGGCGGACTTGCCTGCTGGGTCGGAATGAAGCCGCCGCCGGGCCACTCTATCCAGGATGCGCAGCAACGGAATCAAGGCCAGAGGGCGGCGACGATGCGCCGAGCCGCTATCTGTGGTTCGGCGCATCGCGCAGGTAGGAGTGCGGCGCTACTTCCCTTCCAGCATGCTGGTGAAGTAGGTGTAGATGAGGGCCCACGTTTGAGCCTGTTCCTTGAGGTTGGCCCCAGCGGCGTGACCACCCTCGATGATCTCGTCATAGAGGAAGGGATCGTGGAACTCCTCCATCTTGGCAGCGAACTTCCGGGCGTGCTGCGGACCGACACGATCGTCCTTGGTGCTGGTGAAGATAAAGGGCTCTGGGTAGGCTACGCCGGGCTTGAGCTGGTTGTAGGGTGAGATGCCGGCCAGGAAGGCGCGCTCAGCCGGATTGCTCACAGAGCCATACTCGCCAACCCAACTGGCTCCAGCGTCGATCTTCTCATAGCGCAGCATGTCCAGCAGCGGGACCATGATGGCGACGGCGTGCCAAAGGTCAGGGTGTTGCGTCATCTCCACGCCCATCAGCAGACCACCGTTGGAACCACCCATGATGCCCAGACGGCGCGGCGAGGTAATGCGACGCGCGATGAGATCCTCGCCGA
Source organism: Acidobacteriaceae bacterium (assembly GCA_049977105.1). GTDB lineage: Bacteria > Acidobacteriota > Terriglobia > Terriglobales > Acidobacteriaceae > Granulicella. The sequence goes on along the minus strand of JBMFGX010000013.1, from coordinate 82,434 downwards.
CGGCGGCGAAGTCGTCATAGATGCGCTGGCGGTGGGTTTTGAGGCCCGCCTCATGCCAGGCAGGGCCGAACTCGCCGCCGCCGCGGATGTTGGCCAGCACATAGACGCCGCCGGGCTGCAACCACAACTTGCCCAGGGAGCCGTTGTAGGTGGGGGTCATGGAGATCTGGAATCCACCATAGGCGTAGAGGATGGTGGGGTTGGCTCCGTTGAGCTGCATCTGCCTGGGATGAACGATGAAGTAGGGAATGGGCGTGCCATCCTTGGAGGTAGCCTGATACTGCTCGACGACGTCCTGGGAGGCGTCAAACTGTGCCGGCTGACTGCGGATGTACCGCAACGTGCCCTGAGCCGCATCCCCGAAGAGGAGCGATGGCGGAGTAAGAAATCCGTTGAACTCCATGAAGAAGTTGTCGTCGGCGTCGCTGGTGGAGACGACCTTGGCACTGACGTTCTGTGGCACGGGGAGTTCGCGATGGCTCCAGCCGAGCAGCGAGGGCGAGTAGATGTAGGCCTTCCCCTGAACGTGCTTGAGGGTGGTGATCAGCAGATGGGAGCGGGTGAGATCGACACTCTGCAGGAACTCCTCCGCGGTGGGAGCGAAGACGACATCCGGTTTGAGATGGGCTGGATCCTTGAGCACGTCTGAGAGCTTCAGCTCCAGCAGCGAGCCGCGGGTGAAGGTCTGCGCTTGGCCTGCAGGGGTCCAGTCTTCATTGATCTCCACCAGCAGGCGACCATCGAGCAGGCCGTCGATCTGAGACTTGCCGGGGATGCTCAGCTCCTGAAGTCCGGTGGGAGTGAGGAGGAAGGTCCGGATGCGGAAGATGGTGATCTGGCGGGTGAAGAGGGTGAGAGAGTGCTTCCGGGCGTCGTGCAGGGTGTAACCCCTGGCGCTCATATCAGTGGGCTTGCCGCGGAAGACCTCCTTGGCGCTGGAGAGCGGGGTTCCGCGCCTCCATTGCTTGACGATGAAGGGATAGCCGGAGGCCGTCATGGTTCCCGGGCCCCAGTCGCGCGCGACGAGCAGGGTGTCCTTGTCCTGCCAGGAGACGTCCTGCTTGCTGCGGGAGAGAGCAAATCCGCCGGAGACAAACTCGCCGGACTTGAGATCGAACTCCCGCTGACTCTCGGCGTCTTCTCCGCCGGAGGAGAGCTGAACCATGCAGTAGCGGTTGCCGGGATAGAGGCAGTTGAGGCCGTGAGCCACCCAGTTGACCTTGTCCTGCCGTCCCAGAGCATCGTAGTCGATGACGGTTTGCCAGACAGGATGGTTCGAGAGGTAGCTGACCAGCGACGCCTTGCGGTAGATGCCATTGACGTGGTCGGCGTCGCGCCAGAGGTTGTAGATCTCCTCGCCATGCTGCTCTGGAATGGAGAGACGGCTGGGAGACTGCGCGATGCGGAGCGCCTGCGCATAGAAGGCGGCATAGTGAGGATCTGACTCCAGGATCTTCAGCGAGCGAGCGTCCTGAGCCCGGACCCAGGCCAGAGCGCGGGCGCCATGCTGATCTTCCATCCAGAGGTACTTATCCGCAGGCAGGGGAGCCATGCCGACGTCTGCGGGGGCGGACTGGGTTGGCGAAGAGGTTTGGCCGGAGTCCTGTTGTCCCACTGCTTGCGACGCGGCATCTTGTGGGCCAGAGCCCAGTGGTCCGGCTGTGGCGCGGGGTGGGAGAGCGAAGATGGCCAGGCTAAGCGTGGCCGCGAGCGTAGCGAGGGAGAGAGAGGAATGTTTGAGCATCTTGACTGGAGTCCTTATGCGTTGGAGCGGTGACAGAGTGAAAGAACGCGAAGCGCAAGGAATCTGCACAGAGAACCTTTGCGGCGAACCTCTACAGAGAACCTTTTCCGCGCCGTCGGGTCGAGCGGAAGGGAGCGGTCGTGAGGGTCTTCCCTGGGGAAAGCCCTCACGAGAGTCAGAGGAGCGCCAGTTGCCGACAGGAAGAGAACGCTACTGGGCTGCGTTCTCGTAGTCGCGGATGAACTGGGCGGTGCGCAGATGCAGGCCGGCGCGAGCCTGTGGGTTGACGTAAACCATGTGGCCGGTGGGAAAGAACTTGTACTCAATGTTCTTCTCCAGGTCGGCGGGGATGGGCAGATGTTTCATCTCATAGGTGGCGCCAAAGTAGACGGTGCCAAGATCGAAGTAGCCGCCCATCAGCAGCACGTGCATATGCGGGCTCACCTTCATGGTGTAAGCCAGATCGCCCATGACGTTGCTGAAGGTTCCGGACCAGCCGCCGCGCAGGGGGCCTTTGTGCTTCATATCCCAGTTCCAGGATCCCATGCGGGCGCTGGCCTCGTAGGTCATATTCTGGCCGAACTTCAGGGTGGTATGCGCGTAGGTGTTCATGGCGGCCTGGATGGCCGATTCAATTGCTTCTGTGAAGGGATCGTAGGCGGCTTCACGGTCCAGCGGGTTCATGCTGGGGCCGGACCAGCGGGAGTCGAGGCGACCGGTGGTGTCATTGCTATCACCAAGCAGATCCTGGGCGAACTCACCTCCGGTGAGGCGAAGATTCGCCTTGATCCAGAGCTTGGCAGGGATGCCGGTGTAGCTCTCCAGTCGGCTAGCCACCTCAGCCTCGCGTGCAGGCGTGAGGTCAGAGCCCTGCAGCAGAGCGCCGGCATAGTCGCCGATGGCGTACTGCTCCACCTGATGCAGCCAGGGCAGAAGCTCCGCAGGCTGGTTGGGAACCTTGTGATGGAACCAGGCTGTGGCGGCGAAGCTGGGTAGAGCGAGGAAAAATCCGTTTTCCGTGCCAGGGTTGCCGTCCGAGCCGTCAGCGGAGTCATCAAAGCTGAGGATCTGGCTGAGGAAGACCACTCCGTTGAGATCAACGCCGTGGCGTTGCAGCGCAGCGGAGAGCACGGCGTCGCGGGTGGTGCCGTAGCTCTCCCCAAAGAGGAAGCGTGGAGACTCCCAGCGGTTGTACTTGGTGAGGAAGCGGCGGATGAAGCGCTGGAAGGCTCCGGCGTCCTGGTCGATGCCGTAGAATGCTTTGTCAGCGTCCTTCCCCATCACGCGGCCGTAGCCGGTTCCGGGAGCGTCGATGAAGACCAGATCGGCGGTGTCCAGCAGCGAGTCCTGATTGGGAACAATCTTGTAGGGGCCGCCGGCGGGATGGCCAAGGTCATCGAGTTCTACGCGCACCGGGCCAAAGCTGCACATGCGCAGATACATGGTGGCTGAACCGGGACCTCCGTTGTAGATGAAGACGATGGGCCGGGTAGCCGGATCCTCATCCTTGGCAAAGTAGGCAGTAAAGAACATGGTGGCGGTCGTCGGCTCCTGACCGGGCTTGGGAGGGGCTGCGCCAGACTCTGAGCTGGGGAGGAAGGTGCCGTCCAGGCTGATATCGGCATCCTGCTGGTCCGTAGCGCCCACCCGGAGCAGGCCAGCGACCGCCTTGTAGGCGATGGCTTTGCCTGCCACCGTGACCGTTCCCTCGGTGATGGAGTCGGGTGGAAGCGCATGCTGCTGCTCGGGGGCTGGGCTGGAGAGCGCAGCGGTGGTCGTCGTCGCGGTGAGGTCACCACTGTGCGTGCTCTGCGCCGACGAAACACCCGGCGCGAGCAGTAAGCCAGCGGTAAGGAGGACGGCCTTAACGCCTCCGTGGTTCAGGATGATGCGTCTCAAGGCTTGCGGCTGATTGGTCATGCCAACTCCCAAAAGTAAGATTGTGCATAGAGATCTTCACAGAATTTTCAGACGGGCTGCAAAGTGCACATCGCAGTATACTCCGCAGGACATGGGAATCTGATCGGGGCGCAGCCGCAGGGTTGGGCTGCGGAGACGCTCCCGGCTGGTTTTGCACTAGACTGGTCGCTGACGGGAGCGAGAGGCCGGACGCAAAGCCGGGACCGGAGGCTTCCCCGCAGCTATGGAAGTGGAGACTATGCGAGTTGGGTTGATTACGCGGGAGTATCCGCCGTATGTGTATGGCGGCGCAGGAGTTCACGTCGAGTACCTGTCTCGGGAGCTGGCCCGAAGCATTGAGGTGGAAGTGCATGCCTGGGGCGAGACCCCGCAGGCCGATAGCCTGCGCGATCCGAAGCTGCCGGAGAGCCCAAATCTGCAGGTGCACTTCGAGCAACCGTGGCCGCTCATCACCCGTGGCACGGACGCTAAGTTCAAAGCCGCGCTGGAGGCTCTCTCCCTGAATCTGTTGCAGAACCTTCACCTGGAGCAGCTGGATGTAATCCACACCCACACCTGGTATGCGGCGATGGCAGGCTTTTTAGCTCGAAAGCTGTACAACATCCCCTTTGTGCTGACGACGCACTCGCTGGAGCCGCTGCGAGCGTGGAAGGCTGAACAACTCGGGTCGGGATATACCTTGAGTTCCTGGATGGAGCGCACAGCGATTCTGGAGGCGGATGCGATTGTGGCTGTATCGCAGGGCACCCGGACCGACATTCTGCGAGCCTACCCGGAGGTGGACGCAAGCCGGATTCATGTGATTCACAATGGAATCGACCTGGAGCAGTACCGGTACCGGCCGGAGAAGACGGCGCTGGAGAAGTACGGCGTGAATCCCGCGAAGCCCTACGTTTTGTTCGTAGGACGGATCACGCGACAGAAGGGCGTCACCCACCTGGTGGATGCGATCCCCCATCTGCCGCCGGGAACCCAGGTGGTGCTGTGCGCGGGAGCTCCCGATACGCCGGAGATTGCCGCCGAGATGCGAGCCAAGGTGGAGGCGGTGCGGCAGGCTATCCCGGGTAGCTCCACTGCGGAGCGCGAGGCAGCGTTGGTGCGGAACACTGGTCCCAACGGCGGCTCTTCCGTGGCCAGCGGCGATCCAACCGGAAGCGGCCATAACGTGGTCTGGATCGACCAGATGGTGAACCGGGAGGAGGCCATCCAGCTTTACTCGCACTGTGCGGTGTTCTGCTGCCCTTCCGTGTATGAGCCGTTCGGCATCATCAATCTGGAGGCGATGGCCTGTGGGGCTCCCGTGGTGGCCAGTGCGACCGGAGGGATTCTGGAGGTGGTGGTGGAGGGCGAGACCGGGCTGCTGACGCCGTTTGAGGCGGATCCAGTGACTGCGTTCCCAGTGCATCCGGAGAGGTTCGCGCAGGATCTTGCGGAGCGAATCACGAGCCTGCTGCGGAACCCGGAGAGGGCGCGGCGCATGGGCCAGGCAGGAAGGAAACGCGTGGAGGAGCACTTCTCCTGGAGGGCGATCGCCGCACAGACCATCCATTTGTATCAGGAGATGGTGGATGCTCTGGGGAAGAAGTTGCCGACATAGCAGCGGCCAGGGAGTGCGTCAGGGCCAAAATTGGCATCATATATATAATGGAAGTGGAGAGGGTTGATATCCGGACGGGTGAGGTGCCGGTCCAGAGGATCGGGCGTTTCGCCACGTCCCGCAATCGTTCTCCCATCCCCTCCCCTAGGAGCCTTTATGGCGAATCTGCTGGACCAGCTTAAGTCGTTTACCACTGTGGTTGCCGATAGCGGCGACATCAACTCCATCAAACAGTTCAAGCCGACCGATTCAACCACCAATCCGTCGTTGATCGCGGCCGCGGCAGCTATGCCCGAGTATCAGGGTATTGTGGACCAGGTACTGCAAGAGGCGCGGGAAAAGGCTGGAGAGAAGGCCAGCGACAAGGAAGTCGCCGCCACCGCGTTCAAGACCTTGGCCGTGGCCTTCGGCCGCAAGATTCTGGAGATTGTTCCCGGACGGGTCTCCACCGAGGTAGATGCCCGCCTGAGCTACGATACCGAGAAGACCATGGAAGTAGCGCGGGACATCATTCGGCAGTATGAAAGCGCAGGCATCTCGCGGGAGCGCGTGCTGATCAAGATAGCCTCTACCTGGGAGGGCATCCGGGCCGCCGAGCAACTGGAGAAGGAAGGCATCCACTGCAACCTGACCCTGCTGTTCGGCCTGCACCAGGCGATTGCCTGCGCCGAGGCCAAGGTGACCCTGATCTCGCCCTTTGTGGGCCGGATTCTGGACTGGTACAAGAAAAATACGGGGAAGGACTACGTGGGGGCCGACGACCCGGGCGTGCACTCCGTGACGGAGATCTACCACTACTACAAGAAGTTCGGGTACAAGACCGTGGTGATGGGCGCCAGCTTCCGCAACACCGGGGAGATTCTGGAGCTTGCCGGCTGCGATCTGCTGACCATTGCACCCAAGCTGCTGGATGAACTGCAGAAGACCGAGGGAGTGCTGAAGCGCAAGCTGGATCCGGCTGAGAGTGCCAAGCTGCCGATTGCGAAGATAGGAATGAACAAGGAGACCTTCGACAAGATGCATGCGGAGAACCAAATGGCGAAGGACAAGCTGGCGGAGGGCATCGAGAGCTTCTCCAAGGCGCTGGAAGATCTGGAGAAGATGCTGGAGAAGCGGCTGAGTGAGTTGCCCAGGCCACAGGCTGTGCGGTAGCTGCGGTAAGTTTGTCTACAGGGAGTGATGATGGGCCGCCTCGGGAGAGACGGCCCATTTTTCCGCACCAAATCCACGGCTCCCAGCCGCGCCCTCAGCGGCGGCGCAGGCCCAGCAGGCTAAGGAAGAAGCTGGCGAAACACACCTCCGTGCCCAGCATCAGGCAGAGCATGGCAGGGAGGGTGCGCCGCATCATCTGCACCGGCTGCAGGTGGCCATAGCCGGTGTGCGCCCAGGAGAGTACCGAGGAGAGCGCGATCCCTATGCCGCACAACACGAGCAGCGCGCCCACCAGTAGACCGGTCTCCAGCGTGATGTAGTGGAACCAGCGCTGGAAGCCTTCATCCTCCGGGAGCAACCCCTCTGAGATGGCGAAGACCTTGGCCGCCACGGCGAAGAAGACCAACTGGAAGCCCACCAGCACTGCGGCTGAGATGTAGGCCAAGGTATCCACGCCTAGGTTGACGTGGCCCAGCGGGCGAGAGGCAGGCAGCAGCCAGGCCATCAACGCCAGACCCACCAGCATCAGCGCGAGGCCGGGATATAGGAAGAGCCAGCGCGGAGAGTACAGCAGCAAAAAGCGCAGATGACGCCAGCCGTCACGCCAGGTGCGGAGATGCGGCGGACGGCTGCGGCCATCCTTCTTGAGGGTGGTGGGAACTTCAACGATCTTCTGCCCAAGCAGAGCGGACTTGACCACCATCTCACTGGCGAACTCCATGCCGGTGGTGCGCACTCCGAGGCGGTTGTAGGCATCCTTGGAGAAGGCGCGGATACCGCAGTGAAAGTCGCCGATGGGCGCGTGGAAGAACCTGCGGCCAAGGAAGCTGAGCACTGGATTGCCCAGGTAGCGATGCAACGGCGGCATAGCTCCGGGAAGAATACCGCCCCGGAAGCGATTGCCCATCACCAGGTCGGCGCCAGAGCGCAGTTCGGCCAGGAATCGCGGAATATGGGAGAAGTCGTAGCTGTCATCCGCGTCTGCCATCAGTACATAGCGGCCGCGCGCTGCCTGGATGCCGACGTTGAGCGCGGCGCCGTAGCCCCGGATGGGAACGTTGACCACGCGTGCTCCGTGTTGGGTAGCGATGGCCTGCGAGCCGTCCGTGGAGCCGTTATCTGCCACGATCACCTCACCGGCAATGCCGTTGTCGGTCAGCGCGGCCAGGGCATTGTCAACGCAGACAGCCAGCGTCTCAGCCTCATTGAGGCAGGGCATGACGACTGTAAGCTCCAGCGAGGCGGTCTCCGGTGGGCGAATAGCCGAGGTTGGTGAGAGCGTGGGGTCTTGGGGCGGCTGATTCATAGGAATGACGTAGTTCATGGCGATGGTCTGGGGCGGCTCATGGCTTGGCCGCTCCTGTGCTATCCCAAGGCAGGGTAACAGGCACGGCTGGTGGAGGCGTGGGAAGATTCAAAGGAAGAGCATAGAGATCTGACTCTCCCAGACGGATCCACCCTCCGGAGGCCGGCGTACGGCCCGTGACCGCGCCGGGATCAAAGGCAGCTACCAGAACCTTGGCTCCCTGCGCCTTGAGCACCGCCAGGACCCGGGAGCGATTCGGCAAGCCCTGAAACTCCTCCATAAGATGAGTCGGATCCGGGTTGTAGACCTCGGTGAGAACACGCACATCGGCCAGACGCATCCAGTAGGGGTCATTGAGACAGGCGATCGTACCCATGCAGGCGATGGAGTCGCCAGAGCCGACACCGAGCGCCTGGAGGCCGTGGGCGGCAGCGAAGATGTTGGGAGAGTACCAGGCCGCGGGAAGCCCGGCGGCGGACTGGTCGCGGCGCTGCTCAAATGCGATGCGCAGGCTCTCACCCAGCGCCAGAAAGGCCAGCAGCGCTACCATGGCCGTGGCCGAGCGGCGCTGCCAGGAGGAAGATGCCTGCGCTGGATCCGACCGCAGCAGCGCAGGAGATCCTGCGGGGATTGATATTCCTGCTGAGATGTCCTGACGGGCTGGTGCCGGATTCACGGCTGGCTCTTCGGGAGCGGAATCAAGGGCGGCAAAGAGCGGAAGGACAATGGCCAGATAGGCCAGCGTCACGTAACGCTCTTCGACGTTCACCAATGCATAGATTCCCCACATAGCCACGCCGAGCAGGAGGGCAGGTAGAGAGAAGGCGGCGGCGCGCCAGTCTGCGCGGCCGCCGCGAAGACCGGGTAGATCCAGCCGCGCTCCGCAGACCAGCAACAAAGCCAGCAGGATCCACGCTTCAGGGTGGTTGAAGAGATAACGCACGCTGAGCACCAGATTTCGCATGTCGCGCCGGAACAACCTCCGAGCGTTGAAGACCGGGGTAATACGCTCATGGAAGTACGTCGGGTCAAACCAGGCAGGGTAGGTTCCATAGGGCTCAGCCCGGTAGCTGTAGATGCCCGGATGCGCCAGCAGTTGCTGTTCGGGATGGATCAGGTGGACGCGGGCGGAGCCGAAGCTGGTGGTCATCCAGGGCTCAAGGTGCATCTTCACTGTGCCGCTGACGTACCAGGCGTAGTTCAACGCTCCGGAGTCTCCAAAGTCGAAGCGATGCTTTTGGCGCGAGAGCGCAGCGATGTAAGGGCCGACTACGGCAGCGAAGACCAGTAACGCCAGCGCGCCGGCAGCGAGGATGCGCGCCGGACGGCGGCGCTGCACCCAGACCTGAAAGAGCATCATCGCCGCAATGCACAGGAAGGCGACCACAAAGGCAAAGGACTTGGCCAGATAGGCCAGGCCAAGGAAAAGCCCCAGCAGTGGAGGGTAAACCAGGCTGGTGGTGGCCAGGGACTGCAGCAGCATTGCGAAGGCCAGGAGCATGAGCGCCTGCAGCAGAGCATCCGGACGCATGAAGGCCATGGAGAGCTCTCGTTGTGCAGCGATCACTGTGAGTGCGGCTCCCAGCAGGCTCAGGGAGTCAATACCCAGCAGAGGGGTGGGCAGAGGGTTCATCTGGTGGCGCAGCTTGACCAGAGCCGAGACAAAGAGCAGCACAACTACCACTGAGGCCAGGAAGATGAAGTAGTTCAAAACGTAGTAGGCATGCAACTCATTCCATCGAGTGGTGTGGAAGAGCCACTGAAAGAGCGCCATGCAAGCTGGATAGAGGGGGTTCCAGTAGCCATTGACCACCGCCGCCCAGTGGTGTGTTCGCATCAGATCAGCGATGTCCATGTAGGCCATGCCATCGCCGTCCATAGCGTAGGGAGAGTACTTCATGGCCAGCCAGCCGATGGGGACGAGCAGAGCGAGATAGACCAGAAGCGCGCGGCGCATGGTTTGAGATCTCACAGGGTGCCTCGTTGCTTGGTTGAAGTCATCGGAATCGGCGAGTTGGAGATGAGGACTCTCTCAGCATATCCCGAGTTCAACACGGCCAGCGAGGATCCCTCTTGTCCAACGCCGGATGAGGCATTCGCAGCAGTACCAGTCGCAAGAGGAGAGGAAGATGTAAGACGCCCGGCGTAGCGTAGATCCGAGCTACACTGAATTTACGCATGACCCTTGACTACGAGATTCTGATCGTGGGGGCCGGCCCGGCGGGCTGTGCGGCGGGCTACGACTTGGCTAGCGCCGGAAAACACGTCCTGCTGCTGGACAAGAGTTCGTTTCCACGCCACAAGCCCTGCGCCTGCGGCCTCACACGGAAGACGCTGAAGGCGCTGCGGTATCCGGTGGATCCGGTGATTGAACGGGTCTGGTCTGAGGTGGTGCTGGAACCGATGATGAGCCGGGAGTCAGCAGACAGCCTTGAGATGAAGACCAGCCTTGAGCCGAAGGGCAGCTATGAGCCGGTGGTCAACCATGGGCCGGTGAAAAGCACAAGATCGGTCAGGACCTCGGAGGCTATCGGGCTCGGCAAGGCCGACTCTGGCGACCGGGTCCGGCTCCACGCACGCAGTCCCATCTGCGCCCTGGCCGTGAGAGAGCGCTTTGACGCCTTTTGTCTGGAGAAGACACTCGCTGCCGCGCGAGACGGAGGAGCCATCTCCCTGCGGAAGATTGAGCGCATCGCCTCGCTCCGCGAGGGCGAGGAGTGGGTAGAACTGGACGTGGTCCGCTCTGACGGCCAAGAGACCCATCTGGAGACGCTGCGCGCGCCTATTGTCCTGGGCGCCGACGGAGCGAACGGCCAGATACGCCGTCTGGCAGCCACGCGCGCCGGCTCTCCAAATGCAGATCCCCCAGCCCGGGAGGGGATGGGGGCATTCGAGCAGGATGGATTCGCGCTGGAGGCGAAGGTGCCGTACTCCGCTCTGCCGGGATCTTTGCCGGGTGGTCTCGCGCCCCAGGATCTGGAGATGGTGTTCGACTTTACGCCCGTGCCCCATGGCTATGGCTGGCTGTTTCCCAAGGCGGACCACGTCAACATCGGTGTGGGGGTGTTTACTCCTGCTCAGGAAGCCAACGGATCAGAACAGAAGCAGATTACCCGAGCACTGCTGCAACGCTATGCAGAACAGAAGCTGGGCGTAACCACCTTGGATCATGTGACCGGCATGCAGTTGGGAATGGGTGGTCACAACTATGTCCCGCGCGGACGGGTGCTGCTGACCGGTGATGCAGCCGGCCTGGTGGATCCGCTGACCGGCGAGGGGATTCATTCTGCCATCTTCAGTGGCCAGGCCGCAGCGGCAGCCGTTCTGGCCTGCCCGGAGGCGGAGCGCTCCAGCGATGTGGCCGCAGCGTACGCTCGGAACCTGCGCCCTTTGCAACGAAACCTGAACTTCTCCCTGCGTGCCGCCAAGGCGTTTTATGACCGGCCAGAGCGGGGCTTCAAAGCCATGCGGGCACCATTTATGCGCGCTTTGATCCTGAAGACGTACGCGGAGGGCGTTCCTTATACCCGACTGATCTCCGCGCTGGCCAAACTGACAGCCTGAAACAGGGCCGCGCTGGTGGTGCGCGAGAGGCGGGGCGGTAGCGAGGCGCGGATCAAAGGGCACAACCTGGGCTCAGCCGCGAGGCTGAACGAGAGGATCCGGCTGGCAACGTGACGGCAGACAGTGAGCTCCGCAGGGAACCGGGCATGGTGAGGTTTGCAGAGGAAAGATCCAGAGGCAAGCGGCTGCGGGTGGAAGTTGGAGCCCTGAAAAAGCCGTAAGACAGGAGCTGCGTCTTCTTCGCGCCCCGGCAGGTAAGCCTGATGGGGTGGAAGGAAGACGCCGCTGAGTGCCGGTTCTGCAAGACCGTTGCAAACGGCCTTAGAAGGTGATGTGCAGCTCCATGTCCATCATGCGCTGGCTGCCGATGGTGCCGGTGACTGAGCCGAGTTGCGCGTTGTTGTTCGCGCAGCCCGTAGAGGTAACCTCTGTGGCGACCGTGCAGCCATTGACGCCGAACGGCAGCGTGAGCGGGACCTCGGTGGCCCTCCCATTGGTTCCGTTGGTGAATGGCTTCTCGTAGAGGTTGTTACCGGCAGAACCGCCTCCGGCTGGGCCTGCTCCGGCGGCGGCAGTTCCTTGATCTGCCTGGCTGGTGATCACCAGGCCGTAGTTCTCGTAACCGTTCACGCAGTCATAGAGCGCCCCAGCACCAGCCAGATAGCTGTTCGCACAGCCGCCGTGCTGACCGATGGTTGCGGAGTCCTGGGGAACATCCATGCTGGTGGTGTTGGTGATGTTATAGACGTCAAATTGATAGAGGATGGCGATTCTTCCTTTGACATGGAACTCCTTGCGCAGGGAGAGATCGAGGCTGCGCTGCGGTCCCTGGCGGAAGATATTGCGCTGGTCTCCGGGAGCGAAGGCCGTCTCATACACATCAACCGGATCGGTGGGAGCGCCGGCCGAGGCTGGAGGAACGCCGCCCTGGCCCGGCGCCAGATAGTCGATTGCAATCTGGTTGGGATTGAGTGTTGGGGTGTACTCTCCACCTACGCCGCGGTAACGGCCTGAATTCCCGGTCAGAGCGGATTTGGGGTTGCCCGGGTTCGAGATGGAGAGAATGGGATTGATGAGGCTTGGATAGTAGCCCAGTTGCGCACTGGCTACCGCACCGTTGAACTCATAGAGCGAGTAGGGCTCGCCGCTCTGCAGAACGGTCATGCCGGTGAGGCTCCAGTCGTTGGTGAGAAGGGCCAGAGGGGAGTGCTTGGCGGCGGCATTGGGGAGCAGGACCTCAAAGTTCGCGGTGAAGTCATGGGTGCGGTCGAAGTCCGAGGAGGCGTAGGACTGCTTGAGGTCGTCCGGGTTGTCGCCGGTGAAGAAGAGGCCGATATCGCTCTGTTCATCCAGCGCGTGGCTCCAGGTGTAGCTGGCCCCGACCAGGAAGGAGTGGGAAAGGCGTTTTTCCAGATGCGTGTTAAGCGCATTGTAGGAGGAGTTGCCCACCGTCTTGAATGCGGCGGAATAGGGGCTGTAACCGACGTAGGGAACGCGGAAGTCGGAGTTTCCGCCGTCGTAGTTGCCCCAGGGCTCAGAGGCGATGGGGCAGGGATCACCGTAGGCTCCGCAGGACGTATTTCCATTCATCACGGTATACCCGTAGCTGTAGATTTCTCCGCTGGAGTGCGGCGCCTTGCCCTGAATCATAGCGGGGTTGCTGGGGGTAGCGACCTGCGGCATGTTGAAGGGCAGGGGAATCACGGAATGCCTGCCCAGATTGCCCGCGTAACCGATGGTGATGGCCAGATCGTTCCTGGGCTGCCATTGGATATTCAGAGTGTAGTTCATGGTGTAGGGCAGAACGTTGTTCTTGTCATAGAAGCCGATGTACAGCGGGGTCTCGGTACACTCGTCCTCAACACTGCCCACGCCACCACAGTTCAAGCCGAATTTGGACGTGCTGCCCGTCATGTAGTTGAGTTGATTCTGCAGCGCAGCGGTCTCCACGGCAGGATTCTCACTGGGTGCGGGAGGGTTTGTGGTGCTGTTCAGAGCGGCGGCTGAGCCCAGAGGATTCGCGATGGAAGTGCCGGTACCGCTAACGGCACTGACCAGCGGCGCCTCCTGCGTGACGCCGAACGGTCCGCCGACCCCGCCGCCCGCTGGGGGAGAGAGATAGGTGAAGAGTTCGCCGCGATCGTAGTAGATACCCATTCCGCCATTGACCACGAACTTGCCGCCATCCTGCTTGGGCGACCAGGCAAAGCCGATGCGCGGCGATATACCCCACTGGCGACCGGTGAGGGTCGAGGCGCTAACATCCGGCGAGGGCGCAGTCGGGTTATTGCCGGCGACGATCAGGCCGTCGTTGACTACAGTGAAGCCGCTGCCGCCTGCCACCGGATCCGTGCCGGTGACGTCATAGGTTGAGGGATCAAAGTTGAAGAAGTTGCCATACTTCTCCGTCATGCCGCCGTGATAGTCCCAGCGCACACCCGCGGTGATGGAGAGGTTGGTGAGCGCCTGCCACTTGTCCTGTACGTAGGCTGCACCCTCATTGGTGCGGTAGTAGCGATTGGCGAGGTTCTTGTTCGTGGACGAGAGCGTCTCCAACACGCTGGAGGTGTGCACCTTACCTTCAAGGAAGTTGGTGAGGTTGGAGGTGTCTTCTGTAATCAGCCCGTTGCGATTGTTTTCAATGTTCAGTTGGGTGTAGCTGTATCCGCCACCGAAGACCAGTGTATGGTTGCCGAGGATCAGGATGGCGTTGCTGGAGGGATTGACGCGGTTCTGGTAGTAGCCGGTGTTGACGAAGGTGCTGTTGGGGCCGAGAGTGAGGCCGGGTGTACCGGCTTCGTTGACGGCGAATCTGCCGATATTGAAGCTGGGAAGCACGCCCGGCGCGCCCGGAACATCATTGGTGATGCCGAAGGTGGGACCACCGTTGGCTCCGGTGGCGTTGTTATCGACCGTCTGGTTGTACGTGGTGTAGGTGCCGGTGCGGACGTAACCGATGCGCTGCTCCCAGTTGAGCCGCTGGCCAATCTGGGTGGTGTTATCCAGGGCTGCAACCTGAGCGGTATTCTGGGTATTGGAGGGGAAGCCTCCTACCTCTGAGCTGAAACCGTAGGGCATGGTGACAGGGTCGGTTTGGTAGTAGTACTTGAGACTGAGGCGGTCGGTGGTGGTGACGTCATAGTCCAGGCTGGCGGCTGCCTGGTCGCCTTTGAAGAGCGAGGTGCCCTGCAAGGTAACGTTTGGAACCTCATACGCATAGGGCGCGCTGGTCTGGGCGTAGGGGATGAGATATTGACCGTTGGGGAGGGTGGCGTTGAAGAGCGCCTCTGCTACACCGGAGGGATCGAGGGTGATGGGTTTGGTAGAGCCGCTGTACCCTTCGTACAGGTTCTCCAGGCAGGCGCTGGTGCGGCCGTTGGGACAGTTGGTGGTGTTGAAGGCCTGGGGCACGGTGAACTGCGCAAGGCCGGTCGCCTGATCCGAGTCATATAGATGCTGGTAGGCCAAAAAGAAGAAGAGTTTGTTCTTGATGACGGGGCCGCCCAGCGTGCCGCCGACGGTCCAGCGGTGCAGCAGGGGATTGCGCAGGGACATGGGGAAGGCTCCCACCCCCTGCTGGGCCAGAACAGCCTGCTGGTTGAAGAAGAACGGCGCGGAGTTGAATGCACTGTTCGCGTAGCTGCTATAGGCTTGGCCATGCAGACTGTTGGTGCCGGTCTGGGTGTTGACGTCGATCTGGGCACCGCTGGTAGCGCCCTCCTCAGAGTCATACATGGAGGCGTCGACACGTAGCTCCTGCATGAACTCCGGCGGAGGGGCGGGCAGGCTGTTTCCGTTGGAACCATAGACTGAGCTGCCCTCGGTGATGGCTCCGCCAATGGTTTTTCCCTCGCCGATGTTGAAGTTGTAGCGCTGGGAGGTGTCACTGCTGGAGCTCTTACCGTTGAAGAGGTTGTCGGAGTCGACGCCGTTCACCTGAAAGGTGTTGGAGGTGTCCCGCTGTCCGTTGGCCCAGATGGGCTGATTGCCCAGCCCGGCGTTAACCCCTTGGCCGCTGAGCAGCTCAGCGTTGACCCCCGGGGAGAGGATGGCGAGTTGCGTAAAGCTGCCGGTGGCCAACGGCGTAAGGGCGATCTGCCTCTTATCCAGCGTGTAGCCGTTGGTGGTGTCGGTGGCGTTCAGCATCGGATTCGCAGTGACCGTGACGGCCGTGGCGACGTGGCCCACGTTCAGCTTCACCGTGAGGGTGCGGGCCGCGGCCTCCTGAACGTGAATGCCGGTGAGGTCCGTCGTATCAAAGCCCTCGTGGGTGGTGGTGACCTCATAGGTGCCCACGGGAAGGTCAAAGATCTGAAAGTATCCGTTGGCCTTCGCCTTGGTGGTGCGGGTGATGCCGATGGCAGAATCGGTTGCGGTGACCACGGCGTTTGGGACCGCAGCCCCGGAGGCATCCTGCACCGTTCCGTTCAGAGATCCGAGGGTTTGTTGCGCGTTCGCCAGACCAACGCAGGTGAATAGGCAAAGGGACCAGACCGCCGCAAGAAGCTTTCGCATAGCTGACTCTCCTGAAAGTGAATACGGACGACATGCAGCAGAGACCGCAAAAGCATGGCGCGGAGCAGGCCACATGAACAGACCTCGACTCTTGTCTGTTGCTCGGGGGGTAGACACGTAGGCCCTTCGATACACGACGCATCAGCCGCCGACTCAATCCAGTACAAGGTCTAGGAATAGTCTGAACATACATCATTACAAGCCCATGAACAAATACAAGCGATTACCGCCCTCACGTCTTCCGACTACCGCTCAAAGTCTGACGACTCTTACCGAATGCCTGAGGATGGGGAAAGTCTTCACTCAGAAGCGGTGGGCGGCGGTGAATCCTGGCCGCGCGGTGAAGGGGAGCTGCTTCTGCGGCGACGCTCCCGGCCTTGTACCGACGCAATGCGAACCGGAGCGGGCTAGAACGGCGGGTTTGAGCAAGGCGGGAGCTTCCTGGACGAGCGCGGATGCTCGCGTTCCGTAGTTCTGTAAACTTTTCTTGAGGCCTTCGATGTTTATTGATGAAGCACGAATCCGGGTGAAGGCGGGCGATGGCGGCAACGGCTGCATGGCCTTCCGCCGGGAGAAGTTTGTCCCCAGGGGCGGTCCCTCCGGCGGAGACGGAGGGCACGGCGGCGACATTCTGATGCGCTCCTCGCTCTCCCACAACACCCTGGTGCACTTTCGGTTCAACCCGGAGTGGAAGGCCGGGCGCGGGGGGCACGGTCTGGGCTCCAACATGAGCGGCCAGGCGGGAGAGCACACCGTGCTGAACGTCCCGGTAGGCACGTTGCTCTACGACGACCTGACGGGTGAGCTGGTGCATGACTTTGCGCGCCCCGACGAAGAGCTGGTGATCGCCCGTGGTGGGCGTGGGGGCCGCGGCAACCAGCACTTTGCCACTCCTACGCATCAAGCTCCCAGGGAACACGAGTTGGGCCGGGCCGGAGAGGAACGGCACTACCGGCTGGAGCTCCGTCTGCTGGCCGATGTTGGCCTGGTGGGGTATCCGAACGTGGGCAAGTCCACCCTGATCAGCCGCATCTCAGCGGCCCGGCCGAAGATTGCGGACTACGCCTTCACCACGCTGGAGCCCAACCTGGGCGTGGTGCGGATCGGCGAGGCTCCCTATGAGCGATCCTTTACGGTGGCCGATATGCCTGGGCTGATTGAAGGCGCCCACCTGGGCTCCGGGCTGGGCGTGCGCTTCCTGAAGCACATTGAACGGACCAGCGTGCTGGCCCACCTGATTGATGTCTCCGACGCGAACGACATTGTGGATGCCGCGGAGCACGGCGGCAGCGGGCGATCGGAGGGCGAAGAGCGAGAGACGCCGGCCGCGAGCCGATCCGGCTCTCCGCGGCCCGACCCGGTTGAGGACTATCGCGTGATTACCAGGGAGCTGAAGTCCTTTGACCCGGCACTGACTGCCAAACCTACACTGCTGGTGGCTACCAAAGCCGACGCGGCCAACCCCGAAAAGCTGAAGCGGCTGACTGCTTTTGCGCGGCGCAGGAAGTTGCCGCTGTACAGGATCTCCGCGGTGACCGGTGAGGGTATCGAAGAGCTGAAGTTCGCCCTGGCCGAGGCAGTGAAGACCCACCGCAGCATTGACCCTGTGGACCATCGGGCAGAACCGGCAATCTACAAACCCGGGCGACGAAAACCCAACTATCCGCCTCCGCCGCCCTCAGCCAAGACGCGTTCCCGTTGAGAGCGCCGAGGGTTGAAGATGCGGAGGCTGCGCGCTGGAGTCCGCCGGGCTTCTGCGACGCAGGCGCAGGAGATCACTGCTTACCTGCAAGGGGTGCGACGCGGGGGACTTTGTAACTGGGACTTTGTGCCGAACACTGGATGCCTGGGCTGGAAGACGATCCCGAATCGTCCCAGACGGAACCCACAAAAGAGGCTCCGACGGCGGGCAGCATGCCTGCTTTGTCCACGCCTGGCTGAGGAAAGGCTTAGCTGGGGAACGCAACCGCGCATCCTACTTCCTGATCGCAGGGATCTTTCGGTTGGGGAGGCTACCGCCGGAGTTGAGCCTCGGAAGGGGCTGTGGAGCGCGCAGATGCGGGATTCAGGCGAGGATGCCGGCAAACTCGGCTGGCCGGGGATAACGCTCTCCCCCGACCAGCAGCGCTTCAATCTCCGCGACCGTGCGGATTCCGCCGCGAGCTCCGCTGGCCATGCAGTTCAGGGCAGCGGCAGCGCAGCCGAAGTCCAGTCGCCGCTCCAGATCCCAGCCCTGCGCCAAAGCAAAGAGGAAGCCCGCGTGGAAGATGTCTCCCGCGCCGGTGGTGTCGGTGACCGGCACATGGAAGGCAGAGCGAAAGAAGAACCGGCGACCGTCCCACGCGAGTACGCCATCCGGCCCAAGGGTGGCTGCTGTGAGGGCGCATCCATAGCGCGAGTGCAGTTTGCGCAAGGCGCGGCACAGATCACTCTCCTGCATCAGGCGGCAGGGAAGGTCGCGGCTCACAATCAAGTGATCAATCTTCTCGATGAGCCCATCCACGCCGGGGTAAACCTCATCGAGGTCTGCGGTGACCGAAAGGCCCTGCTCCCGCGCCCAGGTTGCCGCCAGCGTGGCCGCCGCGGTGTCAAAGCCATCCACATGCAGGGCGCGAGCGCGCACAATCCATTCGCGCTCCAGATCCTGGGGTTGCAAGGCCAGCCGCTGGTCACGACGGTAGAGAACCGTTCGCTCACCAGCTCCATCGACCAGGATCAGCGAGCGAGGGCTGGCCGCATTGGGCACGGTGACCAGTTGGGCCTCCGCACCGACATGAGAGAAGGCGCGGGCGTGCAACCGCGCTGCTTCGTCGTCGCCAAGCTTGCCCACGTAACGGGTGCGCATGCCCCAGGTCTGGCAGGCGACCACCACCGTGGCTACCTGCCCACCCGGAGAGACCGTCTCCCGGTGGTACTCCATCTTGGACCCGCGTTGCGGAAACTCCGAGAGAGAAATCAGCGTGTCGGTGGCGTTGAGCCCCACTCCGACCAGATCCACTACCGGCGTGGATGACATGGGATGATTTTATCTGCTCTGGCCCGCGGTTACGCAGGCGCCCGAAGCCGACTTTCAGGGAGATGCGCGATCTGAGAGCCATGCGAGGGAGCTTGCCGCGAGAGAGCCGGCCCAGGCAAGTGCCGACCAAGCCTGTAGAGTAAGAACAGCGCGCGACGCCATGGATGCTGAGCGCCTTCGGCTCTGCGTTTGGGTTCGTTGTTCCTGGCGTTGCTTTCCGCGTTTCGTACTCTGCTCTTCGCCCTATGCCATCTGACATTCTGCTGGAAGCCCATGATCTGGTGAAGGAGTTCGGCTCGGTGAGCGTGATCCGGGGTGTCTCCCTTACGATTCGGCGGGGCGAGACGCTTGGACTGGTGGGAGAGTCCGGCTCCGGCAAGAGCACGGTGGCGCGGCTGCTGCTGCGTCTGTTGGAGCCGACCAGCGGTCGCATCCTGTTCCACGAGCTGTCCCAGGAGCTGAGCGCAGGGACGCGGGGGTCTGTTCCCGGCTCTGAGCTGGGTTCTGGTTCAGGTTCTGATTGGGGCGCGGGCGGGCGCGTCTACAGCCTGCTGGATCTGAAGAAACGGGAGATGCGCCGTCTTCGCCGTCGGCTCTCTATGGTTTTTCAGGATCCCTTTGCCGCGCTCAACCCCCGCATGACGGTGCGAGAGATTCTCTCCGAGCCCTTCCTGATCCACCGCGAACAGCCCGCAGGTGGTCTCTCCGCGCGATTGGATGAGTTGCTGAGCGAGGTTGGCCTGGAGCCAGACACTCTGCGCCGCTACCCGCATGAGTTCTCTGGCGGACAAAGGCAGCGGATCAACATTGCACGGGCCATCGCGCTCCGCCCTGAGTTGCTGGTGCTGGATGAGCCGGTGAGCGCGCTGGACGTCTCTGTGGGCGCCCAGGTGATCAATCTGCTGCGCGATCTGCAGCAGCGCTACGGCCTTACCTACCTGTTCATCTCGCACTCCATGCCCCTGGTGCGCTATCTCTGCCACCGCATCGCGGTGATGCAGGGGGGACGGATCGTCGAGACGGGCGGCTGGCGGGAGGTGTGTGACGCTCCGCGCGAGCCCTATACGCGGCGACTGCTGGCCGCCACACCGCTGATCCCAGGTCTGGAACCGGGAAGACCGGAACCAGGAAGAATCGAGCCGTAGTCGACCACCATCGGGAGCCCGACGGAATGCCTGCAACAAAGCGCTAGGCCGAGCGAAGCGCCTGGAACCCGGAGCAGACCAGGCAGGGAGATGTCAAAGGGCTTGGCATCGGGGAGTGGATGCAGGGACCGGACTCACAAAGTGGAGGCTTTCTGGCGGGTAGCTTCCACATCGGCTACGTTGCGCAGGTAGTCCCAGGAGTAGATCCCTGATTCATGGCCGTCGTTCCACTTGAATCGGAGAGCGTAATTGCCCACTGGCGTGACCTCCAGAGGCCGCGCCGGATCCTGATAGAGGGGCAGCAGCGCGGGCTTGGCTGCGGTCTGGCCGGGAGCCAGACCCTGTGCCTCACGCTCTTCGATGCAGGTGGCGCAGGGGCAGGCGGCGCGCAACCAGGCAAAGCTCCAACTGCTGCGATGGCCATCCTTCCACTCAATCATCACCCCGGTGCCGCCGGTCTTATCCACGCGCACTCGGGCAGGCTGAATCGCCTCTCCAGTGAGTCTCGTCTGCTGCTGAAGAGAGCCGAGTTCGTCCGGGTTGATCGTCTGAATTCCTTCGTGGCTCATAGGTTCCGCCTGGAACGTCGCTGCTTCTGCTGGGACGTCGCTTCTTCCATTGTGCCGCGATTGGCTGTGCGCGCGCCAGCGCGCAGCGAATAACCTCCTGCAATCCCGCTGGGATGAGCGGTTGCGGCGCTGCCCGGATGAAATCCAGATAGAATCCCGATGCGGCCCAGAACAAGGTCTACCGTGGCCGCATCGGCTTGCGGTCAAACCACAGCTTCAAGACCAGGATGGACAGGGAGAGAACGAGGGTGACCGCGTTGGCGAACATTACCGGTCCTGAGTGCGTGAACAGCCCATAGACCAGCCATAAGAATGTTCCCATCGAAAAGATGAGAAACATGCCCAGGGAGATGTCCCTGGCCGAGCGCAGGCGGATGACACGCAGCAGTTGCGGCACAAAGGACACGGTAGTCATGGTGGCGGCCGCGTAGCCGATCAGGTCTACTTGGTGACGGGTGATGATCATTCTGGTGCTGGTCTCCTGAACAGGTGTTCCGTGATGGCACTCCCAGCTTGGCGACTGGTCCGGCTCGTGCAGGGAAAGATGCTGTGCCTGTGGCTATCGCGTTGCTCTGGTGGGTCCGGCGCGGGCGAGAGGAGCCACGGAGCGGCGGCGCACGCAGAGGCATCCAAAAGTTGGTTCTACGGAGTGTAGGAACAAGGCGGAAGAAGAGGCACGAATCGTTTGGGGGACCATCACTTCAGTTGCCGATGCCCGCCAGAGACGCCGGCTGACGAAGCTCCGCCAGGCGTAGCGCCTCGTCCACGCTGTGAGCCACAAGAAGGACTCCGCGGTTGCCGCGCAGCATCCCTTCGCGGTCACAGACGTCCAGAAAGTGGAGCAGTGCGTCATAGAATCCATCCACGTTGAGAAGAATCACCGGCTTGCTATGGATGCGCAGGGTCTGCCACGCCAGGGCTTCAAACATCTCCTCCAGGGTGCCGTAGCCTCCGGGGAGGATGATGAAGGCGTGGGCTCTTTCTGCCATAAGAGCCTTGCGAGTGTGCATGGTGGTCGTTACGTGGAGCTCGCTGAGGCCATCGTGGGCCACCTCCAGGTCCACCAGCACCTGAGGAATCACCCCCACAACGTAACCGCCGGCGGAGAGGGCTCCTTTGGCCACCGCGCCCATCAGGCCGGTTTTGCCTCCGCCAAAGATAAGGCCCAGGCCACGCTCGGCCAAGGCCCTGCCCAACTCCTCAGCCACTTGCGCGTACTGCCTCCGCGCACCACTCGCGGAGGCGCAGAAGACCGCCACGCTCTTCTCCGGAATCTGCCTTGCCATCTTCCCAGCATACAGCCGGGACGGTGGAATCCGGCCCGGACGCAGCCGGATGGAGAGATGCAGCAGGGATGCGGCAAGGATGCGGCCGGAGCTATGATGCTTGCACATGCCTCGCCGTTCCGGTGATACCCGCAAACTGCCCTACGACCCGGAGGCCGCCGTCAGCGCGCTCTGCGCCGCGGATGCCAGACTGGCGCGCCTGATCGAACGCGCCGGAGCCTGTTCGCTGCGCCTGCCTGCGCGCCAATCGCCGTTTGAGGCGCTGGTGGAGTCTATCCTCTACCAGCAACTCCACGGCAAAGCTGCGGCTACCATTCATGCGCGCCTGCTGGCGAGCTTCGAAGGGGTGTGCACGGCCGAGGTTTCCCATCCCACGCCGGAGCAGCTTCTGGAGTGTCCCACGGAACAGCTCCGCGCCGCAGGCCTTTCCCACAACAAGATACTGGCGATCCGCGACCTGGCCGCCAAGACGATCGACGGCACGGTGCCGTCGCTAGCCCAGATCCGCCGCATGCCTGACCAGGCGATCGTCGAACACCTGACGCAGGTGCGTGGCATTGGCCGGTGGACTGTTGAGATGCTGCTGATCTTCCGCCTGGGCAGGCCGGACGTCTTCCCGGTGAGCGACTACGGCGTACGCAAAGGGTTTGCCCTGACCTTCCAGGGGCTGAAGCCTGCGGCGAAGGTGACGCCGGAGCTGCTGCCAAAGCCGGAGGAGATGGAGTGGCGGGCCAGACGGTGGGCTCCGTGGCGCTCCGTGGCGAGTTGGTACCTGTGGCGGGCCTGCGACCTGGCCAACAGCCTGAACGCCGAGGCGAAGAAGAGCAAGGGATAGAGAGATTCTTTTGCAGGGCGTGTTGCGGATGGGCGCTGTGGTTGCTCCTGGAGATTGCGGGCGGCCGGACAAAGAAAAGACGCTGCCGCACGGCCGCAGCAGGAGATGCAGCGGGACGGCGTCACTCCGGGGTGGCGTCCGGTTGCGAGACGCGGGGCTGGGAGACGAAAGGCTGGGAGACGAAAGACATGGCGTAGAGGAAGAAGCAGCTCAGCAGCAGCAATGTGAGCGGCAAGGGGCGATGGAACACTAGCCAGGGCACGCCATGCAGGGCTGTACGGCCGGGGACGAGGCGTGCTCCGTGGCCAACGGCGAGATGCACAAACTGGTGCGACAGGGTGAGCGTGGCCAGCGCGCTGAGCGCCAGCGCCGCCCCTCCCAGCCGGCGGTAGCGGCTGGCTAACCAGGCCACGGCGGGAAAGACGAGCAGCAGCAGGCGAGTGTCATACTGGCGGTGATAGATGGGCAGGAAGCTGAGTGCCGCGGCTGCGGCCAGCGCCATGAGGTCAGCGGCGGAGAGGGCGCCGCAGGTCTGGGTGCGCCGGGAGACGGCTTGGCCGGAGCGGCGCAGCAGAAGATAAAGCCAGGCGAGAAACAGCGGAAGGAAGGTAGCGTAGGTGGCCAGGTTGTAGAAACGGGGCGAGCGATGCCATAGGGCGAAGAGGGCTTGCAGACTGGCGATGCTGCCTACCTCATCGTTGGTTGGACCAGGATTGCTGGCTTGGCCGGGCGAGGCGATCTCCACCAGGTTGTGGCGCAGCTCCTGTGGCCAGTGGGACGAGGCGGGATGGTGATAGGCGAGAAGCACTCCCGGGGTCATGAGAAGCAACGTGGCGGCGAGGGTGTAGAGCGCGAGACGGCGGCGGCTGACGGTGCTCGCAGCCGGTTGGAGCGGCGAGGCGAGAGCCGCGCCCATGGTTGGAGGAACTCTGGTGCTGGGGCTGGAAGAGAGTAGAAAGAAGAGCCAGACGAGCGCTCCGACGTGCGGTTTGAGGGTGAGGCTGACGGCGAAGGCCAGGACGCCAAGAGCCAGAGACCGTCGGCGAAGGAAGCTCCACACCGCGAGGACCACCAGGCTGATGGAGTACATCGCCGGCTGACCGAGCATGACGAGAATGGTGCTGGAGGCTACAAAGGCCGCCAGGATGGCCTCCGCCACGAGCACCGGCCATCCGGCCGAAGGGCCGGCAAGAGACGGAGCCGCAGGGCTGAGATCCGCAATGCTGGAATCGGCGGGGGTGAGATCCCAGGTCCAGAGGGTGGAAGCACAAGGAGCAAGGGTGCAAAGGTCGGCGGTGCAGAGGGCCGCGATGCTGAACAGGAGCATGCCGAGGATGAGCCAGACCGCTTGCGCCAGAGGGAAGGGGAGCAGCGCCAGCGGGATGGTGAGAAAGAGCGCCGAGGGCGGATAGTTGGCGTTGTAGGGCCGGAAGGGACGAAGGTCTTTGGGGTCGCCCCCGTGTTGCAGGTAGACCTGCTCAATCTGCGCGGAGTCGTAGGGATCGCAGCCCTGCATCAGGCAGAGGGTACTGGCGTAGACCGGCTTGAAGTCAAAGCTCTGCAGCGTGGATTGCTCATCGTGATAGCCGCGCACCGCAAAGGACAGGCAGCCGACGAGAACCAGAAGAAAACCATAGATGCGGCGGCGGTACGGCTCGATCGTCAACAGGAAGACCCTCCGCGTTGGGAATGGGGACGGTTGCGGTTTCCATCTTTACACAGTCGGTGGCGTTGTAAAGGGCTGGGATAGCGGGGGCTGGGTCTTTCTTTTTTCCTCAAGCCCTAGAAGGGCGGTGGCTCCGAGGTCGGTCCAGCAGAGGTAGTCCAACGGCACACGAAACCTGTGGGTGCTGATGATGAGGCAAAACGGAAGGAGGACGGCGACGAGGACAGACGCTATGAGGAGCTGGGCGGGGCCTCTGCCGGCGGGCTTCCAGAGGACGGAGGCTACCACCCAGAGCGGGATGCCACATGCGGCCAGGACCTTTGCCATGCCTGCGAGGGTGTCGAGGGGGTGGACGTGCAGGTCCGGGAGCATCATGTATCCGAACTTCAGGAGGAATAGTCCAACCACCTGCCCAGGATGCCGGCGAATGAAGGTGAAGGCGGCCGCGCGGTAGAAGGGATCGAGACGCGAGCCTCTCTTTTGGTCGCAGTTCACGTGGTCGGCAGAACAGGCTTGCCCCAGTGAGTCTTCTTCATTCCAGAGGTGTTGCGCGGTGTACGGGTTATATCCGGCGAACAGGTTGTAGGAGCCGTTCTTGGGAAAGAAGACCGATCCGTGGATGAGCAGGGTGACTGAGGAATAGATGACGCAGGCGGCGGCAGCCTGGATAAGAGCGCGCTGGAACAGCCGCCCGGTTTTGAGGCGGTACATCACAAACAGCGATGCGATGCCCAGCGTGAGCATGTTCGTGCGCACAAGGACGGCGAAACCAATCGTGATCCCTACGAGAACGTCCGGGAGCCAGAGGCGGAGCTTTGAGGCACCCATGAGCTTGGCCCTGCCCATGAAGAGGAGGGCCGACAGGAACAAAAAGATTGCGGTTGCGGTGAGACTGGTGTCCTGGGTCTTGTTGTAGCTGAAGAGGAAGTCCGGGTAGATGGATAATCCGGAGACCACGAGCAGGGTGAGGGCAGGCCGTAAGCCGCTGAGTCGGAGGAAGAGCCAGGCGCTGACCAGCGTAAGGAGCGACAGCGCGATGTTCGCGGCGGTGACGCCTGTCTCCGGCCCGAGTGCCCTGTAGCCCAGGGCCAGCAGAGCCGGGTAAAGGACGGGAAGAAAGTCGAACTGGATGTGTCCGGTGCGGACCATTTCTTTGGCCGGGCCAAGGTAGCCGTGATTTGGGTGATAGGCGGTATGCGTGCTGACGAAGATGGCTACAGCCAGGCTGACGCAGAGAAGCGCCAACAGGCCGGCGTCGTGGCTCCATCTTCCACCGCGGCGAGGTTCGGCGATGTCTTGTGTCTGAATGGGTCCTTTTTAAAAGGCTGAGAGACGCAATGTCAACAGCCGGTCCGCAGGACCTGCTCCGAAGTGCCAGGCTGAGTTCGGATGAGGGAGGAGTTGGGGCCGGGGCTCTGCTACTCTGGAGCCACTCTCGCCTGAAGATTGGAGGCTCGGCCCTTCTGTCCCAGGGCGGGCAGCAACGAAGATCCGGTTTGGAGGCTCTTTGCCACTCGCTCGCAGGTTCCGTCTTCCCGCTCTGTTCTGCGCCCTGGCGGTTCTGGTCTGCGAGCTGCTGAGCCGTCCCTACGCGACGATGGGGGTGGTGGACGACGGCCCCTACACGCTGATGGCGAGGCACCTGGCCGCCGCCGGGCATATCGTCTTCAACGGGTGGGCTGCGCCTATGCTGGGTTGGCAGCTCTACCTGGGAGCAGCCTTTATCAAGCTCTTTGGATCCTCTTTTACCAGCGTGCGCATGAGCACCCTGCTGATAGCCATGGTAATGGCGTGGCTACTCCAGCGCACGATGGCGCGGGCGGGCATCAGCGAGCGCAACGCCACGCTGGGCACGCTGGCGCTGGTGCTCTCACCGCTGTACCTGATGCTCTCTGTGACGTATATGACGGACATCTTCGGCCTGTTCGCCGTGGTGATCTGCCTGTATGGTTGCCTGCGCGCGCTGCAGGCAGCGACGGAGCAGGCTACAATCGCATGGCTGTGGTTCGCCGTAGCGACGAATGCGGTGTTCGGAACGGCGCGGCAGATTGCGTGGCTGGGGATTCTGGTGATGCTGCCTTCGACGTTGTATCTGCTGGGCCGGCGCGGGCCGCTGCACAGGAGCCGACGGGTTCTTTTGTCCGGCGCTTCCGCCACGCTGGCGGGCGCGCTCTTCATCCTGGCCTGCATGCAGTGGCTGGCGCGCCAGCCCTACACCCTGCCCGAGCCTCTTCTGGTCCCTCACCTTCCGGTAGTCCACACGCTGGCCGCCTTGGCGTATCTGTTCGCGGATCTTCCGTTCCTTTCGCTGCCGCTGACGGCTGTGCTGATGCTGGAGCTGCGCGGGCTGGGCGCGCTAAGCAAGGCGCAGCCCGGGGTGGTCGGCTTGCTGGTGGCGTGCTCTGCCGCTTATTTGTTGCTGGGGCTGCACTGGAGGCATCTGCATCCCAATCTGCTGCTGGAACCCACGATGCGTGATTGGGTGAATGTACACGGCATCTTCGAGGGCAGCGATCTGCAGGGCGATCCGCCGATCTTCCTGAACCGCGCTGCGCAGATCGGGATCACCGCGGTGTGTTTTGCCGGTGGGATGGGACTGGTGGTGTGCCTGCTGCGGCCCCGCGCAGGCGCGGAGGCGGCGAGGGAGGAGATCCCCGGGGCCTTGGGCTCCTTGGGCTCTTCGGGCTCCGAAGATTCTTTGAACGCTGGGAACTCTTCGAGATCTTCCGCCTCTCTCCCAGCTCTCCGTTCCCCGCAAGCGGCGCGTGCGCTGACGTTAGGGCAGCTTGGCGTGCTGCTGCTGCCGTTTGTGCTGGCGTATACGCTTTTGCTGGTCCCGCGCGCCGCGCTGGTGGTGATCTACGACCGCTACGCGCTGGATCTGCTGCCGTTTGCCGTGGTGCTGCTGCTGCGCTGCTACCAGCAGTATGCCCGGCCCCAGCTTCCGCTGCTGACTGGGGCGCTGGTGGGGGTGGTAGCGGTGTGCGGGGTGGCGATGACGCACAACAACTTTGCATACTATCGCGCCCGCGCGGCGCTGGCTGCCGAACTCCGCGCCGCGGGCATCCCCGATACCCAGGTGGATAACGGCTGGGAGTATAACTCCTCGGTGGAGATTGAGAGAGCCGGTTATGTGAATGATCCGCACATCGTGACGCCGGCGCATGCGTATACTCCGGTGAGTCCTCCCGCAGCAGGATCCTGCCCCATGCATGGATATGAGGGTTTCCGAGAGATCCATCCCCTTTACGGCGTCTCGTTTGACGCCAACGAATGCTACGGCGAGGCTCCGTTTGCCCCGGTTCACTACTCGCGCTGGCCCTACCGAAGCCCCGGCACGCTGTACGTGGTCCGCTATCTGCCGACGGGGAGGTAGTGACCCAGATCCGGGCTCTGCTAGGCTGGATGGAATTTTTCCTGAAGTTACACGCTCGACGATTGCGGAGTTCCACGAGCGCCAACGAAGAATCATGTCGGAGGCTCTTTGCAACTGGTCCGCAGGTTTCGTATTCCAGCTTTGTTTTGCTCCCTGGCTGTACTTGTCTGCGCGCTGGTGAGCCGCCCGTATGCCGGCATGGGGATCGACGACGATTGCCCGTACGCTTTGATGGCGCAGCATTTGGCCAAGACCGGGCATATCGTCTACAACGGATGGGCCACAGCCATGCTGGGCTGGCAGCTTTACGTGGGAGCAGCCTTTATCAAGCTGTTTGGATTCTCCTTCACCGCGGTGCGCATGAGCACTCTGCTGGTGGCCGTGGTAATGGCCTGGCTGCTGCAGCGGACGCTGGCGCTGGCGGGCATCAACGAGCGCAACGCCACGTTGGGCACGCTGGCGCTGGTGCTCTCTCCGTTGTTCCTGGCGCTCTCCGTGACGTACATGACGGACATCTTCGGCCTTTTCGCCGTGGTGATCTGCCTGTACGGCTGTCTGCGCGCTCTGCGGGCTTCTACGGATTGCGCCACGATTGCATGGCTGTGCTTCGCCGTGGCGACGAACGCTGCCCTTGGGACTGCGCGCCAAGTCGCTTGGCTGGGCATCCTGGTGGTGGTTCCTTCGGCGCTGTATGTGCTGGGCCGGCGTGGGGCGTGGCCTAAACGGCAGAGGGTCCTGTTTGCTGGTGGTGGGGCGGCGGCGGCGGGCGCGCTGTTTATCTTCGCGTGCATGCGTTGGTTCAGCCGCCAACCATACACCATGCCGGAGCACCTGATCCCGAGGGTCTTTCCCGTTGCGCACGCGCTGAAGAATCTCACGAAGCTCTTCCTGGATGCGCCTTTCCTGCTGCTCCCCGTTTTCGCTATATTCCTTCCCCAGATTCGCAAGGCCGGGTGCCGTGCTTTGCGGGTTGCTGCCGTGGTCGCGGTGGGTTAAGTGCTGCTGGTTTGTTTCGCCCTTCATCGGCCCGGTTACGCGACGACCGATCTGCTGGAGCCCACCCAGCGGAGTCTTGGCGAGTGGGTGGGGATACACGGGATTCATGAGGGGCTCCATCTGCAGGGCGAGCCGCCGGTTTTCCTGTGCCCGTGGATGGAGGAGGTGGCAACGCTTCTCTCTCTGGGCGGCCTGCTCGGCCTGGCCGTCTGCGCGCTTTCCTCGGCGCGGCGGAGGGCTGCGGACGAGGGGCCGCCAGCAGCAGTGACCTAGCGTGAGCTCGGCATTCTGCTCGGCCCGTTCGTTGTGGCTTACACACTGCTGCTGGTTCCCCGAGCCGCGTCGCGAACTTTCGTCATCTACGACCGGTATCTGTTGGAGATTCTGGTGGCGACTCTGATCCTGATGACGCGATACTATCAGGATCGCGTCTCTGCAAAGCTCCCGCGCGCCATGATTTTTTTTGTCGTGGTGATGACCGTCTACGGCGTGGCTTGCACCCACAATATGTTTGCGTTGTATCGGGCGCGCCTGGCGCTGGCGGCTGAGGTGCGGGCCAGCGGGGTGCCCGACACTTCAGTCGACTACGGCTTTGAGTACGACTTTGGGACTGAGCTCCGGCACGCCAATCATCTGAACGTGGACCTGATTGAAAATCCGGCCGATGCCTACGTTCCAGCGCCTCCACTGCCCGCAGGCAGTTGCAAGATGTTCTGGCACGACTACACGCCGCACGTCCGTCCCCTCTACGGGGTCTCGTTTGACCCCAACGCCTGTTACGGACTGGCTCCGTTCGCCCCGGTTCACTACTCGCGCTGGCGCTACCGCACGCCTGGAACGCTCTACATAGTCCGCTATCTGCCGCAGACGAAGAAGTGACCCGGATTTGCGCTCCGCTACTCCGAGGCGGGATTTTGCTTGACGTCATCTGCTCGGGGCTTGCAGGACGCGGCGAGCGTCAGAGAAGGCTCGAGCCGGGGGCTCTTTGCGACGCGCGCTCCGGCTCCGCGCCGCTATAATCTGTCCATGCGCGATAGCTCCGCGAATGGGTCCGAGGGCATGTGCGGGTCTGCGCCTTTGCTGGTTGGCCTCTCCATTGGACTTTACACATTTCTGTGCCTGGTAGTTTTCGTCGCGATTCGCAGGGCCAACCAGGGCCACTTTGTCTTTTCCCTTGACGACCCGTACATCCACCTGGCGCTTGCGGACCAGATTGCTCACGGACACTATGGGATAAATGCTGGAGAGGCGGCTTCTCCTTCCTCCAGTTTGATCTGGCCGCCGCTATTGGCGCTGTTCGCCCGTACGAGCTGGCAGTCTTACACTGCGCTCGGCTTGAATTTTCTTGCCGGCCTTGGCGCCGCCGCTGTTTTGGGTTGGAACGTCGCGAGCTGGCCTCAGCGCGATCGTACTCTCGAGGAACACGCGGATCGAGTCGTCTCCGTGGGCCTACTAGTCGTCATTGGGAATCTAGTCGGCCTGACTTTTATTGGCATGGAGCATACCCTGCAAGTTCTGCTTGCGGCGTGCTGCGCGACGGGGGTTATTTTTTGTGTGCAAGGCCGACGGGTTCCCACCTGGTGTGTGGTCGCTGCGGCGCTTGGGCCGCTGGTGAGGTATGAGAGCCTTAGCCTGAGCGTTGCGCTCGCCGTCGCGTTGGCAGGCCGGAAAGATTGGAAGCGAGCGGCGGGCCTGATGGTGGCGAGCACGGCCCCGCTGCTCGCGTTTTCGATTTTCTTGCGGGAGCTTGGGCTCCCCATGTTGCCCAGCTCCGTTCTTCTAAAGGGGGGAGCGGCGGCCCCGGGGCAGAGCGTGCTCAGTCATCTCGTCCGTTCCATGGCGCTCAGCCTCCGCCTCAGCATTGCAGCGGAGAGGAGGGTCCTATTGATCCTGTTCCTTACCCTGGCGGGGTTAGCGTGGAGCCAGCGAGAGAGGGGGCGCCGTTTTGCCCTCGCTGGCGCGGCCGGCGCGGCCGGCTTGCATCTGTTGGCGGGGCCCTTCGGCTGGTTCCATCGTTACGAGGTTTACATCGTTCTGTTTTCCGTCCTGGTCGTGCTCTATGTGCTGCATGAACGGCCACGGATCCTTCTTGGCTGGTATGTCTTAGGGCTATTCATGTGTGCCACGCCCTACATTGACGCGCTGAGGCACACGGTGGATAGTTCAAACGACGTTTATCTCCAGCAGTACCAGATGCACCGTTTTGTCACGCAGTTCTACTCCGGCAACGTAGCGGTGAATGACCTGGGGCTGGTAAGTTACAGGCGTCGCCCCGGGGAGGAGGTTGTCGATCTTTTTGGGCTGGCGTCCGCCGAGGCGGCCCAGCAGAGGAATAGGTCTACACAATGGATGGATAGCATCACCAGAGAACATGACGTTGGACTCGTGATGATTTACGACGGTTGGTTTCCGCGGGCGCCCAAGGATTGGGCGGAGCTTGGCCAGCTCTGCCTGGTGCGCCGGCCGATTATCTTGGGGGGGAGATGCGTTACCTATTACGCCACGCCTGCGGCTCCGTTGACGCAGGTTCGCCGGGAGTTTGAGTCATTCGTGAGGACATTGCCCGCGGGTGTACGGGTGGTGGAGGGAAAGAAGCTGAGCGAGACCTGCTGGCCGCTCAGCTGACCGTCGGCTGCGGCCACTGGTCCTCCGACCGCTTTTTCGCCGGTCTCCTCGGTAGCTTCTTCTCTAGCCAGTTCGTCGGTGTTGGCGGCCTTTGCCCATTGCTGTCGCGGACTGTCGCCTCCGGCGAGCAGATCCTGCACCATTCAGCCGACGGCAGGGGTCAGCAGTTCCGCTGCACGGGGAACGCCGCATCGTTGGTGGTGCTCAGCGCGGCATCGATGCCGAGATTGCGTAGCGGGACCGCCCGGTCTGCTACTCTGGAGCCAAATCGTGCTTGAAGCTGCACGCTCGAGGATTGCGGGGTTCCACGAGCGGCAACGAAAGCTCTCATCGGAGGCTCTTTGCAACTTGTCCGTAGGTTCCGTCTTCCAGCTATCCTTTGCTCGCTGGCTGTGCTTTTCTGCGAGTTGATCAGCCGCCCGTATGCCGGCATGGGCATTGTGGACGATGGGACCTACATCCGGAAGCGCGCACAGGCTCGCTGTGACCGGCCACATCCTGTATAACGGCGTGGAGACGCCGATGCTGGGCTGGCAGCTCTACCTGGGCGCAGCCTTTATCAAGCTCTTCGGCTTTTCACTGACTGCCGTGCGCATGAGCACTCTGCTGGTGGCCGTGGCGATGGCCTGGCTGTTGCAGCGGACGCTGGCGCTGGCAGGCATCAACGAGCGCAACGCGATGCTGGGAACGCTGGCCTTTGTGCTCTCGCCGCTGTACCTGATGCTCTCTGTGACGTACATGAGCGACATCTTCGGCCTGTTCGCCGTGGTAATCTGCCTCTATGGATGTCTGCGCGCCCTGCAGGCTTCCACGGATCGCGCCACGCTTGCATGGCTGTGCTTCGCAGTGGCGACGAACGCAGTCTTTGGCACGGCGCGGCAGATTGCGTGGCTGGGCATTCTGGTGATGGTTCCCTCCGCGCTGTATGTGCTGGCCCAGCGTGGGATGTGGCGCAAAAATCCGAGGATTCTGTTGGCGGGCGGTGCTGCAACGGCGATTGGTGCGATTTTTGTACTCGCCTGCATGCGCTGGCTTGCGCGCCAACCCTACTTTGTTCCCGAGCACCTGAGTGTGCGCGGCGGGAGCGGGCTCAATGTTCTTGCGGGGTTCTTCCATGCGGCTCTGGAGCTTCCCTTCCTGCTGCTTCCGCTGGTGATCCTCTTCATCCCTGAGCTGCGCAAGGACATGCACCGTTCGCTGAAGGGGATCGCAGTGTTCTTCGGGATATGCGTCATGGTGGTGCTGGCCCTTCGTTTGGCGCGCGCCGAGGACCGCCCCCTGTTGGAACCGACCATGCGAAATCTGGTGAGCCGCTACGACGTGTTCGAGGACAGCAGTCTGGCGGGTACGCCTCCTGTCTTTCTCGGGACGGGGACGCGGGTGGTGCTCACGGTTGCCTCTCTGGGCGGTTTGATCGGTCTGATCGTCTCACTGCTTGGGTCCCGCGCGACGCCGCCCGCGGTGGAAGGTTCTCGGCCTTTGCCGCTGAGACAACTGTGGACGCTGCTTGTCCCCTTCGCTGTCACTTATTCCCTGCTTCTTATTCCGCGAGCCGCCTCGAAGGACGGGATCTTTGGTCGATACCTGCTGGAGCTGGTGGCGATTGCGCTGTCATTGGTGGTGCGTTACTACCAGGACCGGGTCCGGACGCGGCTACCGCTAGCCACTATTTTGGCGATCTGCGCTGCGGCGATTTACTGCGTGGTGGTCGTCCACAACATGTTTTCCTTCTATCGTGCGCGCGTGGCGCTGGCGGCTGAGATCCGCGCCGGCGGGGCACCGGACACCTCTGTGGACAATGGCTGGGAGTACAACTTCGCAGTGGAGTTGCGGCACTCGAATCATCTGAACGACCCCCGTATCGAGGTTCCGGCGAATGCCTACAAGCCCCTTGTGGAGGCTGCTGGCGGCCTTTGCACGACGGGATTTGCGGACCGCACGCCGCACCTCCGTCCTCTTTTCATCGTCTCCTTCGACCCCAACGCGTGCTACGGCCCTGCGCCGTTCGCGCCGGTACACTACTCGCGCTGGCTGGCGTCCCGGCCCGGGACCCTCTACGTGGTCCGTTATCTTCCGCCGACAAAGTAGGTGCCCAGGTCGGCGCTCTGCTACTCTGGAGCCGAACCTCGCCTGAGGTTACACGCTCGACGATTGCGGAATTCCACGAGCGCCAACCAAGACTCATCCCGGAGGCTCTTTGCAACTGGTCCGCAGGTTCCCTCTTCAAGCCCTGTTCTGCGCCTTCGCAGTGCTCTTGTGTGAGTTGGTCAGTCAGCCTTACGCCAGTTCGGGGATAGCCGACGACGGCACCTATGCTTTGATGGCGCAACATTTGGCCGATACCGGACATATCGTCTACAACGGATGGGCCACGGCGATGCTGGGTGGCAGCTTTACCTGGGCGCAGCCTTTATCAAGCTTTTCGGATTTTCGTTGACTTCGGTGCGCATGAGCGCCGTTTTGGTCGCGGTCCTGACAGCCTTTCTGTTGCAACGCGCGCTGGTTCAGTCGGGCATCAACGAGCGCAACGCCACGTTAGGCACGCTGGCGTTTGTGCTTTCGCCGCTTTACCTGACCCTGTCCGCGATTTACATGAGCGACATCTTCGGCCTGTTCGCCATGGTGACCTGCCTCTACGGTTGCCTGCGAGCCCTGCGAGCTGCTGCGGACCACGCCACCATCGCATGGTTATGCTTCGCTGTAGCGACGAACGCCGTCTTTGGCACGGCGCGCCAGATTGCGTGGCTGGGCATTCTGGTGATGGTTCCCTCCGCGCTGTATGTGCTGGTCCAGCGTGGGATGTGGCGCAAAAATCCGAGGATTCTGTTGGCGGGCGGTGCTGCAACGGCGATTGGTGCGATTTTTGTACTCGCCTGCATGCGCTGGCTTGCGCGCCAACCCTACTTTGTTCCCGAGCACCTGAGTGTGCGCGGCGGGCTTGGGCTGAACCTGCTTGCATCGTTCTTCCATGCGGCTCTGGAGTTTCCCTTTCTGCTGCTTCCGGTGGTGATTTTGTTCGTCCCTGAACTGCGCAAGGATCTCCGCCGTTCTGTCACGATGGCAGCTATCGTCTTCGGGATCTGCGGTCTGGTCCTGCTCGTCCTACATATGGCGCGCGGTGCGGACCGCCCCGTTCTGGAGCCAACCATGAGGGATTGGGTCACCATCTACGGCGGGTTCGCAGGGACTTGGATTGCGGGAGATCCCCCTATCTTTCTCCATGACGGCATACGCGTGGTGCTGACGCTTGCCTCACTGGGCGGGCTACTTGGGCTGATTGTTTCGCTGCTCGATCGCCGCCCGCGGCCGTCCGAGAAAGAGGGAGCGCAACCGCTGCCATGGAGGGAACTCGGCATCGTTCTTGGTCC
Organism: Acidobacteriaceae bacterium; assembly: GCA_049977105.1. Lineage (GTDB taxonomy): Bacteria > Acidobacteriota > Terriglobia > Terriglobales > Acidobacteriaceae > Granulicella. The sequence goes on along the minus strand of JBMFGX010000013.1, from coordinate 47,754 downwards.
CTTCGCGGTGGCTTATGCGTCGCTACTGATACCGCGAGCCGCCTCGACGGTCGTCCTCGCGAGCGATCTCTATGACCGGTATCTGCTGGAGTTGCTGGCCGTAGCACTTCCGTGCATCGTCCGCTGCTACCAGGAGCGAGTGCGGGCGCGGCTACCGCTGGCCGCTGTTCTGATGGTGTGGGTCACGGCGGTCTACAGCATCGTGGTGGTTCACAATATGTTTTCCTTCTTTCGCGCGAGGGTGGCGCTGGCGGCTGAGATCCGCGCCAGCGGGGTGCCGGACACCGCCGTGGACAATGGCTGGGAGTACAACTTCGCGGTTGAACTACGACACTCGAACCATATCAATGATCCCCGTATTGCGGTTCCGGCGAATGCTTACACGCCCGTGCCGCGAGCTCCAGTTGGCCTTTGCGCCGCCAAAATCGCGGACCGCACGCCCCACGTTCGCCCGCTCTATGGCGTCTCCTTCGACCCCAACGCCTGCTACGGCCCGGCGCCGTTTGCCCCGGTACACTACGTCCGCTGGCTGGCTCCCCCTGGCGCCTTGTACGTGGTCCGTTACGTGCCGCCGACGAGATAGCTGCTCAAGTCGGTGCTCTGCTACTCTGGACTCGGATCTCGCCTGAAGTTGCGCGCTTGACGATTGCGGAGTTCCACGAGCGGCAACATGACTCTCATCGGAGGCTGTTTGCAACTGGTCCGCAGGTTCCGTCTTCCAGCTTTGTTTTGCGCCTTGGCAGTGCTCTTGTGTGAGCTGATCAGCCGCCCCTACGCCGAGATGGGCGTCAGTGACGACGGCCCATACATTCTGATGGCGCGGCATCTGGCCAACTCCGGCCATATTGCGTACGACGGCTGGGCCTCCCCCATGCTGGGTTGGCAGCTTTACCTGGGAGCAGCCTTTATCAAGCTTTTCGGGTTCTCCTTCACCACGGTGCGCATGAGCACCCTGCTGGTGGCCGTGGCGACGGCGTGGCTGTTGCAGCGCGCTCTGGCAATTGCGGGCATCAACGAGCGCAACGCCACGTTGGGCACGCTGGCGTTGGTGCTCTCGCCGCTGTACCTGATGCTCTCTGTGACGTACATGACCGACATCTTCGGCCTTTTCGCAGTGGTGATCTGCCTGTATGGCTGTCTGCGCGCCCTGCAGGCTCCGACTGACGACGCGGCGGCCGCCTGGATTTGTCTCGCCGTGGCCTGCAACGCCGTGTGCGGCACAGCACGACAGGTGGCATGGCTGGGCATCCTGGTGATGGTCCCCTCGGCGCTGTATCTGCTGGGCCGGCGTGGGGCGTGGCCTAAACGGCAGAGGGTTCTGCTTGCCGGTGGGGCGGCGACGGCGGCGGGCGCGCTGTTTATCTTCGCGTGCATGCAGTGGTTCAGCCGCCAACCGTACACCATGCCGGAGCACCTGATCCCGAGGGTCCTTCCCGTTGCGCACGCGCTCAGGGAGTTGGCGGAGTTCCTTCTGGATGCCCCTTTCCTCCTGCTCCCCGTTTTCGCTGTGTTCCTTCCCCCGATTCGCAAGGCCGGGCGCCGCGCTTTGGTGTTTGCGGCGACGCTCTCCCTGGGTTACGCGCTGCTGGTGTTTTTGGCCCTTCACCGGCCCGGTTACACGACGACGACTCTGCTGGAGCCAACGCATCGGAGTCTTGGCGACTGGGTGGGAATTCACGGGATCCATGAGGGTATTCATCTCCAGGGCGAGCCGCCGGTTTTCCTGTACCCGTGGATGCAGGAGGTGGTGACCTTTGTGTCTCTGGGTGGGCTGCTTGGCCTGGCCGTCTGCCTGCTTGCCTCGGTCCGGCGGAGGGCTGCCAACGCGGGACCGCCAGCAGCAGTGACCTGGCGTGAGCTCGGCATTCTGCTTGGCCCGTTCGTTCTGGCTTACACGCTGCTGCTGGTTCCCCGAGCCGCGTCAGAGTCGTTCGGCATCTTCGACCGGTATCTGCTGGAGATTCTGGTGGCGGCTCTGATCCTGGTGACGCGGTACTATCAGGAAAGCATCTCACCACAGCTCCCGCGCACCATGATTCTTTTGGTCGCGGTGATGGCCGTCTACGGCGTGGCTTGCACCCACAATATGTTTGCGTTGTATCGGGCGCGCCTGGCGCTGGCGGCTGAGGTCCGCGCCAACGGGGTGCCCGATACTTCAGTGGACTATGGTTTTGAGTACAACTTTGGGACTGAGCTCCAGCACGCCAATCATCTGAACGTCGACCTGATTGAGAATCCAGCCGATGCCTACGTTCCCGCGCCTACACTGCCCGCGGGCACCTGCAAGATGTTCTGGCACGACTATACCCCGCATATCCGTCCCGTCTACGGCGTCTCCTTTGACCCTAACGCCTGCTACGAGGCTGCTCCGTTCGCCGCGGTGCATTACTCCCGGTGGCTGGCGTCCCGGCCCGGCACCCTTTACGTGGTCCGCTACCTGCCGCCGACAAAGAAATGACACAGATCGCGCTCTGCTACTCTGAATCCGAATCTTTCCTTAAGCTACACGCTCGACGATCACACAGCTCCACGAGCGCCCGCGAAGGTTCGCCCCGGAGGCTCTTTGCAACTGGTCCGCAGGTTCCGTATTCCAGCTCTCCTTTGCTCTCTGGCTGTGCTGCTCTGTGAGCTGATCAGCCGCCCCTACGCCGAGACGGGGATCTGCGACGACGGCCCTTACATTCTGATGGCGAGGCATCTGGCCGATACCGGCCATATCGTTTTCAACGGATGGGCGGCGCCCATGCTGGGCTGGCAGCTCTACCTGGGTGCGGCCTTTGTCAAGCTGTTTAGCTTCTCGCTGACGACTGTGCGCATGAGCACCCTGCTGGTGGCCGTGGTGATGGCCTGGCTGCTGCAGCGCACGATGGCGCTGGCGGGCATCAACGAGCGCAACGCGATGCTGGGAACGCTGGCCTTTGTGCTCTCGCCGCTGTACCTGATGCTCTCTGTGACGTACATGAGCGACATCTTCGGCCTGTTCGCCGTGGTAATCTGCCTCTATGGATGTCTGCGCGCCCTGCAGGCTTCCACGGATCGCGCCGCCATCGCATGGCTGTGCTTCGCCGTGGCGACAAACGCCCTCTTTGGCACCGCGCGGCAGATTGCCTGGCTGGGGCTGCTGGTGATGGTCCCCTCCGCGCTGTATGTGCTTGGCCTACGTGGGGGGCGTCGCGCACGGCAGAAGCTTCTGTGGGCAGGCGGGGCTGCGACGACGACGGGCGGGCTGTTTATCTTTGCCTGCATGCAGTGGCTCAGGCGCCAGCCCTACTCCATCCCCGAGCACCTGATGGGGCACGGCGGGAGTGGGCTCAACCTCCTTTCGGCTTTCCTCCATACGGTTCTGGGGTTTCCCTTTCTGCTGCTTCCGCTTGCAATCCTGTTCGTGCCTGACCTGTGCAAGGATCTCCGCCGTTCTGTGAAGGCGGCCGCGATAGTTTTAGGGACCTGCATCCTGGCCCTGTTGGTCCTTCATTTGACACATGCTCAGGACCGTCCCGTGCTCGAGCCGGTCCTGAGGGATTGGGTCACCATTTATGACGGATTTGGGGGCGCCTCGCTTAAGGGGACGGCGCCGATCTTTCTGCACACAGGCGCGTGTGGTGCTGACGATCGCCTCGCTGGGTGGGCTGCTCGGGCTGATTGTTTCGCTGCCCGATCACCGCCCGCAGCTGGCTGAGAAGGAGGGAGCGCATCCGCTGCCGTTGAGGCAGCTCGGGATCCTGGTCGCTCCCTTTACGGTCGCTTATGCGCTGCTTCTGATCCCGCGGTCCGCCTCGAAGTATGAGATCTTCGACCGATACCTGGTGGAACTGCTGGCCGTGGCGCTGTCGTGGATCGTCCGGTATTACCAGGAGCGAATCCGGACGCGACTTCCGCTGGCCGCTGTTTTGGCGGTCTCCGCTATGGCGATCTACGGCGTCGCGACCGTGCACAATATGTTTTCCTTCTATCGTGCGCGGGCAGCGGTCGACGCCGAGTTGGCCGCCGACGACGTTCCGGACACAGAGGTCGATAGTGGATGGGAGACCAACTTGGTGGTCGAGCTCGAGCATTCCAGCCATATCAACGACCCGCATATTGTAGTTCCCGCGAACGCCTACGTTCCCGCCCCCTCGCTCCCGGCGGGTAGCTGCGTGATGTTTCGGCACGACAAGACTCCCCACATCCGCCCGATCTACGGCATCTCCTTTGACCCTAACGCCTGTTACGGCTTGGCTCCTTTTGCCCCGGTGCATTACTCCCGGTGGCTGGCGTCCCGGCCCGGAAGCCTTTACGTGGTCCGCTATCTGCCGGAGGCGAAGAGGTGACGCAGGTTTGCGCTCTGCTACTCTGGAGCCAAATCTTGCCTGACGCTGCATGCGCGAAGGTTGCAGGATGGCACGAGTATCGATGAAGACTTACGCTGGAGGCGCGTTGAAACTGGTTCGCACGTTCCGTCTTCCAGCCGTGTTCTGCGCCCTGACGCTGCTGCTGTGCGCGCTGCTGAGCCATCCGTTTGCCGAGACGGGCATTGCCGACGACGGGCTTTACATCCGGATTGCGCAGCGGCTGGCGGCGATGGGCCACATTGTTTACAACGGCAACACGACGCCGATGCTGGGCTGGCAGCTTTGCCTGGGCGCAGCCTTGATCAAGCTATTCGGCTTTAGCTTTACCACGGTGCGCATGAGCACGCTGCTGGTGGCCACGGTGACGGCCGGACTGCTGCAACGCACGCTGGCGCGGGCCGGGCTGAGCGAGGGCAACGCCACGGTGTGCACCCTGGCCGTGGCGGCGTCTCCACTGTACTTGCAGCTCTCTGTGAGCTACATGACCGACATCTTTGGGCTGTTTGCGATGGTGCTGTGCCTGTATGGCTGCCTGCGCGCCTTGCAGGCCGCCACGGACGGCGCCGTGGCGGGCTGGATATGGTTCGCCGTGGCGGCCAATGCGATCTTTGGGACGGCGCGGCAGATTGCCTGGTTGGGGTTGCTGGTGATGGTCCCTTCAACGCTGTATCTGCTGAGCCGGCGCGATATGGCGGAGCAGAGACGGCGGGTGCTGTGGGCCGGCGCGATGGCCAATGTGGCGGGGGGGCTGTTCCTGCTGGGCTGCATGGCCTGGTTCCTGCGCCAGCCCTACAATGTACACGAGTCGGTGATTCCGAAGAGCTTTCCAGTGGCCCACATTGCGGGACAGATGGCCCAGCTTCTGCTGGAGGGTCCGTTCCTGCTGCTGCCGCTGTTTGCGCTGGGGCTGGCGGAGGTTCGCAAGAGCCCGCCACGGGTGATTGGCGCGCTGCTGCTGGGATATTTTGTGGTGGGCGCGCATCCGTTCCATCCCCACCCGCTGTTTGCGCTGGAGCCGAGCCTGGGGGATTGGGTGACGGCGTTTGGATTCTTCAGCTCGATCAACAATGGAGCAGCGCCAGTCTACCTGGGCACAGGGCTGCGGGTGGCGCTGACCGTGCTCTCCATTGGCGGCCTGATCGGCTGGGTGGCGTGCCTGATCCGGAACCGGCGCGGCCGCGGGACGACAGGCGGCCAGGGAGTGGAGGCTGCGGCAGGGCTGGAAGGTTCTGCTACGCGGAATGCTCCCGCTGGGCCGGAGGGGATGGTGAGCCGGGAGCAGCTCAACGTGCTGCTGGGGCCCTTTACCGCGGTTTATCTGCTGTTGCTGATTCCGCGCGCTTCTACGCGCATGATGGACCGCTATCTGCTGCCGCTGCTGGTAGTGGCCGCACTGTGGATGGGGCGGTACTATCAGGAGCGGATCGGCGCCCGGATTCCCCTTGCGGCGTGGGTGCTGACCGCGCTGATGGCCGTCTACTCCTCCACTACCACGTACAACGGATTTTCGCTGTACCGAGCGATCGTCTCGCTGGGCGAGGAGGTGCGCGCCGCGGGCGTGCCCGATACAGCGGTGGACCACGGCTGGGCGTACAACTTCGACGTGGAGCTGCGGCACTCGAAGTACATCAACGAGGCGGCGATGGCGCTGCCCGCGCACGCTTACCGGCCCGCGCCCCAGCCGCCGGCAGGGCAGTGCCATGCGTACTTTTACGATTACACGCCGCATGTGCATCCGCTGTACGGATTCTCGTTTGAGCCGGATGTGTGCGCGGGTCCGGCTCCGTTTGCGCCGGTGCAGTTCTCGCGTTGGCCCTACAGCACGCCAGGGACGCTGTACGTGGTGCGGTATGCGCCGGCGGCGAAGCTGCCCGCGGGGATGCCATAGAGGGCGGCGGCGGGGAGGGGGTTGGGCTTGATATGCTAGGGGCGGCAGCGATGGGTTCCCACTGCGCGGGATTCCAGCTCTGCGGGATTCCCACTGCGCAGGGTTCAAGCTCCGCGGGATTCAAGCCCTGCAGGATTCCAGCCCTGCGGGGCGATTTACCGGAGGCTGTTTGACCCTGATCCGCAGGTACCGTCTTCCCGCCCTGTTCTGCGCCCTGGCGGTGCTGGTGTGCGAGCTGGTGAGCCGGCCGTACGCCGGCATGGGCGTCTGCGATGACGGACCCTACATCCTGATGGCGCAACACCTGGCCCGGACCGGCCATATTGCCTACAACGGCTGGGCGGCTCCGATGCTGGGCTGGCAGCTCTACCTGGGCGCGGCCTTGATCAAGCTGTTTGGCTTTAGCTACAGCACGGTGCGGATGAGCACGGTGCTGGTAGCAGCAGCCGTGGCGTGGCTGCTGCAGCGGACGCTGGCGCGGGCAGGGATCAGCGAGCGCAACGCCACGCTGGGCACGCTGGCCTTTGTGCTCTCGCCGCTCTACCTGATGCTTGCGGCGACCTACATGACGGACATCTTTGGCCTGTTGGCGGTCGTGATCTGCCTGTACGGTTGTCTGCGGGCCCTGCAGGCCGACAGCGAGCGCGCCGCGGTTGCGTGGCTGTGCTTTGCCGTGGCAAGCAACGCGATCTTTGGGACCGCGCGGCAGATTGCCTGGCTGGGGATCCTGGTGATGGTTCCCTGCACGCTGTATCTGCTGGGCTCGCATGGGGCGTGGCGCAGCCGCCTAAGGGTGCTGGGGGCGGGTGCGGGTGCGGCGCTGGCCGGAGCGCTCTTTATCCTGGGCTGCATGGAGTGGCTGAAGCGCCAGCCGTACCTGGTCGCCGAGCCGCTGCTGCCCGCGAGCTTTCCCGTGGCCCACGTGCTCGGCCAGTTCAGCTATCTGTTGCTGGATACGCCGTTCCTGCTGCTGCCGCTGTTCGCGGTGTTTGCCATCCAGCTACGCAGGGCGCCGGCCCGGGTGCTGGCAGGGTTGGGCGTGCTGTTCTGCGGGTATCTGTTTCTGGCGCTCTACCCCAGCCACCTGCGCGGCTACTTTCCCCTGGAGCCGATGCTCTTCAACGGCAACTGGGTGAGCGTGCATGGGATCTATGAGGGCGTGGTGAGCCTGAGCGACTGGCGCTCCACGCCGCCGCTGTTTTTGCACACCGGGGATCGGGTGATTTTGACCCTGGCCTCGCTGGGCGGGGTGTGCGGGCTGCTGTGCGGAGCGGTGTATGGAGAGCGAGCGCTGCCGGCGGCCCGCGGGGCTGGTGTTTCCGGAAGCGGCGCGGGCGCTAAGGGCGGCTCTGCTGGTTTGTCCGGAGGCAGCGCTGGCGGCGCAAGGCAGGAGCGGCGAGCGGCGGAGGAGATGACCTGGCGCTCCCTCGACTGGCTGCTGGGTCCCTTCTGCGCGGCGTACGTTACGTTGCTTCTGCCGCGGTCCACCGGGGAGATCTTTGACCGCTATATGCTGCCGATGCTGATGCTGGCGGCGCTGGCACTGGTTCGCCGCTATCAGCAGAGCGTGAGCGCGGAACTGCCGATGGCGGCTGCGGCGCTGGTGGCGCTGATGGCGATCTATGGGGTAGCGGTGACACACAATATGTTCTCGCTGTACAGGGCGCGGGTGGCGTTGGCCGATGAGCTGCGCGCCAAGGGCGTTCCCGGCTCCGCTGTGGACGGCGGCTGGGAGTACAACCTGAACGTGGAGCTGCGGCACGCCGACCACCTGAACAGCCCCGGGATACGACTTCCCGCAGATGCGTACCGGCCGACGCCTGCGCCGCCGGCCGGGATCTGCCAGATGCTGTGGTATGACGAGACGCCGCACATCCATCCGCTCTACGGCGTCTCCTTCCAGCCCGACGTCTGCGCGGGCCCGGCTCCTTTTGCCCCGGTACACTACTCGCGCTGGCTGGCGGGTTCGCCCGGAACCCTGTATGCGGTGCGCTATGTGCCCGCTGCGGAGTTGCCCCCGGGGATGCCGTAGAAGGCGGGATGGCCGAGTAAGGAATTGGAACGTTGGGAGTTGTGGATGGATGGTGAGAGGCTGAGCCCGGTCCGGATGGCAGGGGCGGTTACCGTTCGCCTGGACTTGCTATTCTGAATCGATGCCGACCACTGGCGAATCAGTTTCCTCCGCCCCATCCCCGCTCCGTTATGTCTGCGTTCACGGTCACTTTTACCAACCCCCGCGAGAGAATCCGTGGCTGGAGACGGTGGAGCTGCAGGAGTCTGCCGCGCCCTACCACGACTGGAATGAGCGGATCACCTCAGAGTGCTACGCCCCGAACGGGGCCGCGCGGATTGTGAACCAGCAGCGCCAGATTATCCGCATTGTGAATAACTACGCGCAGATGAGCTTCAACTTCGGCCCGACCCTGCTGAGCTGGCTGGAGGAGTTTGCTCCACGCACCTACCGGATGATTCAGGATGCGGACCAGGCGAGCGCCGCGCGCTACTCCCACCACGGCTCCGCGATAGCCCAGGTGTACAACCACGTGATTCTGCCGCTGGCCTCAGAGCGCGATGCGCGCACGCAGATTCGCTGGGGGATTGCGGACTTTGAGCACCGCTTTGGCCGCAGGCCGGAGGGGATGTGGCTGGCGGAGACGGCCGTCTCTCGCGCGGTGCTGGATCTGCTGGCGCAGGAGGGGATGCGGTTTACCATTTTGGCTCCGCACCAGTGCGCGCGCGTGCGCCGGTTGCAGGAGGTGGCAGGCGAGGGACAGAAGGCCGGGGTTGGCGGAGCTAGCGGGGCCGGCGAGGCTGCTGAAGGCATTGGCGGCGTTCCCGGCGCGGATAAAGATGGAAGCCGGGCGGCGGGTGTGTCGGGTTCGGGCGGCTTGAGTGCTGAGGGGCTGAGTGCTAAAGACCTGAAAGAGGCGTGGATCGAGACGCCCAACGCCGACGTGGATAGCACACGACCGTATCGGGTGAAGCTGGATGAGGGGCGCTCGATTGCGGTGTTCTTCTATGACGGCGCGGCCTCCCGAGCGATTGCGTTTGAGGGCCTGCTGAATGATGGCGAGGGCTTTGCCCGGCGGCTGATGGCCGGGTTCCATGTCGAGGAGCCGGCTGACGAGGCGCAGTTGGCACATGTGGCCACGGATGGAGAATCCTATGGCCACCACCATCACTATGGCGAGATGGCCCTGAGCTATGCGCTGCACTGGATTGAGGAGAATCAGCAGGCGCGGTTGACCAACTACGGAGAGTTTCTGGAGAATTTTCCGCCGACGTGGGAGGCTGAGGTGGTTGAAAACACCTCCTGGTCGTGCAGCCACGGGGTGGAGCGCTGGCGCTCCGACTGCGGGTGCAACGGAGGGCGGCCAGGTTGGAACCAGCGCTGGCGCGCTCCGCTGCGCGAGGCACTGGATCTGCTGCGGGACAGGACCGCGCCGCTGGCTGAGGCCGTGGCCAAGCCGCTGTTCAAGGATCTGTGGGCAGCGCGCGATGCCTATATCCACGTGATCCTGGACCGCTCCCGCGATAACCTGGACCGGTTTTTTGCCGCCCATGCCACCCATGCCCTGAACCCCGAGGAGCGCATCCAGGCCTTGGAGTTGATGGAGTTGGAGCGGCATACGCAACTGATGTACACCTCCTGCGGGTGGTTCTTTGACGACATTGGCGGCATTGAGACGGTGCAGATTATCGCCTACGCCGGCCGCGTGATCCAATTGGCCCACAAACTGTTTGCCGACCCTGCGCTGCAAGCCGATTCCACAACCCCCGGCGGACTTGCCAGTGAGCTGGAGGCCGACTTTCTGGCGGTGCTGGCTAAGGCGGAGAGCAACGAGGCGGCGGTGGGCAACGGAGCTGAGGTGTATCGGCGGTTTGTGAACGCCGGGCGGCTGGACCTGGAGAGCGTGGGTGCGCACTACGCTATCAGCTCCATCTTCCGCAGCTATCCGGATGCGGGCAGGATCTTCTGCTTTGAGGTGCGTCGACACTCCTATGACGTGTTCAGCTCCGGGCGGGGGCGGTTCGCCTTTGGCCGGGCGACGCTGTGTTCGCAGATCACCGAGGAGTGCGAGGACATCTGCTTTGCCGTGCTCCACCTGGGCGATCAAAACCTTTCGGCAGCCGTGAAGCGATTCCGCCCCGAGGACAGGGAGGCATGGACGGAGTTTGTCGCCGGCGCCCAGGCCGCCGTGCGGGGCGCGAATATTCCGGAGCTGGTGCGCTTGCTGGACGGCTATTTTGACTCCAGTTTGTACTCGCTTACCTCCCTGTTTGCGGATGAGCAGAGGAATATTCTGCAGATCATCTTGAACCAGACGCTCTCTGAGGTGGAGGGCTCGCTGACCCGGATCTACGACGAACACTGCACGCTGCTGGACTTTCTGGCGGAGACCAAGGTGGCCGCTCCGCCGGCGCTGGCGGTGACGGCGCAGTTTGCCATCAATGCGGGGCTGCGCCGGGCGCTGGAGGCAGAGACGTTCAACTCCGCCGAAGTTGCGCGGCTGCTGCGCCGCGCCCAGATGGACCATGTGGCCCTGGACAGCAGCCTGCTGAGCTACACCGCCGACCGGCGGATGAAGCGCGCCATGGTCCGGCTGGAGGCGGCCGCGGAACAGCAGTCGCCACAGAACCTCTCCGTGCTGTATGAGACGCTGGCTATTGCCGAGAGCCTGCGCACCCTGCCTATGGAGATCAACCTGTGGCAGGCGCAGAACATCTGGAATGAGCTTCTGCGCCGCTCTTATTCCGCCTCCGCGTACTGGTCCCGGGAGTGGCGGGAGGGCTTCCGCAAGGTAGGCCTGGCCTTGAATATCGCTGTGGATGAACTGGTGAGCAGCCAGGGCGGGCGAGCGCTCTGAGCCACGGCCCAGCGTTCCACGATGTTCGAAAAAGACCTTCCATGGTGACTCAGGTCACTTTATTTGTCGCTCAAAGGTCTATACTAAAATCTCAGATGGGCTATGAAGAGTTGTATATGCCCAAACATCTAGAGGGTAGGACCGCTTGATGGATCTGCTCACGGATTGACTTCGGGCTCGGATCTGGACCAGGATCTGGCGAAGCGAAGGTCGGCGCTGCCGCGGAAGACTGCGGCGGCGCGGCTTTTAAGGCTTCGGGCGGCCTTGCGGAGGGTTGCAGGGCGGATGCGGAGGATCTGTTGAGGAGGAAGAGGGCTCCGTCCTGCGGCGCGGCGAACCCGTTTTCCTTTTTTTACAAAGAAAGCATGAGGCAAGAGAAGAGCATCCCCCTGGCCCACTGAAGCTGTTCCTCAAGCGGAGTTGGAATCATGGGGATTCGCCTTGGCCGGCGCGGCGGGGATGCCCTGTCTTCGGGTGTGTTGTACGGCGTATACGCCGCTGGATTCCAGCGTGACGGTGAGTGTGTAGCTGTCTGCAAGGCGCGGCCGATAGACCAGTGCCGGACGGAAACAAGCGACGCAAATGCCGCCTTTTCCGAAGCGAACGCTTGGATAGACGATTCCGTTACCGCCTTTCAGCAGGATGCTCCGCGCAAGGGCCTGCCCCGCTGCATAGCACTCTGGAACCGGCTCCGGTTCCAGATACTCGGCAAACTTCGTTGTGGCATCGATCTGGAAGAACTCGGCGTGGAAATCAGCCTGCCAGTCGTCATAGTGAAACTTGTGACGGATGGCAGGAATTTCGCGGTCGGTCTTCAACCTCTTGACAAGATGGTAGGTGACCTCTGCCATGGACGCCTCCAGAATGTTGCAGGCATACCAGGCTCCGCGTCTGCTGTCATGAAACCGCCCGCCGTCGCCGGCAAACTCAAACGTGTTGCGGACGATGGCAGCGTTTGGGATCCCGTAGACCAGCTCTTGTTGCGAGATACCTGAGCCACCTGTTACGCCGTGATGGCGCGGCAGGGCCGTTGCGGAGACCAGGGCGTCAAAATCGTCTACGCTGCGACCTTCCAGCACTGTGCGGAAGAGATTCCTAGGGCGGTATTGCATGGGAACAAGCCGGTGCGTACCTTCGAGATCCAAGGGGCGGACAGGGGGCATCAATGCCCCACACTCCAGGCGTCAAGCAGCCGACGGACCTCATACATTCCAATCAAGCCGGCGCTCATCATGTACTCAATCGGCGTAACCCCGCTGAAGAGCGGACTGTCGTTGGGGTGTGTGATCCAGTGGTCGCCGAGGGCGCCAAAGTAGGTGTGCAGCGCCTGATAGATGCCGCCCAAAAGGGAGATGCGGGTGAGCGTGTCCTGGTCTAGTACGCGCTTGTCTGGATTCGACTTCCAGGCGTGGAGCGTGGATGAGGCAATTCCGCCGAGCAGGCTGCGGATCTGGTTCTCGTTCAGCTTCCACTTTTCCGCTATGCCGATGCATCCGCGGATCGCGGCGGGGGAGAGCCGGCGGCGAGTCTCTGCATTGGACAAATCGACAGCCGGCTTTTCCGGGTATCCCACAACGGGAGTCGAAAGGAGATGCGCGGCCATAGAAAACCTCCAGAGTTTATCCTCTCACGATTACGTGGTCTATTTCAATTGATTCCGTGAATTTATTGATACAAGCCTCTGATAAATAGTGAGATGAATTTGGAACGATGGGCTACGGATTACGAGGCAGTGGCGTAGGAGAAGCCGCCCGCGCTGGGGCGAGCGCCGCCAGCTAGGCCCTGGCGGCTGAAACCTGGCCGTTCGACCGAAGGCGTGGTGCTTCAGCGCTTCCAGAGGGTGATGATCAGGCCGCCGGCCACGATCAGACTGCCTCCCACCAGGATGGGCAGGCTGGGCGACTGGCCGAAGCGCACCTTGGCCACGACCTGCGCCACCAGGAAGAACAGCGCGACATAGGCCCCCAGCAGTTCTCCGAAGTTCCAGGGCGGAAGGTTGACGAAGAGCCCATAGAAGCCCAGCACAAACACCCCGGCTGCGAACCAGCCCACACGGTGGGCCGGGGAGGCGCGATAGAGGCCAGACTGGAAGAACGAGTCCCCCAGCACCTCCAGCGAGGCAGAGAGCAGCAGCACCAGCAGACTGCCCCAGGGCGACGAGACGAACTCTCGTAGCAGGTTCTTCACAGACACTCTCCTTGAGCAGGATCCTGCGCCGGATCCTGCGCCAAATTCCGGACCGCCTCCCGCGCCAGATTCGGGCGCGGAATCCCGAGGGAGGGTTGCGCGGCGGATTCAATTGCACGCCGCGGCTTGGGTTGCTGACGGCGGCTGGGCCGCTGGGTCAGGTTTCTCGTCAGAGTTCTCTGGATTCTACAGCAGCGCAGCAGGGCCAACCCCCGGAGGCGCGCGTCTGGGCCGCCCGGGAGCCCACATCCTTGTCGCCCAGGTAAGGACGCACCAGCAAAGAGCGTGGGGAGGGTAGACTAGAGTCTCCGCACTCCAAGATCTTCTCGCAAAGGATAGGGAACTCCCTGTGAGCTGGTTTGGCTATCTTTTGATGCTCTCCGGTTGGTTGCTGGCGGCCGCCGCGCTGTTCCTGCTGGACAGTGTGGGTGAGCGGCTGCTGTTTGTGGCCGCGGGCCTGATGGTGGAGGCGCTGGGCCTGGGCCTGATTACCTACCGTTATCGTTCGCTGCAGAGGGGTCCGCAATGAGCCTGAGCCTTTGCCTGATGAGCCTGCTTCTGATTCCGTTCGCAGCGGCCGGCCTGGCGCTGCTGCAGCAGGGCTTGGGACGCAGCCGTAGCGCAGCGCAGACGATGCTGGGCTCGCTGTGCGCGCTGGCCACCGCGGCGATCGTCTTTGTGCTGGTGGGATCCGCGTGGATGGGCTTTGCCGGTGGCGCGGCGCACGTGCTGCACCTGGGGGGAAGGAACTTGAACTGGCTGGGCGCGGAGCCCTTGTTTGCCGCCAGCATCCGCGGCAGCCTGACGGCCGGGCTCGGCCGGGCGCTGGTGCTGGCCTTTGGGATGTTTGCCGTGGGCCTGTGCAGCCTGATCCCTATCAACGCCGGGAGTGACCGCTGGCGCCTGGCGGCGGTGGGCGCAGCCACCGCGCTGCTGGCCGCCATCCTGTTCCCGCTGATGGCGCACTGGGTGTGGGGCGGCGGATGGCTGGCGCAGCTTGGCCCACTCTTTGGCCCGCTGTCTGGCCTGCCCGGCTTTACCGATATGGGCGGAGCCGGGGTGATCCAGGTGACCGGCGGCCTGTGCGCGCTCTCTGTGGCCTGGATTGTGGGACCGCGCCAGGGCAAGTACACCGAGGGCTCCGCCGCGGCCATCCCCGGACACAACATTGTTCAGGTTCTGTTTGGCTGCATGCTGGCGCTGATCGGCTGGATAGGACTGGAGGCTGCGGCTGCGATGCTGTTTTACAGCGCCAGCCTGGGGCAGATCGCTTTGACCGTGATCAATGCCGTGCTGGCGAGCTCCGCCGGATGCCTGGCGGCGGTGCTGACCACCCGCCTGCGGTATCGCAAGCCGGATGCCTCACTGAGCGCCAATGGCTGGATTGCGGGCTTGGTGGCGGGCTCCGCCGGTGGCGGACGGCTGACCCCGGTGGAGGGGATCCTGATCGCGCTGGTTGCAGGAATGCTGGTGACCTTTCTGGTGGAGTTGCTGGAGCTGCGGCTGCTGATCGACGATCCGGGCGGGGCGATCTCTGTGCATCTGGGCGCGGGGTTGTGGGGATTGCTGGCCTACGGCCTGTTCGCTCCGGCGACGGCTCCGCGAGCGGAGTTGCTGCTCTCTCAACTGATCGGCATAGCGACGCTGGTGGGCCTGATGTTTCCGGTGATCCACATCTCACATCGCCTGCTGAACCGGGTGATTCCCTTCCGCGTGGATGCGGACGGCGACTGGCAGGGCATGGACATCCGCGAGCTGGGCGCAGGAGCGTATCCGGAGTTTGTGCTGCATGCGGATGAGTTCACGCCGCGATAGCCACAGTGGACACGGTAGCCATACGTAATAGACACGATTGACAGGTAGACAGATAGACACGATTAGATACGATGGAGCAGCGGGCAGGTGAAGGCTGCCTGGATAGCGGATGGGCGGCAACAGGCCTGGGAGCTCCGGCCGAAGTCGAACAGCACGATTTGTAGTGAAGACTTTACTCTACCCGCGTTGAAAGCAAAGTACTTGCCTGCGCAACTGCGGAAGTTGGCTAGTGACGCCGCGACAGCAGCAGCAAAAGGCCAAACAGAAACAGGGGAATGAGCGCCAGACCGGCGTAGAGCAGAAGACGGCGGCGCTGCGGCGACCTTCGCTTCTTCCATTGCTCGGCATCCGGGCGCGCGGCGACGCCTACCTGATCCTGATGGAGCAGATCATGCGCCATCTCGCGGGCGCTGGCGTAGCGGTTTTTGGGCTCGCGTTCCATGGCGCGGAAGACGATCTCCTGAAGTTGCGGCGAGATGGAGGGATCAAGTTCGCGGGGCGGGACGGGCTGATTCAACAGCCGGTCATTCATCACTGCGAGTGGATTGGGGCCGGTGAAGGGCGTGGCGCCGGTCAACATCTCATAGAGCATCACCCCGAGCGCGTAGACGTCACTGCGTGCATCGCCACGCTTGCCGCGCACCTGCTCCGGCGAGATGTAGTCCGGGGTGCCGAGACTCTGGGAGAAGTGCGCAAAGGTGAGTCGGCGCGCACCCTGGCTGCCGGCGATGCCGAAGTCGATGAGGTGAACTTCGTCGTTCGCGTCCACCATGATGTTCTCCGGCTTGAGGTCGCGGTGGACGACGCCGTTGGCGTGGACGTGTTCCAGGGCCTGGCAGATGCCTGCCGTGAGCTTGACGGCGCGCTCGACCGGCAGCTTCTTCTCTTCATTCAGGATCTGGCGCAACAGGCGGCCATCCAGCCACTCCATGACCATGTAGACCTGGGAGCTGTCCGGGTTAGGAAAGACCTTCATGACGCCGGGATGGTCCAGGCGGAGGCCGATCTCCTGCTCGCGGCGAAAACGATCATAGAGAGCGGGGTCACTTTCCACCTCGGCGTGAGGGACCTTGATGGCCACCTGGCGACCGTCGCGGGTGTCATGGGCGCGGAAGACGGTGGCCATGCCGCTGGTGGCGACCACGTCTTCAAGCTGATAGTCGTCGAGCCGGTCACCAGGATGCAGGGTGAGGTTGGGAGCGAACATTTAGAGCAACCTGTAGGGACGGCCGCGGTAGAGTCCCATCCTCTCCACAGACTTGACGCGGATCAACTGGACGCTGATGTTATCGGGCCCACCGGCATCGTTGGCCGCCTGGACCAGCGCCTGAGCCGCCTGCTCCAGACGGCTGTTTTGCAGGATGGTTTGAAGGAGGACCGTGTCCGGCACGGAGCCATAGAGGCCGTCCGTGCAGAGCAAGAGAATGTCGCCGGGAAGAAGGTTGACGGTGAGGGTGTCGGCGGCGACAAACAGTTCGCTGCCCAGAGAGCGGGTGAGCAGATGTCGGCCTTCATTGCTGGCGGCCTCTGCCTTGCTGAGGATCCCCAGCCGCACCTGCTCCTCGGCGACGGTGTGGTCGCGGGTCAACTGGGTTCCATTGCCGTTGCGAAAGAGGTAGCAGCGCGAGTCGCCGACGTGAGAGACCACAGCCGAGTCAAAACGGAGGGCGCAGGCGACGATGGTGGCGCCCATGGCTTTGCCGGCACGTTCCCGAGTGGCGCGGCCAGCGTCATAGACCGCCGCATTGGCCTCCTGCACCAGGCGGGGCAGAAGAGAGACGTGCATGACGCCTTTGGGCATCTTGCGAAAGCCATCCAGGGCGGTATGGATAGCCAGTTGCGAGGCCACCTCGCCGCACTCATGGCCACCCATGCCGTCCGCGATGGCGAAGAACCAGCCCTGCGATTGGACCTGTGCGGGCCCCGTGGGCAGCACATGCCCCAGGCAGTCTTCATTGTTGCCGCGCACTCTTCCCTGGTGAGATAACTCAGCGAATTCAAGATCAAGCATGAGGAAAAAACCCGCGCGATCGATTTGCACTGCCAGCTGCCGAAAACTCAACCTTGCCGAAACCCGCTGCGTCCTGCAATCTGCCAAGCGAGCCCGCTACCCGTCCTCGGAGGGGCGCGCAGAGCCGCCGTTACCAGCAGGAGAAGCACAACCAGTCCCCTCAGTCTACGCTGAAGACTGAAAATATGGGGAGATCGTGTTGGTGAGCACCCTCCGCGGGCAAAGGATGGCGGGGTTGCAGGATCTTGCTGCGTCCGTCTGGGCGGGCGCTGGAGAGAAGACCGGCGACGCACCCAGGGGGCGGCGATTTGTCAAAGGGAGCCCACGGTCGCACCTTCATCAGTCCCTATCTTGCAGCAAATCGCAGCGAAAACCGATAGGCGATGGAAACAGTTCACTATAAACTTGCACTGGGGCGGACGGCTGCCCAACGGCTTGCCATGCAACTTTTCTACAAGCGCTTTGGCGTGATCACGGGCTTTCTGCTGTTGTTGGGCCTGTTGGTGTTCAACGCCATCGTCACGCAGCGTCAGCTCAGCGCCACGATCGAACATCAGACGCGGGTGGAGAATACCCAGGAGGTGCTGCTGGCCGTGAACCAGACGCAGTCTCTGCTGGAGGATGCCGAGACCGGGGAGCTGGGCTATCTGTATACCACCAATCCCCAGTACCTGAACCCGTATATGCAGGCTGTTGGCGAGCTGGGCCCGCAGTTTGACCTGCTGGCCAGGATGACGGCCCGCCATCCGCAGGTGGCGGAGCAGGTGCAGCAACTGCGCGGCCTGGTGGGAGCTAAGCTGGAAGATCTAGCCAGCACCATCCTGCTCTATCAGTCCGGATACCCTGCGGAGGCGCGGCAGATGATGGTCTCCGGTCATGCCCATCTGCTTAGCGTGGAGATCAACAACCTGATCGGCCAGATCCTGCTCCAGGAGACCTCGCTGGAGACGGAGCGGACAGAGTCAGCCAACCGCAGCGTCCGCCACGCCTATCTGTCCATCGATTTAGCCACGCTGATTGCCATACTGGGCCTTTGTTTCCTGGCGTACTCCATCTTCAGGACGATGGCGCTGCGGGACCTATACGCGCACCAGTTACAGGAACGCGAAGAATGGTTTCGCACCACGCTGACCAGCATGGGTGACGCTGTGGTGGCCACCGACAAGCGCGGCCGCGTTACCTTTGTGAACTCCATGGCTGAGCGACTGATCGGTCGGTCTTCTAATCAGGCCATTGGCCGAGCCATTGCTGAGGTGTTCCCCCTGTTCCACGAGACCACCGGCAAGCCGATTGAAAATCCGTTTCGGAAGGTGATGGAGCAAAACTTCGTGGTGGGCGCTGCGGGTCACGCGTTGTTGGAGCACCAAGACGGCAGTCGGATCCCCATCGACGAGAGCGCTGCTCCGATCCGCGACGCACAGGGCGATCCGGTGGGCATGGTGATCGTCTTCCGCGACGCCACGCAGGAGCGTAAATCCCAGGAGGTGCTGCGCAAGACGGAGAAGTTGGCCGCCGCCGCCCGCCTGGCCGCCACCGTCTCCCACGAGATCAACAACCCGCTGGAAGCTATTGGCAACCTGGTGTATATCGCCAAGACGACAGAAAATGTGCCGGAGGCCGCAGTGGCGCATCTGGCGATGGCCGAAGAGGAGTTGATCCGCGTCTCCCATATCACCCGCCAGACGCTGGGGTTCTATCGCGAGTCCAAGATGCCGGAGAAGTTTGACCTGACCACCCTGGTGGAGTCGGTTCTGAACATCTACTCCAATAAGTTCCGCACCAAATCCATCCGCGTGGAGCGCGAGCTTGCCCATTGCCCACTTTTTTATGGACTCTCCGGCGAACTGAATCAGGCCGTCGCCAATCTGATCTCCAACGCGGCCGACGCGGTTCCCAACGGAGGCTCCATCAGGGTGGGGCTCACCTGCCGGAAGGAGAGTGGGGAGGACGCGGTTTACATCACCATCCAGGATGACGGCCCAGGAATCGCCGACGAGCACCGTGAGCGGATCTTCGAACCGTTTTTTACTACCAAGAAGGACGTTGGCACCGGTCTTGGCCTGTGGGTGGCAAAAGAGATTATCGAGCGCCACGGTGGCCGCCTGGAGGTGGAGTCCAGGACCGCTGCAGAAGATCACGGCACTACTTTTACCATTACTCTCCCCGTTCGCCCGGAGTTGGACAGCTTTACCGCTACGGAGATCAGCGCAGAGCGCGCCATGGGATCCGAGCCGCGCGAGCTTTAGCCCCGTAGAGTCCATTCGGGCGAGGCCGACAGCCCAGCGGAACGCTTCCTCAGGTTACGGGATCATCCTGGCGTTTGGTTTTGGCCTACGGAAGACGAGACCAGTGTGCTTACCGGCACCAGGGGCTCTATGCTGAAAATGAGTCTCCATGCCCTCCGTACCCGCCATGCCCCAACAGCAGAAACCCGCTCCCCGCTGGTCGTTTCAAGCGCTTGTGCTCCAGCTGCTGCGTGGATTGGTTCTACTTTGGATGCTGGCCGCCCTGGCGCTGGTAGCCGCGCGGTGGGTAGACCCGCCGACCACCGCTGTGCAGACGGAGCGGTGGATCCAGGCCGAAGTGGCCGGCAAGCCCTACGTCAAGCGCTACCAGTTTGTTCCACTGGACTGCATCGCTCCCGCGTTGCAGCATGCGGTGATCGCCGCCGAAGACGCTCGCTTCTACCAACATCACGGCTTCGACTGGCAGGCCATGGAGATTGCCGCCGAGCACGACATGCATGGCGGCCGCCTGCGCGGTGGATCTACACTGACCCAGCAACTGGTGAAGAACCTGTTCTTTGGGACAGGACGCACCTACCTGCGCAAGGGTGCCGAGTTCACCCTGGTTCCGGTGGCCGAGCTGGTGCTGGGTAAGCGGAGGATCCTAGAGCTTTACTTGAACTTGGTAGAGTGGGGGCTGGGCATCTATGGGGCAGAGGCCGCAAGCCAGTACTACTTCCGAATCCCGGCCCGCAGGATCAGCCGCACCGAGGCGACGGAGTTGGCTGCGATCCTGCCGGCCCCGCGCAGGCACCGCCCGGAACATATGACCCATTACAGCAGCTTAATTCAGGAGCGTATGCGCCAGATGGGCTGGTAGCAGGCGAGGAGAGTCGGCCTCCGTTCGGTTACCGACGGGCGCGTTCTAGTATCCTATGAAGATAGGCAGGACCGCCTCTGCGATCCGTGCCCGGCCCACCCCGGAGAGGGGGGCCAGGGAAAGAGATTTGAGCCCGCAGAAGGAAGGGAGTCCGCAGTGTCATCTGCCGTAGCGAGCGATAGTATCCAGTTGATTCAGCTTACTGAACAGCCAGGAGCCCGAAACACCCCCGTTTCCACCTGCAGTTCGGCGCTGGCCGAAGAGCCGTGGCGCTTCGACGAGGAGACGACCTATGGACCGGGTGCCTCCATGGATGACCCGATACCAGCCGACGCGCCAAGGCAGCCGGGTCTTCCCGCCGAGTACCGCCAGTCGTCTGCGGAGGAGCTGGACCGGCGCATCCGCCAGGCGAAGAGGTCCCTGGGCGAACGGCTGGTGATTCTGGGCCATTTCTACCAGCGTGATGAGATCGTACAGTACGCCGACTTTATCGGCGACTCCTTTCAACTGGCAAAGGCCGCGCTGACCCGTCCCCGGGCCGAGACCATTGTCTTCTGCGGCGTCCACTTTATGGCCGAGACGGCGGCTATTCTCTCCCGCGCGGGTCAGACGGTGATCCTGCCCAACCTGGCCGCCGGCTGCTCCATGGCAGACATGGCGGACCGGGAGCGAGTGGAGGACTGCTGGGAACAGCTCACTGATCTATTGGGCGACTGCGGCGACGAGACGGGACGGCAGCCGGTTCTTCCGGTCACCTATATGAACTCCTCGGCGGCTCTGAAGGCCTTCTGCGGAGAACACGGAGGGGTGGTCTGCACCTCCTCCAACGCGCGGACGGTGATGGAGTGGGCCTTTGCGCGCGGCCAGCGCGTGCTGTTCTTCCCAGACCAGCACCTGGGTCGAAACACTGGCAAGGCGATGGGCATCCCTCTGCGACAGATGGTGGTCTGGGATTCTGCACTGCCGATGGGCGGGCTGACCGCCGAGACGGTTCAGGATGCAAAGGTTTTGCTATGGCATGGCTACTGCTCCGTGCACATGCGCTTTACGGTGGAGCAGATTGCAACCGCGCGCCACCGTCATCCCGGCGTGCAGGTGATTGTGCATCCGGAGTGCAGGATGGACGTGGTGGATGCGGCCGACGCCGCCGGTTCCACAGACTTGATCGTGAACGCGATCGCCGCTGCGCCCGCAGGTTCCACCTTTGCGATTGGAACGGAGATCAACCTGGTGCAGCGGCTGGCCGCGCAACATCCGGAGCACACTATCTTCTGCCTGGACTCGATCGTCTGCCCCTGCTCCACGATGTACCGGATTCATCCCAGCTATCTGGCCTGGGTGCTGGAGGCGCTGCAGCGGGGTGAGGTTCTAAACCGCATTACCGTACCCGAATCCACAGTCGCACCCGCCAGGCTGGCGTTGGACGCGATGCTGAAACTGGCGCCGGGAAAGACGGCAAGAGAGGGTGAGGCATGAGGGCGACCGAGAGGCAGGTGGTGGTGGTGGGATCGGGGATTGCCGGGCTGATCACAGCCCTGGAGTTGAGCCGCAGGTACCGCGTGGTTCTGGTGACCAAGGCGCTGCTGGCTGACTCCAACACCCGCTGGGCTCAGGGCGGAATTGCGGCGGCGATGTTCTCTGACGACTCTGCCGCGAGCCACATCGCCGACACGCTGGCGGCTGGCGCGGATTTGTGCGATGAAGATGCCGTCCGGGTGCTGTGCAGCGAGGGACCGGAACGGATCCGCGACCTGATCCGGCTGGGCGTTCGGTTTGACCAGACGCCGAGCGGAGAGCTGGCGCGCGGATTGGAGGCGGCGCACTCCTTACCAAGGATTTTGCACGCCGGGGGCGACGCCACCGGCCTCTCCATTGAGACAGCTTTGGTCCATGCTGTGCGTGCAACGCGACGGATTGAGGTGCTGGAGAATACCTTTGCGCTGGACCTGGTGGTAACCCATGGCGTGGCCACAGGGCTTGAGGTGATGGGCCAAGCCGGCGGCCGGCGCGTGCTGGAGGCTGAGGCCGTGGTGCTGGCCTCCGGTGGAGCGGGCGAGCTTTACTTGCATACCACCAATCCCAGCGTGGCCACAGGAGACGGAATCGCGATGGCCCTGCGCGCCGGAGCGGAGTTGGCCGATGTGGAGTTTTACCAGTTTCATCCCACGGCTTTAGCGGCTGCGGGCTCGGCGGCTCTGGCTGGGTCTGACACCAGCTCCGGGTCCGGGTCCGAAACCTCCGTACATGCCTCGGGTGGTACCGCGATGGGTGCTGCGAGATCGGCTCCTTTTTTGATCTCTGAAGCCGTCCGCGGCGAGGGAGCAGTGTTGCTCGATCTCCACGGCAATCGATTCATGACAGAGATTCATACCGCGGCCGAACTGGCTCCGCGCGACGTAGTGGCGCGTGGCATCGCCCGGCAGATGGCGCTGCAAGGTGGGGCTCCGGTGCTGCTGGACGCAAGCCGCCTGCGTCCACGCGAGGAACTTGCGGGCTTCCTGGCGCGACGCTTTCCCTCCATCGACGCCGAGACCCGAGCCCGCAACCTCGATTGGGCGCGCGAGCCCATCCCCGTGACCCCAGCCGCCCACTACTGGATGGGAGGCGTCCGCACGGACGTTTATGGCCGAACTTCAATCCCCGGCCTGTATGCAGTGGGTGAGGTGGCGTGCACGGGAGTTCACGGCGCTAACCGGCTGGCTTCCAACTCCCTGCTGGAGAGCCTCACCTTCGCCTGGCGCTGCGCGCACCTGTTGCTGAGCGCAGAGGCGGCTCCGATGGCTGCGCGCGGCGGGTCGCGCGTGGAGAGAAGACTTGCGACAGTGAGCCGGCGGCCCGCGACAGTGGATGATGCCCCCATGGGCGGAGCAGCCCCGGTGAGCCGGCGGGCCTTGCAGTCCCTGATGTGGACCAAGGCAGGCATTGAGCGCAGCCGGGAGGGTTTGGAGGCAGCCGCACGCCAGTTGAACGGCTGGTATGTGGAGAAGGCGACCGGTCAGGACGCGGCGCTGGAGGCATTGGAGACGCGCAACCTGCTGGAGCTGGCGCGGGTTGTGGTGGCTGCGGCCCTGGCCCGGGAGGAGTCTCGCGGCTCCCATTTCCGCACCGACTTTCCCGTCCCCAGGGCGGAGTTCCAATGCTCGCTTGTCTACTGTGAGGCAGCGCGAGAGCCTGAGACTCCCGAGCCGCGCGACGAGACGGGGAAGCACACGCCGGTGAGCGAGATCATCCCATGCTCGTGAGGCCCAGCCGAGCCGCCGTGGAGGCGATCGTCCGCATGGCTCTTCTGGAAGACGCGCCGTGGGGGGATCTCACTTCGCAGACGCTGCTCCCGGATTCAGCAACCGTGAGCGCGCATCTGGTGGCGCGCGAAGGGGGTGTGCTGTGCGGCGAAGATCTGATCGAAGCCGCCTTCACTCTGACCGATCCGGCGGTTTCCGTTCGTTTTGAGCGGCACGACGGCGACACGTTTCCGTCCGGAGCGAGGCTGGCGACGATTCAGGGCCCGGCGCGAGCCATCCTGCAGGCTGAGCGCATTGCGCTGAATTTTGCGCAGCGACTCTGCGGCATTGCCACCCTGACGGCGGCTTACGTGGGCCAGACCAAGGGGACGCGAGCGCGGATCACGGACACTCGCAAGACCACGCCGGGGCTGCGCCTGTTTGAACGCTACGCGGTGCGCTGCGGCGGCGGACAGAACCACCGCTTTTCGCTCTCCGACGCCGTGATGGCCAAGGACAATCATCTGGCCCTGCTGAGCGCGAAGCTTCCGGAGGCGCTGCGCTCTGCGCGCGCCGCGCTGCCGCATACCGTCTGCATTGAGGTGGAGATCGACCGCCTGGAGCAGCTAAGCGAACTGGAACCGCTGTTGGGTGCAGCGGTGCATACGGTGCTGCTGGACAACTTTTCGCTGGAAGACCTGCGTATTGCGGTAGAGCGCATCGCGCATCGCGCGCTGACCGAGGCCAGCGGTGGCATCACGCTGGAGAGCGTGGCTGCGATCGCCGCGACCGGGGTAGACATTCTCTCTGTGGGGGCGCTGACGCATAGCCCCCGCGCGCTCGACCTGGGGCTGGATATAGAAGCGGCTGCAAGCAGCACGGAAGAGCGATGATCCGCCACGTGCGGGATGAGAGCTGTGGCTTTTTGGTCCCCCGCAGGCAAGCTTGGCGTGAACACCGGTTGTTGGTAAATAGCGCGTTCCTGGAGCAGCCCGCGCTGTAGCCAAAGGCACACGAGTTCAGCGGAGTGCGGCTGCCGGTAAGGAAGGACGACTGGGACGGATCCCAACTGTTTGCACAACCTTGCGGAGTTGGGAACCACCGTATACCTGTGAGCATCCAAAAACTTGGGAGATCTGGAAATTGGGAGATCCGGGCGCCGGCTGGTCGCAATGCCTCCGGCCTGCGATACTGAACTTTGAACTGCTTGCGGTTCATTCTTTTCCGCTTGTCCCCCGTCGACCTATGCCGATCGTAGGAGAAAACTTCGAACATACGTTGCGCAGCGCGCGCTCGACGGTCTCTCTCCGCGAGACGGTCAATCTGGCGTATGACAGTTTTCAAGCCAGCAAAGCACGCTTTCTGCTTACCATGCTCGGCATGGTGATTGGCTCGGCCTCAATCGTGCTGGTGGCCACCGTGGGCTTGACAGGCAAGCAGTATGCCCTGGACACCATCTCCTCCCTCGGACCCAATAAGGTGGAGATGCAGTACACAGGCGGCGTGGTGATGGGCCCCAATAACATCTCTACCCCGGACTATATGACCATCCAGGACATGGAGGCGGTGGATCAGCAGATCCCGGGGATTCGCTACAGCTCTCCGATGCTGGAGTTTCACGACCGCATTGCGGTGGGCAACGGAGTGAGCCGCGATGCGATGCTGCTGGGGGTAAGCCCAGAGTACAAGGATATCCGTGGGCTGAAGATCAAGGCCGGGCGATTCTTTGATGAGGAGGACGCACGCAACCACGCCAAGGTTGCCGATATCGTCGGCCCCATGGCCATTGAGCTTTATGGGGGCTATGAGGAAGCCATTGGCCACACCATCTCCATTCACGGGATCCCGTTCGTCATCATAGGCGTCTTTGTGGAGAGCATCGACACCTTCGGCCAGTCCGAGATTAGCAACCACACCTTCCTGGTGCCCTATCAGGTGGCGAGGTACTTCACGGGCAGCAATGATCTGAAGGAGATCTTCTTCAGCATGGAAGACCGCCAGGACGTGGAGCCGGCGGCCAAGCGCATCATCGCCCTGATCGCCAGCCGCCATCGCCCCACCAGCGAGTACACCGCGCAGACCCTGACCGACGTTCTGAACACCATGCGAGGCATTGCCAATATGCTGACGGCGGTGCTCATCCTGGCTTCCGCGATTACGTTGATCGTCTCCGGCGTGGGTATTATGAACTCCATGCTGGCCAACGTACAGGCGCGGATCAAAGAGATTGGTATCCGCAAGGCCATGGGCGCCACCAGCCGCGAGATCCGGCTTCAGTTCCTGACCGAAGCCGTCTTTCTTTCGCTCTCGGGAGGCCTGATAGGCACGATCATCGGCATCGCCATTCCCATCAGCGTTGGCATGTTCACGCCCTTCGCTATCCCGGTGAGCTACTGGGCGGCAGTGATCTCCCTGGCCACCTCTGTGATGGTGGGCGTGATCTTCGGCACCCTGCCGGCCAACCGCGCAGCGGTTCTGGATCCGGTGATCACCCTGAAGTACGAGTAGGCGCGCCAATTCCAATCGACGCGCCCGGCAACAGGAACAATTCTCTACTTGGCCAGCAGAAGTTCAGGCCCGTGATTGCGCACGTTGCCCAATGCGGTGCTACAGGGCTCGATGCGGAGATCCTCCGAAGCCCAAGGCCGCAGCAGGTGCAATGGTGCCGGCCTGGACTCATCCCGGTCCAGCCACTGCTCCCAGTCCTCTTCCCGCAAGAGGAGCGGCATCCGGGTGTGGATAGCCGCCATAGTCGGGTTGGCCTCCGTGGTGACCAGAGCGAAGCTCTGCAGCCAGCGATCGACTTCCTGCGGAGATCGCTTGGGCTCCTTCCACGCATCCCAAAGTCCGGCGATGGCCATCATGGCTCCATCGCGCAGCGTGATGGCATAGGGTTGCCGCGCCGTTTTGGATTTGGATGAGCGCAGGCGCGATGGCGGCTGCGAAGAGGCGTCAACGCGGTTTGGACTGCGCGGGGCAAGTGGCTCTGACCACTCATAGAAGCCGTCGGCTGGGATCAAGCAGCGGCGGCGCTTGAAGGACTCTTTCCAGGTCGCGGACCTGGTGAGGGCATCGGCGCGCGCATTGAAGGTAGAGATGGATTTGAACTCCTTCAGACTGGAGGCAAAGAATGGAATCATGCCCCAGCGCAACAGAACCATCTCGCGTTCGCCGGTATCCTTCTCCAGCCGAATCACCGGTTGAAAGGTGGTGGGAGCAATATTGTAGTCGGCTACCAGCGGATCCTCAAAAACCTTGGCGGCGCGAAACCGCTCCGCGATCTGCTGTTTTTCGGAGCTGCGAAAGTAACGTCCACACATGCCTTCAGCCTAGCATCGACTGCCCAGAACAGTCTGCGCAGCCCCCGGCGCGGGGCTGGGGTCAATGCGCCGGCGCGTGATTGTGCCCGCCGGGCCCGTGATGATGATGGGAGTGCCCATCCACCTCCGCGATGTCCGGTGGAGAGCTGCAACCGTCCACAGTCTCGCAGGCGGAGACCTCCATCTGAATGGTGGTGTGGTAAATACCGAAGTGGTCCCGGATCTGATGATTGATGCGTTCCAGCACCTGCTCCGACTCAACCATATGCATCTGCTTGACCTGGACGTGGCAAGCCATGGCATGACTCTGCGAAGTGAGGCTCCAGACGTGCAGGTCATGCACATTGACCACACCCTCAATCTGCTGCACGGCGCTGCGGATGCGGCCCAGGTCTATACTGCGCGGAGTTCCTTCAAGGAGAATCTGGAGAGTTTCGCGCACGATGCTCCAACTGCTCCAGAGGATGGTCAGCGCAATCAGCAGGCTCAGCAGGGGATCAATCCACTCCATCCCAGTAAGAGCGATGGCGAACCCGCCCACAATGACCGCCGCGGTGGAGATCGTGTCTCCCAGCATATGCAGGAAGACACTGCGGATGTTGACGTCCTCTGAGAACTTCCAGAGCAGGGCTGCGATCAGTCCGTTCATCAGTACGCCGGCCGCGGCCACGGCCGTCATCATGTGGGCCTGCACCATGACGGGATGGAAGAACCGGCGCGCAGCCTCAACGGCGATCCAGAGGGAAAGCAGCATCAGCATCAGCGCGTTGACAAAGCCTGCCAACACGCCGGCGCGTTGATAGCCGAAGGTCCGCTGATCGGTGGCCGGCCGCATCTGCAGCCACACCGCGACAAAGCTCAGCCCCAGCGCCAAAGCATCAGAGACATTATGAACAGCCTCCGAGATCAGGGCCAGGGAGTGTGCCCGCAGGCCAAAAAACAGCGTGGCCGCAACATAGAGGACGGTGAGAAGCAGTGATCCCTTGAGAATCTGCTTCATCCTGCTGCTGGAGTTGTGCGTCACGGCCATACGAGTAGTTTAGATCTTCTGGCGATACGTGACTTCAGCTTCTCCAGTGCAGTTCCACCGGCCCAATGAGCGGATGTTCTCCCTCTCCGGTGAGGCGGCGTTGCTTCAAGGCAAAGTACCACTTGGCCGGCAGGTCGGCGTCATCGATGAGCATGAGGCCAGGGTTGAAGCGCAAGCCGCGGGCCTGCTCCACCATGGTCTGCTGATCCTGAGCTACAAACTTCGCTCCAAAGTACCGAGCGATGGGCGTGACCAGAGGCAGGTGGTAGGCAAGGTTCCAGGCGGCGACCACATCGATCCGGCAGGAGGTGGACGTGATGGGAGTTACCGTAGTGAGCGAGGTAAGCCAGCGCTCGCGGCCTTTGGAGTTCATCGCGCGAATCGTCTCATACCTGCGGTTGGGCAGCACAAAGTCGATGGTGGTGACAGGCTTGCCCAGCAGCTTGTACGGAGCGCTGTTGGATGAGGGAGCGTGCGCACTCATGCGGAAGCCGGCGTTGCGGCCGTTGTGTTCGCTGTCTTCGATTGGCTCAAACCTCTTGGTCTTTTGATGGATGCTGTCGGCGCTGCGCCACCACCATGCCCGGTGCACAAAGGGTCCATGAGCCGGATCCATGAGACCAATGATTCCGTGATCCACGTTGCAGGGGAGATCTGCCTGCAGATGGGCAGAACGAAACCGGCTGCCGAATTTTGGTAACTCCGGCACCGGTGAAAGAGCGCCGAGAGAGAGCTCCTGACTCTCCTGCGAGCTTGGCGCTCGACCCGCGCCGGCGGACGGCACATACACCCATGCGTACCCATCCTTCTCCGCCACGGGAAAAGAGTTGGCGTAGATCTTCTGCGGAACCAGAGAATCGAATTCGGTAAGCGACGGGATCTCCTCGCAACGGCCGCCACAGGGCTCAAACCTCCAGCCGTGGTACTTGCATTGCAGCGTGTCTCCATCGAACCATCCGGCGGACAGAGGGATTCCGCGATGGGGGCAGAGATCGCGCATGGCAAACAAAGCTCCGCTTCGCTTCCTGCCCAGCAACATTGGGATCCCCAGAAGCATGGTCAATGCAGTGCTACCGGAGCGCAGTCGAGTGGAGCGCAACGCCGGATACCAGTCGTCAAAGACCATCTCGGCGGGCGGACCGCCGGCTGCCAACTGCTCCAGGCTCGGAGCCTGACGCCGGCGCCCCGGGGTGAGGATGGGCTTCATCTTCGGCATGAGTCTTTACCTTTGTGCTCAGTCTAACTGAGTCTGGGGCTTGGTTTTTATCACCGAAAGGCGGCGCTGAGCCCGATCGTTCTCTGAGGCACTACACTGATCCCAGTGTCCGATGCGATTCCATCCCGGCGGTCCGGCGCAACCGCAGAGAATTTGCCTACGCCAGGTGAGGCTCCGAATGCCGGCCGCTGGATATGGGCGATCCTGCTTCTTTGGGCTCTGTTCTACGCCAGCTTCACGCTGTACAGCCCGGCCTTATTGGATGACGCCGACAGCGTCCACGCTGAGGTGGCGCGAGAGATGCTCCTGCGTCACGACTACGTGACGCTCTATGCCAACGGCATCCGCTACCTGGAGAAGGCTCCTTTGCTCTACTGGTCCATGGCCGCGTCCATGCGGCTGTTCCAGCGGTTTGGCGCAGGCTCCCCCAGGGCCCTGGCGGTTGCTGCGAGACTTCCCCTGTCGCTGTGCATGCTGGCCCTGGCGCTGCTGGCTGAGGCGTTTGCCAGACGACTGTTCCGCTCCCGGAGCAGGCCGGACGACGGACCGCTGGCGGGGCTTTACGCAGCACTGATTGTGCTCTCCAGCTTTGGCCTGTTTCTGTTCACCCGCATCAACATTCCGGACGTCGGCGTGTGTCTGTTCACCATGCTGGCGATGTACTTCTTCTGGCGCACGGAAGAGCTCTGTGCAGCCCCCGCCGGGTCTCAGGCCGGCCTCCACCCCGTACGGACTCTGGGCCATGTACACCCTCGCCTGAGCTGGTTCACGTACCTGCCGGCCCAGCACCCCTCAGGTCGGCTGCGCCTCTACTGCGGAGGGTTTGCCGCGGCCTGCGCGCTCAACGTACTGACCAAGGGGCTGATCGGCGTGGTGTTTCCAGTGGCCATCGTGGTGCTGTATCTTGTGCTCACCCGCGGCACTGGAGCGGCGCTGCGGCGCCTGCGCGAGCTGCATCCATGGGCCAGTCTGGAGGTCTTCCTCCTGATCGCCGCTCCGTGGCACATCCTGGCAGGGCTGGCGAACCCGACAGAGGGTCATCCTACACCCTTCGGCTTCCACTTCCACTACCACTTTCCATTTTCGCTGGGCCATTGGACAGTCCCCCTGCCCAGCGATGGCAATGTGCGCGGATGGTTCTGGTTCTACTTTATGAACGAGCATGTTCTGCGCTACCTGAACCTGCGTGTTCCGCACGACTACGATACCTCGCCTCTGTGGCTCTTCTGGGGGTTGTGCCTTGTCTGGCTGATGCCCTGGAGTGCCTTCCTGTTCAAGGCGACGGCGTGGTGCGCGCCGTGGTTTGGCAGGTCGCCCCAGGCAGTGATCTACCGCAGCCAACTGCGCAGCTACCAACTTCCTTTGAAGCGCCGCGGGGCTCTGTTGCTGCTTGTCTGGGCAGCCTTTGTGCTGCTGTTTTTTGCCTTCTCCACGCGTCAGGAGTACTACGTGCTTCCCGCTCTGCCCACCCTGGGGATACTGATTGCGGGCTGGTTGACACAACGGAGTGAAGAAAACCGGCTCGCCGTGCAACGCGCGACCTCTGTGCTTGTTGCGCTGGGCGCGTTGTTTGCCGCAGCCAGCGTGATCTTCCTTATCCTGACCAAGCCGCCTGCGCCGGGCGCCGATCTGGCGACGCTGCTGACCCAGCACCCTGCTGACTATGCGCTGAGCATGGGGCACCTGCTGGACCTGGATCTGGCTGCCCTGAGCCTGTTTCGGCTGCCGCTGGCGCTGGCCGCGTTGAGTCTCTTTGGGGGGCCGCTGCTCAGCTTTCTTCTGCGCCGTCGCTACCACCCTCACGCAGCTACTCTGGCTCTGGCAGGTGGGGCGTTTGGTTTTCTGCTGGCCGCGCATCTCGGGCTGCAGACCTTTGCCCCGGTGCTCTCTTCTGCACAGCTAGCTGAGGCGATGGCCACGCAGGTGCAGCCGAACGATTTGATTATGATCCACGGCGAGTACGAGAGCGGAAGCACACTGGCCTTCTATTTGCAGCGCCCGGGCAGCTATACGTCTCCCTCGGGAACGTCGGCGATGCCGCTGGCTCCGGCCAGCAACTTCATCCACATTCTGCAAGGACGAAGCTCGAATCTCTGGTACGGCAGCTTCTTCAGGGATGCTCCGCCGATCTTCGAGACGCCCGATTCCATAGCGGCCAAGTGGCTGGGAGCGCAGCGTATCTTCCTCTGGCAATCCCTGACCGACCCTCCCAACCAGCTCCCGGCGCTGCCGGGGCCGGTGTACGTAGTGGCAAGGTCCGGCGGTAAGGAGATTGTGAGCAACAAGAGATCTGGATCGACGGAGTAGACCCAGCAACCGACAGCGAGCCGCGGGTGGCGCGCTTTCTGTTGCCGTGCTCTCGATCCTGGCTTACTGTTTTGCGGGCTGTGCGGAGAGGCTTTCCATCTTTCCGTGCCTGAGCCGGAATCTTTCTCCTCGCCAGACAACGGTATCTGAGGCGTAGCTCCAGATCCAGAAGAATAGGCCAAAACAGTCGCGCAGGGGAAGCCAGACGATATCGCGCAGCACCTGGCCGTCACGCAGTATGCCGACCCCCACGGTAAGAGCGACGCTAACCCGCGTGAGCAGCGCCATGCTGAACAGAGCAAAGGACCAGACGGCGAAGCCGCTGGCCAGCATGGCAGCCAGGGACCAGGGCAGGACGTAGGTTACGGCCAGACCAAGGTATCCCCAGCGCCGCGAGTCTCGGACGGTGCGCGACCAGCGCAGTTGATGCTCGCAGAATTCGCGCAGCGTATAGGAGGGCACGGTGGTCTCCACAATCTCCTGAATCAACTCCACGCGGTATCCGGCGGCGCAAAGCCGCGCGCCGAGTTCGTAGTCATCGGCGAGTTCGTCGACCAGGGCCTCAAAGCCGCCGATGCCGGCCAAGGCGCTCCGGGTGGTAGCCAGGGTAGATCCCAGGCCAAACCGGATGGATCCCTCCAGACGGCGAGCCGCCAGCACGCCGGGAAGAAAATCGGTGGAGATACCAAGCGCCTCCAGCCGGGACCAGAGGGTGCGCCCGGCCGTGCCCCGATAGGGCGCGGTGACCAGCCCCACCTTGGGATCATGAAAACCGGCCATCACATGCTCCAGGTATCGCGGCGAGACGCGGATATCGCTGTCATTGACGATGATGTGTTCGAACCGCGCCTGAGGCAGCATCTGGGCTAGATTGGAGATCTTGCCATTGGCTCCGAGCCGTTGCTTGCACTCTACCAAGCGAATGCTCACAGTTGGGTACTCGACGCGCAGGCGGGCGATATCTTGCAGCGCCGGATCCTGCAAGGAACTAACTCCGAAGAGCAGTTCAAACTCACCGCCATACGTCTGCAGGCAGTGGCTCATCAGTCCGGCATACATACTTGGGTCGCGACCCTTGACCGGCTTGAGAATCGTAACCCCGGGGGGAACGGCTGGAGTTGCATCTTGCTTGCCCTTCTGCGCAGCCTTGTCGGCGTCGGCGAGTGCAAACGCGCGGGCGCTCCAGAGCGCAAGCAGCCCATAGCCCACACCACAGAGCGTAAGCAGCGCCACCACCCCCTGCACAACCACTGCCAGCCAGTCCATCTACTCAGTGTAGGGGAAGCCAGCGTAGGGAAAAGACGAAGGTAGGGCCCGGGCGACGGAGCCGCAGAGGGTGGATTCACTCGTAGCGCAGGGCTTCAATCGGATTGAGGTTGGCCGCCTTCCATGCCGGGTAGATGCCGAAGAGCAAACCGATGGCGCAGGAACAGACAAAGGCAGCGATGACCCACAGAACGCTGATCTGGCAGGGGATGAGGAACTTGAGCCCCATGGCGGCCCCCGCCCCCGCAAGGATGCCGATCAACCCTCCGACCGCGCACAGCACAATTGCCTCCAGGGTGAACTGCAGCAGGATGGTCTGGCGGCTCGCTCCAATCGCCTTTCGCACTCCGATCTCACGGGTGCGCTCCGTGACACTGACCAGCATGATATTCATCACGCCAACGCCACCCACCATCAAGCCTACGGTACTGAGACCGAACATCAGCAGAAAGAGGCTGCCGGTTATCTGCTTCCAGAGCCGGGTAAGCGCATCCGGAGAAAAGATGGCAAAGTTGTCCGGCTGCTCATTGCGTACCTTGCGCCGTTGCCGCAGCAACTCCCGAATCTCATCGGTGACCAGCTCCCGATTTTTCTCGTTGTCGTACTTGGCGCTGATCCAGTAGTCGAGAATCTCGGGGTGCAGTTTTCTAAAGGTGGGGAGTGTGAAGTATGCTGTGCTGTCATCCGGATTCTTGCCGCCGCCGAAGATCGTCTTCTGCTTCTCGAAGACTCCCACTACAGTAAATGTGCGGTCATCGATGACCACCTGTTGGCCGATGGGGTCAATGGCTCCAAACAGATCATCCGCCAGATCGTGCCCCAGGACGGTGACATCGGTGGCGCGCTGCTCGTCGATGGCGGTGAAGAAGCGACCCTCGGAGAGCGCCTTGTCATACACAATGGCATTGGAAGGGGTATCTCCTTCCAGGCTGACATTGTCCACCTCGTGACGTCCGAACTTCGCGATCACCGATCCGGTGCCGAACTGATAGTTGGTATATTGCAGCGAGGCCGAGGCCGCTACCACATGGGGCAGTTGGGAGATCGCCGTCATATCGTCATAGGTGAGTTGCTTGCGAGCCAGCATCTCCGCCGTGGGCTGAATCCCGATGACGGGAAAACGGTAGATCCACAGCACGTTGCTTCCGAACTGCGCCACCCATTCGCTGACGGAGCCATTCAACCCATTGATCACCGAAGAGATGGCAATCACGGTGAGCACGCCAATGACGATGCCGAGGATGGTCAACCCCGAGCGCAGCTTGTTGGAGCGCAGGGTATCCAACGCTATCTTCACCGTCTCGCGCTGATCGCTGGCTCTCATCTATCCTCTCCCGTGGACCCTATGGCTGGTCTCTGTCTCTGCAAAGAATCAAAATTCACTGCGCAGCGCCACAATCGGATCCAGCTCAGCAGCCTTGCGCGCTGGATAGACGCCGAAGAATATCCCGACAGACAGAGCCACAAACAGACCGGCGAGGACGCTCCATACGGCGATGGTGGCCGGAAAGCCGGCCAGCACGGCGACCGCCTTGGCCACGGCGACCCCACCGATGATGCCGAAGACTCCGCCGATCAAAGAGAGTGTCCCGGACTCCATCAGGAACTGAATCAGAACATCGGAGCGCCGCGCTCCCAGCGCCTTGCGCACACCGATCTCACGCGTGCGCTCTGTGACGCTGACCAGCATGATGTTCATAATCACGATACCGCCAACAACCAGGGAGATTGCAGCGATCACCACAGCGACCCCGCCAATGCTGTTGCTGATCTGAGTAAAGAGGCCAGCCAGGGTGTCACTGGTGGAAAGCGTAAAGCTATCCTCGGCTCCCGGGCGATCATGGCGCATCTCACGGAGAATCAGGCGGGCCTGGTTACTGGCCGCCTCCATAGCCGCGGCGCCGCTGCCGGCCTTGGCATAGATGGTAAGGGAACCCGTGCCGCCGTAGGTGTTCCGGTAAGAGCTGAGTGGAACACCCACCCAGTTGTCCTGGCTCTGGCCTAGCGTACTGCCCTGCTTTTCGGCCAGCCCCACTACCGTGTAGGGTACGCCATCCACGCGAATCTCTTTGCCGATCGGGTTCTCGCCCTTGAGCAGATTGTCTTCAATATCCGCCCCGATGATGGCCACCTGCGAGGCGTGGACTTCATCGGCCTGGGTAAGACCACGGCCCTCCACGATGTTCAGGTTCTGCATATCGGGCATCTCGGGTGAGTAGCCGCGTATCTCCGTGTTGGTGCTGGATTGCGCCTTGTAGATGATCGGGCCTGTGGTACTCTCAAAAGCGCCCACCTCCACGCAGCGGGTGCAGCCGCGCTGCACCGCAAGGTACTGATTCATGGTGATGACCTTGCGCCGCTGGTACTTGAGATAGTCCGCATAGCTGGTGGTGAACGCCGGTTGCTGGGAGATCGTAAAGACGTCGGCTCCCTGATTGTTGATCTTGGTGGAGACGTACACGTCTGCCCCATTGATCAGGGTAACCACAGCGATCACGCTGGCTACGCCGATGACCACACCGAGCAGCGTCAAGACGCTGCGCATCTTGTTGGCCCACAGCGACTGCACCGCTATTCGGAACGCTTCCTTGATCTCCATGCGAGGTCCACCGCGTGACTTACCCTAAGTTTAGTCAACTTTATCTGTTGTCGGCTGCTGCGCAGAGTGTACGTGGGCTATTTTTGCCGAATCGAGGCATGCAGCCACTCTGAGCATGCGGAGAAACAACAGGATGATGCGCTTGTTCTGCATCCCGGCCATGCAAACGCCATAATAATGATCGCTGCCGGGAGACTTCGCTTGGTATACGTAATCAAGGTGCGGCGGGTTCCGTCCGGCTTTGCCTTGCTGGCTCCATCGCAAAGGAGACCCAAGTCAGATTTGCCGCCAGTTGGCCCTGCTACACTTGAGGAGTGCAGGCGGCCGGATGATCGCTGCCCCGGCGGTTCGCCGTCCGGTGGGAGAGGAAAGTCCGAACTCCGCAGGGCAGTGTGCCGGATAACGTCCGGGACGGCGAGTTCAAGCTCGCTGGACGGCCAGTGCAACAGAAAGCAAACCGCCGTCGAGCACCTGCAAGGGTGGTCGGCGGTAAGGGTGAAAGGGTGGGGTAAGAGCCCACCGCGCGGCTGGTAACAGCCGTGGCACGGTAAACCCCACACGGAGCAAGACCAAATAGGCAGGGAGTCTGGCCGCAAACACGAGTGCGGTCGGCGCGCGGCGGCCCGCCACGCCCAGGATCGTGAAGCACTTTCCGAAACCTGCGGGTAGGTTGCTTGAGCCACACCGCAAGATGTGGCCTAGAGGAATGATCGTCTAAAACAGAATTCGGCTTACGGGCCGCCTGCACAAGATACACAGCCTGGAGGATGGCTAGGTATGCCCCCTCCCCGCGCTCGGCTGATTGCGTCATCCTGGAGTAATCCTGACGCGTCTCATGGGGTCGAGGTCCGCGTCAACACGAGCGTCACTTAAACTTGACGCTGGAACCTGGATACAGAGTCTTTGGAGATCCGCTGCATTGTCCTACCCTGTGCGCATCCTGATGTTGGCAGTTGCGGCTGGAACGCTCGCCGTCGGTGCCTTGTCGGCAGTTGCCGATGGGGCGCGGCGTGGCGGGCAGAAGGCTGCGGACTTCACGATCCTGCTGCGGCGCATGGACGTCGATGTGGACGGCGCTCCCAATGCCTATGGGCCGCCCGGCTCTCACACGCTGGACTCCCTGCACGATGCGCGCTACCGCGGTCGCCCCTTCGGCAAGATCGTGGGCTACCTGACCGATGACGACCATCCGAACGTCCCGATTGTCCAGGGGCCAGGTGATCCCTGCCCGGGGCTCTACATCTCGCAGACTGCGTACACCGATGTTGCCATTACGACCCCCAGCAATCCGCGCCGCTACGTGGATGCCACGCGGATCAACTACGTGGTGCTGGGCAAGCGGGAGCGCAAACTTGGCGCCCGGCTAGGCGACTTTGTGACGGTGACCAGCCTGCGCACCCGCAGAACCGTCTTTGCCATCATCGGCGACGATGGGAATCCCTCCGGCAACGAGGGTTCTCTGCATCTGCTTCAGGCACTCGGCTATCCCTTTCACGACGGGATCAACGACTCAGTGACTCACCGCGAGATCGAAGTCCACTTTTATCCCGGCTCCAACCCCCAGCATCTTTTTTTCCGCACACAGGCTGCGCTGGACGCCGCCGCACGCCTGCACATCGCGAAGGCTGAGGACACACGGTGAGACGTAATCCGGAGTGCCGGCCTGGAGCTATGCGGAGCGGCCTGATCAGTGGAGTGGCCTGGGGGAGACGGCCAGTGCGAGGCGTGCGTTTTTTCTCCCTCGGTCCAATTTCCTTCGTCTGCAACCCCCTTTCACAGCATCCAATAGTTGCAAAGTTTTTTTGCATCTACACCCGAAACTGAACTCTGGAGTGACATATGAACTACCGCTCTCTGGGCCGCTCCGGCCTGAATGTTCCCGAAATCTGCCTGGGCACCGGAACCTTTGGTGGCGACGGCGAGTTCTTCAAATCCTGGGGTGCTGTCCAGGATAAGGAAGCCGCTCACCTGATTGACGTTTGCATGGAGGCGGGCTGCAATTTCTTCGACACCGCCGACATCTACTCCAACGGAGTGAGCGAGACGATTCTAGGCCGGGCGATTGCCCACCTTCGCCGCCAGGATGTGTTGATCTCCACCAAGGCTACCTTCCGCGGCTTCAACGTGGGGCCTAACAATGTGGGCAGCTCCCGCTACCACCTGATCGAGGCTCTGGAGGGAAGCCTGAAGCGGCTGAACACAGACTATGTGGACGTCTACCATATGCACGCCTTTGACGCCACCACCCCGGTGGAGGAGACACTGAACACGCTGGACAAGATGGTCCGGGAGGGCAAGGTTCGCTATATTGCCTGCTCAAACTTCTCCGGCTGGCACCTGATGAAGTCGCTCTCCGTCTCGGAGCGATACGGCTGGGCACGCTATGTCGGCCACCAGGTGTACTACTCGCTGGTGGGCCGCGATTACGAGTGGGAGCTGATGCCACTGGCGCAGGATCAAGGTGTGGGCGCGCTGGTCTGGAGTCCGCTGGGGTGGGGCCGCCTCACGGGTAAGATCCGGCGCGGCCACAGACTGCCTCCCGACTCGCGTTTGCAGAGTAAAGTGGCGCTGGATTCCGGCCCCACACCCAGTTGGGAACGCGTGTACAAGGTAGTGGACGCGCTCGATGATCTCTCCAGGGAGACAGGCAAGACTGTTCCCCAACTCGCTTTGAACTGGTTGCTGCAGCGGCCCACGATCAGCACCTTGGTTATTGGAGCGCGCAACGAGGAGCAGCTCCGCGCCAACCTGGCTGCTACCGGCTGGAACCTGACGGCCGAGCAGGTTGCCCGGCTGGATGCCGCCAGCGCCGTACCGCTGCCCTATCCCTACTGGCACCAGGTCCAGTTCGAGGAGCGCAACCCTTTCCCCGTTCCCCAGACGGTAACCCATGAAATGGGTACAGAGCGATGAGCGCGGAGGAGCGAGGCTGGCTGACTCATACCTCTTTGCCATGAGTGGATCCTTCAGGCGAGGGATGGAAGGCCCACGTGGGTTGCCAACCCTTGATGCTTGTCGGGGCTTGGCTTCTCTCCGCTACGCGGGCTCGCGCCATCCGCTACGGAGAGGTGTCAATCACCCGATCGTGGTTTCGATAGGCGTGGAGCGCCTGCAAGGGAGTAGCAGTGACGTTGCCTTTCTGCAATCTCTCCTGTCTACTGGGTAGAGCGAAGTTGGGTTGCGCAAGGTTCTGACTAGCCGTTTTTCCTTATAGATAAAGCCGACTTCCCTGCCGGCCGCGACGCCTTGGCGAGCGCACCCCGGATGCAGAACAGCCACGGCGGAGCAACCCAGGTTTTGCTGCAGGGAGTTCTTTCTTGCCGGATGAGGAGCACGTAAAGGATGAACACCGATCTCGAACATCTCATCGTCCTTCAGGCTCAGGATCTGGAGCTCCGCCGTCTGCGCCAGCAACTCTCCGAGGCCCCCTTGGAGGTGAAAGCCGCTGAAGCGGCGCGAGCGCTGGCTGAGACTGCTCTGGATGCCGCCGAAAAGGGCCTGGCCAGAGAGGAAGCCCTGCGCCGCTCTCAGGAGTTGGAAGTAAAAGAGCGGCAAGGCAAGATCGCCCGATTGCGCAAGCAGATGGAGACAGCTTCCTCCGCAGCGCAGATCTCCGCTCTGGAACATGAGATCACGTTCTTTGAGCAGTCCATTGCGAAGCTGGAAGACGAGGAGCTAGCCTCACTGGAGCGCACCGAGGAATTGGAGTTGGCCCGCAGCGAGGCTACCCTGACGCTGGAGGTGAATACCGCTACTTTGGCCGCCATTCGGGTGCGCACCGCTGACCTTACCACCCATCACACTGCTGCGATCGCCTCCATTGAGGCCGAACGCGCGGCCACCCGCGCACTGCTGTCTGCCTCGCCTGCGGGCGAGGCCCACCTTTCGGTCTACGATCGCATTGCCAAAGCCAAGGGAACGGGGCTCTCTGAAGCGGTGGACCACAAGTGCTCCGCATGCCAGATGATGGTGCGTCCGCAGCGCTGGAACGACCTGACGGATCGCGATCCGCACAGCGAGCATGCCAACACGATCTTTACCTGTGAGAGCTGTGGACGCATGCTTTACTATGATCCCCGCCGCGACGCTCCGGTTCGCTGGACACCTGGTGAGAGGATCTCTTCCGCCTCCAATCCCTGACACCCGAGCCGCAGCAGGGATGGGTTGAAGCCCCTCTGCTCTCTGCCCGCTGAAACCTACTTCTGGAGCTTCTTGAGCACCATGGTTCTTTCGCAATCCCCCGCCCGCCAGATTATTGCCATCGATATGGATGAGGTTATCGCCGACTCTCTGGGAGAGCATCTGAATCGCTACAATCGGGATTTCTCCTCAGCAACCCGACCGCCGGTTACGCGGGAGGATCTGCGCGGGCGCAGGTTGTGGCAGGTTGCTCCCGCGGAGCTCCACCCTGTCCTGGACAACTACTTTCGTGACGAGGACTTCTTCCGTGTGGTGCCGGTGATGCCTGACGCGCAGCGGGTGGTTGCGCGTCTGCAGACCCGCTACGAGGTCTTTATCGCATCGGCCGCCATGGAGGTTCCAACCAGCTTTGCTCCCAAGTTTGCCTGGCTGGGCGAGCACTTTCCTTTCAT
Organism: Acidobacteriaceae bacterium; assembly: GCA_049977105.1. Classification (GTDB taxonomy): domain Bacteria; phylum Acidobacteriota; class Terriglobia; order Terriglobales; family Acidobacteriaceae; genus Granulicella. Next base: position 7,998 of record JBMFGX010000013.1, on the reverse strand, counting down.
CCCCCCCTCGCACATTGTCTTTTGCGGCGACAAGTCCATTCTGCGCGCGGACTTCCTGATTGACGACAACCCCCGCCAGCTTCAATCCTTCCGTGGCGAAGGAATCATCTACACCAGCCCGGCCAACTTTTACGTAAGCGGCTACCGCAGGGTAGATAACTGGGAAGCCGTAGAGGCCATGTTTCTGGACGCCACGGCCTGATGGAGGCTGTACGCCGACGACAGCGGAACCAGTTCCAGCTCAGCAAAGATGCTACGCTGAGTTGCATGGACCCCTTGCGCCACGGCCGAGGAAGCGGCTGGGGAAAACTCCGCTCTGTGGCTATGGCAGGAGCCCTTACCCTGCTCAGCTTGTTTCCCATATTCAATTTGGTTGGCTGCGCCAGTCCTGGTCCACCCGTGGCTCCCTCGCTACGGCTGCCCAAGCCGGTAAGCGACCTGACCGTCAGGCGCATCGGCGATACCGTCCAACTGAGCTTCACCGCCCCCACAGAGACCACCGACAAAGTCGCCCTGCGCGGCTCCATCCCGGGCGAGTTCTGCCGCCAACTTCCGCATCAGCGCTGCATCCCTGTGCCCTCTTCCAAGACCACCATCCAAGCGGGCGGCTCCAAAGGTCATGGCAAGAAACAAGGCGCGAGCGGCTCTGGAAGCGGAAAGAGCCGAGTGACCTGGACCGACAAATTACCTGCCAAGCTCACTACCGGACCAGCGGAGTTGCTGGCGTACCGGGTGGAGTTTTTCAGCCCAGCCCAGCACTCGGCCGGCTTCTCCAACCCGGCCTACACCGCTACGGGTTCCGCTCCAGCGCCAGTGACGGGCCTACTCGCGCAGGGCTCCCGCCTGGGCATCATCCTTAGCTGGAATCCAGCTCCAAAGCCGCCGGACGGTTCCTCAACGGGTGCGGCGGAGGTGGTCCTGCAGCGCGAGGATCTCTCCCCGGTAAAGCCACAAACAAAGACGAAGGGCCAGACGGCGCCCAAGGCCTCCCAGCCCAAAGCGGTTTGGTTGCTGGCCAACAGTCCTGAGGTAGACAGCAGTGTTGGAGCCCAGAACCTGAATCGAACCCTAGACACCTCGGTTCAACCCGATATCGCTTATCGTTACATTGCCGAACGACGGGTTACGCTGCATATCAGCGAGACAGACGACAAACAGAAGGGTCAGCCAGCCTTGACACAGGAGATTCTGCTGCGCAGTACACCCTCAGCCCCAGTTGACTTCACGCTGTTGCAGACCTTTCCGCCGCAAGCACCCACCGGTCTGACCGCTGTGGGGTACTTCAATCCCACGCCGACCGGCACTCCGGCAGACTTTGCCGTGGATCTAATCTGGCAGCCGATCGATGCAAGCGGCTTGATGACTCCGCTGGCAGGCTACAACCTGTACCGCCAGCCGTTGGATGGCTCCGGGCGCCCCATCGCTCCGAACCAGCGACTCAACACCACCCCCCTGCCCACCCCAGCCTTTCACGACTCCCAAGCCAGCCCCACGACCGCCTACCGGTATGGCGTGACGGCCGTGGACGTAAAGGGCAATGAGAGTCCGTTGGACACTACGCTGCTGGAACCCACCAGCCGGTAGGGAAAATGGAGGGCGCAGAGCCAAGCGGGTTGCCCAGAGTGGCCCCGTGCCGAGATGGCTCAAAGGACGGAGCGATGCAGGGGTTGCCGAGCAAGCTCGCCAAACTGGATCGCCGCGCAGGAGCGTCAAGGAAGGATCGCGAAACCATCTATGGGTGGCGATCTGCTGCTCTGTTTGCTTGACCGCATGCGGAGGAATGATCTTCGTCACTGTCTTGCCCGATACCGCGCGGGTCAAAGACCAGCTCGGTCCATGGCCGGGATCACCCGGCCTGGCGCACCGGCAACCTGCCTTCCCACATCGCCGATATCGAGCCACAAGCGATCCTGGCCGCATATCACCCGCTGTCGCCAATCCGGCTTTCAACTCTTCTGCCTTCTGCTCAAGTTGCTCAACGGTTTCCTTCTGCATCGGCTCACCTCTATCTGACCCCTTATCTAACTGTCAGATAGAGATGCAAATTCAACATAGTTACTCCTTCCCACTTTCCTGACGTACGCCCTCTTCCAACTGGAGCCTTGACAACCATCCAATGGGATATTTAGAGTCATAAGCGTCGTAGGAGTGTAATCGATTTCAAAAGCGATAGGCTTTGGATCCGCAAGAGACGCCCTCCCCGAGCTCTTACCCGCCCAACCTCCGCTTGTCCATCCACGACCAGCAGCAGCAAAGGCCCGACCTTTGCGAGGCGTCGTTCCATGTATATCCGCCCCGACCATCCCGCGCCACTCGAACCTATCTCTGGTGCTCCCTTCGTCACCGCAGGACACAGCCCTTCGTCCACCTTCATCATCGGTGCCAGAGCAGCATGGATCGTCGAAAAGGAAGGATAGTTACCCATGATCAATCGTCGTGAATTTCTTGCTGGAGCAACCAGTCTGGCGGCCTGCTCCAAACTCAGTGCGCTCACCCGGAATTCCACCCAGAAGCCCAATATTCTCTTCTTCCTCGTCGATGACTGCGGCTGGGGCGACTTCGGTTGCTATGGCGACACCTTCCACGAAACCCCCAATATCGACCAGTTGGCGCGAGAGGGAATGCGCTTTACCAACGCCTACGCCGCTGCTCCGGTATGTTCTCCAAGTCGCGCCGGCATCATCGCAGGTCAGTGCCCGGCGCGCCTGCATCTCACCCAGTGGATCCCAGGCACCATCTATCCAAATGAAAAAATGTTGGAGCCGCCCACTCCTGAACACCTCAGCCTCGATGTCCCCACCCTCGCAGAACAACTCAAGGCGCTCGGCTATCGGACCGGGGCCATCGGGAAATGGCACTTGGGCGGCAATGGATATCTGCCGGAAAACTTCGGCTTTGATGTCAATATCGCCGGCGATAACCATGGCAACCCAGGGCCGCCGAACCACTACTTTGGCCCCTTCTTCTACCACAATCTAACTGGCTACACCAAAAACGACTATCTCACTCAAGTCTTGTCCACCAAGGCGGAAGAGTTCATTCGCCAGGCAGTGCAGACCGGCCCCTTCTTCCTCTACATGGCGGAATATGCAGTGCATCTTCCCCTCCAGGCAAAGCAGAGACTCATTGAGAAGTATCAAAAGAAAAACGGCGGCAAGAGCGAGCCGGATCCCGTCTACGCCGCCATGGTGGAGTACGTCGATATTGCTCTGGGCCAACTGCGCGACCTGCTCAACCGCCTCGGCGTCCTCGACAACACCATCATCATCGTCACCTCAGACAACGGAGGCGTTGGCTACCAGCGCAGAAACCTCCACCGCATTGCCGATAACGCCAACCTCCGCGCCGGCAAGGGATTTTTGTATGAGGGAGGAATACGCGAGCCACTGATCGTCCATTGGCCCGGAGTCACCAAGCCCGGCACAGTATGCGACGTCCCGGTAACCGGCCTGGATTTCCTGCCCACTCTGATGAGCATGATTGGTGCCAGGGATTCCATCCCCACCCAGGACGGCATGGATATCTCACCCCTCTTCCGTGGCGCCGATTCCATCAACCGCGACGCGCTCTATTGGCACTACCCGCATTACAGTGACCAGGGAGGAACTCCTAGCGGAGCCATCCGTGAAGGCGACTGGAAGCTCATTGAATTCTTTGAAGACAACCACCTCGAGCTCTATAACCTGGCCCTCGATCCCGGTGAGCAATACAACTTTGCCTTCAGCTTTGCAGATAAAGCGGAGGATCTTCGCCGTAAACTCCATGCCTGGCGCAACAGCGTGGATGCGCTCATGCCCATGCCAAATCCAAACTACAACGAGGAGTGGGCAAATCTAAGAGGGGGACCCGCAGGCTGTTCATGGGATCCCTCCAAAGGCTGCTTGGAGGATTGACCCGTGAGCACTGGGATCAATCCTGTCCTCAATCCATCCGCACACCAAAACAGAAGCCGAGTCGAATGGGAGCATGGAACAACTTTCTTGCCAACCGGAGGTCGCCCAGCAACATCAGGCCGAAAACCGGCTCTCGATCGAAGGCGCCTCTTCAGGGAGCGATCGCAACCCCACGTGCAAATCCCGCTCCAGCATCCGAATCTATTTCAATATCTGACCAAGGAGAACTATGTCCATGCCCAGCCTATCGGTGAATCGTCGCGGATTTCTGAAGCAACTTGGATTGGCTGGCGCAGCCATGGCGACCCAGAAGGCATTTGCCTTGCCTGCCCATAGCAGTGCCAAGCCGCCCAACGTCGTCGTTATCCTGTCCGACGATGTGGGCTATGGTGATCTCACCTGCTATGGAGGCATCAACGTCAATACGCCTCACATCGATGGATTAGCCAAAAGCGGCCTCCGATTTACCGATGCACATTGCGATGCCGCTACCTGCACCCCTTCCCGCTACGCTATGCTCACAGGATGCTACGCTTGGCGCCACGATGGCGTCATGATCCTGCCCGGCGATGCCAAGTCACTCATACAACCCGGCCAGCCCACCATAGCCAGCGTTATGAAGTCTGCTGGCTACACCACTGGCCTGGTAGGAAAATGGCATATCGGCCTCGGCGATGGAACCATCCATTGGAATGGCGAAATCAAGCCCGGACCTTGTGAGCTCGGCTTTGACGATGCCTTCTTCTTTGCCGCAACCGCAGACCGCGTTCCCACCGTCTACATTCACGACCATCGCGTCGTAAACCTTGATCCCAAGGATCCCATCCACGTCTCCTACAAGCAAAAAATAGGAACCAATTACACCGATCCCACCGGCCAGGACGATCCCGAACTGCTGAAGATGGAATTGAGTGAAGGCCACGACGGCACCATCGTCGACGGCATCAGTCGCATCGGTTATATGACCGGCGGAACCGCGGCGCGCTGGAACGATGAAACCATGGCGGCCACCTTTACCGGCAAGGCCTGTGAATTCATCCAGAAGAACAAAGAGCGGCCATTCCTCCTCTACTTCACACCCAGCGATATTCACGTCCCTCATGCCCCATCTGAGAAATTTGCCGGCAAGAGCCTGTGCGGCATTCGCTGCGACGTCATCACCCAATTGGATTGGTGCGTGGGCCGCGTCATGGAGACCCTCGTCCAGTGCGGCGTTGCTGACAACACCCTCATCATCTTTACCTCTGACAACGGCCCAGTGGTCAACGACGGCTACGACGACGACTCTGTACAACTCCTGGGCGCGCACAAACCCGCAGGTCCCTTCCGTGGCGGCAAGTACTCCATCTATGAAGGCGGCACGCGCATCCCCTTGATCACTCACTGGCGCGGTCATATCCAGGCGGGAGTCTCAGACGCCCTGATCAGCCAGCTGGATATCCTGCGCAGCCTGGCGGCGCTCGTAGGCCAACCCGTGCCGACCGGTGGAGCGCCGGATAGCTTCAACGAATTACCGGCCTTGCTCGGCCGCACGCCCACCGCGCGGCAATCCCTCGTGGAAGAGGCTGAGGTTCTTGCCATCCGGAACGGCAAGTGGAAGCTGATTGACCGCAGCCAACGCCCCGGCGCCCACCCCCCTCCGCCTCCACCCGTGCTCACTCCAAAGCAGCTCCAGCGCCGCAAGGCGATTGAGCAACTGCACATGCCCGGAGCGGTGGACTATCCCACCGCTCCTTTGGAACTCTACGATCTTGCCTCCGATCCCGGCGAGACCAACAACATCGCAAATCTACATCCGGACATGGTCAAACAGCTTCGTGCTCAGTTGGCCGCTCTCCGCGCAGCCGGCCACTCGTAGAACATCTCATCCAAATAGCGTTTCACGCGATCTCGATTGCCGGATGTGTCGGTCAGCAGGGCATCGCCTGGAAAGGCCGCCACACGATGGCGTAGCTCAAGTCTCAGGCGGCCATCCGACGCGCTCTGGAGCAGAATCAACCAGGCTAGCCGAACTTTCGCAATAAGCTTTGAAGAAAAGGGCTAACCCTTTTCATTTGAGTCATCCACCGGCATAGCCGACCCACGGGAGATGAAAGGGGTGTTGCTGGTGGTGTAGATTGACGAGGCGTCATCGGCACAGAGGTCGGTTCTCTCTTGGTGCGCAGGAGGCCGTTTTTGAGTCGGACCCGGAATCCTTGAGCACCCCGGATTGTGCCACGGGCTGGCGACAGCTCTGGAGCACGCTTTCTAGATTTCATCCAACAGGGGTTCCACGCTGACGGCGCAGGAGAAGGAGCGATGGAAGTTCTACATACTCATTGTGCTGGTCTGGATGTGCATAAGGACTCTGTGGTGGCCTGCGTTCGTCATATGGTGGACGGCAAGGTGACGACCGAAGTCAAGACATTCAAGACCACAACCCAGGAACTGATGGCCCTGTCGGATTGGCTGTCGTCCCAAGCCATAACGCATATCGCCATGGAAGCTGCAGGGATTTACTGGAAGCCGGTCTGGCATATTCTGTCCAACGGAGAGTTCGAGTTGACTCTGGCCAACGCGGCCCATGTGAAGAACGTTCCGGGGCGCAAGACGGACGTGAACGACGCTGTCTGGCTGGCCGATCTGATGGCCCAGGGGCTAATCCGGGCCAGCTTCGTACCCGGCGAGCCGACCCAGCAGATGCGGGACCTGCTGCGCACCCGCAAGCGGTTCGTGCGCGAACGCAGCAGCCATATCCAGCGCATGCAAAAGACTCTGGAGGATGCCAACCTCAAGCTCGATTCAGTGGTCAGCGACATCCTCGGCCTTTCCGGCCGCCGCATGATCGAGGCGCTAATCGCCGGCCAGACCGATCCAGAGGCTCTGGCGGCGCTGGCCCACAGCCGCATCCACGCCACCAGGGCGGAACTGGAGGCGGCGCTGCGCGGACGCGTGACACCCCATCACCGCTTCATGCTGCGCCTGCACCTGGACCATCTCGATGCTCTGGAGGCGGCCATCGCCCGCATCGACCTGGAGCTCGACGGCAACGTCGAACCCTTTCGCACCGCCGTCGAAAGACTGACCAGAATCCCCGGTGTCAGTCGGCTCTCGGCCGAGGTCATCGTCGCGGAGATCGGTACCGATATGGGCCGCTTCGAGACCGAGGGCCATCTGATCTCCTGGGCCGGACTCTGTCCCAGAAACGACGAAAGTGCTGGAAAGCGCCGCTCCAACCGCATGAAGAAGGGCGCTCCCTGGCTGAAGACCACCCTGATCCAATGTGCCTGGGCGGCCACGCGCACCCTGCAAACTTACCTCCAGGCGCAATACCTGCGCATCCGTTCCAGACGCGGTCCCAAGAAAGCCGTCGGGTGCCGTGGCCGCTTCCATCCTCACCGCCGCCTACTACATACTCAAAAACGGCACCATGTACGAGGACCTCGGCCCCAACCACTTCGACAACCGCAGCAAAGGCAAACAGACCCTGCGCCTCATCCACCGCCTCCAGAGCCTCGGATACAACGTTCAGCTCACACCCGCCGCGGCATAGCCGTGATTTGCTTCTTTCTAGGAACTCGTTGAAATTCGTTTGATTGCGGCATTTATGTTGGAGATTTGCATTTCTTTCCGCTGAAAATCTGTTTGTATTGTGGTTCTGACCGGTGTTTCCAGGGGTCTGTGCGCCTCCGGGAACATCTCCGGAGGCCTGCAACCATCCTTCAGGCACACTTCTCCCTGAGCCTTGCCGGCGGTTGCGCCATCAGTCGCGGCAGCCGGATCAGGTTGTGCGCTGCGCAACTGAAGACGAACAGCCAGTCTACTTTTTCCAGACCTCGCAACTTGACCTGCCGTAGCGGGCCCGTTTGCTTCAGCCATCCGAAGCTCTTCTCCACCAGCCAGCGTCGGCTCAGGCTGATCGCATAGCCCGGATGCCGCGTAGTTCTGCGGTCCAGGTTGCTGCGCCGTCCCTTGTCGTTCTTTGTCACGTGCGGCGTCACCTTCAACTCGCGCACCGTGCCGACGAAATCCCTGGTGTCGTATGCCTTGTCCGCGCCCACCGTGATGCGATGCTTACGCTCCTTCTGCTTCTCGTGGAGCATCAACAGCGCCGCGTCGCGCTCGG
>JBMFGX010000012.1:0-109353 GCA_049977105.1 Acidobacteriaceae bacterium | reverse complement strand
CCGACCGGGCGCTGGTGCTGTGCGTGGATGAGAAGTCGCAGATACAAGCGCTCGACCGGACAGCGCCGTTGCTGCCCATGCGTCCCGGCCAGGCGGAGCGCCGCACCCACGACTACAAGCGCCACGGCACTACCAGCCTGTTTGCCGCGCTCGATACGAAAACTGGCAAGATCATCGGCCAGAACCAGCAGCGTCACCGCTCCGGAGAGTTCCGCAACTTCCTCGACACCATCGAGAAGAATGTGCCGGAAAAACTGGACGTTCACCTGATCATGGACAACTACGGCACCCACAAAACGAAGCTGATCCGGGACTGGCTGGCCAAACGACCCCGCTTCCACGTTCACTTCACGCCCACCTCGGCCTCATGGCTGAATCTGGTGGAACGCTGGTTCGCTCTGCTCACCGAACGCCAACTCCGCCGCGGCGTCCACCGCTCCACCAAGGAACTCAAAGCCGCCATCGACGACTTCATCCAACACCACAACCGCGACCCAAAACCCTTTATCTGGCATAAAACCGCAGATCAAATCCTCGACTCTGTCGCCAGATTTTGCAAGAGAACTTTAGACTCGGGACACTAGGAGTGTGTCGCTCATAAGAGTTTTAGATTTGATAAGCATCATAGAATCAGTGACATACAAAACGTGGTAGATTTTACAAGTTACTGATTCTAAAGACTTCAGAATCTATGACCGACAGACTCCTAGAAGAGGCGGCTGAACAGGCTCTTGTGGCCGCTCTTATTGGCCTTCGAGCTGATCAGGCGAATGCGCGCAGTAAACGCTCGGCCCATGGGTTCGGTGGGAATGCCGAAAGCTGGAGAGTCAACGTTGTTGTTGATCACCGTGGGATTCTCTCGGTTGGTGATGTTTTCCACAAAGCCGCGCAGGCCAAAGTAGTCGCCGCCAAGATGAAACTTCCACTCCACGCCAGGGCTGAAAGACATGTAGACGGGGAAGTTATACGTGTTCGGTTTCCCTTGCACCACCTGGTTCGCGTTGATGGCCGTGTAGGGAAAGCCGGTGCGGTAGTCAAGGGCGTAGACAAAGTCCCATTCTTTGAGGAATGTAGGTAACCATCCCCAGGACAGAATGCGGTTGGGAACGTTCCATGCCTCAGGGCCCGGCTGCTGCGGACCTAGTTCACCCAAAGACGGTGAATAGCTGACGGCGGCGTTGGTGGTGGCCTCTGAGCGCGTGTAGGCTCCATCAAGAACGTAGCCGCCACGGAAGTTGTGACGCAAGCTGACGGTGACAGCGTGATAGTCGGAGGTGCGCTGGTTGGTCAGCAGGTAGTTGCCGGAGTAGTCGGGTAGATTCTGGTCCGCGAAGACCAGGAAGTCGCTTCCGGTCTTTTGCATGTAACTCAGGGTGGCGAAGGTGGAACCGGGCAGCTTCTGCTCAATCTCTGCGCTCCAGTTGATGACACGTGGGGCGCGGAGAAGATGGTAATCCACGGTAAAGGTGGTGAGCAGCGGAGGGCTGACGGGGGTAACGCCATCAGCGGCGTAATAGGTGTCGTAGCGCGGACCCTCGAGGGCCTCCTCGATGTACTCCAGTTGGGTGTGTTCGTAGTAGACGCCGATGCCGGCGGAGATTTTGGTAGAGGGAACTTTGCCCGGTGCGAAGACCGCGGCGATGCGTGGAGAGTAGAGCGGGCGGCGCACGATCTCGTCCCAGTCGAAGCGCAGCCCGGGTTCGAAGGATAGGCCGTGTGAAAACTGCCAGTGGTCCTGAGCGTACCCGGAGTAGTCGGCGTTCTCACGCTGGAACGGAGGGGTTGCAGGGAAGGTGCTTTGGCGAAGCAATGTGCCATTCTCGCGGAGATAGCTGATGGAAGTGTTGAAGAATCGCTGGCCAAAGGTAATCTGGTCGAAGTCCAGGCCGAACTGGAGTTCGTGCTTGCCCATCCATTTGCGCGGGTTGAGATAGAGGGTGAAGTTCTCCTGATTGCGACTGGAGAGGTCGGTGAGGCTTTGGAAGTAGCTGCCTTCAGAGACATCGGGAGTGAGTTGGTAGGGTGCGTCTCCGTTTGGCCGCGAACCGTTGTGGATGCGAGTGGAGGCAACGGAGATCTGCAACAAGGCTCCATTGGAGAAGAGTTGCTGGTCGCGAATGTAAGGCATCCAGGCGACGGTGTCCGTTTTGGTGGTGCTGGCCTGCGGAATCAGGGTGGAGAGCCCGTTGTACTTGGAGTAAGCGTCGTTAAAGAGCACGGAGAGGAAGAGATTGTTGCGTGGCGTCAGATTGAACTGGAATCGGGCCAGGTCGCTCTCCATCCAAAGAGGATCAGTGTCGGCGTTGGAGGGAAGGCCTCTGGTGTAGCCGCTTGAGTACTCCATATCAAAGCCGTTGAAGAACCAGGAGTGGTTCTTGCGGATGGGACCGGAGAGCGTGACGCGAGGTATGAACTTGTCAAAGTGGATGCCATTGTTGTCCAGGTAGGATGGGATGAAGTCAGTGGCGTTGAAGCGCAGGTGGTTATCGCCCATGCCGCTTGAGAAGGCGATGACGCCCCCAGTGGCGCGCCCGTATTCGACCGGATACCGGGTGCTGTCGATGACGATGTTGCGGACGGCATCCGTGCTGACGTGGAGCGAAAGGTCGCCGGTGTCAGGAGAGCGGAGGTCGAAGCCGTCTAGCTCGTCGAGTGTTGCATAGGTTGGGGAGCCGGCAATGTGCGCCTGGCCCGAATCGTCCTGGATTACGCCGGGGTTGTAGGGAAAGATATCCTGGATGTCACGATCGACGATGTAGGGGATATTGACGATCTCAGGCGTGCTCATGGTGGAAGCGTCAGAAAACTGGCGGGGATTGATGGTGGGGTTGGAGTCAGTGACCTTGACCTGCTGCCGGACCATCTGCTCATGGGCTAGTGTGATTTGGATCTCAGGGACGGCAGGATCGAGGCTGCCCTGGATTGTCTGGTAGAAGCCTTGCTTAGCGGCATGGACCTGGTAAGGGGTTTTGGAAGTCAGAACCAGATCTGCGTGGCCGACTCGGTCGGTGGAAAGCTCGATGGGTGGCTGACCGGGTTGGGTGATGGTGACGGCGACGCCTGGAACGACGACTCCGTTTTCGTCCAGTACGGTAATCAGGATATGAAACGAAGGGGCCTGCGCACAGGCAAGACGGGGATGGACAAGGTAAAAAATGGCGAGCAGCGAGAGCAGTGTGCGCGTTGGCAATTGCAGGCGCATGTAAACCTTTAGACGATCATAGTGGAACGAAGGAGAGGATACGTGAGGCTGTTTGGAGGGGCGATCCGCTTGCTCCACAGAGCCGGAGATTTATGCTTTGAGCCTGGGGTGCAGGGGATTGGTGTGGCAAAAGCAACGCAGTGAAGGCGAGAGAGGGTGTTCGTTTACAGCACGCAAAGGATCTGCGCAAAGGTATGCGCAAAAGTCAAATAGGAGATATCATGAACGAAAAGAAGATGGTAGTCTTGTAGGTCCGAGGGAGCGATCGATGGACGCACTGACGATGCACCGGCTTCAATTCGCATTCACCATTACGTTTCACTACCTATTTCCTCAGCTCACGATGGGTCTTGCGCTGTTGATCGTGATCTTGAAGACGATGGCGTTGCGTACAAAGAACGAGCGGTACGATGATGCGGCTCGCTTCTGGGCAAAGATCTTTGGTGTGAACTTTCTGCTGGGCGTTGTCACTGGCATTCCGATGGAGTTTCAGTTCGGCACCAACTGGTCACAGTTTTCGCGGCTGGCGGGAGGGATCATCGGACAGCCACTGGCGATGGAGGGTGTCTTCTCGTTCTTTCTGGAGTCAGCCTTTCTGGGTATGTTTTTGTTTGGAGAGAAGCGACTTTCGCGTCTGGCGCACTGGGGAGCGGCCTTCATGGTGTTTCTGGGGTCATGGCTCTCCGGCTTCTTCATCATCGCGACCGATGCGTGGATGCAGCACCCGGTGGCGTACCAACTCATGCCGGATGGTAGCTACCAGGTGACCAGCTTCTTGAGATTGATGATGAATCCGTGGGCCTGGATACAGTATGCGCATAACGAGTGCGGGGCGGTTGTGACGGGAGCTTTTGTGATGTCTGCAGTGGGTGCTCTGTACATTCTGCGAGACGGAAAGAACGAGCAGGGTCGGATCTTTCTGCGCCTTGGCGTGACGGCGGGAGTGATCGCCTGCATCCTGCAGATCTTTCCCACAGGAGATCTGCATGGAAAGTACGTGGCCCATCATCAGCCGATCGCGATGGCTGCGATGGAAGGCCTGTTCCACTCTGAAAAGGGGGCTCCGATTGTGCTCATCGGGCAGCCGAATGTGGAACAGCAGACGATCGACAATCCCATCGCCGTTAACAAAGTGCTGAGCTTTTTGATCTATGGGACCACCACTGCCGAAGTAATCGGGTTGGATGCGTACCCGAAAGATCTGTGGCCGACTACGCTGCCGTTACTGTTTTACGCCTATCACATCATGGCAGGGTTGGGAACGTACTTTGTGGCGTTGATGGGAGTGGCGGCTTTTCTTTTGTGGCGCGGCAGACTCTTTGCGACGCGCTGGATCTTATGGCCGCTCCTGCTCAGCTTTCCACTGCCGTACATAGCCAATATCGCGGGATGGATCACTGCGGAGACTGGAAGGCAGCCTTGGCTGGTCTATAACTTGATCCGGACCGCGAATGGATACTCTCAGCAGGTGGGGGCATCCACGACCCTGTTTACCCTGCTGGGGTTTATGGGGATGTACGCAGTGCTGTCGATTCTGTGGATTTTGCTGGTATATCGCATTATCGAAGACGGTCCTGGTGCGCCCATGGAGTATGCTGCGGGAAAAGCTTAGACAAATTTTTATAGGAAGCAAAGGCTCAAACAGGAATATAGAGGAGGTTCGGGATGGCGACCTTGTGGTACTGGATCGTCGCGGTGATGCTGGCCGCCTATGTTGTGCTGGATGGATTTGATTTAGGGGTGGGAATCCTCTTACCGTTTGTGGCCAGGACGGAGGTGGAGCGGCAGCAATGCATTCAGTCCATTGGGCCGGTATGGGATGGCAACGAGGTCTGGTTATTGGCTGGCGGTGGGACGTTGTTCTTCGCGTTCCCGCAGGTCTATGCCTCTTCCTTCAGTGGCTTCTACCTGCCGTTGATCATTGTCCTTTGGCTGCTGGTGCTCCGCGGAGTATCCGTGGAGTTGCGCATGCATTTTGAAGATCCACTGTGGCGCAGCTTCTTTGATGGGTTACTGATGTTTGCGAGCGCGCTGCTGGCGATCTTCTTCGGGGCGGCACTGGCCAATGTTTTACGTGGAGTTCCCTTGGGGCCAGATCATTTCTTCTTCCTGCCGCTGTGGACCAACTGGCGAACCGGCTCGGATCCGGGGATCCTCGATTGGTACACGGTGATTGGGGGCGTGATTGCATTGCTGACCCTGGCGTTGCATGGGGCGCTGTACCTGGTGATGAAGGGCGAGGGCGAGTTGCAACGGCGAGCACGCGTCGCTGCAGGAAGATTGTGGCCGGTGGTAACAATTGCCACGTTGCTGGCCATTCCGGCTACGGTAATCGCACGGCCGGATGCGCTGAAGAATTATTACGGGCACCCGGCTGCGTTTCTGGTTCCTGTTGTCGTTGCCTTGAGCCTGGGGGCGATGCTTGTCGCGATCCGAAAGGGTGCCGAGTTGTCGGCGTTTCTGTGCTCCAGCGCCTACCTGATTGCCATGCTGTGCGGTGCGGCGGTTGGGCTGTATCCGGTGCTGCTGCCCTCTACGAATCCGCTGGGCGAGTCCCTTACGATTGCGAATTCGATTGTGGGGCCTTACAGCCTGAGGGTAGGGCTGATCTGGTGGATCTTTGGCATCATGCTGGCGATCACGTACTTCTCTATTGTGTACTGGATGTTTCGCGGCAAGGTGTCGCGCTCTGGGGTCGTCTACGGGCATTAGAGGCTGGGGCGGTTCCCGCGCGGATTGAGAGAAGGGCGGGGGATGTCAGGATGAGTGGGTTGCCGCGCGCTGCGAAGCGTCTCAACGGAGGTGGTTGATGTCCAAGTAGACGTCTCTAGCGTCCAGTTGTTCAGCAGGTCGCAGGAGGTAATTGAGGGAGTTCTGGGTCTGGCGACGTTTAGAGAAGATGCCTGTCGGACGATGGATGGGGAGTGTTTCCACCGATAGGGCTGGTCCGGTCTTCTTGGGAGATCGGTTGGGACGATCGAAGTGGTAGGTGACGGAGATCGTGACCGGTATGATGGATATATGGACCGTGCTGAAGGTTGGAGTGTGCCGAAAAAAACGGGCCTACTGGAGATAAATGCGTCCGGAAGTGACACGAGCAACTGAACTGTTGCAGCAGAACGATGCTGCGGCGGTGAATGAGGCCCTGAGACTGCTTCAGAACACGGTGTTTGCCTTCAGTATGAAAATTTGTGGGCATGCTGAGGATGCTGAGGACACGGCGCAGGAGGTGTTTGTGCGCTCCCTGCCTCATTTGGCCAAGATTAGTGAGCCGAAGGCGCTGGCGGTCTGGCTGTACAAAGTTGCGCGCAACAGGTGTTGGCGGATGAGGCGGAAGGGCAGTTACGCTCCGGAGCGAATATTGTCCCTGAGCGAACTGACTCCGGATGAGACAGAACTGAGCCAATTGCTGAAGGATCCGAATCCTGATGCCGAAGCGCAGGTCTCCAGCGCGCAGCAAAATGCGCGGTTGCAGGAGATGGTGCTGGTGCTGCCGCCGGCATACCGTATGGTGCTGGTGTTGCATGACATGGAAGATCTGGATACCGAGCAGATTGCTCAGGTGCTGGGAATCAGTCAAGGAACGGTGCGGGTGAGACTGCATCGGGCCAGGCTCTACCTGAGAAAGATTCTGGCGACAGAGAAGAAGCGGATCCAGAGCTCTGCGCAACCGGATCTGACGGTTCAAGAGCCTCGAGGTAGGCGAAAGGGGAGGAAAGGCGGACAGCGTGCGCTAACATCGGGAGCCTGCAAAGAAGTCTTTGCCAACCTTTCGGAGTATATGGACGGGAGAATTGCAGCGGTGGAGTGTGAGCAGATAAGGGAACACATCGAGGGTTGTCGACCCTGCGTCGCGTTTCTGAGTGATCTGCGCCGGGCGATCGACCGCTGCCGGTCCATGGAGTCGCCATGTTCGCCGGAGACGAACCAGACGCTTCGTGAGCTTTTGACTCAGGAGTATTTGAGGATGGTGGATCAGCGTGAAGGATCTGCGCGGTCTTCGCCGGCTTGAAACTGGCACCCATCTTTTATCGGCTGTGCCCGTTACGCCTGACGCCTTCTCCTCTTACTCTTCGGTGCTGGGAACTGCGTATCGAAGATCGCGTAAAGGCCCACATCTTCCTTTGTATGCTGGCTTATTACGTCCAGTGGCATCTGCTTCGCGCCTGGGCGCCGATCTTGTTTGCCGATGAAGAACTCCCCGTTCAACGACTGGTACGGGATCCGGTTCTGCAACCCAGCATCTCGGACTCTGCCAAGGAAAAGAAGGCGACCAAGCAAACTCCCGACGGGCTTGCTGTGCATAGCTTTTCTTCGCTCATGTCGGAGTTGGCCACTCGCGCTCGCGTTACTCTCGGGCTGCCCAATGGTCCTTCCGGATGTACCGTTAGACAAGTGCCTGAACCCAACCCCATTCAGGCAAAGGCATACCAGTTGCTCGCTGATTTCCCAGTAACTGGAAACTGAATTTCGGCCTATCTTCCTAGAAATCAGAAGAATACTGCCCGAAGGGCCGAGGAACTTCGGTTTAGAGGGAATGTGGCTGATCCTTTCCTTCTTTGATTTGTTTATACTCAGTTTTTGCCGGTGAAGTGTTCAGACCACTTGGCAGGACGAGTCCGCCCCAGGGCTGCCAATTCTGAAAGAGAGCGTGATAGGTCATGTTGATCCATGAGGACCGTCTTTTTCCTGCGGAGCCCAGCACGCGGGCCATTGCCAAGGCGCTATATGAACAGGTACGAGGACTGCCGCTCATCAGCCCGCACGGACACACGCAAGCCGGATGGTTTGCGCGCAATGAGCCGTTTCCTGATCCGGCCAAGCTCTTTGTGCAACCCGATCACTACGTCTATCGCATGCTATACAGCCAGGGTGTGTCGATGGAGGAACTGGAGATAGGAGCGGCGGAGATCAAGGATCCGCGCAAAGTCTGGAGGATATTTGCCAGCCATTACTATCTTTTCCGCGGAACTCCGACGCGGATGTGGCTGGATTTCTGTTTTCAGGAGTTGTTTGGGCTGGAAGAACGGCTGACGGAGAAGACGGCGGACCGTTATTACGAGGTGATCTCCGCAAAGCTGAACACGCCGGAGTATCTACCGCGAGCGCTCTACGAGCGGTTTCAACTGGAGGTGCTGGCCACCACTGACTCCGCATTGGACTTGCTTGAGGATCACAAGGCGATTCAGCGGTCGGGATGGAAGGCCAGGATTATCCCGACGTTCCGTCCGGATGGGGTGGTGGACCCGGAGTTTGAGGGATTTGCGGAGAATATCGAAAGGCTCGGTGGTCTGACCGGAGACGACACCTCGACGTGGAGGGGATATCTGAAGGCGCTGCGCTCCACGCGGGAACGGTTTCGTTTGCTGGGATGTACGGCCACGGACCACGGGCATCCGACGGCCCAGACCGCCGATCTTTCGCCGACCGAGGCTGCGGCGCTGTTTGGCGAGGTATTGCGCGGGGGCTCTGATCCAGCGAGGCAGGAGTTGTTCCGGGCGCAGATGCTGACCGAGATGGCGCGGATGAGCCTGGAGGACGGTCTGGTGATGCAGATCCATCCGGGCAGCGTGCGCAACCACAATCGCAAGATATTCGAGCGCTTCGGGCGGGATACGGGAGCGGATATCCCGGCGCCGACGAATTATGTGCAAGCGCTGCGTCCGCTGTTGGATGCCTTTGGAAACGAGCCTGGTTTGACTGTGATTCTTTTCACGCTGGATGAGAGCACCTACAGTCGGGAGTTAGCGCCGCTGGCGGGACACTATCCTTGTCTGAAGCTGGGCCCACCTTGGTGGTTCTATGACAGCCCGGAGGGTATGACGCGGTTCCGAGACGCTGTGACGGAGACGGCGGGCTTCTACAACACGGCGGGCTTCAACGACGATACGAGAGCATTTTTGTCGATTCCGGCACGGCATGATGTGGCGCGCCGAATGGATTGCAGCTATCTGGCCCGGTTGGTGAGCGACCATCGGCTGGATGAGGATGAGGCCGTGGAAGTGGCCCATGCGCTGGCCTACGGACTGGCGAAGAAGGCGTACCGGCTGTAGGGGTTGCATTCCAAGCGCTGCGGTATAGGGACTGTGATCCAGGCATCGCGCCATGGCGTTGCGTCAAGGCGCAGGGCGGGCGAGGCTTGGGATGAAGACGTCCGGCCTACTTTACGTAGCTGCGTACCCATTCGATGATGGTGCGGATGGCGACGCCGCTGGGGCCTCTGGATTGCCAGGGCTTTTGATCGTCCAGCCATGTCGTGGCGGCGATATCCAAGTGGATCCAAGGAACGAGGGGGTCCTCTCCGACGAACTCCTTGAGGAACATGGCGGCGGCGGTGGCTCCGGCAAAGCGGCTGCCTCCGGTGTTCATGATGTC
Organism: Acidobacteriaceae bacterium; assembly: GCA_049977105.1. Classification (GTDB taxonomy): domain Bacteria; phylum Acidobacteriota; class Terriglobia; order Terriglobales; family Acidobacteriaceae; genus Granulicella. The sequence continues at coordinate 99,776 of JBMFGX010000012.1, read as the reverse complement.
GGCGATCTGGCTCTTGATCTGATCGCGGTAGTCGTCGCCGCAGGGCATGCGCCAGAATTTTTCGCCGGTGAGGGAGAGAACATCGAAGAACTGTTGTGCGGTAGCGTCCTCATTCGAGAAGAGGCCGACGTTGATCTGGCCGAGCGCTGTGCCGATGGCTCCGGTGAGGGTGGCGGCGTTCAGCAGGCAAGTGGCGCCTAAGGTCTGGGCGTAGTGCAGGCCGTCTGCCAGGACCAGGCGGCCCTCGGCATCGGTGTTGATGATCTCGATGGTCTTGCCGGACATGGCTCTGACCACATCGCCGGGTTTGTAGGCGCTGCCGTCGGGCATATTCTCGCAGGAGCAGATGACGGCGAGAACGCGGACGGCGGGTTGGAGTTGGGCGATAGCGCGCATGGAGGCGATCATGGAGGCAGCGCCAGCCATGTCATACTTCATGCGATCCATGTTTTCAGCCGGTTTGATGGAGATTCCGCCGGTATCAAAGGTAATGCCCTTGCCGACCAGGCCGATCACCGGAGCCTTGGGATCGGGAGGGGAAGGAGGCTCGTAGCGCAGAACGATCAGGGCAGGTGGCTGGGCAGATCCCTGGGCGACGGCGATGAAGGCTCCCATGCCCAGTTCGCGGAGCTTCTGCATGGAATGGACTTCACAGGCGAGGCCGAACTCGGCTGCCATGGCCGCGGCGCGCCGGCCCAGTTCGGTGGGGGTGAGAATGTTACCGGGCTCATTGATAAGCGTACGAGCGAAGTTCTGGCTTTCGGCGAGGATGCTGCCTTCGCGGAGGGCGGTTTCCATCTGTGGATCGGCGTTGGGGGTGAGGATGGAGAGCGTCTGGATGCCGAGGTCTTTGCGGTCGCCGCGATAGAAGTCGATGTCAAAGTCGGCTACCACGGCCCCTTCCACCATGGCGCGGAGGGTAAGGGTAGAGGGAAGGGATGGATGCTGTGGCAGGACGAGGGCGAGATCACGCAGGGAGCGAGGACGTGCGTAGCGCACAGCCACGCCGGCTCCCCGGCGAAGTTCATGGGGGGTGAGTTTGCCGACTTTGCCGACGCCGACGAGGAGCAGGCGCTGGGTATGGAGGCCGGCGGGTGTGGGGAGGAGGAAGGTCTCTCCAAGGGCGGCTTTGAACTCGCCGGAGGCCAGCCATGGAGCGGCTGCGGCCTGGAGAGCAGCGTCAGTGGCGAGAAGAGCGGGGGTTGCCGATGCATCCTTTGCGGTGGCCCTATCGGCGGCGAAGACGGTGAGGAGTGGTGTGGCACTGTCGGTGGCGGATTGGCAGAGCAGATGGATCTTCACAGGACCATGGTAGCGCGGGTCGTGGTGGAGATTTCTGATGTTCCAGAGGCAGGCTATTGCAGCGATTTCCCCGCGTAGGGGAGATCCGGAGCAGGAGCGCAGCAGGGATTTGTATGGGAAGGCTCGGTACGACGCCGGCGACAGGATGTTGCTATGGAATCTGTTTCTGCTCGGGCTGCTGCTTCAGGGCTTGTTTGGCCTGGTAGTCTGCCTTTGCCTGGGCATCGAGACCATGGGTGGGGTCCCGGTGCAGGAGTTTGCGGGAGATGTCTGGCCAGAACTCTTCGAAGAGGGAGCCTCCAATGCCTTCGGCGATCTGGATAGCGAAGGTGGTCATGGTGAGCGAGATGCCTGTATTTCCGGGAGGGTAGTAGAGGTTTGAGATTCCGCCTGCGGCGAGGTTGCCGAGCAGATTCCCGTAGTTCGGCTGCCATCTGCCGGAGCGATCACTTTTGGCGATGAAGCTGGAGGAGATAGCGCGCCAGACGCGGGGACCGGTGGGGCCGTAGCCGAGGCGGAAGTAGCGTGGGTCCTGATGAAAGAGAATAGGAACAAGTCCGTTGCTGAGGATGGTACCGTCGACGGTGTCGAGATAGGCTACGCCGGAGCGCTCGAAGTAGCCTTTAGCTCCCCACGGGAAGCCAACCAGATCGTTATCGACCTCGTGGTATCCGGCCTCCAGAAACGCTGATGCAAAGGAGAAGGGGTCGAGGCTGGAGTGGAGGGCCAGGCTCATCTTCTGCCCTGGGGAGAGGGGTACGGCGTCCTGGTGGTAGGTGACATTGAAGTTGGGGACGATGCCGGCCACACGCTGCTTCTCCTGCTCCTGCACCTCCTCCTGGGCCTTCTGGTACTGGGTCTTTTCGGCGGGAGAAGGTTGGGCAGTTTGGATCGGGCCGTCTGCGCTTTGGATCTGGCCGCCGGAACTTTGGGTTCCGTCCGGCGGTTGAGGAGCGGCTGCCGCAGCAGTTTGTGCGGACGACGAGGGTTCCAGGTTGGTTTTTGCCGGGCTGGAGGATGGAAGGTCTGTCTGGAGAGACCCGTCAGATGGGGTCTGGCCTGCCGGGAGGCCTAAGGCCAACCCAGCGGCTGCATCGGCTCTGAGGGATGAGCTAACTGGTTTTGTAGCTTGCTTTGCATCCTGAATTCCGTTCGGGGTCATCGTGGCATCTGTGAGGCTGGTGGGAGCGGTCTGAGCGCCAGCGGCGATGGGCCCCATGATCAACAGGGCCCCCAGCGATGTGGTAAGAAATAGGCGAGACTTCGGGTAGGGATGCATTCTTTGCGTGGTGAGGCGAATCCCATGCGAATCGGCAGATCCGGGGGTTGCTGGAAGGTCTGGTATCTCTGATGCTACTCGAAGACCCGGTAGAGGGGATGTGCATCAATGATTCGGCGCGTGCGAGGCCGTCGATGATAAGGGGCTGGAGGGAGGTTGTTTCTATATCTCCGGCGGAGGGTTGGAAGAGAAGCCAGAAGCTGCGGCTCCGTTAGGATGGTAGGAAGATGCGGACAAATGCGAGGAGATGAGAGATGAAGAGAGCTGACGGCGGGGATACCGGGCTGGAAGATACCTTGTCCGTAGATTCATGGCTGGTGGCTGCGGGGCGAGAGCGGCAGGCGGGAGCGCCACTGAATACGCCGATGATTCCGGCGTCGAACTTTGTGCTGGGCGGAGAACGGGTTTACGCGCGAAACGAGGGTGTTCCGGGTTGGCAGGCGCTGGAGGAGATCCTGGGAGGGCTGGAGGGGGGAACTGCGGTCTCATTTGCGTCTGGAATGGCTGCCGTTGCGGCGGTCTTCGAGCAGATTCCGGCGGATGGGCTAGTGGCTCTGCCGATTGATTGTTACCAAGGCGTGGTGGCGCTCGCAGAGGCTGGTAAAAGTCGGCGTGGATGGAGAGTTGAGCGGGTTGCCGTAACCGACACCGCTGGATGGGTGAGGATGTGCGGGGTTGCGGATCTGATCTGGCTGGAGTCGCCCTCCAATCCGCTGCTGGAGATTGCGGATGTGGATCGGATCTGCGCCGCGCCGCGCAAAGAGGGCTCCATTCTGGCAGTGGACAACACGTTTGCTACGCCGCTCAACCAGCGTCCGCTGGAGATGGGCGCGGATGTCTCGGTTCACTCTGCCTCTAAGTTCATTGGTGGGCACTCCGACCTGCTGTGTGGCGTGGTGGTTGCGAGGGATGGGGCTTTGAGCGCCGAACTGCTTCGAGTCCGGGTGCTTGCGGGCGCTACTCCTGGAACTCTGGAGGCGTATCTGGCGACTCGCGGCGTGCGAACGTTGGCGCTGCGGCTGGAGCGGGCGCAGGCGAACGCCGGAGAGTTGGCGGAACGGCTGGCGAAACATCCAAAGGTGAGGTGCGTGCGCTATCCGGGGCTCAAGGGCCATCCTACTCATGCAGCGGCCAAGCGGCAGCTCAAGGGCTACGGAACGATTATCTCCTTTGATGTGGAGGGGGAAGCTGGTGACGCGGATGGGCTTTGCAGGTGCCTGAACCTGATTCAGCATGCAACCAGCCTGGGAGCGGTGGAGTCGACTGTTGAGCGCCGCGCCAGCCATCGAGGGCAGGAGCACTTGCCGGCTACGCTGCTGCGGCTCAGTGTCGGCATCGAGGCGGTAGAGGACCTGTGGAGAGACCTGGAGCAGGCGTTGGGTGCAATCGTGCTGAAGTAGCCACCAAGGTTTGGCTGCGGCAGAAAGGTTGGAAGGGTCTGTGGTGATGGAAGGAAGCGTTTCGCTGTATATGAGGTGAGCCAAGGGCTTGCGACGTACAGCCGTGGCAGGCGACCGGGAAAAGGAGGTGGAATCGGCTCGGTTTTAGCGGCGCTGAGAGCGGGCGATTGCGGCCTTGGCCTCCCGATCGGCTTCGCGGTTGCGTTCGGTTTCGCGCTTGTCCCAGTCCTGTTTCCCCTTGGCCAGGGCCAGTTCGCACTTCACCCGTCCATTCTTGAAATAAAGCTTTACAGGAATGAGCGTGTAGCCTTTTTGCTTCGTCAAACCCTCTAGCCTAGCGATCTCACGTTTGTGCAGCAGCAGCTTACGGGTTCGCAGCGATTCGTGATTCATGGCGTTGCCGTGAGAGAACGGACCGATATGGGCGTTGAGAAGGAAGCACTCCCCATCCTTGAGCAGGCCGTATGCGTCTTTGAGGTTGGCTTTGCCTTCACGGATGGATTTGACCTCTGTGCCGCGCAAGGCGACGCCGCACTCAAAGCGGTCGGAGAGGAAGTAATGGAAGCCGGCGGAGCGATTGAAGGCCGCGTCGCGCAGGCCAGCGGCTACCGGATCGCGGTCTTTGGCAGGGACGGAGGGCTTTGCGGCTGCGGCAGGGTTTGTCGGTTTGGTGAGTGAGCGAGACATAATGCAAGGTGTACTGGTAATTGAGGTTGGAGCGCAAAGTTAGAAGTTGAGTGCGGGTTCATGACGAAACGCGCGCGCGGCCGTCCAAAATCTTGATGCTAGCAGATAGATAGATGCAGGCGCAGGGCTTCGGGCTCCGGTTTAGGCTTGATTGGTTTGGATACTATTTTGAGCAGTTAAGCCGAGGAGTGGTTGGTTTTGTCGGCAAGGGTTGGGAAGGTTGGTGTTTAAGGATGGACGGAGGCGGAAAGACTAGTGACGCGCAGGCGATTGGCTGTATCATCGAACCAGCCCGACAAACCGCTCAAGACCGTTTTCATGGATCCGTCGGCCCCGGAAGAGAGGGTTGGGGTGGATCCGTGGGGATGGCCGGAGACTAGCGTCCGAGGCGTTTTGAATCGGATAGCAGGGGAGTGGATGGCAGGTCTACACAAGCGTGCGCGGCAGAAGCCATCAGAAGGATGCGGAAGGGTTGCGGGAGTGGTTGTGGCTGACGTCAGCTCCGCTCCTCTGGAGCAGATCTCCATGATGCGTGTTCAACCCGGGCTGGAGCATGGTTTTAGCGTCCCTGGGCATGGAGGAGTGCCGCTTCGTCGGCGTTTGTTCCGTGGTGGGCTGGGCGTGCTGTTGGGAGTGCTCTTGCTGGGCTTTGCAGCCGGAGGGAGTGCGCATGGGCAGTCAGCCGCCAAGTGGGATAGACGGGGGAAACAGGCGGAGGCACGGCAGGATTACGACGAAGCCTTTGAAGACTACCGGCAGGCGCATCTGAAGAAGCCGAATGATCTTCGCTACAAGACCGACTATGAGTTGATGCGCTTCAAGGATGCGAATACCCATGTAGACCGGGGGCGTGTTCTGGAGAACTCCGGTGATGTGGACGGAGCGATGAATGAGTTTGCGCGGGCTCTCCAGATTGACCCGGGCAATCAGTCTGCAGAGCAGGAGCTGGATGTTCTGGAGAAGCGCTCGCAGGCCAAGAGGGGGCAGTCATCCGGGGGGAGGGCTGGCGTAGCTTCCGCGGGAACAGAGCTTATGCCTGCGATGGGTGAAGAGACGCCGTATCAGCGGCAGATGCAGCAAGAGATCGCATCGCTGGCTGGGCCGATTACGCTGCAACCGATCTCGGACGATCCTATCACGCTGCACATGGTGGAAGACACCAAGGTGGTCTATGAGGCCATCTGCAAGGCCGCCGGATTGAACGTGATCTTCGATCCGGAGTATGTTTCCAAGCGGATCCCGGTGGATTTGACGAATGTGTCGCTGCCGAATGCGTTGCATATCGTTGAGGTGCTGAGCGATACATTCTGGAAGCCGGTGACCAGCAATACGATTTTTGTGGCGCAGGATACGCGCGCCAAGCGGACAGAAGATGATGATCTTGCGGTGCAGACCTTCTATCTGACGAACGTATCGCAGCAGAATGACGCCAACGAGATCATGGTGGCGATCCGGAATCTTCTGGACCCGGGGTTGAAGATCTATCTGGTGGCGAGCCAGAATGCGCTGGTGATCCGTGGAACTCCAGACGAGTTGATTCTGGCCGAGAAGATCATCAATGACCTGGACCGGACCAAGCCGGAGGTGGTGGTGGATGTCGCGGAGCTGGAGGTTACGCGGCAACTTGAGCGTGATATTGGCATTACGCTGCCGACGAGCTTCGGGTTGACTCCACAGTACAGCAACGCGAATGAACTGCAGAACTCGGCGGTTACGACAGCCAACACGACGACGACGACCTCTGGGTTCACCCTGAATACGCTGGGAAATCTGAATGCAACGAACTTCGCCGTGACCCTGGGTGGGGGAACGGTGAACGCGTTATTGAACGATAACGACACTCGTTTGCTGGAGAACCCGCGCGTGCGGTGTACGGATGGACAGCATGCGACGGTGAAGGTGGGGTCAAAGATTCCGGTGGCCACGGGTTCTTACTCTGCTGGTACGGCGATTACCACCGCGTCACTGGGTGTGGAGACGCAGTTCACCTACCTTGACGTCGGAGTGAATATTGACATGACTCCCACGGTCCACTACGACGGTGAGATCTCTTTGAAGCTGAAGGTGGGGGTGTCAGCGCAGAATGGTTCGGTAACGATCTCTGGTGTGACCGAGCCGATCATCTCGCAACGTGAGTCCGATCAGGTGATCCAACTGAAGGATGGAGAGCCTGCGCTGCTGGCGGGCCTGGTGCAGGTACAGGATACGAAGAATGTGAATGGAACGCCGGGGCTGGGGGAGCTTCCGATCCTGAGGTACTTCTTTGCCAGCACCGACAGGACGCAGGAGACGGACGATATCGTCTTTCTGATCATTCCTCATATCGTGCGTGAGTCGCTTCTGACGGATGAGAATACTCGGGCGATATACACAGGCACGAGCCAGGGCGTGGAGTTGTTGCGCAAACAGCCGGGTGGCGGAAGTCCGGAGCCGGAGCTGATGAGTTCAGAGGGAGCTCCTGCGGCAAACTCCTTACCGAGGACCTCTGCGGCGACTGCGGCGCAGTCGATGATTGGATCGCTTGCCGCAGATGCCAAGGGGGCAACGCAGGCGTCGCTAGCCTCGATGCACATGGAGGCGAACGGGACGATTTCGGCAGCTCCGATGTCCCTGACGGTGACGCCGTCGAGTCTGACCGAGGCGGTGGGGTCAACCTTCACGGTTTCCGTGGTTGCGTCCAATGCGCACGATCTGGCGGCCGTGCCCTTGCAGATGCAGTTTGATCCCCATGTGTTGGCGTTGGTAAATGTAGACACCGGGCCATTCCTGGCCAAGGGTGGGTTGGATGTGGCGCTGGTGCATCGTGATGAGGGCAATGGAGCTGTGACCCTTTCTGCCATGCGACCGCCGGGCGCCAGTGGTGTCGATGGGCAAGGGGCGGTTTGCGCCCTGACGTTCAAGGCGCTGGCTCCAGGGAACTCGTCTTTGGCGCTGACACGGATTGGGGCTCGGGACAGCAAACAAAATCGAATTCCCGCGGTTGGCGTTCAAGGGACGGTGCACGTCCAATAGAAAGTGAGAGAGCCTTGGAACGGCGAGCGGAAGGGAGGGAGAATGGCTGCAAAGCGTGGTGGTGGATTTTCAGGGTGGCGCCCGCGGACACCAAACTTGCCCCCCGCTGAAAGGTGCGTAGAGGGTGGGAATGACTGCACCGGGCGGCAGGAGTTGGGCAGTGGGGCCGGCGTGCTACTCAGGGAAGCCAGACGGCTGAAGCGAGGGTTTGGCGAACGGGGCGTGACGCTGACGGAGTTGATTATCGTTGTTGCCATACTGGCGATTCTTGCCTCGGCGGCGGTTCCAGCGGTTGAGTTCGAGGTGAAGCGCCGCAAGGAGCAGGAGTTGCGGGCTGACTTGTGGGAGATGCGCCGGGCGATCGATATGTACAAGGACGTAGCGGACATGGGCGGCATCCAGACCAAGGCGGACTCCAACAATTATCCGCCAGACTTGCAGACGCTGGTGAATGGGGTGACGGTGAAGGACCACCAGATGCGTTTTCTGCGAGCTATTCCGGTGGATCCGATGACAGGGAACACGAATTGGGGATTGCGGTCTAACCAAGACGCGCCGGACTCCGACAGCTTTGGCGGACAGGATGTGTACGACGTGTACAGCAAGAGCACGGGAACGGCGTTGGATGGTACGAAGTACAACACCTGGTAGGCGGGAGCGTGGCGTTGCAGGGCGGGGAAGTATATGGCAGAGTGTAGACCGAAGACAAGACAGCCTACACGGTTCATGATCCCCCAGATCCGTGTGAGGAAGAAGGCTGGAATGGTTTCGCGGGGCTTCACGCTGATCGAACTGATCATCGTGATGGCGATCATCGCGATTCTGGTTTCGATTGCGGTGCCGATCTATTCCAACATGGTGCGGAGGGCGAGGGAAGCGGTCTTACGCGAGGACCTTCATACCATGCGGACGGCGATCGATAGCTACACGGTGGACAAGGAGCAGGCTCCGCAGTCGCTGGATGACCTGGTGCAGGCGGGGTACCTGAAGGCGATACCGGTGGACCCGATGACGGATAGCAGTGACACCTGGATTACCAGTGAGTCTGACACGATGACGGATATCAATGAGACCGAAGGTGGGCTGGATGACGTGCATTCGGGATCCCAGGCTATTGCCAGCGACGGAACCACCTACAACACGTGGTGATGGCTGTTTGGCGCAGGATGGGCATTGCCCTTATGCAGACAACCACAAGATGTTGTGATTTCAGAAATCACAGCCCTACGATGTGAGCCCGTTTCACCAACCGCGTCGGCAGGGAGTGGCTCGCACCATTCGCTCCGGGGCTTGTCTGTGTTCCGGCCTCAGGCGGAACTTCCCTTTCTTGAAAACATGCAGCCTGGGGGCAACGATTCGGATGCTTCATCCTGCGTTCACTGTTATCAAGATCCTGCTCGTATCATTCGCTGGTTGCCTCGCCCGTCTGTCCGATGGGTGCGGGGGAATGCTTGTCGGCTTCGGTGCTCCGGCAACGCAGAAAGCATGTTACCCGCTCCGTGAAGGTTCCGCATAGTGATTGGCGGAGCTGGCAAGCATCTCAGGCGTTCGTTGGTCTTGGATAAGCTTGGCGAGAGCGATGCGCCTCAGTTGCCCAGAGTGTAGGGTACGGCGAAGCGCCCGATCTGGATGACGCTCCGCTGCGAGGGCGGCCAAATCTTTACGGAGACGATGGGAGCTCGCGGAGTGATGGGCTTAGCCACTACCATTCCTCGCGCCGCCCCGGTGTCTGCATCGTACAGTTGCACGGACAATCCATTATCCGTGCGGGTCCAGCCCACTGCATAAGACCCTGGAGGGAGATGGATGGAGTCTCCCAGGTGGATCGGCGCCTGCGCCAGCAGGTAGTAGTAATACTTTCCGCTGGCTGCATATCCGGCCGTGATCAGGACGACGGCTGCTACCACTCGTCCGTGGCTATCGATGACCCCGGTGGCGGAGCGCATCTCGGTCTCGATGTGCTCCTTGACAACCTGCGCACGCGCCGGCAGCACCGCTTCGAGTTCGGCCGGGGTGGCTGAGCGCCACTGCACCTTGGAGGATGCATCTTTCGACTGATGAAGATGGAGGCCCAGGCTGGCGGCCGATGTGGATGCGGGAGAGGCACAGAGGGCAGCGCAGAGTAACAATGCCCATGGGCTCAAGGCTCTGCCCTTGGATGTCGATGGGGAAAACAGCGTAAGGTTCATCGGTGGCTCACCAGTCCTCGTTGAATTGCAATGGTTGCGGCCTGAGTGCGATCTGTCACCCCAAGCTTGCCCAGCAGGCTGTTGATGTGGGTTTTCACGGTTGCTTCGGAGATGGATAGATCCGCGGAGATCTCCTTGTTCGCTCTTCCCGCGACGATCCTCTCCAGAACATGCAACTCCCGGGCCGTCAGTTCCTGACCGCTGAGGCGCTCGGCCAGCTTTTCGGCAACCGGAGCCGGAATATGCAGCTTGCCGCTGTGCACCGTGTGGATCGTTGTGATCAACTCCTCCAGCGGCATGCCTTTCAGTAGGTAAGCACGTGCTCCAGCTTGCAGCGCACGGTAGATATCTTCATCGCCGTCAAAGGTGGTAAGCACAATAAAACGCGCCTGCGGAAACTCCGCCCGAATCTTCCGGATGGTTTCCGCTCCTCCCTGTTTGGGCAGTTGCAGATCAATGAGCGTAATGTCCGGCTGCAGAGAGCGAAACATCTCCATGGCTTGCAGTCCATCGCCAACGGAGCCCACCACCTCCAGGTCATCGGCGGTAGAGAGCAGTGCCTCCAGGCCTTGCCGGACCACCTGGTGATCCTCGACGAGCATAATGCGGACCTTTTCTGCCATCTAAACCTCGTCCTTAACCGGCGCTTTGCACAATGGGCACGCGCAAGCAGACTTTGGCGCCGTGCCCGGGTTCACTGGAGATCTCGAGTTCGGCAGAGATCGTAGCGGCCCGCTCCTTCATTCCAAGTAAGCCAAAGTGCGCTGCCTTGCGAGCTGCCTGTTTCAGGTCGAACCCAACGCCGGTATCTTCAATTGTCAGCACCAGCATATCACTGGAGTAATGCAACTCCACGGAGACTTCAGATGAGGATGCATGGTGCAGCACGTTGTTCAGAGCCTCCTGCGCGATGCGAAGAACCTCTCGTTCGACACGCGGCTCCAGCGAACGATAGGCTCCGCCGATATGGAGACGAGGGTTGAGGGTGCTGAAGGCATCCCGTTGCACAAGTCGAGTGAGGCGCATGGGGAGATTGTGCTGCGAAGTATCGGCTCGCATCTCCCAGATGCTGCGCCGGGCCTCTTCGAGTCCCTCGGAGACGAACTGGCGGGTGCGTTTCACCTGCTCCAGCGCGAGCTCCACTTTGCCTCGGTTCAGGTGCTGGGCGATGAGATCAAGCTGGAGGGAAGCTCCGACAAAGTCCTGGGTCAAGGTGTCGTGGATCTCGCGCGCTATGCGATTGCGTTCCGCAAGCACAGCGTTGAACTCCCCTTGCAGCCGCTGCAGACGCAGAAGGTAGATCCCGGCCAGCAGCGCCAGAACCGCCAAAAGGCACAATAGGAGAAACCACCCTCTGCGATAGAGGGGAGGAACAATGCGAAAACTCAACTGCGCCCCGGCGCGGTTCCACACCCCATCCTTGTTCATGGCCTGGACGCGAAAGAGATAGACCCCGGGGGGAAGGTTCGTATAAGTCGCAGAACGCCTGTTTCCCGCCTCGGTCCATTGCTTGTCAAAGCCCTGGAGCCGGAAGCGATAGCGAACCTCAGAGGGCGCGGTGAAGCTAAGGCCGCTATAGACCACGGTGAAGCGGGCATGCCCGAAGGGAATGCGGAGCAGGGCCGCACTGCTCTCGCCGGGCCGCGCCGAGGCCTGGCTGAGCGGCTCAGAGACGTCGTCTACCGTGAACTTTTGCAACACCACCGGGGGCGCCACCGTATCTTGCGGTAGATGCTGGGTATCCACAATGGCCACGCCGCCGCGGGTCGGGAACCAGATCTCGCCATGATCGGTAAGCCAGCCGATGGAGGGCTCTCCCGCCACCACCTCGTCGTTGGGCAAGCCGTCAGCCAGACCAAATTGTTCCTGATGGAGCGTGCAGGGGAGCCTGCCAATACAGTGCATCAACTGATTGACGGCGATGCGAAGAATACCCCGATCCATGCGGAACCACAAAAATCCGAGTTGATCCGGAGTAATTCCCTCCACATCTCCATCGCTCGCCGCGCTCCTGAGAAAGCCACTCACCGGAAGGAATCGGCCTGCCTGAAAGATGCTGAGACCACCGTTGCTGCCACCCACCCAGAGATGGTCCTCCGAATCCTGGGCCAGGGAGGTTACGATGTTGGCGCCCAGACCGTCCCTGGTGGTGAAGTTGCGAATGCGTCCATTGCCCTGGATCACGGACAGGCCACCGGAGGTGGCCGCCCAGAGATCTCCGGAGCGCAGCAACAGCGCTCCAATCATGTCGCCGCCCAGGCCATTGGCGCTGCTGAGCGTGGTGACCTTCTGCTGCGATCCAACCATGCGCAGATGCGCCAGGCCCTGGCGGGTTCCTATCCAGACGGATCCGTCGCTTGCCGCCGCCAGTGCGCGGACATCATCGTCGGGCAGACCGTCAGCAGAGGTGATCTGCCGTACCCGTCCGCTGGGATCGATGAAGTTCAGGCCATCTGGGGTTCCCACCCAGAGGCCCCCATTGACTGCCGGAGCCATGCAGAGAATGAATGCGCTGGTCAAACTGTTCTGCGGTGTCGGCTGGTTCACGTTGCCGTGCTGGACACGTCGTAGCCCATCATCACGCGTGCCAATCCAGATGTCGCCATCTCTGGTCTGGACTACGCTGGTGACAGCCTGGCCGTCCAGCGCTGCTTCACTCCGAAAGGCCGACCAGCGCAGAACATGTAGCCCGGAGGTCTCCGTACCGATCCAGTGGTCACCCTCGGCGTCCTCGAAGATGGAGAGCACGGAGTTGGCTCCAAGGAGAGTGACCGGCAGCGCTGCTTTCTGATCGGCGTGCAAGACAAACAGGCCGTGATTCATCCCCACCCAGGCCAAGCCTTCTCGATCGACCGTGACTGCCTGAATGCGTCCAAAAGAAAGTTCGTGGCCGATGCGCCATACACGGTGGCCGCCGGAGTAGTCTACCGCGACCTCAGTGGGTGAGAAACTCCACTGCCCTGGACTGGGTCCTGCACCGGGTACGGCCGACGGCGACTTGCCAGGCGCCGTTACTGCGTCCCTAGACGTGTTTGCTTCTGTGATCTCGCTGCTGAGCGAAGTTGGCGGCTGGGTCAGCGCGTGGAAACGTCCTTGCTCCAAGCCAGCCCATCCGCCGTCCGTATTGACCACCAATTGAGAACTCCCATGACCTGTGCCGGCCATGGCAAGGGAGTCGATCGAAGAAGAAGGAAGTCCGTCGGCTTGCCCGAATCGCTGAAACCTTCCATGCCGCATCAGGAGCAATCCATCCTCGGTCCCAACCCAAAGGCCCCCAGATCCGGCGAGGAGGCAACAGATGTCATCGCTGCGAAAGGCGGCATTGTTGCCACGGTTGAATATGCGGAAGTTCACTCCGTCAAAGCGCGCCAGTCCTGCCTCCGTCGCAATCCAAAGATAACCATCCGAGGTCTGGGTGATGCTATGGACGCTGCTCTGCGGCAATCCCTGCTCGGTTGACCAAGATTGCTGGCTCAGATAGCGCAGATGCTGCGCCCGGCAGCGGAATCCCCCGCCCACAAGCAGAAGGGCGCCCACCAGCAGCCAGGTAAGGCAGACGCGAGCCGAGCGTGGAGCGGTGAACCAGCCAGTGAACATCGTTCCCTCCAGCATGCGTCGTCCGCCGAGGTTTGTCCAACTTTATGAAAGAACAAGCGGAAGGTAGATCCGGAGGAGTGCGGGGAAGATGGGTGGACAGTGCGTTTGCGGCTTCGCGAATCAATTGGTTGCGGGCCTCAGGCCCCGGAAGGAGGTGACTTCAAGGGGAGGTGAAGTTGCTCCAGCCGCTTGCTTGCCAAAGCCTCATAAAATTGCGCAGGGTAAGTCTCTTGGCCATCGCCGACAAATTCTTTCTTGATCTCGATCGAAAGGTTGATCCGAAAGCTGATTTTTCAAAGTAGCTTAGATCTCACTTATGAAGTTGCCACGAGCGCGCCAGCTAGAGCATGCTCGCTGTAGCTTCGATCGATCGCTCGAATTCCTTTGGAGAGGAATCTACCGGTCTCAACATGGCGCTAGCTCCCCCTGTTGTACGCACATGGATCTTCTATCTTCTGGCGGGAGGCACCGTTGCGGCGCCGTGTGCCGCGCCGCTTTCTGGCCAAAGTGTGCCGCAGGTCGCTCCGGCTGGACAAACTACCCAAGCCTCGCCCGGAGCCCACGCGGGCGGCGCGCCGCAAACCCCACAGGCTCCCGCCTCGGGTGGCTCCAGTACAGGGGGAGTGTATGCTCCGGTGCTGGATGCAGAGCATCGTCCCATTACGGAGGGCGGTACGGTAAAGACCGGTCCCATCCTCTTCCAGGACATCGCCCGGCAGGCTGGACTCACGAGCTGGCATCACCAGATGGGGTCGCCCGAGAAGCGGTTCATCCTGGAGAGCAAGGGCTCCGGAGTGGCGTTGCTGGACTACGATCATGATGGCTGGCTGGATATCTACCTGGTGAACGGAAGCACCGAGCAGGCCATGCAGGGAAAGGCGGCTGCGCCGCAAGCCGCTCTGTTCCATAACAACCATGACGGCACATTTACCAATGTGACGGCCCATGCCGGCGTGGGAAATGGACGCTGGGGATTCGGTGTTGCCGTGGGGGACTATGACAACGATGGCTGGCCGGACATCTACGTCACCAACTATGGCAAGAACCGTCTCTACCGCAACAACCACGACGGCACATTTACGGATGTGGCGGAACAGGCTGGCGTAGCCCTCTCTGATGGCATCTGGTCCACGGGCGCCACCTGGGGAGATTACGACGGAGACGGGCGGTTGGATCTGTTTGTGCCCGGCTACGTTCATTTCGATCTGAAGACTCAGCAGAAAGACGCACAGCAGATACCCGTATCCTTTTGCAGTTATCGAGGGGAGCCGACGTATTGTGGTCCGCGCGGGCTGCCCGGGGAGCCCGATCACCTGTTCCACAACAACGGCGATGGAACGTTTACGGATGTGAGCCGCTATGCCGGGGTCAGTGATCCGGCTGGTAACTATGGGCTCTCCTCGCTGTTCATTGATCTGACCGACAATGGCAGGGTTGATCTGCTGGTGGCCGACGACTCTACGCCGAACTATCTCTATATCAACAACGGTGACGGCACTTTTGATGACGAGAGTTATTCCTCCGGCTATGCCCTGAATGAGCAGGGCCGTGAGACGGCCTCCATGGGAATCGCTGCGGGGGACTATCTCAACAACGGACAGGTGGACGTCTTCAACACCACCTTCTCCGATGATTACAAGGTGCTTTACCGCAATGATGGCGATGCCAACTTTACCGACGTAAGTTATCAGATGCACATCGCCGATGAGACCATTCCATTCGTCGGCTTTGGAGATGCCTTCCTGGATTATGACAATGATGGCTGGAAGGACCTGTTGGAGGTGGATGGCCATGTGTACCGCAACGCCGACAAGTACAACTGGGGTACCAGTTGGGCAGAGCGGCCGCTACTCTTCCATAACCTGCAAGGAAAGAGTTTGGAACTGATGCCGGCGGTGGAGGGAACCGCTCTGGCCGAGGCGATGCCCTCACGCGGTATGGCCGTGGGAGACATCTTCAATGACGGCCGCATCGATGCGGTTGTGAACAATATGGATTCCGTCCCTGCCCTGATGCAGGATGTGGATAAAAACGACAATCACTGGGTAGAGTTCCAACTGATTGGCGGCGCCAGGAGTCCCAGAGACGCCGTGGGCGCCACGGTGTACCTCACAGCCAATGGGATGCGCCAGCGTGAGGACGTCCTCTCTGGTGGCAGCTATGAGTCCACGTCGGATATGAGGCCGCACTTTGGCCTGGGATCTGCGACCAAGGTGGATTCGCTTGAGGTGCAATGGCCCAGCGGAGCAAAGGAAGTGTTCGCTGTGCCCACGGTCGACACCATCATGACGCTTCGGGAGGGCCAGGGCACGCCGGTCAAGCCGGCGGCGACTCCAGCGCAGAGTCCTGTGGCAACGGCGGCCACGGTGCAACCCTGAGTGAGAGCAAGGCGGGGAGCATGGCGCTGCTCCCGGGTGAGTCTTCGGTTTTAGCGTCAGGGAGGGTTGTGTTGCGTGCCGGAACGATCTGCCAAAGGTTGCAGCACAAGAGTGCGGCACAGCAGCGCGACGTAGAAGGGACGTTCTATTGTTCATGAGGATACGGGATGCGGTTTGATTGGTTCTTTCATCAGCGCTGGATGCGCGGGCTTGCCGGAACGGCTGCAGCCGCGGCTTTGCTGGCAACTCCCATGCGCGGGCAGACCAGCGGCACCTCTGCGAGTTCCCCAGGCGCGGCGGCGGCCGCTCGGGCGGCCTACAGCCAGAAGGCCGCTGCCGGATACAACTACGAGTTTGGCCCAGGTCACCCCTTCCTGCCGTCCAATATGACCACAGACAACGGCGAGTTCATCGATCCGCAGACATTTCCCAGTGCGGAGTACTGCGGCCACTGCCATCAGGCATCCTATGCCCAGTGGCGTCAGTCGGCGCACTCCAACTCTGTCCGCGCGCCCTGGTACCTCTACAGCGTGAACATGCTGAACGATGAGCGGGGGATCAGTTTCTCAAGACATTGCGAGGGCTGTCATAACCCGGTGGCGCTGGCTGCAGGAGCGCTGACGGATGGCAAGCCACGCACGCGCTCCTATGATGACGATGGCATCACCTGCATGGTCTGCCACTCAATTCAGTCGGTGAGCAAGTACGGCACAGGAGGCTATGTTCTTGCCCAGCCCGCAGTTCTGCTGGACGCCAATGGAAAACCGATCTATGGCCCGGTCTCCGATGCGGAGATTCTTGCCCATCTGGATCGCCATGACGCGGCGGTGATGAGGCCGTTTTACAAGACGCCTGAGTTCTGCGAGGCATGCCACAAGGCGGCCCTGCCACGCATGGAGAACCTCTATAAATGGCAAAGGGCCTTCACGGTCTATGACGAGTGGCGGGCCTCCTCCTTCTCCCAGCAGTCTCCTTTGCCGTTCTACAAGAAGCCTGTGGTCTCCACCTGTCAGACCTGCCACATGAAGCAAGAGCCGCTGACCTCACTTGCGGACTCCGGCGCCAAAGATGGCAAGCTTGCCTCGCATCGCTGGGTGGGCGCTAACACGCTGATTCCGTACTACTACCACTTTGATGAACAACTGAAGCAGGTGATTGCACACCTGCAGGATCAGGTGTTGAATGTTGACATCTTCGCCGTGGAACCGGATCCAGCCTTGGCGGATCAGTCAAAGTTGATTGCGCCGCTTGGAACGGAGCCGTTTCAACTCCATGCCGGCCAGCGTGTCGTCGTCTCCGTCGTGATTCAGAACAAGGGCATCGGCCACTCACTGGTTCCGGAGCAACGCGACTTTTACGAAGCATGGGTTGCGTTCACGGTAAAGGACTCGAATGGAGCGGTGATTGCCCAAAGTGGCTATCTGGAGCCGAACGGCCATCTGGATCCGGGGGCGCACAGCTTTACCAATCGGCTGATCAATCGCGATGGCCAACTCAATCATCTGCACCAGGTTTGGGACACGCACGTTTTGGCCTTTGATAACACTATCCAGTCGGGGCGCTCGCAAGTGGTTCGCTACGCGTTTAACCTGCCCCGCCGGAGCGGGGCGGTTACGGTGACTGCAGCCGTGCTCTATCGCCGTTTCGATCAATATTTCATCAACCGGGCGATGAAGGAGCCCAAAGGCAAGCATTACTCCGAGCCTGTCATTCAAATGGCAAGCACTACGCGTACCTTGCAGGTGGGATTGAATCCGGTCACGTCGCCGCTCCCGGATGAGAATCCGGAGTGGATGCGCTGGAACAACTATGGCATCGCGCTTTTGGATGCACAGCAGTTCGCTGCCGCCATGAACGCCTTTGAGCAGGTGGCAGAGCTGCGTCCCAAGTACTCTGATGCCCCAGCGAACATCGGAATCACCCTGATTCAGTGGGAAAAGTACAACGACGCGGAACCGTATCTGGAGAGATCACTCTCCCTGGATAAGGACAATGCGCGGACGCTCTACTACCTGGCGCTGGTGCAGCGCAACCAGGGGAAGGTGAATCAGGCGATCGACGATCTCAAGCGGGTGGTCGCTCAGTTTCCGCAGTCAGTGGAAGCGCATCGTGAGCTGGGGTTTTCCTACTATCAGGAGCACAAGTACAAGCCGGCCAGTGCGGAATA
Source organism: Acidobacteriaceae bacterium (assembly GCA_049977105.1). Taxonomy (GTDB): domain Bacteria; phylum Acidobacteriota; class Terriglobia; order Terriglobales; family Acidobacteriaceae; genus Granulicella. The sequence continues at coordinate 81,765 of JBMFGX010000012.1, read as the reverse complement.
TGAGTATATCCAGTCGATCGACCCTGACAACCTGTCTGCGCACTACAACCTCGCGATTCTCTATCGAAGGCTCGGAATGAGGGCGAAGTCAAAGGTTCAGGAGGCGCTCTTCGCCGATGAGAAGGCCGATCCATCGGCAAGCGCCTTCGCTCTGCAGTACCTGCGCCAGCATCCTCATGTTGCGCGGGAGAGTGTTCCCTGGCATGTACACAATCTGGAGCAGGCCGCGCCAGACCAGGGCGGCTTGGCGGCTACCTCGCCAGAAAAGGCGAAGGATTCTGGCGAGGCTACAGCGATGGCTTCTGATTTAAAGTAGAACCAGCATGCGGACATTGTTTTCCTCTACGAAGGGATTTGCCGTGGCTTTGGCGATGGTGAGCCTTGGAATGCTGTGGGCGCCATACCAGGCGGCAGCCTTTTCCAGGGCGAAAGGGCGTGGCGCGGAGCTCTTCGCCCAGCGTGGCTGCGCGCACTGCCATGGGCCCGCAGGGGTGGGTGGCGGGACGGGGCCTGATCTGCAGTTGGTGCGCAAGCGCATGACCAAGCAGCAAATGCGGACCCAGATTGATAACGGCGGCATGACGATGCCGGCCTTTGGCAAGGTCCTTACCGCGCATCAGATCAATGACCTGATCGCGTATCTGCGCGCCCGGCGTAAGCTCATCCCGGTCCCAACCAAGGCTCACCAAGGAGATCCCGTCCGTACGACCACGACGAACCCGGGCGCGGACTAGAGTCGTTTGTCTGAAGACGCTTGCGCTGAAGGCGTCACAGCCTTGTTGCGGTTGGCGAAGACGCGCAACAGCTCGGAGATCTTTGGGGCTCTGCGTGGGATGCGCCCGGACGAACTCTGGATAAGTGTCAAGTGGACATAACTTGTCCATGCCCGGACCATCGAGATGCGTTTCTGGCTCGCGGAGTGAGGGTGTTCGCGCAGCGAAGAGCGTGGGCTCTCTGGCTGTAGGCTGAAGAGGAGGCCGGTCCAGCACGCCGAGCAGACTCTCTCTGTCCATGCTCTATATGGGGGCAGTTCCATCGATCACGGTCACTCCCGGTGGAGGAGTGAAGTTGAAATCGCTCCCTGGCGTCGGCACATTCTCACGAATATCCGTAAAGGTGAATGTGGTCTCTGCGCCATCCGCGTCTACGATCCGCAGCGCCTGGATCTGCCCCTGCGCGTTGACCGTAATGCCTATCGATCGCACCGTCTTCTGCATTCCGCGGGGAACGCCGGAGAGGGTGTAGCCGCCTTGAACCAGCGTTAGCGTCAGGCCCTGAAGATCTTTGGCGATCTTCGTATGACCGAGAAGGAAGCGAAGCGGCGAGCGCAGATCGTTGAGATCTTTGGCAGGTGTTCGTTCCGCCTGAGCATCGCCTGGTGTGTAGCTGATGGCAAACTTTCCGTTCAGGACAAAAATCTTTCCGGAGGGCGCATCATAGGCCCAGCGCATTCTGCCCGGCTTGCTCAAGGTCAAGGTTCCGCTCTCAGAGCGGTCAATTCCCATGCCGCGATAGCGTTCTGTGAATCGCGCCGTCAGCGAGCGCAGGTGGTTGTAGTGAGCGTCTACCCGGTTGGCCAGTGACGTTGCAGAGGGAACCGGCGATGCAGCCAGGGCCGCTGGCGCAAGGACTGTAAATATCGCCGCCGTGGCAAGCAGAGAGAGAAGCTTTCTCAAGATCAACATCCAATCAGAGCGGTCCTTTCCGAGCGGCGCTTTTCTGCGCTCCCGAGCAAGACCCGTTCGATTCATTTTAAAACTGCTGACGCTAAAGCTTGGCCTCTCGCACCATCTCCACCAGCACCTCCCTGGCCTGTTGGGCGTTGGTCACCTGGCGCGGAAAATTGATTCGCTGACCTTTGATTCCCTCGGCTGTCTTCAGGCGCAGAGTAAAGCCCAGGCGGTCGACGGAGGTCATCGTAGCCTCGCTCGCGTCTATTCCCGCGCAGGCTCGCGCCAGCAGCCGCATAGAGTCAACGTGGTCCGCGTTCATATGCGCCAGGATCGCCGGCGCTGCCTCCATAAGGGGATCGGGCTGAGCATGCGCATATTCGCCTGTCTGTACCCAGCCCATCACTCCAAAACCGCCCACGTAGTACAGGTCCACCGGATCGAGGCGAAAGAACTGGAAGTCCGCAAAGTCTACCCAGTGGCGGCTGTTTGGATGCCGGGCCAGATAGATCTCGCGTACCGCCGCGCGCTGGTCCTCAGCCAGAATGGTTGCGTTGCCGAGCAGAGTAGCCCGGGCGGCGCCCAGCGGATCGCCGTCCTCCGCCGGCTGGGTCACAAACAGGCTGCAGCGAGGATCGTTGTGCAGGTTCTGCGTATGCATGGCCATGCTGCTGATAAGGAACACGGGCCGACCCTCTGGGTCGAGCGCAAACGGCATCAGGGATCCGAAGGGAAAGCCGGGATGCTGGCGCGAGATGGTAGAGAGCATGCCCACACTTACCAGAGAGAGAAGCGTGCGGCTGCGTTCGGCGTGGCTGGGTTCGGGAATCTGGGGCTGTGCAGGGCCGGAAGAAGCGTGCTGACGGGGCGCGGGTGCGTGAGCGGACGACATACACCATCTTCTCACTGCCGTGTGGTCAGGATCCAGCCTGGGCGATCTGCAAACCCTTGTGGCGAGCCCCCACGCCAGGCGCTGCCGAAGCTTACCCAGGAGCGATCAGCACAGATAGCTAGCATGCCGCTGGGCGCTGCCGTTGCCATGGAGTAAAGTGAATGCGCGGCCTTATCGGTCCGCATCTGGCTACGATGTCTCCCCGCGCAGGACGCTTCCTTCGAGGTTGAATCCGCTCACCACGATGGCCGGGGTTTGACCCCGGGTGTCCTGGTGGAGTAACTCGGTGGTGACGGTTCGACGTTCCCCCGGCATCAGCATCAGGTAGTTGTCGCTATAGATCGCAGGCAAGATCCGGTCGCCGCTCTGTGCCCGCACCGCCTTTACCCTCGTCATCAGCGCGGGCCATGCAGAGGTGTTCTTCAGGACGGTGGTCAGCCGCCACTGGTCTCCCTGGCGCACGGTAGTGGTTTGCGAAGTTACCTTTGCTTTGGCTAACTGGCGAATGGCTCGATAGTCCTCCTCCACAAGCCCGCGCATGTAGTCGTTGGCGGAGAGCACCGTCTGGCCGTCTTTCAGTTTCAGGCGCAGAAAGTGTAATGGGGAGAGTCCTTCTGGATACTCCAGCGTGATCGCAGTGACAGTGCTGTCTTCGGCGCTGTCAAGGTTGGCCGTCTTCATCCCCATGCGCCTGCCGTCCATGTTCAGAATCTCGACACTGGCCGTCAACCCGCGCCGATCTCCGGCGCTGTAGTTGACCACTTCAATCGTCTCCGCGTCGCGGTTCCACTGGATATGCAACGGCTCGCAGGCGAGCTTGCAACCAAAGTACGCCGCCGTAGGTTCCAGAAAGTAGTCATAGGTCTGCCAGACAAAAGAAGGCCAGCAGGGATGGCTCATCCACAGCAGCAGGCCGGCGCGATAGCGGCTCTGCGACTCAAACATCGCCCGATACCCCTCAAGATTGACAAACTGCGCCAGGGAGACCCATTCCTCCACGCTCTCCGCGCCGCCATAGCTCACCTTGATGATGCTACGGAACGATTTCGCCCCTTGCGCGCCCTCCAGGCAAAAGTCATGCAGCCCCCATTCAAGTCCCTGTGGCCACAGGGCATCCTGCGGCATCATCCTGCGCACGCTCTCCATGGGCGGAATGTTGGGCATGCCGATCTCGCTGTGCAGCCGGGGATCTGCAATCTGGTAGTACTGCATTAGAGGCAGGGCATGGTAAGGACCATGCCCGCTGACAACATCGTCGGCAGAGCTGCCGATGTAGTGGATGTCTGGATGCAACTCCGCCAGGGCCTTGCGCAGCGCCCGGTCCAGAGCCTTGGGCGGGTACCCCTCATTCCGGCCGCAGTACAGCCCAATCGATGCATGGTTGCGGATGCGCAGCAGAAGATCTCTGGCGTTGGCCATGAACATGGCGTCGTCGTTCGGATCTGGACCGTCCCAGGGGTTCGCCAGCCAGAAGTCCTGCCACACCATCACTCCGTTGCGGTCGCAGGCCTCATAAAACGCCTCTTCGCCCACCTGTCCCACCCAGTTGCGGATCATAGTAAAGTTCATCTCGCGGTGATAGCGGACCGCCGCTTCATACTCGCGCTCCCGGTAGCGCAGCATCGATTCGCTGAACCCCCAGTTTCCTCCACGGCAGATAAAGCGGCGCCCGTTGATAAAAAGCTTCAGCATGCCACCGGCCTCGCTGTAGGTCATCTGGCGGATGCCGAAGTGGAGACTCTTACTGTCCAAAACCTTACCTTCGGAGGTTTCGACGCTAAGATTCACTGGGTACAGATAGGGCTCGCCGTAGCCCGTGGGCCACCACAGTTTGGGCTGCTGGATGCGGAGCTGAGGGTAGGCGGAAGGGGCAAAGCTGACCACGGTGGCGCCCTGTGTGGGGAGATTTACCTCCTGCTGCACCGCGATGCTTCCAAAGTTCGCGAGTACCCTGGCCCTCACGGCGTGCGATGCGTGGTTGCGCAGCTTCACCTGGATCTGGATAGTAGCTTGAGAGGTGTCCGGCAGCGGCAGCGTAGAGGTGACAAAGGGTTCCTCCAGCGTGACCACGCCGGTGCGGAACAGGGTGATGGGCGCCCAGATGCCGGTGTTCCGCCCGCGAATCGTAGGAATCCAGTCCCACCCGATCGACGCATGGAAGGTCGGATTATCGGCGCCCAGCGCTCCACCGTTGCGGCTTGGATTCTCAAAGGTCTTTTGCTTGGTGCTCCCCGGTGTCTGATTCTTTTCAATCCAAACGGCCAGCGCGTTCTTCTTGCCGGGCAACAGCTTGCCGGTTACGTTGAAGCGCTTTTGGAGAAAAGCGCCGCGGATCTCTCCGAGAGACTCCCCGTTAAGAAAGATCCGGGCCTTCCAGTTAATGCCTTCGAACTCCAGCCAAGTGATCTCCGCTGACTTGGAAGCATCGTCGGCCAAGGGCGCCACAAACTCCGTGCGGTACCAGAAGTCAGAGCAAAAGTAAGAGTCCGAGATGTAGAGCTGATTCTCTCCAAAGTTCGGATCGTGGATCGCTCCTGCATTGTAAAAAGAGGTGAGCACGGTGCCAGGAACGGTGGCTGTCAGCCAGGAATCATCGCGGAAGCCGACCCGGGAGATCGCACTTCCGTTGCCTGTTACCGCGCTGCTGCGTTCGACGCGCCAGGCGCCGCCGGAAAGCTTCATCCGCTGAGGCTCGCCGACCGGACCCTCCGCTGCATACGCTGGAGGAGCCGCTACGGGCACCGGACCTCCGCGACCCCAGACCTCCATCTCGCTCAGGATGTATCCGTAGGGGGCAGTGGGCCGGGACATCCAGGCCCGCACGTAGCGCGCCTGCACCGGTTGGGGCAGGCGGATCTCCTCCAGCCCCGCGGCGCCTCTGTCGCCCGAGCCGTCCGGTCTTTGCGTAGCCGAAGCCGCGGCGTCTCCCAAAGGATGCACATCCGTCCAGGTCTCTTCGTCCGAGGAAACCTGAATCTTGCCCTCGGCCGCTCTAGCAATCCAATGCAGCGCGATGCGGTCGAAGGTGCAGTGGGCGCCCAAGTCCACCGCGACCCACTCCTCACCAGAACCCGCGCTCATCCAGGCGCTGGTGAACTCACTGGGTCCTCCGATGGGAACGCGTCTTCCTGCGGCGTAAAACTCCACCTGCCCGATCATCCAGCGGATCGAATGGAAATCGGAAGGGTGCAGCATCTCAAATGTCACGCGATAGAACTGGCTCCGGCAACTTCGGCTGAGGGGCAGCATGGGATAGAACACATGGGTTCTGCGAGTCAGGTCCGCCGGATAACCCTCCGGCGACGAGCTCTGCGGCGCCGTGATTTCGCCCACCGTCTCCCATCTGCGTCCGTCTTCTGAGACCGCAACAGCGATATGCACATCTTCGGCGGGCAGAGAATCGGGCAGCGTAGCAAAGACGCGTAGATTATCTACCCGTGGGGGAACTGAGCCGCCCATGGTCTGCACCTGAACCCAAACGCTGGAGCCATCCAGCGAGAGTCCCACGGGAGGGAAGTGATCGAGCAGGATCTCGCGGTCGGGTTTGGAGAGCTCTCCAGCGGTGCTGGTGGAAACCGCAACCCAGCGCGGCAGCACTGTATCCTTGACTCCGTCCGTGACCAGTTGCGCGGTCAGGTTGTAGTCATAGCTGCTGGAGTGCTTGGCAGCGCGCCGCAGCGCGAGGTTGCGATAGGTTGTGGTATCCAGCGTGAACGTTGGCGAAGCCACGTCGGCCGCCATGCCCGGATAGATGCCCACCCCGCGCGTGAACTCCGCAGGCAACGCGGCGTTTGCCTGCGCTTGGCTGGATCCGCCCTCTACGGTTCCTGCCTGGTCCGCGGCGGATGCTTTGGCGGATGGTTGGGTCGGATCGGCCGCGGCTATCGTCGGCAGGGCAATCTCTCCTGCGGCTATCACAGAATTCTTCAGAAACGCTCGACGGGACAGGGACATGGGGCTCTCTCCGGGTGGTTGTCTTTCTGGATCTCTGTTGTTGGCGCTGTCGGGGCGCCAAGCTGTTGTGCGACGGCTGTTGTGGAGGGCTAAGGGCTGAGTTTCAGCGCCCAACTGGAAGACAAATCCTCAGGAAACCAATCTAACAGGGTGGTTAAGACGGTGGTATCCGCCGGCCCATCCGGGGGCAACTCAGGCCGCCCGTCGGAATCTGGTAGACCGACTTGCCACTCTTTGGCGCCAGCCGGTAGGATCGCTGTGATTTGATTTTTGCCGGCGGGAGCAGGCTGAAAAGATCGACGCCGGTCCGGAGAGTCTTTCATGAACCAGTCATTCAGTATCGGTATCGGTGGTGCCGCGGGTCAGGGCGTGGCCTCTCCCGGCGATATCTTCGCCAAGGTCTTTACGCGTCGTGGGCTTCATTTGAACGCCTACAACGCGTATCAGTCCGTCATCCGTGGTGGTCACACCTTCCTCACCATGCGCGTCGGGGAGTCGAAGGTCGGCGCCGTAGACGGCCACCTGGACCTGCTCATCCCGCTCAACCAGGACACTGCGGACCGTCATCTCCGCTTGCTCCGGGCCGGGGGAGCCTGTTTGTACAACGCCGACACCATTCATCCCAGCACGCCTGGGGAGGGTGTAGCGCTCTGCCCGCTGCCGGTCTCCCAGTTGGCGGACATCAGCCGCAATAAGGTCGCGCAAAACACGCTGGCCATCGGCGCGGCGCTCAGTATGATGGGCATTGGCTTTGAGTCCCTGGAGAGCATTCTGGCGGCTCAGTTCCGCTCTAAAGGGAGTGCGGTGATTGAAGAGAATGTGAAACTGGCGCGCGCAGCATACGACTATGCGTCGCAGAACTTCAAGCCCTTTGCCAGACCTATGCCGCTCACGGAGAATCGATACGCCGCCTTGAGTGGAAACACGGCCATGGCGATGGGTGCTGCCGCAGCAGGCGTCAAGTTCTACTGCGCCTATCCGATGAGCCCGGCTACGGGCGTTCTGCATTGGATGGCGCAGCACGGCCGCGAGGCAGAGATCATGGTGCGCCAGGTGGAGGATGAGATTGGGGTAATTAATATGGCTATCGGCGCAGCCCACGCCGGGGTTCGCTCCATGTGCGCGACCTCTGGCGGCGGCTTTGCTCTGATGAGTGAAGGCCTGGGGCTCTCTGCCCAGGCGGAGATTCCAGTGGTGGTCATTGACTGCCAGCGGGCCGGCCCATCCACGGGCGTACCCACCAAGACGGAGCAGGGAGACCTTTGGCAGATGCTGGGCGCGGCCTTTGGCGACTATCCGCGCGTAATTGCTGCTCCACTCGATATCGCCGACTGCTTTACGCTGATGCCGGAGATCTTCAACGTAACGGACCGCTTCCAGTGCCCTGGCATTGTGCTCTGTGACCTTCTGCTCTCCGAGGGTCGTCTCAGCGTAGACCCCGCCGTGCTGGACTTTGCTCCGCACGTGGACCGCGGAGAGTTGATCACCAGCAACGGATCGCCTGACGGCGAACCCTACAAGCGCTACAAGATTACTCCCAGCGGCGTCTCTCCGCGTGTCATCCCGGGCGTCCCAGGCCACACCCATGTGGTCTCCAGCGATGAGCACGACGAAGATGGCGTGCTCATCAGCGATGTGTACACCAACCACGCCAAGCGCCGCGCCATGATGGAAAAGCGCATGCGCAAGGTGGAAGGAATTGCCGCAGCCGTGGAGCCGCCGCAGTTGCTTGGCCCGGAGGATGCCGAGGTGACCCTGATTGGCTGGGGATCCACCTACGGGGTGATCCAGGAGGCCTGCGAACTGCTGCGCGAGGAGGGCATTACCGCCAACCATCTTCCCATTCGCTGGCTGGTTCCGCTGCATGGAGAGGCCATCTTAGGCATGCTCAGCAAGGCGCGCCACACCATCATTGTGGAGAACAATTTCAGCGGCCAGTTTGCCCGTTACCTGCGCAGCGAGACCAGTTATGTTGCCAATGGTCACATCCGCAAGTACGACGGGGAGCCATTCTTTGCAGAGCATATCGTGGCGGCTGTGAAAGAACAGTTAGCTGGCCGGACCAAGCTCTCTGTTCCAGCTCATGAAGTGATGGTCTAACAGCAACGACAACCCCGCGTGGAAGGCTCCACAGGGAGATCGAAAATCAGGAGAATCTTGATGGCGACCGAAATCATCACCCCGAATACAACCACAATGGCTGATCTGAAGGGCCGCGTGGAACCTGACTGGTGCCCTGGCTGTGGAGACTTTGGGGTTCTGGCCGCAGTTCAGAAGGCGTTGGTGGAACTGCAGATTCCGCATCATCACGTCTGCACCATCAGCGGCATCGGCTGTTCCTCAAACTTTCCCGGGTTCATTGAGACCTATGGGATGCACACATTGCATGGCCGCGCCCTGCCAGTGGCTACGGGTGTCAAGATGGCCAACCACGATCTCACCGTGCTGGTCACCGGCGGCGACGGAGACGGGTTCGGCATCGGATGCGGTCACCTTGTCCACTCCATGCGCCGCAACGTGGACCTGACGTACATCGTGATGGACAATCAGATCTACGGTCTCACCACGGGCCAGACCTCGCCCACCAGCCGCATGGCCATGAAGACCAAGAGCACACCGTTTGGCAACGTGGAGAATCCTGTGAATCCTATTGCTCTGGCCTTGGCTGCCGGCGCCACCTACGTGGCCCGCGGCTTCAGCGCAGACCAGAAGCACCTGACCGAACTGATCAAGAAGGGCATTGAGCACAAGGGCTTTTCCTTGATCGACGTCTTCAGCCCTTGCGTCACCTTCAACCACGACAATACGGTCCAGTGGTTCCGGCCTCGGGTCAAGCGCCTGGAGGATGACCCCAACTACGACGCTTCCAGCTTGAACGCCGCCATGGACAAGGCGCAGGTCTGGGGTGAAGAGATTCCCATCGGAAAGTTCTTTGAGCGTACAGATCAGCTCTCGCTGCAAGAGATGGAGCCGGTTCTGGAACTGGGCCCCCTGGTTCGGCAGAGCAACCAGATCCCAGCCGAAAAGGCGCGCCGCTTCGTCGAAGAACTCATGTAGAACAGACAGGCTTCAGGCTCGGCCCGCAAACTCCCGCAGCTCGGTGGAGACCTTCACCGTTTCACCCTCTTTGATAAAGAGGGGCACGCGAATCTCCAGCCCTGTCTCCAAGCGCGCCAACTTGGTCCCGCTGCCGCTGGAGGTGTCTCCACGCACGGCAGGCTCGGTGTAAGACACCTTCAGTTCAACAAAGATCGGTAGCTGCAGCCCGATGGGATTTCCGTTGTACTTGTTGATCTGAACAGCGGTTCCGTCGATCAGATAATCCAGCGCATCGCCCAGCATCTCGCCGCGCAGCGTCAGCGTCTCAAAACTCTCCTGGTCCAGAAAGTAAGATCCATCGCCGTCGCTATAAAGGTAGGTTGCCGGAACCAGTACCATATCCGGCTCTTTGAACTTATCGCCAGCCTTGAAGGTCTTCTCAAAGACGGCGCTGGTGAGCAGATTTCGCATCTTCAATCGCACCAGCGTCTGTCCGCCACGCGCCGTTGGCGTGGTGATATCAGAGTCAAGGCAGACGTAGGGAACATTCTCAAACTCAAACATCATCTTGCGTTTCACATGAATTGCTTCTATCAGTGCTGCCATCAATCCCTCCGGCGCATCCTTTTGAGGATGCAACCCGCCTTTCCGCGCGTCCCATGCAGCGTCAGTGCGCGTGTCCGTAGCCTTTTCCCAAGTATAAAGGCGGCATCTCGACGTGCATACGCCCAGCGGAGGAGCCGTCCACAGACCCAGCGAGGAAAGTCATTGCCCCGGTTCCGTCGCCTCTGCGATGATCCAAGCAGGAAGATGACCCTCCCCGGCAAATCCAGCGATCAACCGGCGCCACCGTGGACGGCGCTTCCGGCGGCTGCCCATGCGCTGGTTGCAAGGGAGCCCGATTCCATCCTTTTGGAGACGGCGCGGTTTGACGCCTCCAATCGCCATAGCTACCTCTTCGTTCAGCCCCGAGCGATTTTCAAGGCTACGTCTCTGGAGCAACTTCCTTGGCTGTTTGCACAGATAGAGGCCGCTCTTGCCGACGGACTCCACGTAGCCGGATATCTTTCGTATGAGTGCGGCGGCCACTTTGAGCCCAGCACCGCTCGTGCGACGCTTGCCGATGGTCTGCCTCTGGTCTGGATGGGTGCTTACGCCCAGCCGAAGGTCTTCGACCACAGGCTGGGTCGCTTTCTGGGCTCGGAGCCAAAGCTGCCATCGATTTACGACTATGACGACAAGGCGGACCATGGCATGGATCCGTATGCGCAGCAGCCCTGTCTGCGCATCGCCCAGGCGGATTACATTGCCTCGATAGGCAAAATCAAGGAATACATCGCCGCTGGCGACACCTATCAGGTGAACTTCACCGATATCGTGGAGTTTGACGTCACGCTTCCCCCATCCAGATTGTATGACTCCCTCTTGAGCCGTCAATCCGTGGCTTACGCCGGCTATCTGCATCTACCGGAACACTCGATTCTCTCCTTTTCACCGGAACTGTTCTTTCGCATCGAGGATGGTAGGATCACCACGCGTCCGATGAAGGGAACCATGGCCCGTGGCCTGGATGAGGCCGAAGACAGGGGCGCAGCCCTGCGCCTGCAGGGGGATGAGAAAAACCGGAGCGAGCACGTCATGATCGTTGATCTCTTGCGTAACGATCTTGGGCGTATCAGCGAGCCCGGAAGCGTTCGCGTAGAAAAGTTGTTCTCCGTGGAGCGCTATGAGACCCTGCTGCAGATGACCTCAACCATCTCGGCAACTCTGCGCCGCGGCGTCTCTTTCTACGAGGTCTTCCGCAGCCTGTTTCCTTGCGGCTCCATCACGGGTGCTCCTAAGGTTCGCACCATGCAGATTATCCGGCAGTTGGAGCCCTATCCTCGCGGCGTTTACACCGGGGCCATTGGCTATATCGCACCTAATCGCAACGCCAGTTTCAGCGTCGCCATCCGCACTCTGGTGCTTGGTCACCAGGAGGGTAGGATGCAGGCTCAGATGGGCGTTGGTGGCGGCATCGTCGCCGATTCCGTGCCGGAGGAGGAATACCGCGAGTGCCTTTTGAAAGCTGCCTTCCTCAGCCAGCCCTTGAAGCCCTTCCAACTTATCGAAACCATGCTTTGGCAAGGTTCCTTCCAGCGCCTGAGGCTGCATCTCGATCGCCTTGCATCCTCCGCGGCCTACTTTCACTTTGGCTTTTGCCGTTCTGCCGTTGAGCGGCGCCTGCAGGGATTCGCTTGTTCGCTGGATGCTGGGTTGCCGCACCGCATTCGCCTCCTTCTGGGCCCAGAGGGAGAGCCGGTGATAACCAGCCAGCCGCTCGAGGAATACGAGGCGGAGCAATCCCGAGGACTAATACTGATGGTCTCAGCCCAGCGCACTGATTCCAGCGATCTATTCCTTCGCCACAAGACGACCCTGCGTTCTCTCTACGACCAGTCGCTCGCCCAGGCCCGCGCCCAGGGCTGTGATGAGATCCTCTTTTTCAACCAGCGCGATGAATTGACGGAAGGCGCCATCAGCAACGTATTTCTGGAGATTGCAGGCCACTGGTACACGCCACCTGTTATCTGCGGCGTTCTGCCCGGGGTGATGCGGCGTCATTTGCTGGAGACACTGCCTCAAGCTGAAGAACGCATTCTGTTTGCTGCCGATCTCAAAGCTGCCGACGCCATCTGGTTGTGCAACTCGCTACGCGGCCTGCGGCGCGTGGCCGCCATCCGTTCTTCAGGCAACGTCCGGGATGCGATCGAAGGCGAAGACTCGAAACGCTGAGGCGTGGCAACGGTAAGACCCCTGGGCATTTGTTTCTGTCCGTTGCGGCTCTGCGCTGCTAGAGGCTAGAGTGTTAGTGGCGATTCATCTTGCAATTCCACTTACCAAGGCAGGTTTGTTGATGGCAGAGAAGAAGCAGGCGAACCCTGAGTCGCAGCGAACGATGCAGGTGGTGCATCATATTCGAACCCTGCTGGAGAGCGGAGCGCTGCGACAGGGCGAAAAAATTCCCTCCGAGCGTGAGTTTGCCCGCTCTCTCAAGGTAAGCCGAGCCAGTCTGCGCACTGGGATCAACTACCTGGCCGCCATGGGCGTTCTCAAGGTTCGCCATGGAGTTGGAACGTTCGTCGCCGAAGGTCCAGCCGGGTTCGATAAGGCCACCCTGCAAATGATGGGCGCACTGCACGGCTTCCAGCCTTGGCAGATGTTTGAAGCCCGCCTGATTCTGGAGAGCCACCTGGCTGGTCTGGCAGCCGAGCGCCGCAGCCGGCAGCAACACGCCGCACTTTCTGATGAGGTGGTTGAGATGTTTGCCGCGATGAACAGTCCCTCCGAGTATCTGGTTCATGATATTCAATTCCACCGCATCATCTCCCAGGCATCCGGCAACCCAATCCTCGCCGCCCTGATGGAGACCGTCAGCTCTGCGCTATATGAGGACCGGCGCAAGACCGTGGAACGCTCCCGTGATTTGCGGGAGTCCACCGAGATGCACCGTTCCATCTATCGAGCCATCCGTGCTGGCAAAGCAGCGGAGGCGCGCAAGTTGATGGAACAGCATCTGCGCTTGGCGGAGTTCGGACAGGACAAGGAGAGTCCTGCGGCGCCATCCTCTGTAGAGCGTCTGACAAAGTCCCGCAAGCCATCGCCTCGCAGTTCCTCAGCTAAAGCCAGTTAGTCGAGCTGTCGCCGGTTTCCCTGCCCGCCAGAGAACATGTCGAACGTCTCCGTCGATGGCACGGGCGAGCCCACGCGAGACGGAATCATCCACAGAATAACCACCGAAGCACGATGATTACCGTCGTTCTCTCACTTCGATCGCGGCTGCCGAAGGGATCCGCGGGCGGTCCTCCATTCTCCGCAGGCCAGGCCTGTGATCGCGCCCGTCTGCTGCCGCGTGCTGCCAACCGCAGTTCGTGGCCTTGCGACTGCCCAGGTTGGGGCGAATCAGCTACATGGCGTCGGGCACGCCAATCCCCAACCAACCCAGAACCCGCACCAGTTCCCGGCGGGCCACAGCGACGGTGGAGAGAAGGAATGTCTTCCGCGTAGGGTTGTTTTCCGTGAGTATGTGATGGCGATGGTAGAAGTTGTTGAACTGCTGCGCAAGCACAAAGGCATAGCGCGCCAGGATGGCGGGCTCGGCCGCAGCGATAGCCTGTTCCAGCACCAGGGACAGGCGTGACGCCGTGAGCCACAACTCCCAGATGTCGGTGCCCTCTTCCCCCTCAAGCAACGGTGCCAGATCCCGATCCGGATCCAGATTGGTCATGGCTTCCAGCGCATCCTTCTCCGCAACGCCCGCCTTGCGGAAGATGTTGGCGGCGCGGACAGCGGCGTACTGAGCATAAGGACCCGTCTCTCCGTCAAAGGCCAATGCGTCCTGGTAGTCAAACGCAATCACGGTGTTCCGGGTAAAGCGCAGCAGGAAGTAGCGCAGCGCGCCCACTCCGATGGTCTGGGCGATCTCAACGCGCTCAGCCTCTTCCAACTCCGGATGCCGCGCATCCACCTCTGCGCGGGCCGCCGCTATCATGCGGTCGATCAGGTCGTCTGCCTTCACGCCAAAACCTTTGCGTCCGCTTACCTCAATAAAGTTTCGGGCCTTTTCTTCATCACTCAAGATGTATCCCAGGTCCAGTGCGGTGCGAGCGGTGAGCCCCACAAAGGCATAGTTCAAATGCGTGAAGGCCTCACTCTCCGCGGCGTACCCCAGGGCGCGCAGAGACTCCTTCACCTGGGTCTGCGGATCATCCTGCCGCGAGTCGATGACGTTGTAGATCGCATCGGCATGGCCATAGCCCCGAACCGGATACGCGTCTGAGGCCGCCGTTAGCTCTGAACCGGTCCCTGCCTGGTGCATGGTGGAGATCCAGCAGGTATGCGTGGGATAGTCCCGGAATCTGGCATATCCAAAGTCCTTGCCCAGCAGCCCGAACTTCCACAGGTGATAGGCAATATCCTTGCCGACATACGTAACGGTCCCATTGGAACGTATCAGGATCTTGGCGTCCTCGTCCGGGCCGTCCGCAGAGAGTTCCACCCCGGCGTTCGCTGAGATAGCGCGCCGCATCACCCAGCAACCTTTGTTCTTTCCTTCGGTCTCAAGATAGAGCACGCCGCGCTCCACCATCAGGGCGCGTGCCGTCTCCCAGAAGTGCAGGTGCAGAATCTCACTCTCGCGGGGCAGAAAGTCATACTCAATGCCCAGACGTTCCATAGTCTCCAGATGCCGCCGCAAGACGCCCGTGGCGATCAGGTCTGCGATCTCCGCCAGCTCATTTTCGCCGGCCTCAATCGCATGCAATGTGTCCAGACGAAGTTGGCGGCGCTCCGCCACTCGCGGAGCATCCGCCTGGTACCACTGGGATACCTCTGCATACAGGTCCCAGCAGGCATAGTCCAGCCGCGTTCCACTGTTGTGCAGGGATTCTATCCAGGCGCGCACGTCGGCCAGCGACATGCCTCGCAACTGGGTCACAGCGACCACAATATCGGCTACCTGCACACCGGTGTTGTCAATGTAATTCTGTACACCGGTCTCCCAGCCTGGTTTGTACTCATCTCTGCGCAGCATCCGCGCAAAGCTGTCACCCAGGATTGCATTGCGCAGGTGGCCTACATGCGCCGCCTTGTTGGGATTGATGCTGGTATGTTCCACCAGCCGGAACCCGCTACCGCCCACCATGGCGTGCTCATCGGCGGCCATGTGCTTCACCACCAAAGGGCGGTCCAGCTTCAAATTCAGATAGCCTGCCCCGGCGATCTCCACACTGGCGATCCCGGGAATGGCGCCCAGTTCGGCCTCCAACTCCTGAGCAATCATGCGTGGAGCCTTCTTTAATCGCTTGGCCAGCTCAAACGCCAGCGGAAGCGCAATCTCTCCCAGCTCAATTCTGGGAGGCAATTCCATGGCAAGATTCGTGAGCACAATCCCATAGCGCTTCTTCAAGAGCGCCTCAAGGCTGGTTTGTAACTGCGACTGCAAGATTCGATACATGCGTCTTCTTTCCTGATCGTGAATTCCTAGCTTTACGTCCTGGCGCTGCCACTCCCCAAGCTTCGCTCTCGACTACAGCATCTCCGCCGGCAGGGTCTCAATCTCTTCCAGCAACGGCTTACGCCGCGCACGGTGCAGTCGATGCGCCAGGAACAAGCCTCCGCCGACCCCCGTAATGGACACCAACAGCCAGAAGTGGATCAGCAGTCCAAACAGCAGGGCGGAGGAGGGTGCAACGCCGTGTATCACCAGCGCGCCCTTGCATGCCCACTCAAACGGCCCAATCCCGCCTGGGGCACTCGGCACAAGAAATGCAAAGTTGGCCAAGGATACCACTTGCATTGGGGTTCCCCAATCCAGCCGCGCTCCCAGCGCCGTCCTGAGGCCGATCATCTGCATAGCGGAGAAGTAGAGAAAGCTCTCACTCAACCAGATCACCAGGCTCTGGAAAAATAGCCAAACCATGCCCACCATTCCAATCTGGCGGATAGCGTCCAGGGCCAGCAGCAACCAGTGTTCAATCTTGTGAAGTTTGGCCAGGCTGGGCGGGAGCTTGGCAAAGATTGCTTTAATGGGCCGCACCAGGGCTCTTGAGCCGACGATCATCGTCATCAACCCCGCGCCAGAGACCAGCAGAAGCATCTTCACCAGAATCCGCGTCTTGGGCGGCAGCCCTCTGCCGGTATGCACAGTCGCCACCAGCAGCACCACCAGGGTAAACACATCCAGAAGCTTCTCCAGAATCACCGTGCTAAGGATCACTGAGGGGGATGCGTTCAGGTCCGGCGCGTAGGTGAAGATGCGCATCAGATCGCCAATTCGCAGAGGCAGGATATTATTTGCAGCCAGCGAAGTCATCAGCACGCGAAAGCAGGTGGAGAGCTTTGATCCTGCGCTGCGCATCATCAGCCACCAGCGATAGGATCGCAGCCCATAACTCATGCAGGTTCCCGCCAACAGCCCAAGGATCCACAACGGTGCTACCAGGCGGATGCTCTCCAGTGCAGCCAGCTTGAAGCCGCGAAAGGTCCACCAAAGAAAAAACCCGCTGATCGCCAGCCCTGGGAGGGTCTTGAGCAGGTTGACGGGATGCTTGTCCGCCTCAGGTGGCTCTTCAAGTGGAGCATACGGCGCTGCCTCAATCGGATGAGTTTGAGAAACTTCGTCGATTTGGCTCACTCCGCCCAGAACTTCTGGCTGATGTTCACTCATTGGCCCAACTTCGGTCTAATGGATTGGCTCAACGGATGCTTGGACAGAGGGTTGCACTTGGGGCAGCCCGAACGATCAGTGTCTTTGCTTGTAAGCCAGTATGTATTGTATCGTCCGGCAGCATCTAAAATAATATCCATGCAATTTGTAGAGGAGACTGGAACGGCCCATCTTCCCGGCGCGCAAACAGGAGAGAAGCCCGTAGCGCCAGATCCATCCCGGCACGGGGCGAGCCGCTCTTCCTGGGCACTTTCCCTCATCTTCCTTACACTGGTCACTCTGCTGGTCAACGGCTACCACCCGTTGTCAGAAGACGGTGGCCTCTATGTTGCCGGGGTGCAGCTTACCCTGGATCCATCCCTGTTTCCGCATTACAGGGTCTTCGTCAGTGAGCACCTCGGTTTCTCTGTCTTTGCCCCGGTACTTGCGTTCGTCGTGCGGTATACCCATCTTTCGTTGTCATGGGTGCTGATGCTCGCAGACCTGTTCAGCATCTGGCTCACGCTTTATGCGGGGTTGCGTATCTTGTGGCGTGTGATGGCCAATCCCGTGGCGCAGTTGGCAGGTCTCGGTCTTCTTTCTGTCTTCTGGTGCTTACCTGTCGCAGGCACTTCACTGCTGTTGATGGATCCCTATGTGACGGCGCGCAGCTTCTCAACGCCCCTCTCTCTGCTGGCGCTGGCCTGTGCTCTCGACTTCACCTCTTCTGATGAAGCCTCGCTTCGCCCAATTGTCTGGTCAGGGCTCTGGCTCGCCTTGGCTGCCACCCTGCATCCGCTGATGGCGGCCTACGCGTTTGGGTTCCTTGTTGTCCTGTTTGTCACTCGCTTGCGCCGACCGTATCTTGGCTACATCGTCCTGGCCGGCTCTGCGCTGTCGCTCGCTGCCGCAATGCATCTCTTTGCACCGCCTGAAACGCCTGCATTGCTGGCCGCGGAGAGGTCGCGTTCTTACTGGTTTCTCTCTCAATGGCAGTGGTATGAGTTGCTCGGCCTGGTGGGCCCTCTGCTAGTTCTTGCGCTCTTGCTCATCCGCTATCGCAGGCAATCCGATCCCTGGAATCAAACTGCGCAGACGCTCTGCCGTACTGGAATCGCACTGGGATGCATCTCCACCCTGGTGACGGTGATCTTTGCCCAGGAGGGAAGCCAAACCCACCTGGTAGCGCGCATGCAGCCGCTCCGCGTCTATCTGATGATCTATGCGGTAATGACCCTGCTGCTAGGAGCCACACTTACCGACATGGCGATGGCAGCCTGCCGGCGAGCACGTTCCAGCCTGGTGCGGGCCATGTTGGTCGCAGCGCCGGTTGCAGGCCTGCTGGGCCTCGCAGGAGTGATGTTCTTTGTGCAGCGCCAGACCTACCCGGCGTCTGAGCCTATCGAGGTTCCTTGGCGGGCTGGGGAGAGTGCCAACCCCTGGCTGCGCGCCTTTTTCTGGTGCCGCGCAAACACGCCGCCCGATGCTCTGTTTGCTTTGGATACCAAGTATGTGAACGAGCAGGGAGAAGACGCGCAAACCTTCCGACCGGCGGCTCTGCGCAGCGCCGTGCCGGATTACTCCAAGGATGGTGGAGAAGCCGCCATCACGCCACGGCTGGCCGACCGATGGATTCAGGGCGCCAATGCCCAGGTCAATCTTTCCACTGAAACCGACGCCGAGCGCGATGCTCGGTTGCTTCCACTCGGGGTTACCTGGATGGTCCTGCACGCCTCGGCTTCCACAGCGTACCCCTGCCCTTATAACAACGGCGTGGTCAAAGTATGCAGATTGACTCCTGAACCGTCGAGATAATACCCCCTTACGGCAGGATTTTGGGGTCAGCTCGCTGCACAGAATCCGTGCTAACTTAAATGAGGAGCGAGCGGGTAGCTCAGTTGGTAGAGCATCGCCCTTTTAAGGCGTTGGTCCTGGGTTCGAGCCCCAGCCCGCTCACCAGATTTTTCAATAACTCCAAGGATGCAAGCCCCGGCAGGGTCCATCTCAGTGTTCATCGTCGGCCCATTGGTTTGCAGCCATGCTCATGAGGCTCTGGTTCCCACCTGAGAACAAGGCCGCAATCTTGCTCTGAGCAACCCGCGTATCCGCCGTAAAGGCCTCCGCGTAGATGGGAGGATTTATCGTGGGGGAAAGCCCGACGCATTTTCTCTTGTGTTGTCTTGAAGAATTCTCCGGAAGCTTACAGCATCCTCGCTGGCCTGCGCCTCAGCGAATGGAGGCCGATGCGCTTGGCAAACTCGCGTTTCCATCAACGCACCCTCTGAGCAGCAACAAGATGGGCGTAAGGGATGTCGGGCGAATGTCGCGCGGCTACCACGAAGTCTCCAGAACTGCCCATCTCGACTCTGCCAATCAGCTGGAATGCATGGGAACCGAACCTGCTGCGGTCTTCCATGTTCTGTAGCCGCCGGTCAGGTTCCTCACCCGAAAACCGTGATGAGCCAGAATGCGGGAAGCAAAGTAAGATCGCTGGCCGGACTGCGACATCAGGATAATATCGCGGTCACGCGGGAGTTCGAAGATGCGAAACCGGAGCTCATTCAAAGGAATATGAATAGACCCCGGAATAAATCCATTGGCGCGCTCGTCGGCCCGCCGAACATCGAGAAGAAAGACTTTCTCGCGATCCAGTCTTTTCAGGTCGTTCCATTGAAGAACACGTGCGTCCCCGGCAAGAACATCCTGCGCCGCCATCCCAGCCATGTTGACAGGATCTTTGACGGCCCCGAAGGGTGGGGCATAGGCAAGTTCCAGTTCAGCAACTTCATTCACCGTAAGGCCGCCCTTGAGCGCAGTTGCAAATACGTCGATGCGCTTGTCAACTCCATCACGACCGACGGCCTGCGCCCCAAGCAGTTTACCCGTAGTCGGGGAGAAGAGAACTTTGATAGCGATCGTCTCTGCCCCTGGATAGTAGTCGGCGTGTGAGGCGTGGTGCAGGTGCACGCACTCAAAGGGAATGCCGGCCTGGCGCAGAGATTTCTCGTTTGCTCCCGTGCAGCCTGCGGAAAGGCGGAAGAGTCGCAGGATGGTAGTGCCCCATGTGCCATCATAAGTGGAAAGACGGCCAACGATGTTGTCAGCCGCAACCCGTCCCTGGCGGTTCGCAGGACCCGCCAGAGGCAGAAGAGTCCACGCGCCGGTGACCGCATCGCGAACCTCGATGGCGTCGCCCACAGCCCAGATCTTCGGATCGCTGGTCTGCAGGTGCGTATTGGTATGAATGCCTCCCAGCGTGCCGATCTTCAGCCCAGCTTCTCTGGCCAGACGCGTTTCAGGACGGACACCCAGACCCAGTAAAACAACATCGGCTTCAATCCGTTGTCCGCTCTTCAGTAAAACTACTGAAGCAAGAGCATTCTCTCCAGTGCGGGGCTCCTCGAAGACTATGACAGGGTCATTCAGGTAAAGCTCCACACCATTGCCCCGAAGTTCGTCATGCAACCATGCGGCCATCTCGGGATCGAGCGGCGCCATCACCTGCTCCTCGCCTTCCACAATCGTCACTTGAAGACCACGACGCTTGAGCTGTTCGGCCATCTCCAGCCCCACATACCCACCGCCGATCACCACCGCCCGACACGACCAGCAGTCCTTTATCCAAGCCTCAAACTGTTGCGACCCAGGAATATTGCGTAATGAAAAGTGGCCGGCGCGATCGATGCCCGGAATGAGCGGTAAAACCGGCGAAGCGCCGGTGGCCAGAATCAATGCATCGTAAGACAACTCATACTCGCGGCCGGTCTCAAGCTCAGCAACCGTGATCACCTGACGCTCACGTTGGATGGACCGTACCTCAGAGCGGATCCGGACATCCAGATTGAGTTGGGCACGAAGCGAGGCGGGCGTGTGAACCCGGAGAGAATCCACATCCGTAATCTCTCCTCCCACAAGATAAGGCAGTCCGCAGTTGGCGAACGAGACATACGGCCCACGCTCCAGTACGATGACCTCACACTGTTCGCATAAGCGCCGAACGCGAGCAGCAGCACTCGCCCCGCCCGCAACACCCCCCACAATCACAACTCGCATTTGATCCAGGGTGGTCATAGCTTGTGCATCCCACAGATTGGGTTTTGCCCAGGATCGCGTTGAACAACGGCGATAGGCCTCACCATAGCGTTTCAGTTCAGATGCACTTCGCATAAAGATCGCGTGAAACGTTCTGATCCATCATGGAGACACATCTCCACGCGCTCGCTTTCAATACGGAGCAAGCGCCAAAAACAATCTTTGAAACATATTCCCAAGTTGGGTGCGAGCGAACGAGTTGACTCAATCACCTCACGCAGTGAAGAGGCGCTGCCGCACATACCCAGCGTTGTGCGTGCGGCAGCACCAACCCGTTAGAGGAAGAAGGATTGCTTCGCTTCGCCCATCAGCTGGATGAAGGTTCCCACACCGACGTAATCCAGGTTCGGGTAGTCGATCATCTCCTCCTCCTTGAAGCCCATCACTCCCATGGACATCTCGCAGATATGGATGCGAACGCCACTTTCTCCGGCCTCTTTCATCAGTTGTTCCAGAGATTTCACTCCATGCTTCTTCATGACGGAGCGAATCATCTTGGGTCCCATCCCGCACATCTGCATCTTGCTCAGGGGAAGTGACTTAGAGCTGCCAGGTAACATCCGGCCAAACATCTTCTCCATGAAGTTCTTCTTGGCTTTCTTTCTTGGATCACGCAGAGCAGCCACAGCCCAGAAGGTATAGAACATGTCCACTTGGATATCGTATGCCGTGGCTCCCAAGGCGATGATGAAGGCGGCTATGGTTGTGTCCAGATTTCCTGACATCACGCCCAGCGCCAGGCGGTTGTCGCCCGCGTTCTGTTCGATCGTGTCAACCCGGGCGCTGAGCTGCTCGATTGCCTGTTGCATCTCCAGTAAAGACGGAGTCTCAGACATGGTGACCTTCCTTTCAGAATCAGATGCTTCGTTACGAATGTGTTGCCACTGCCGTCGCTGTCTCTGGAACTGGAGCCTTGGCCCACTCATGGAGAACCAGCGCCAGGGTCCTATAGACCACATGGGCGAATTTGGTCAGCGGCAAAAGAACGATCAGATCCATGGCGAGTACGATGTGGCTCATAAAGGTCACGTATCCGAACAGGGTAGGATGGGGCATATAAACCACGATCAGCGTGCCAAGACCAGTCAACACGGTCGCTGTCAGCAGCAAGAGGAAGAACCAGTCGCCAAAGGAGCTCTTGTCATAGGGAGTCTCCTTGGCCTGTATCCTTCGGCCGATGGCGATGCTCACACCATAGAGGCATACCAAGCCGCCCACCAGACCCAGGATGCGCATCGGATACCAGGGTGGCACAGGGGAGCCAATCGGCTTGAACAGGTAATCCAGCGTCGTCGCCAACATCATCGCAAGAAATCCCCACATGATCGTGCCATGGACAAACCAAGGGCGGAGATGAAGCGGTTCTGTTGGAACAGGCTCTTCCTTTTCGCATTGGCGGAAGCGCTCATGATTCAGTGCATTCACCACCGCTGACCAGATAGAAGGAATCAAGGCGCCGAGGGGATACGGTGGACGCTCGCCGACTTGATTCTTCCTTCCCATGACGCGAGCCACCATGGAAACAACACCAAAGGCAAGCGTCAGGCCGATCACGACAAAGAGGGCGATGCCAATGGCATGGACCCATTCTCCCGGGATGAAGCGGAAGAGTTGAGTTGAGCCATAGCCACTGAAGAGGCTCCCATTGCTGCCCATGGCCATCTCGCCTTTACGCCGTAGCAACAGCAGGGAGAAGAACCCCGAAAGCACCAGAAAGACAAGAATGTTGAAGATCGGGGAGCGATACATCAACCCCGAGAGCCCTGTGGCGTCATACCTCGAGATCGCGTAGCTCCGAGCCGCTGCCATAAACTGCATGGGATCGGCTTCACGCGGGCAGGTCTTGGTGCATTCACCGCACGCATAGCATCGCCAGAGATCCTCCTGCGCCAGGAGCTCTTTCTCCATTCCTACTTGTGCCATGCGAATGATACGGCGGGGAAAGCCTGCGGAATCCTCCGCGAGCGGACAAACCGCTGTGCAATTCCCGCAGTTGAAGCACGCACTCACATTCAGCGTGCCATCAGCGCCGTGCTTCTTGATCTTTTCCAATAGTGCGACATCGATCGCGTGTGCCATGACCATTCCTCGGAGTTTGTATTAATGACTGCCTGCGGTGGCTTCTTCGCCCTGAACCAGGGCGTAGAGCAGATAGTCTCCGTCTTCGCCTGCTTCGGTTACGAACCCATACTTGCGCATGCCTGTCAGGTGCCACAGAGTCTGGTCTGTGGGAAGTTGAAGCGCGGCGGCGATCTGAGGCACGGTTGCCGGTTTTTCAGCCAGCAACTTTCGGATCCCCTTGCGCGCAGCGACAAGCTGCCTCTGATGTTCCTTCTTGGCGTCGCTAATGCCGCCCATGCGCTCACGCATGGTCATCAGCGCTTGCTTTTCTTCGGGTGTAAGTGTCTTCTTCGCCATGATCTATCTCTCCCTTGACCTGTCCGGCTCAACCCAGATGCACCAGTTGAGGCTCGCATTCTCCGTGGGGAATATCAGCCATCAGGCCGTCCACCATCGATTCAAACTGATCCAGGCGCCAGCCATTCAGCTCTAGAGCGCGATGCGGACAAACCGGGATGCACGCGCCACAACCAACGCAAAGTCCAGCGTTGACCTCAGCACGCTGCACCTTCTGTCCATCCACTTCCTTCTCTACCAGTTGCAGAGCCCCTTCGTAGTCGCACTGGGTAACGCAGATCCCCTCTCCGCAGCAGAGTGAGGAATCGACCGAGGCAACGAATGGATTCAGCTCCACCATCTCGCGGGCAAACATGGATGCTGCCTTCACGGCCGCGGCGCCCGCGGCGTTGAGCGTCTCCTGGATGTTCATCGGGGCTTGCGCTGTGCCGGCCAGCAGAACGCCATTCACCGCAACTTCAACCGGGCGCAGCTTGGGATGAACCTCTTGGAGGAAGTGATCCTCTCCCGTCGGTAGCTTGATGCTTTCGATGAGATCGGGAATTGGAGACGGCATCATGCCAACGCCCAAGACGACCATGTCCACCGGAACGGCCAGATCCTCACCCCAGGTGAGCATGTCCTTTACCGTAATAGTGATCGGGCCTGCTTTGCGACTGCGCGGCAGATGACCTTTGGCGTCCGACGTACGTTCCACCTGAGGCGGCTCTTCGCCGTTGAAGCGGAAGAAGACGACGCCCTCCTTGCTCGCATTGATGTAGTAATCTTCCTCGCCTCGACCGTACGTGCGGATGTCGCGGTGAAAATCATATACCTGCACCTTTGGGAAGCGCTTACGGAGAGCGCGCGCCTGCTGCAGAATCGTACTGCAGCAGGTGCGGGAACAATACTTATTCAGGGTTCCATCCGGCTGTGGCTCGTGTACGCCATCCAACTGCCTGCTGCCGACGCAATGCAGAAAGGCAACGCTGCGGATATTACGCCCGTTGTACTCAAAGCTTTTGGCCGTCGGATCCATATTTTGCATCATCTGGATGAACTCTGGCGTCGTCACGACGCAATGATCCTGATGATAGAGAAACTCCCCATCACGGGGCACGTAGGGTCGATAACCCGTGGCCAGGACGATTGCGCCTACCAGAGCATCGCGTTTGTCAAAGCCGCCACCAGGACCAAAGGGACCCTCAATGACAGTGCGGAAGTTCCCGATGAAGCCGTCAACCGCGGTGACCTTGCTGTTGAGGAGAAGATCGATCTTGTCGTTATTCCGAACCTGCTTCTCAAGATCAGCAACAATCTCGCTGGCCATTGTCTCTGAGGGATAGACACGACCCCGTTCGTTGAGTTGGCCACCGAGCCGGCCCGAACTCTCCACCAGCAACACCAGGATGCCGCGCGCCGCCAGTTCAGCCGCAGCCTTCATGCCCGCAATCCCTCCGCCGATCACCAGCGCCTTACGATGGTTGGGCAGTTTGATCAGGTCGAGCGGCTGCGCGTTCTGCAGTCTCCCTACGGCCGCTGTGATCATCCGAATCGCCAGCTGGGTTGCTCCCTCAGGATCATGCTTGTGCGCCCAGGAACCCTGTTCCCGTATGTTGACGTGCTCATACAGATACGGATTCAAATTGCCGCGGGAGACAGCTCCGCGGAAGGTCTGTTCGTGCAAAAACGGCGAGCACGACGCCACCACTACACGGTCCAGACCATTCTCCAGAATGTCATTACTGATCATGTGCTGACCAGGATCGGAACACATGAAGGTGTGAACCTTGGATATGGTCACGCCTGGCACCATGCCTACGATCTGAGCTGCGCGCTCAACATCGACTACGTCAGAGATATTCCCGCCGCAGCGGCAGATGTAGACTCCCACTTTGGGCTCTGCTGGTTGTCCGGCTCGTTCGCGATCTTCCGCTTGCTTCTGCTTGATCATCTCGTGCTGCTGTCTATACTCGGCGTCGTCCTTGAGAACAAGGTCCTCGTGGTCGTCACTGGCGGGCTGTCCTGTGGAATGGCTATTGTCGCTCATACGCCTCCTTTCGTGTGTTTCCGTTATGCTGTTCGCTTGGTCCGGCCTATCCAACCAATACCGGACCCTGTGCATATTCCACTGCGGCTTCGCCGCGCTTCTGGTGGAGATATTGACTGACCTGCATCGCAGCAGCCCCAGCCTCGGCAATCGTGTCGACGATATCCTTTGGGCCGGCGGCGACGCCGGCGACGAAGATGCCGTTGGCGGTGGTGGAAGTTGGAGCGGTCAGCATGGGGGTGGCTACAAAGCCATCGGATGCCACCGCGACGGGGGTTCCAATCGACGGATTCCACTCTGGAACCATCCCTTGCGCCAGCACGACAAGGTCATGCCGCCGTTCCTGCAGGATGTTCTCTGCGTCTTCCGTGGTCTCGACATGAAGAGAGAGATCGCCGTCTTCGATGGGATCGATGCGAGCAACTTTCCCACGAACGAAGTTGATGCCCATCGCCTTTGCGTTTTGATAGAACTGTTCGTAGCCCTTTCCAAACGCGCGGATATCCATGTAATAGATGGTGATATCTGCGATGGGAAGCGCGCCGGAGAGCAGCATGGCCATCTTGATGGAGTACATGCAGCAGACGCGCGAGCAGTAGGGAACGCCGATGGATGCATCGCGAGATCCAGCACACAGTACAAACGCGACTGACGAAGGAACTTTGCCGTCAGAGGGCCGGAGCACCCGACCATAGGGTCCGTGAGGCGCCAGGAGACGCTCCATCGTCAACGCTGAAATAATGTTTTTGCTCTGCAAAGCGTGGTACTGCGGCTTCACGCTGAGGGAGTTTAGAGCATAACCTGAGGCGACAATTACGGCGTCCGTCTCTATCTCCACTTCCTCAGATTGCTGGTCGTACTCGATCGCGTCGGTCGGGCATACCCGAGCGCAACTTCCGCACGTTGTGCAAAGTTCCGGATCAAGTACAGCCTTTTGCGGAATCGCATTGGTGAAGGGTACCGCAATGGCGCGCTTGGCTCCCAGCCCCTCTTCAAAAGGATCGGGATATTCGCTATCGCAGGCATACTCGCACAGACGGCAACCGATGCACTTGTCAAAGTTGACGTATGTCGCCTTTTTGAACAACTTCACAAAATGTGTTCCTCTGACAGTCCGTATGCCCCGCACCTCGGTATTCACCATGATGCGGATGTTCTCATGATGCGCGGATGCGGACATCTTCGGCGCGGTGATGCAGCTCGCACAATCGAGCGTGGGAAAGACTTTGGCCAGCGCGATCATGTGACCGCCGATGCTGGACTGACGCTCCACCAGAAGCACCTGCAGTCCCTGGTCGGCCAGGTCGAGAGCCGACTGCATGCCGGCAATGCCTGCGCCGACGATGATGGCGTCGGGCCGATAGGAAGTTTGATCCTGCGTATTCGTTGTCATAACGCGACCCTTTCTCCAGTTGTAGTGGTGCTGGCCAGGCCATAGCGCGCGGTGCTCACCAGCCGCTGGCGCGACTCCTGGCGAAGCGTCTCAGCCAAGGTGCGGTTGACAGGCCCTAGCCGCGCAAGGTTCTCTTCCATCTCAGCGATTTCCTTGAGAAACGCTTTGATGCAAACCGTGCAGATCGCGGTTAGCCGTATTCGCTCCATCTCCAGACCGCCATCTTTCATGTGAATCGTCAAGTCATCGATGCGCTTTGCCAGTCGTTCATAGGCTCCGTGGTAAGGACAATCCGAGCCGCAGGCCGCAATGATGATCCCATCGACCCCTTTGCTGTAGGCCCTAAGATAGAAGTCTTCAGGGAACAGAACGGGAGATAGGACGCGCAGGATGAACACCTCGGAAGGGTACTCCAGGTGAGCTTTGCCTACTGCGTCTGCACCCGGGTAGGCGCACTTTTCGGTAGCCAGCACAAGTATTTTCGGTGTGAATCCATCAGCCATGCTGCACCCCTTGATGGACCGCGCAGTTCAGTGCGCGGTCTTGATCGTTCTCTTTCTAAGGACGGTTGCCGTGGGAACCGGCAACCTCCCCAATCTCTACTTCTCAAACCTCTACTTCTTGCGAAGGACAAAGAGCCGGTCGTGTCCGTCCGCCTCTACCAGTCCCAGGAACTCATGCCCTACCTTCGACGACCAGGTAGCGAGATCTTTGCGCGAGCCCTTATCGTTTGACTTCACCTCGATGACCTGACCGACCTTGACGGCGCCAATGCCTTTCTTGGCTTCGAGCAGGGGACCAGGGCAGGCGGTGCCACGGGCGTCGATTACTTTGTCTGCGGTGAGGGCGGAAAGCTGTTCTGTAGTCATGATGTACTCCTTTTGGTTAGCTGTGATTCGTGAATCGTGCTGCGACTGCAACGTCGTTAGATTGGTTTATCTTGTGGTCCGCTTCCAGGGAGGGGCAGGACGGCGCTTCAAATTCCTCTGACCGTCTCAGGTCTTCCAAAGCGTCACGGATCATGTTGGCAGCCTCAAAAAACCGGTCGTCCGCCATCTTGTAGAAGACTGTCTGCCCTTGCCGTTCGGATGTAACTGCGCCCCGGTCGCGCATCAGGCGGAGATGCTGTGAAGCGTTCGAGACGGATATCTCCGCCTCTTCTGCGATCCGCGTCACCGTCTTTCCGCCGTTCTGAAGGGCACAAAAGATCCGCATCCGAGTCGCGTGAGCAAAGATCATGAAAAAGTCGCCCATGCGCACGCAGTCGAGGTGGCGATCTCTATCTGTGACTTTCATGATCATCCTTCCTCCCTTCGACGTGAACCTTCTGCGCAATTCGTTACTTGCTAAGTTCTTCAACTATTGGGCAAAATAAAAGCATCTAGAGCTTGCTCACCAGAATGGCTCTTTCCTTCATTTCTTCTTCCCATGGCCCGCGCTTGTGTCGCTTGTCTGGAAAATCCTTCGTTACCGTCTTCACTTGCTTGGATCTATGGCAGTCGTTGTGCCATATCTCCGTTTCATCCTCTTTAACAGTAATTACTTGCGCTCTCCCGTGCGGTGACACACATCACGTCATATCGCAGAGCGGCAGTTGAAACATTGTGATTCGTCATTCTAGGCTTACAGCCAAAATGCGCATACCCTGCCAAGCCGAAATAATTCACTGTGTCACTGGTTGAAACTATCGAACAGTTCTCTGTGGAGCGCCAGACATCATTCAGCGCGCCATGGAGAAGGGGATTTCCAATCGACAATTGGCCCAACGACTGTTGAGCGGATAGATCAGCAGAGAGTGACGCCAGAAACATCGCTGGGCGAGATATTGACCTGGCACTTGCGGGATGTTTATCTCCAAAGTCAAATGCGCCGCGCATTTGGATGCCTTTCCATATTGATCGAGAATCCACAAATCCTGTGCAAGGTAGAAGTGAAGCGAACTGGGCTAGAAGTTATATCCGATCTGGATACCAATCGAGTTTTCCGACATAGAGGCCTGTAACGGCTGAACGGGCATACCCAAAAGAGTTCCGTCAGTTACGTCGTTCTTGAAAGTGTGCATGGCGGCTTCGGTCAGGCTCCATCTCATCGGTAGTTTCTGCGTGGCTCCGAAGGTTACGGCGGTTGTCACGATGGCCGGCATCAGCAGATTGGCCTGCAGGTCAGAGGTGTGGATCGGATCCGTGCCATAGGTAAAACCAGCTCGTACCTGCCAGGTTTTATTCATGTCATATTGTGTGCCGAGGTTTGCAACCCATTCGTTTTGCCAATTCAAGGGCAAGGCTACGTGATTGGTGCCAACCCACGGACCAAACACCTTGAATTGATGCATGGTGTCATGCCAGTTCAGCCACTGACCCTCCATGCTGATCAGCAACTTGTGAACGGGGTACACTCCGATGCCAAAGGCCAGTTGCTGGGGATAGTTGAGGTGGGCGCTGTAAGATCCCTCTCCTCCAGAGACACCAACCGGCCCGGTGGCCCCTACTCCTGTGGGCAGGAACTCCTGATTCTCCCGCCAGAAGAGATTCGTGAACTTCATCACTGATTTATAGGAGGCACCAAAAGTCAGCCGGTCATTGTACTTGTATAGACCGCCGATCGTTGCACCAATGCCATAGGCCCAGGACGGACTGATTAGGTCGAATCCCTGCCCGCCGAAGGTCTCATCGAAAGAAACCTGCTCGGCAGCCACGTCCAGCGCCAGACCAATACTGAGTTTGTCCGTCACTTTGAACGCAACCGCAGGAGCCATCTGCATAAAGTCAATACTGCTAAATGCCTGGATGGTTCCCATAGGGGTATTGGGCTGCAAATAATTCACACCCAGTCCAGAGGTGCCGTAGATTCCACCGCCAAAGTAGGCGTCGTGACGAAAGGCGGGTGCCGACCAGCCAAGAGCCGGGATAGCGTAGACGTTGGTGTGGCTCCCAGTGTTGCCGAAACCAAAGTTGGTATCCCGCTCAGGATTAAAGATCTCCCCGGAGAATGCGGTTTGCGGTGCCAGCCACGCCAAGCCGGCTGGATTGCTGATGGCTGTCATAGGATCGCAGGGTGCGGCGACAACCGCCCCGCCCATGCCCATGGAGCACTGCCCAACGCCAATCAACTGGTATCCGTTGGTGGCCCACGCTGCCGTGCTCAGCAACAACAGTGATAGGCCTGAAAGAGACTGTTTGATGACACGGCGTACCACGTTGGAAGGCTTTCTACCTTTGCCAATCGTTACGATCGTGGTTTGATTGCTTTTCATCGCAGGATCCTTTCTGGCAACGTACAGCCTTGGAATGGTGGGGGTTACGAGGTGCCAATGCGCGCTAAATCAGAGTTCGAGGGTGTTTCCACGGTCAAACTTATTGAACGGCCTCCTTCAGGGACTTTTCGATGGAGCCTGGAGCGCAGCGGATGGTCAGAAACCCGTTGGACCCCATCATGCTGAGATCAGGAAAGTTGATTGCAATCCGGAACTTTGCTGGAAGAGCATAAACCTTGCCACCGGAGACCAGAACCTCGTAAGGAAGATGGCCGGTGGACTTGATGCTTTCGTCGTCAATAATGCTCATGATGTGAAGATCGCCGCCGCAGGCATTGTTCGCCGATCCGGAGAGTGCAACTCCGAAGAGCGTCTGCTGCTTGCCGGGAATGGCAACCTGATAAACCTTGCTGGTCCCACCCTTGTGCGCAGCCAGGCCGGCGTTCACTGCCGCCAGCGCCTTATCATAGCTGTCGTATGTCGCCAGTAGATCCTGGTCGGTGAAGTACGGCATCATCATCTTGTAGTGGTAACTCCGCAGAGCGGCTGGACTCAGGCCGTTCCTAGATCCGTAGGCCTGTTGCGCTCCCAGAGCCTTGTCAAGCTGTGCTTCAACGTTGTCAAGACTCGACGTCAGTCGATACGCGTTCCCCATGTAAGCGGGATTCGTGTACGCAACCTGAATCTGATCATTCACCTTGGTCACGGTCACGCGCTGCACTACCGCGTAGCCGCCGAATTCAGTCTGCGAAGCAGCCTGCTTCAAGACAGGGTTGGTAACGCCGATTACCTCAGCGCTGACGATCTCTCCCTTGGAGAACTTCGCGTCCGTGTACGGACTATATTGACCCACAATCTCAAAACCTGCGGCTGTGAGCTTCTGTTCCACCTGTTGGACAACCTGCGCCATGTTTCCGCTGGTGGTGTAGGCAAGCTCAAAGGGCCGTTCCTGGTCCGCCGCCCACGTCAGGCTGGTGACAGACACCAGAACAACTGCGAGCAGAGATGCCTTGCTACAGATGGATGCGAATTGAAATGCCTTCTTCACCTTGAACACCGAATCCCTTTCCCCAAAAGCTGCTGGGCGCAAACCCTCTTTTATCGTTCTGTCGCTACAAGGATCTGCCTGATGCAGCGAAGTACGTGCTTCGCTGCTCAGTAAAAGCAAGTCCTGGGCCAAACCAGAAAACGCAGTTTTTCCAGAAGTTATCGGATGTTCAGATTTTGGATGAAACACTGTGTTGCAACATTGCGTTGCGAGGCTGACACACTTTGTTTCAGCTCTTACGCTGATCGGTCAGGTGCAATTCACGCATGCGACGCCAGAGGGTCGAGCGGCTCAGTCCGAGGGAGTGCGCGGTCTCAGAGCGGTTCCAGTGGTGCGCCTCCAAGGCGGCCATCAACTGCTCGGCCTCAGTGGGGGGAAGAGCCGGCGGTAGAGCGGCAGGTGCGGATCGTGCCTCACGGTCCATGGCCATCTGGCGGCTGATGGGGGGAGAATTTCGGACCTCCTCGGGAAGGTTCTCTGGCAGGATCGTCTCCATCTTTGCTACCGCGACAGCGTACTCCATCACGTTGGAGAGTTCCCGGACATTGCCGGGCCAGGGATAATCGATGAGCAGACGCATCGCTTGTGGAGAGATGCGCCGTACCAGACCGTGTTCTGTCGTGATGCGATTCAGAAGATGCTCGGCAAGCGGCGGAATATCCTGCCGGCGCTGCCGCAACGGCGGTACTTCGATGGGAACAACACAGAGTCGATAATAGAGATCCTCGCGGAGTTTGCCCTGTTGCAGGGCGACGCGCAGGTCCGCATTGGTCGCGGCAATCACACGGACGTCGGCGATGCGCGCCACGCTTTCGCCGACGCGCTCGTATTGGCCCCCTTGAAGCACGCGCAGAAGCTTCACCTGCTGGACCGGAGGCATATCTCCGATCTCGTCCAGAAAAAGCGTTCCCCCGGAGGCCAGTTCAAATCGCCCCACGCGATCCCGGACAGCGCCGGTGAAGGCTCCGCAGATGTGACCAAAGAGTTCCGATTCGAGTAGATCCGCAGGGACGGCGCTGCAATTGACGGCAACGAACGGGCCATTTCTGCGCGGAGAGTTGTCATGGATAGCTCTCGCTACCACCTCCTTGCCAACACCGCTCTCGCCAGTGATCAGCACTGGAGCTTCGCTGTGCCGCAGCGCCTCCACCATGCGAAAGATGCGCTGCATCGCCGGAGAGCAGACCACGGCGTTGGAGACTAAGGTGGCTGAATCGGAGTAAATGCCCTCAGACTCTACGGGCCGAAGCAGAATGACATAGGCTACGCGCGGGTCGCAGATATACGATTCACCGTGCAGCAGTGGTGCAGCAGTAATGGAGACCAGACGCCTGGTCCCTTCGCCAAGCTGCAAGGTCGCGCGCCAACCTTCGCGCTTCAAACCGTCCTGCAATGCTTGCCGCAGGGGTGTTCCCGGCCCAATCAGGCTGGACCCCAGCAACTCCTCGATGCTGTGGCCGGGAAGGGTGCGTGCCATGCCGCTACCGATCAGGTCGTCCAGTAGATAGGAAGCGTGCACGATACGAAAGGAAGCGTCCATACAAACGAAGGTTCTGTCTACAGATGCAAGCACCTGCGTCACGCCGTACAGCGCAGCCTTGGTCTCTTCGCTGAGCTGATCGTCGCTGGTTAAACAGGCCTCCTGTTCCGGGATGCGCTTCTCCATGAGTGCTCTCCTGCCGGTCTGCAATTGCCGTTCCATCATGCCGATTCAAGAGGCAGAACCTACCTCCTTCCTGCCACAAAATGCTGCTTTCAAACTGTCGTTCCAACGGATCGAAGATGCAACGCCCGCAGGTCCGGCAAGTGTATACCTCTTTCGCTATCATGAACGTTATACCGCGCCGTGCAAGTGTGCTGCATCACATACGACTGCCCGTTTGGTCTTCCCCGCTCCGGAGGGCGACGGGGCTGCTTCAGGGGGAGCCTCAGGCAAGGTCATTCAGAATGGAATGAAGACTC
Organism: Acidobacteriaceae bacterium; assembly: GCA_049977105.1. Classification (GTDB taxonomy): domain Bacteria; phylum Acidobacteriota; class Terriglobia; order Terriglobales; family Acidobacteriaceae; genus Granulicella. Next base: position 48,829 of record JBMFGX010000012.1, on the reverse strand, counting down.
GAGATGCCCGCGACCGTGGCGCGGGAACATCACCAGGACCGGCGACGCGCATTGGCGACGAAGCGCCATCGAGGCGGCCTGGAGTTATCCATTACGGCCTCGCATTTGGCCAACATTGCGCAAGCCCCAGGAGGGTGTGCCGGTGTGCCGGAGGAGATCACAGAGATCGACTGAAAGGCGCAACACCGATTACACAACCGCTACCTGCGACTGGCTACTGCGGGCAAGGGCCAGCGCAAGATCATAACTGCCCTTAAGACGCAAACTGCTGGTTTTACCCGGGCCATCGGCGTCAAAACGGAAACCTCCACCCACCAGGCGATGGCGGCTTAACCGGGAAAATGGAAAACCACCATAAGAGCAAGAGCAAAAGTGCCCTGAAAAGGAAGAAACAAAACCCCAACCCCGATCAACATCCTCCACCCATTGGAGGACAGAGCCAGTCGCAGCCGAACCAAGCACCAAGGAGAATCCTCGCACGCCGTATGCGGCAGGTTCAGCCGCACTGGCGACTAGAGGCAACTCCCGACCGATCACGACTTTGCGCTTCCGACCCGCGATTATCAGATTGAGCGATTGCCGTCCATCCCGCTTGGATTACTGTTGGTCCTGTCCTTGAAAAAACAAAAACAACTCACAGCCGTACAGGCGCTGAAAGGTCACTCCAAATCAGGGTTTCTATCCGGTTCAGGATGCAAGGGAAATCGCCTGTTATGAATACTTGGCCAGCCTGCGATTGGCGTCCCTCCCTCACTCCTCTGTCGGCGAGCCGCTCCCGGCTGGTGGGTAGTATGTGGAAGAGGAATTGTACAGGCAGAGGTGTGCCTTGCCATGGATTCGCACTTAAGCAGCCAGGCCCGGGTTTGACCTCGCAGTCGGAGCCCGTAGACGATGGAGATGTGGTGCGCGGAACTAAGCCTCCGCAAGACTTGAAGCGAGGCCCCGGAAGACTTGAAGCGAGGTCCCGGAAGATGGAGAAGGATAGAGAAGATGCAAAACAAGCTCAGCCTACCGACCGCGCCGGATGCAGAGACGGCGAAGCGTGACCTGCCGACTGTTGAGGATGTGGAGAGAAGCCAGTCTGCTTGTGGAAGACAAAGAATCGCCACGCAGAGTCTGGACCCGGAGAGTTGGGGCGAACTCCGCATCCAGGCGCATCGCATGTTGGATGACATGCTGGACTATACGCAGCGCATCCGCCGGCAGCCGGTCTGGCAGCAGATTCCGCAGCAGGTTCGTGACCGCTTCCGGCAGGAGTTGCCGGTGCTTCCGACTCCGCTGGAACAGGTGCATGAGGAGTTTTTGCGGTTCATCCTGCCGTATACGGCCCGCAATGGGCATCCGGGGTTTATGGGCTGGGTGCAGGGTGGGGGCACTCCGGTCGGTGCGCTGGCGGAGATGCTCTCTGCCTGGTTGAATGCCAATCTTGGCGGGCGGGATCAGATTCCTGTGGAGGTGGAGCGCCAGATTACGGAGTGGATGCGAGCGGTATTCGGGTTCCCGGAGGGAGCCTCGGGGGTGTTGGTAACCGGGACATCGATGGCCAACTTTATCGCCGTAAAGGTGGCGCGGGATGCCCGGCTGGGCTGCGAGGTTCGGCGCAAGGGGCTGGCAGAGATGGCGAAGGCGGCCCGTCTGGTGGCGTATGCCTCCACAGAGGCGCATACCTGCGTGGCCCGCGCGATGGATATGACGGGGCTGGGCAGCGACGCTCTGCGGCGCATCGGCGTGGACCGCAGGCATCGCATGGATCTGCAGGCGCTGAGCGCACAGGTGGCCCACGACCGCGGCCAGGGGTTTATGCCGTTTCTGGTGGTAGGCACGGCGGGAGCAGTGGACACGGGAGCAATCGATGATCTGAGCGGAGCCGCAGATCTTTGTGCGCGGGAGCAGATGTGGTTCCATGTGGATGGAGCGTTTGGAGCGCTGGCGATGCTGTGCCCGGAGCTGGGTGGGCGGCTCCATGGGATCGAGCGTGCGGATTCGCTGGCCTTTGACTTTCACAAATGGGCTCAGGTTCCCTTCGATGCCGGATTCGTCCTGGTGCGGGATGGAGCGTTGCAGCAGGCGGCCTTTGACTCCAGCGCCGCCTACCTGGCGCGAGAGCAGCGGGGAGTCGCGGCTGGTTCGGTGTGGCCGTGCGATCTGGGGCCCGACCTTTCGCGGAGCTTCCGTGCCCTCAAGGTCTGGGTCACCCTCAAGGTGTACGGGACCAAAGCACTGGGCGATGTGGTGAGCCAAACCTGTCGGCTGGCCCGTTATCTGGAGAGTCGGGTGGCCGACACGCCTCAGTTGCAGATGATGGCACCGGTGGAGCTGAACATTGTTTGCTTCCGCTATCGGGGCGCGTTGGGGATCGAGGCTCAAGAGAGGGAGTTGACCGCGGATAGGGCGAAGGATGACGTCTGGCTGGATGCATTGAATCGTGAGGTGGTGATCGCCTTGCAAGAGGCCGGAGCGGTCGTTCCCTCGACGACGAGGATTCGGGGGCGAGTGGTGATTCGCGCCGCGATTGTGAATCACCGCACTACCCAGACGGAGATCGATACGCTGCTGGAGTCTGTACTGGATGCTGGCGGCAGACTCGCACGGAGGATGCATGAGCAACCAAGCTGAGAATGAGTTGCCTGGAGAAGCCTGGAGACCATGGTTCCAGCGCATGGCTAAGTTGGAGAAGATCGATGCGCAGTTGAGCGAGACCAAGGCGTCCAGGGAACATCAGCGCATGGATCTTGAGAAGCAAAAGCACATTTACCAACCCATGCTGCGGAAGGGGAGTTCCGGAGCCGGCGCTGCTGCTGTTCTCTTCTGCGGACGGCAACACGCCGATTGAAGATCTGATGGACGATACGCCTTACATTCCGCAGGTCGCGGTTCGAATATCCGTGTATTTATCCAGCGTCAAGGTCGGGAGTGTCTGGGCGGTTCGTTGTCGATGAGGCGCTCGGTTTCCTTTTCCCAGTCGAGTAGCAACTTCTTGACCTTGCGATAGTTGGCGATGGCAAGCCGCAACACAGCGGCCTGTTCTGGCGTAACCCTACGATGGACGAGCTTGCCCGCCCGCATGTGTCCCCAGTCGTAGTAGGGTCCATGGCGCGCCTCAGGGTCTGTGGCGCAACGGCAACCCGACTTGCCGCATCGCGTCCGATGTTCCAGCAGCGTACCAGAACAGAGGTAATCCACGGCATGGATGGCCTCTTGGATAGCAGCGATCCGCGTGTGGGCTTTCTGGACACTCTGTTCCGTTCGGTGTGACATTTTGCTTGGCATTGCTCTTTCTGTTGCTAATATTAGCAGCAGAGTTGCCGACATCCGAGCCCTACTCTCTTCCAACACAAGCCCGGGACCGATCGTCTTCGTTCTCATCAGGAGGGAACATGGGGCTACCGCGGTAAAGTCCGGTAGCCGAGTACGACGACAGCCGAGACCGACTCATCAGTGGCGCCGGATAGCCCGGACACAAACATGGTCCCAGGCGCTCGTGTTCCCATCATTGGTGACATTAGCTGCTTCGCAAGTGGAAGCGGCCAGTGATCCCGTTTAGGAGATTGCACGTTTTGGAGAGCCTGGGCGTCGACCTCGGCGATTTTATCCCCAGGGGGTCCTGAATGCAGCCAAAAAAGAAGCGTCAACCGGAAGAGAAGTCAGCCACCGCAATGCCCATCTTAAAGCCGCAGGCGGCAGGAATCGATATTGGGGCCACTGTGATCTATGTGGCCGTCAATCCGGAATGTGACCTGCAACCGGTGCGCCGATTCGATACATTTACGGACGACCTGCATCGGTTGGCCGACTGGCTAAGGCCCTGCAATGTGGATTCAGTAGCGATGGAGTCTACGGGCGTATACTGGATTCCCCTGTTCCAGATCCTCGAATCTCGCGGTTTTGAGGTATACCTCGTGAACGCCCGGTATTACCAAAATGTTCCGGGGCGCAGAACCGATGTGTCGGATTGCCAGTGGCTGCGCCACCTCCATTCGGTAGGGCTGCTCCGGCCCTCGTTTCGTCCTGCGGACCAGGTCTGCGTGCTTCGATCCTTGCTTCGCCATCATGACAGCCTGATCCAGACGGTTTCGGCCGGTAACTTGGAGTTTCTGCAGCAGGGTGGGCGGCGCTACATCCTGGGCACGCCCAAGAGCATGTTGCGCAGCTTTGAGCAGCAACTGCTGGCGAGCAACTGGCGTGAAGTGTACCCAGGGCTTGAGGTCAAGCTCTGTCCGGCCCCGGGCGGGAAGGAAGTATTCATCCTTTGCCGCAGCGCCCAGCGCCAGTTGAAGGAACAAGCCATGCACCAGCGGTTCGAGCGGCGCATAGAACAGAAGTTGGAGGCCATGGCGGAAGGATGCGGCAAGCGCAAACGGGATCCGCTAAAAGTAGCCCAACAAGTGGGCAGGCTGCTGGGAAAAAACAGCCGTGCTGCAGGCTTGTTCCAGGTGGAAGTGGAAACCGACATCCGAGGATGGGCTCATCTGCGCTGGAGCAAACTTGACGATCGACGCCATTGGATGAAGTTGAGCGAGGGATGTTCTATGCTCCGCAGCAACGTCATCGACTGGAGCGGAGAAGACCTCTGGCATGCCTATATCCAGCTCACAGAGGCCGAGGAAGCGTTTCGACTCCACAAGAGCGACCTGGTCATGAGACCTGTCTGGCATCAGAAAGAACACCACGTGCAAGCACACATCCTGGTTTGCTTCCTTGCTTATGTGCTCTGGAAAACGCTGGGCCAGTGGTGGCAACGCGCCGCCCTCGGCGACGAACCGCGCAAGATCTTCGCCGAACTCCAAGAAATCTCATTGGTCGATGTCGTGCTGCCCACGCGCACTGGCGTCTCGATCCGCAAGCGCTGCGTCAGCCGACCCATCGACCATCAAGCCATCTTGCGTCAGCGGCTCGGCCTGCAAATTCCTGCCCACATCGAATTTGCAGAGTTGTAGTAAGGACTTCGGCGTGTCCGCATTGAAAAGAAAAGACTTGCTTCTCAAGCTGCGGAAGTTGGGTTAGCGTGGGCGCGTTGGTGATGTCGATTCAACTATCGATGCATTTTGGCAAGGAGCGGGCTGGGCGTTGAGGGGTAATTTCTGCATGGATGGTGCAGGCTAACCGCTGCTTAACCGATGTGCGGTGAACGTATTTGCCGTGCTCCGGATGAGATAGCATCGAAGCAAGCATGATCTCCCTGGACCCCCCCCGAACGTTGGCTGCCAAGGATGGTACGCACGGTTACGTGAAGGACGCCGCAGCCTGGAAGGCGCTGGGATTGTCGCGGGCTGGTTTGAGCCGGTTTCTGCGGACAGCCCAGGCCGCGGTGGGATTGCAGGGTGAGGTGGATGTGCTGCTGTCTGACGACAGCAGACTGCGACGGCTGAACCGCGAATTCAGGGGTAAGGACAAGGCGACGGATGTGCTGAGCTTTCCGTCTGCGGCCGAGGTGGCCCCGGAGCATGCGGGAGATCTGGCGATCTCGCTCGATGCGGCGCAACGGCAGGCCAGCGAGCAAGGGCATACGCTGAGGGACGAGGTTCGGGTTCTGTTGTTGCATGGACTGTTGCATTTATCAGGGATGAATCACGAGACGGATGGCGGAGAGATGGCTAAGCGCGAAGCGGAGTTGCGAGCCAAACTGCGACTTCCCGATGGATTGATCGCCAGGTCAGGCAAGTTGATTGCCGGGGCAGCAGGGAAATCGTCCAGGGTGCGGCCATGATGACAGGTTACGATCTGCTGGTGGCGCTGCTACTGTGCCTGTTGGCGCTGGCTGCGTATGTAGACCGGATTTATTTTGAGATGGGGAAGTTTCTTGCCCGGGAGTATGCCGAGAACATCGATGCGTGGGAGCGAGGCGTTGAACCCAAACTAAATCTGAGCCGAGAGTCGTCAGCGATGGCAGCCTCTGTTTTGCGGCAGATCGCATTGGGCGCTCTGGTGTTTCTGCTTGCGATCCATCTCCAAGGCAAGATTGAGGAGAGTGCGGGGGAGATCGCGCGGACGGTGTTTGAACTGCTGCTGGCGCTGCTGGTGTTTGATCGGCTGCTGCCGCAGATTTTCTTTACCAAAACGGCGGGCGAGTGGATTGCGAGGATCGCCTGGTTGATCCGAGTGTTGTTCTATCTTGTGATGCCGTTGACGCTGGTGATTGGTCTGCTGCTCTCGATTGCGGGCCTGGCCGAACCGGAGTTGGAGCAAGTGGAAAATCCAGACGAGGCCATGGACGCGCTGCTGGAGGCTGGGGAAGAAGAGGGTGTGCTGGACGAAGAAGATCGCGAACTGGTGCGCAGCGTGGTCGAGTTTGGCGACAAGGTGGTGCGCGAGGTGATGACTCCGCGGCCGGCGATGTTTGCTGTGTCAGGGAAGACGTCACTGGAGCAGTTCACCGCGGAGGTAAACGCGCACAACTTTTCGCGCGTTCCGGTGTACGGGGAGTCTCTGGATCGGATTACTGGAATCGCCTTTGCTCGCGATCTGCTGGGCATCAAGGATGCAGACGCCGCCAGGATGACGGTGGCGGAGGTGCAGCGGCCCGCGTTATTCATTCCAGAGACCAAAAAAGTGAATGAGTTGCTACGTGAGATGCAACAGCAAAAACAGCACATGAGCATCGTGATCGATGAGTATGGTGGTGTTGCCGGGCTAGTGACGATCGAGGATCTGATTGAAGCGATCGTGGGAGAGATTGAAGACGAGCATGATACGGACACCGATGGGGATGCGCCGGTTTCCGAACCCGATGGCGCCTGGATTGTTCCGGGAAACTTTGAGGTAACGCGGTTGCGGGAACTGCTGGAGGATCCTGGTGAGGGTGAGGAAGCCGGGGAGAGCGCAGGGGAAGAGGGATCGGGATCTACCGAGGTGGAGGAGCACGAGCCGGAACAGATGCTGACGCAACTGCTGATGCGATATGAGGCGACCACCGTGGGTGGGTTGGTGAGTGAGATGGCCGGTCACATACCGCTGCCGGGAGAGGTGGTGGAGGATGGGCCGCTACGTCTGGAAGTGCTGGCGTCGACGGACCGGAGGGTGGAGAGGGTGCGGGTGGGGATGAGCAGGCATCCGAGCGCAGAGACGGCAGCGTAGCTTCTTTCGGGGGACGCTTCTTGCTGCATGGGCGAGAGTGGGCACGCCGTATCTCTTGGGAGACGAGGGGCAGATTCCATGGTGTTGGGCGTTCAGTCGGTTACAGGGTGGGGCCAGAGAGTTACGCAGGGTGTCATGATAGACAGATGGGACTTCGTACTGGATTCGTTTCGATTGTCGGCCGCCCGAATGCGGGTAAATCGACGCTATTGAATGCTTTGCTCGGGCAGAAGCTGGCGATTGTTACGCATAAACCGCAAACCACCCGGTCGCGCATCCAGGGTGTGCTGGAACTCCCCGTGCGCAAGAAGGCCAAGGGCGACCCGGGCCGTCCGGCCTCGCAGGTGGTGCTGGTGGATACGCCGGGAGTGCACAAGCCGGAGACGCAGCTTGACAAGCGCATGATGCAGGAGGTGCATGATGCGCTGGAGTCGCGTGATGTGGTGATCTTTCTGGTGGACGCAACCCATCGGCTGCCCAACCAACGAGAGAGTAAGACGGAATCCCTCCAGTCGGCAGGGCAGGAGGCTGCTCCACCGGTGTTGTTTGCTCAGGAGCGTCCATCGCCGCCTGCGGGACAGCGCCGGAGAGAGCTATCCAAGGCGGAAGATGATTTTGCGCTGCAGTTGGTGAAGAAGGTGGATTGTCCGGTGATTCTGGTGCTGAATAAGATTGACGCACTGCCCAAGAGGGCGCTGCTGCCGCTGATTGAGCACTGGAGCTCGCTGCACTGCTTTGCGAATGTCATTCCAATCTCCGCCAAAAAACGGGATGGGTTGGAGTTGCTGCTGGATACGGTGGTGAAGCATCTACCGGAGGGACAACGTTACTTTCCGAAGAACCAGTTGACCGATCAGCCAGAAAGATTTCTGGTTGCGGAGTTAGTTCGTGAGAAGATTCTGCTATTGACGGGTGAAGAGGTGCCATACGCCACCGCGGTCGTGATTGAGGAGTACGAGGAGCCGGTTACGCTGCGGAAGGGGCGCGATGGACGAGCTCCGCTCACCCGGATCACGGCGGCGATCTATTGCGAGCGCCAGGGGCAGAAGGCGATTCTGATCGGTAAGCAGGGCGCCATGCTCAAGCGGATCGGAAGCATGGCGCGCAAGGAGATTGAGAGTCTGCTGGGAACCAGAGTTTTCCTGGAGCTATTTGTCAAGGTTCAGGATGAGTGGCGCAGTTCACGCGGGTTTGTGGAGGAACTGGACTGGAGGCGGCAACTGGAGCAGTTGGCCGAAAAGCAACATCGAGATCAGAAGCTTGCGGAGAGCCGAACGAGGCAGGCGGAGGATGCTGATTGATTGATTTTATGCAATGGGGAACAGTACTTGGCTTCCAGCCCCGTTTGGGGCGCAGGCCGGAGTTGAAGGCAGGTTCTCTGCGTCTGGTGGCGATCACACCCGAGATGCTGCTGGCCGAACAGGCTGGGGATGGGGCGATGCTGGGAACACTGCTGAGGGCCAGGCTGACGAAGGAATGGCCTCCGGTGGATTGGGAGCCGCATGTTCATAAGATGATTCAAAAGCAGTATGACGAGTGGCCTGCGAGCTTCGGCTGGCACCGCTACGTGGCTCTGGACGGGGGGTTCGGTCGGCTGCGCACGCTGGTGGGTGCGATTGGAGGTTTTCCGCGGTCGAACGGAGATGTGGAGATCGGCTATTCGACCTTGCCTGCATTTCAGCGCCGAGGGTATGCAACGGCTGCGGCGCGAACCTTGGTGGAGTGGCTTTTGACTCAGGATGGAGTGCAGTCGGTGAGCGCGCAGGCGTATCTGCATGTGCCGGAGTCGATCAAGGTAATGCAGCGCTGCGGGATGAGCCATCTGGGCGAGGGGGACGATCCAGGGACGGTGCGCTACGGGAAGGCGCGTTTGCTCGACCGATCCTGTGGCTGATGGTTCAAGCGCAGAGGAACTTCAGTGATCTTTATTCGTGAGTGGAGATGCCCAGCGCCTTCATCTTGCGGTAGAGGTGGGAGCGTTCCAGACCGAGGGATTCGGCGGCGCGGCTGATGTTGCCGTGGCAACGGTCCAGTTCTTTAAGAATGTAGTCGCGCTCATAGGCTTCGCGGGCCTGCTGGAGCGTGGAGAACTCTTCCCGCACCAGGCCGGTAGCGCGTGGTGAAGGGATTTCCGTGCGCTGGACCAGCATGGGAAGATGTTTGGCCTCGATCCGTTGAATTTTGGGGTTGAGGATCAGGACGCGCTCAATGACGTTGCGCAACTCGCGCACGTTGCCGGGCCAGTGGTAGTGCTGGAGTGCGGTGAGCGCGGCGTCTGCGATTTCGACGTGCGCGCGGCCGTATTGCTGGCCGAACTCGGAGAGAAACTCCCGTGTGAGCAAGGGAATGTCCTCTTTGCGATCACGCAAGGGGGGAACGTAAAACGGGATGACGTTGAGGCGGTAGAAGAGGTCTTCGCGGAAGTTACCGTGCGCAATCTCCTCTTCCAGATCTTTATTGGTTGCGGCGATCACACGGGTGTTGACGTGAACAGGCAGGGAAGCGCCAACGGGATAGAATCGTTGCTCGTCCAGTGCGCGCAGGACCTTGGCCTGGGTCTTTAGACTCATATCGCCCACCTCGTCGAGGAATAGCGTGCCGCCGTCGGCTCGCTCGAAGGTGCCACGTTTCTCGGTAGGCTGGTTGGGGCCACCCGGGCCGGCTCCGTGACGGTAGCCAAAGAGTTCGGTTTCGATGAAATCTTCCGGGATGGCGGCGCAATTGAGTTCCACGAAGACGCGGTCGCGGCGCAGCGACTCAGCGTGCATGGCCCGAGCGATGAGCTCCTTGCCAGTGCCGGATTCGCCGAAGATGAGCACTCGGCCGTTCGTGGGAGCCATGAGTTTGATCTGCTGGCGGAGAGCCTTGACGGATATGGATTCGCCGGTGATGTTGCCTTTGGTAAGCTGGCGGGCCAGTTCGTGGTTATCTTCGCGGAGATGGTGAGCCTGGATGGCGTTGCGTAAGACCAGCAGCGTCCGTTCCATGGAGAGAGGCTTTTCGAGGAAGTCGTAGGCTCCGAGTTTGGTGGCTCGGACGGCAGCTTCAATGGTGCCGTGGCCGGAGATCATAATCACCTCCGGAGCGCCAGGGCGGGGAGGGTTGTTTTGAGAGACGTCGCCGCGGATAGAGGAGAGGACGTCGAGGCCATCGCCATCGGGGAGCCAGATGTCGAGAAGAACAGCGTGAAAGTCGGCGTCGCGAACCAACTCCAGCGCCTCTGTAGCCGTGCCGGCGGTGGTGATGGAGTAGTTCTCCTCACTCAGGATGGCCTGAAGGGACTCGCGGATGTCGGCTTCGTCGTCAACGATAAGAACGTGATTCAAGCGGAAATTCCTTCTGGTTGCGGTGGAGCCTCTGGGGCTGCTGTGGTGGCGGAGACCTCTGACGGTTCGGTGGCTGGGCGTAGTTCCACGATGAAGCGCGCGCCGGCCGGGAGGTTCTTTTCCGCTCGGATGGAGCCATGGTGCTCCTGGACTATTTTGGCGGCAATGGAGAGGCCGAGGCCGGTTCCGCGTTGCTTAGTGGAGAAATAAGGAAGGAAGAGGCTCTCGCGCATCTCGTCGGTCAATCCAGGGCCGGTGTCCGCGATGGCGAACTCGACCATGCCCGAGGGAAGGAGCCGGGTGGAGAGGCGAAGTTCGCGAAGGAGGCTATCTTGCAAAGCCTCAGCAGCGTTGTCGATGAGGTTAGAGATGGCGCGCTTGAGGGCCTCTGGATCGGCGAGGACCAGGGGAAGGCCTGCTGCCAGATCGCGATGAACGCGAATGTTGCCCAGCCGTCCCGCAAACAGAGCCAGGGAGTCTTCCACGATTGTGTTGAGGCTGAAGGGCCGGGGACGTGAACTGGGAAACTCAGCCAGGGCAGAGAATTGGTCCACCAAGGAGCGCATGGTTTCAACGGAGGCGGTAATGACCTCGCTGGAGTGTTGGATGATGGCTGGGGAGGGCGAATCCAGATGGTGTTCGGTAAGCAGTGTGCTGAGACGCAGAATGTGGCGGCGGATGAGTTCGGCGTTCAGGGAGATAGGGGTGAGGGGGTTCTTGATCTCATGGGCAACCCGGCGGGCGACCTCCTTCCAGGCGCTCTGCTTCTGGGCACGCAGAAGTTCGGTTGCGTCCTCCAGGACCAGGACATAGCCCAAGTGAGCGCGCATGGGGCGTTCCATGTCCGTTGGGCTTGTGGAACCCCGTGTGGGCGGGTTAGATGCCATGCTGGACTGGCCCTCCAGAAGAGCTACGGTTGCAGAAAGATGGAGGGTGCGGGTGTTGGACTGTATCTGCATCTCGGCGGAGGCCGAGCCCATGCGGTGAGCACGGCGGAGGAGGTGGTCGAGGTTCTGGACGATATCCTCTGGGAGCGCCGCGGAGAGCGGCAGTCCTACGAACTGGCGCTGGCCGCCGGGGTCCAGCATCTCAGAAAAGGCGCGGTTAGCGAGCAGGATCTGGCGATCGGCGGAAAGGGTCACCACACCAGAGGGGATGGTCTCAATCAGCGTTTCCAGTTCGTTACGACGGGCTTGGAGGGCGAGATTCAGGTGAGAGAGTTGTTCGCTGGAGCGAGCGGCGGCAGCGTGGGCGCTTTCCAGATCAGCGGCCATGGCATTGAAGCGTTCGACCAGTTCGCCGAGTTCTTCGGTGACCGATTGGCCGACGCGGTGGGCGTAGTCGCCGGCGGCGATGGCCTTCATGGCGTCGGCTAGCGATTCCACTGGTCGGGTTACCTGTTTGCTGAGGTTGAGAGCCAGCCAGCAGCCAGAGAAGAGCGCCAGGGCGGTGGTGAGAAGAAGGAATCCCATGTAGAGACTGCGGACCTCACGGCGCTCGCGGTAGAGCATCCAGTAGGCGGCTGCGGAGCGGCTGAGACGCTGAGAGACAGCGGAGATGCCGGCGGGGATGGGAAGGCCGGCGACTACCAGACCGCCGCGTGGGAGGGCGGCTGTGGCCAAGGTGTAATCGTTCCCTGAGAGAGCGTAGAAGGGTTCGTCGGTGCGCCGCGCCGCATGCAGGATGGCCTGCAGGGTGGGACCTGCCAACTGGGAGCCGGAGACGGGCCTGGACGCCGAGTTCTCATCTGAACCGGATTCGTTGGGTTGGATGGAGCGCAAGACGGATTGGCCGGTGGGAGTGCTGGGAACATCCAGCGATGCGACCGGATCTCCGTTCTGGTAGAGGATGACGAACCCTCCCTGGAGGGTGAGCTCATGCCGACGCAGGACCTGATAGATCTGCGCAAGGGCGTTGGGCGAAAGGCGCTGGTTGTCACTTGGCGGCAGGTTGGAGAGCTCAACGGCGATGGAGTCAGCCTCTGAACGGGCGTTGGCGTCCGCGTAGGCGTAGAGTTCGAGGGCCATGCGATCGGCGTCCTGGCGCATCTGCGTGACCGGCTGCGAGAACCAGCGGTCGACGGCGCGGTTCATCAGCAGGTAGCTGAACAGAAACATGAAGACCAGGGGAACCACTGAGACCAGAACAGCTCCCCAAAGCATACGCGTCCGCAGGCGTGTGCCGAGCACATGGCTGCGCTGGTCGGCGTATAGCTTGAGGACGTTGCGGACCAGAAGCACCAGAACGCTGATGAAGAGCAGGAATACCAGAACCGAGAGGCTGACGAAGACCTCGGTCTGGAGCAGTGAACTTGGATTCAGGAAGGTGAGGTTGAAGGCATTAAGTGTCGCGAGGGATAAGAAGAGCACCAAGAGGCTTGCGCTGAGCGCGATGACCAGGACGCGACGCCGGTTGGCGGAGACTCCCATGCGAGCAAGTTTACTCGTTTTCTGGTTGAAGATTGGCCGTTCAGAGGCTGAATGCGCAGGGGAGTGTGCAACCAGGAGGTCTGTCGCGGTGGGGTGGTAAGACGGAACGTCGTCTGTTCCCCATGGCGCATCCGGAACCCGTATGATGACATTCGAACCGTCATGAGCCAACCGAGTCCCATTGCGGCACAGTCGAAGGCGGCGAAGGCTCCCGTGCTTCGCGTGCAGAATCTGCGCAAGCACTATGGCGGGGTGGAAGCAGTGAAAGGGATCTCGTTTCAGGTGCATCCGGGAGAGATTGTGGGACTGCTGGGCGTGAACGGCGCGGGCAAGACGACCACGATCAGCATGCTTCTGGGGGTGTTGGAGCCTACGTCCGGATCCATTGAGATCGACTCAATCGATCTGCTCCGCCAGCGGTCGCGTGCTCTTGCTTCGACGAACTTTGCCGCGGTATACGCTCCGCTTCCCGGGAACCTGACGGTCTATCAGAATCTACGCGTGTTTGCTCTTCTTTACGGAGTTTCCAACTTCGCCGCGCGGCTGCACTGGGTTCTGGATCTGTTCGATCTGCACCGCTTTCGAGACACCAAATGCGGTCTGCTGTCCTCTGGCGAGCAGACTCGGGTCGGGCTTGCGAAGGCCTTGCTCAGCCGTCCGCAAGTGCTTCTTCTCGACGAGCCCACCGCGTCCATCGATCCGGCGAACGCGCGGGAGATCCGCGCCACCATTCGCAGCTTTGCGACAGAGGCGGAGAGCGGCGTGCTGTGGACATCGCACAACATGTACGAGGTGGAGGAGGTATGTTCGCGGGTGTTATTCCTATCCTGCGGACAAATCATCCTGGAAGGCGACCCGCGCCAACTCCCCTCAGAGCGCGGCAAGCCGACGCTGGAGGAGCTTTTTATCAGCGTCAGCAGTGAGGCGCATACGATGGACCAGATTCGGGGGGCTGTGCCGCAATGAATCCCGCCCGAATCGCGGCCGTCTTCTTGCGCCAACTCTACCTGTACCGCAGCAGTGCAGCCCGCGTAGTTCCGCTCTTCGCCTGGGTGACCATCGATATGGTTCTGTGGGGTTTCATGACCCGGTTTCTAGGCTCGCTTGCCCACGGAGCGTATCGCTTTGTCCCGGCTCTACTGGGCGCTGTTCTTTTCTGGGACTTCATGACCCGGGTGATGCAGGGTGTGACGACCGCGTTCTTTGAAGATGTCTGGTCGCGTAACTTTTTGAACATCTTCGCTACACCGATCACCATGCCCGAGTACATTGCGGGACTACTGCTATCCAGTCTGGCAACCAGCCTGGTAGGGCTTGGAGTAATGGGGGTGGTTGCGACGGCAGCGTTTGGACTTCATTTGACCGCTTACGGCGCGATGGTTCTGCCCTTTGTGCTGGTGCTATTGCTGACCGGCATGGCTCTGGGGGTGACAGCGATTGCGATTGTCCTGCGATTTGGTCCAGCGGCGGAGTGGTTTGTCTGGCCGATCCCGGCGCTTCTTGCGCCTTTTGCCTGCGTTTATTACCCGATTTCCACACTTCCGGTCCAGTTGCAGTGGTTTGCCCGTCTGTTTCCGCCTACGTACGTGTTCGAGGGGCTGAGAGCGGTGGCAGCAGGCCACCCGGCAGGCGAAATAACTGCGGGGTGGTTGCTGGCTGTTGCATTCCTGCTCGCCATCGCCGATCTGGTGCTGGCTTACGCGTACTTCGCCCGGGTGTTTCGTTACGCCATCGAAAGTGGGCTGATTACCCGGTACAGTGCTGAAACGGTCTCCTAAGGCCTGGCGCGGCTTGGGCGGTGAAGGGGCAAGCGCGGGGTTTTCAGGCCTATCCCATCAGGAGAGCAGGTTTTGCACGGGGGTATGTTCACGGTTTTGGGCCAGAGCGACGGCTTTGTAGGTGAGTGCGCCCTGGAAGGTATTGACGCCCTCTGCGATGCCGGTGTTTTCCTGTATGGCTGCGCTGGCTCCCCGTTGAGCAAGCTTCATGACGTAGGGGAAGGTGGCGTTGGTGAGGGCGAGGGTGCTGGTGTTGGGGACGGCCGCCGGCATATTCGTGACACAGTAATGGACCACGCCGTCGAGGACAAAGCTTGGTTCGGAGTGGGTTGTGGGGTGAGCGGTTTCAATGCAGCCGCCCTGGTCGATGGCGACGTCAACGATGACAGCTCCTTTGCGCATCTTTGCGACCATGGCTTTGGTGACGATCTTGGGGGCTGCAGCTCCGGGAATGAGAACGCCGCCGATGACCAGATCGGCCTCGGACACAGCGCGTTCTACGTTGTAGGCGTTGGAGTAAAGCGTTTTGAGTTGACCGGAGAAGATGTCATCCAACTCGCGGAGCCGGTTCAGATTGAGGTCTACGAGGGTAACGCTGGCTCCCATGCCTAAGGCGACTTTGGCGGCATGGGTGCCGACGACGCCACCGCCGATAATGCAGACCTGGCCGGGAGGGACGCCTGGGACGCCGCCCAGAAGAACCCCCCGGCCGCCGTGCTCCTTTTCCAGATAAGCTGCGCCGATCTGTACGGAGAGTCGTCCTGCAACCTCAGACATGGGGGTCAGCAGAGGGAGGCCGCCGGAGCTGTCACGGACGGTCTCATAGGCGATTCCGGTGACCTTGTTTTCCAATAGGGCGCTAGTCAGTTCGCGGAGCGGGGCCAGGTGCAGGTAGGTAAAGAGAACCAGCCTGGGGCGAAAGTAGGAGTACTCTTTTCCGATGGGTTCCTTTACCTTGACCACCATATCGGAGGGGTTCCAGACGGCGGCGGCATCCGGGACGATGGTGGCACCAACGGCCTGGTACTCGGCGTCTGGGAAGGAGGAGAGAGCGCCGGCATCGTGCTCCACCAAGACCTTATGGCCCGCATCCACGAGGGCTCTGGCTCCGGCCGGGGTGATGCCGACGCGGCTTTCGTGGTCTTTCACTTCTTTGGGAACACCAATAATCATGCTTGACTCTCCTTTATTTCTTGCTGTTTGGCCGCTTTGCAGATGCTTTCGCTTCCAGATGGAGCAAATACGTGGCGTTGCATGTAAAGTATAGCGGCGTTGGGTATCCGCCGGGAGCGGGAGCCCCCAGGCCGTACAATGGAAGAGTCGGGTTTAACCCAATTCCTCTATATCCATAAGAAACTGATCGGTCTCATGTCCTCGAAAAACTTTCAGATGCGGACTTCGCGGGTAAGCAATATGCGGTCCATCTTCTCGTTGTTCTCCAGCGATCTTGCGATCGATCTAGGAACAGCGAACACCTTGGTGTTTGCCCATGGCAAGGGCATTATTGTGAACGAGCCCTCGATTATCGCGGTAAACCGTGTGACCGGGGAGGTGGAAGCCGTGGGAAAAGAGGCCAAGGAGATGCTTGGCCGGACACCGGGCAACATCATTGCCATCAAGCCGATGAAGGACGGCGTGATCGCGGACTTCAAGCAGACTGAGAAGATGCTGAACTACTTCATCCAGAAGGCACATAACCGCAAGATGATGGTTCACCCGCGGATCGTGATTGGCGTACCCAGCGAGATAACGCAAGTAGAGAAGCGGGCTGTGATGGATTCGGCGTATCGCGCCAAGGCCAGTGAGGTACACCTGGTGGAGCAGGCAATGGTGGCGGCCATTGGAGCGGGGCTGCCGATTACCGAGCCGGGAGGCAATATGGTTGTCGATATTGGCGGAGGGACGACCGACATTGCGGTGATTTCGCTGGCCGGAATCGTGTACTCGCGTTCAGTGCGGATGGCCGGCAACCAGATGGATGAGGCCGTGATGACCTATCTGAAGCGCAAGTACAACTTGTTGGTGGGTGAGCGCACGGCGGAACAGATCAAGATTGACATTGGTTCGGCTTATCCTTTGGATAAACCGCTCTCGATGGAGATCAAAGGCCGTAACCTGATTGAAGGAGTGCCGAAGACGATCCAAATCGACGATACGGAGATTCGTGAGGCTCTGGGGGAGAGTATTGCGACGATTCTGAATGCGATTCGTGTGGCGTTGGAGCGTACCCCTCCCGAGTTGTCCGCGGATATCTCCGACCGGGGGATTGTGCTCACCGGCGGGGGCGCGTTGATCAAAAATCTGGACAAGCGGATCCGTGAGGAGACTGGACTGCCCGTGACGATTGCGGACGATCCTCTGGCCAGCGTTGTGCTTGGAACAGGCAAGATGCTCTCAGACTTCCGGCTGCTACGAAAGATCTCGATCGATTAGAACAATTTCCGGGTTGTGGATCATCCCGCAGAGGTCGCCTGGTCAGCTAGTGTTTTTGCACGAAGAGACGAGCGTCGCGGAGGTTGAGGATGCGGGGAAACTTTGTTCCACGCTGCGTCCCTACCCGCACTCCAGGGAGTGCTTGGGCTGTGAGGTATTGGCGGCTGGTGAGCGACGCGCACTGCACTGGTTCGCCGTGGGTTTCAGGGTGTGGCTGGGTTCCAGTTGGGTGCAAAGGAACAGCTTAGCCATATGCTCGGTTTGCGGCGCCCGCCTGCAGGACACAGATCCAGATTCTGAGGAAGGATGGGTTCGATCGTCAGGCATATCCGTGATGGTTCGCGGTTTTTGGGTTCTCACGCTGAGATTGTTTGGATCTTTGCCGCAGAGGATGGGATTTTTAGAAGCACGACCGCTGTTCGCAATTTTTTTTACGATCTTTGTAACGACTCGGCCTGTTCTTGTCTTTAATGACATAGAGTTAGCATCTGGGAGCTCCGTGGAGCGCGTAATATGCGTATCAACGGGCCAGGCGGGGGCAAAAGCTACCGGGGCGGGATGCTCAGGATGCGTTTGTCGACCGCAGACCGCTAAAAAGGATGCTGAGAGTAAAAGGGTTGGAAGGTATGCGCATGTTGTTTTCAAAGATGAGATGGATGGTGCTGCTCCTTGGATATCTGGGATTTCTTGGATTTCCGGGGTTGGGTGGGAAGGCAGCCGTTGGGCAGCAGCCATCGTTGACGTTACGACAAGCGATCGATCGGGCGCTGGGAAGGAATCCGGAGATCGCGGCGGCGCACGCGGATTCACAGTCAGCCAGTGCGGGAGTAAGTTTGGCGCACACGGGCTTGTTTCCGGTCCTGAACTTTACGGAGGACATCTCACGCGGTAACGATCCGGTTTACGTGTTTGGAACGAGACTTCGCCAGCAGCAGTTCACGACCGGTGATTTTGCGCTGAACTCGCTGAACAAGCCCACCCCCATTGGAGACTTTGTGACCCGCTTCAATGGATCCTGGAGGATATTTGACTGGTTTGAGACCGAGCAACAGATGAAAGGGGCCAAGCTGGCTGCGGGAAGCGCGTCAGCAGTGAGCGATGCGGTGGAGCAAGCCACAGTTCTGCGGGTAGTAGAGGCGTATCAAGCGATCTTGTTTGCGCAACGGCGAATTGATTTAGCCCAGAAAGAGCAGACTACGGCGCAGGCTTTACTGGCGGACGCAAAGGCCAATGTACGGGCCGGCCTGGCGGTGGACTCCGACACGCTGGCGGCGCAGGTGAACCTTTCTGAGCGGGAGCAGGAGTTGATCGCCGCTCAGGGAGAGATGGAGATTGCCTGGGCCAGGCTGGAGGCGGCCATGGGCAGCGAGATGCCGGTTCGTCCGGTGTTGATGCCGATTGAAGCGAAGAGTTTTCCGGACGGTGCGCTCTCTGACGAGATGGCCAGCGCACTGAAGATGAGGCCGGATCTGCGCGCGCTGGAGGAGCAGCGGCTGGCGCGATCAGCCGCTGCGAAGGCGGCAAAGGATGATTTTGGGCCGAAGGTGAGCGCCTATGGCAACTGGGAGATGGACAGAACTTCCTTTGCCGGCGCGGGCGGCAATAACTGGGTAGCGGGCGTTCAGCTGACCATGGATATTCTGCCGTTAGGGAAGCGGGCTCGTCTGGCCCAGGAAGAGGCTGCGCGGCAGAAGGTAACGGCTCAGGAGCAGACAGACGAAGACCAGATTCGGCTGGCGGTGCGCAGCGCCTATAGCCAGCACCAGACTGCGGAACGCATCGTGAAGACGGCCGAGGCGTCCATGCAGCAAGCCACGGAGAGCCTGCGCATTATGCAGAACCGTTACAAAGCAGGGCTTTCCACGATGACGGACCTGCTGCGTGCGGAAGACGCGCAGCGGTCTAGCCAGAATGACTATTGGCGAGCGGTCTATGGAAACACTGTTGCGTATGCCGAGCTTTTGTACGCTACCGGCGCGCTTACACCAGATTCAGCGGAGAGCCTGCAATGAAGAGCAATTTGAAGTCCTTTTATCTCTTGTTTTCTTTGTCGGTGGTGTTGTTGATACCGGTGGTGGTTCTTTCAGGTTGCTCGCGGACGAATGAGCCTGTGGCGCAAGCCCCGGTGAGAGTTTCCGCGCAGCTTGTCCACAGCGTACGGGAGCAGGAGCCGCAGTGGGTATGGACGAGCGGGACGGTGCATGCTGCGGAGTCGGCTCAGATCTCCGCGCAGGTGCCCCAGCCGATACTCCAGGTTCTGGTACAGGCTGGGGACCATGTACGAGCGGGCCAGTTGCTGGTTGTGCTGGATGACGCCGCCATGCGTGCGAGCCTGAGCCGGGCGAATGCGGCTGAAGCGGCAGCGGAGAAGGAGTGGATGGCGGCGAGCACGGATGCATCGCTGGCCACGAGCACGCTGGCGCGTTATCAGGAGTTGAAGAAGCAGCGAAGCGTCAGTCCGCAGGAGTTCGATGTGGTTGAGAAGCGATCAGAGGCTGCGCAACTGCATGTGCAGTCCGCGGCGGCGGAGCGTCAAGAGGCCGAGGCCATGGTGGCGGAGGCTCGGACGCAGTTGGGGTATACGCGGCTGCATGCGCCGTTCAGTGGAGTGATCACGGCGCGTCTGGCCGATCCCGGCACGCTGGCTAGTCCGGGAGTGCCGCTGTTGCAGATTGACCGCGATGGACCGCTTGAGCTGTATACGCAGGTGGATGAATCACTGATTGATACGGTGCGGACAGGAATGAAGGTGCCGGTGAAGATCGAAGGTGAAGCGGCGGCCAATGTAACTGAGGGGACGTCGCCGGAGGCTGGTGGTGATTTGACGGCTACTGTGGCCCAGATTGTTCCGGCTGCGGATCCGGCCAGCCGCAGCTTTCAAGTAAAACTTTGGCTGCCGTCGGGGAAGGGGATTCGTGCGGGGACGTATGGAATGGCCGGGTTCCAGAACGGGACAAGAGAGATGATCCTGGCTCCGCAGTCCGCGGTGGTGATGCGCGGTTCGCTGGCCTGTGTCTATGTTGTGGACGATCATGGCCTGGCACAACTGCGGTACGTGACGCTGGGCAACCCGCAAGGAGATCAGGTGAATGTGCTCTCAGGGCTCTCTGGAGGGGAGACGCTGGTGAACGCTCCGGGAGACCGCGACCTGTCGGGAGCGCAGATCGAGGGTCAGCAATGAAAGAGACGAATCATCAAGATTCTTTAGATGGACAGCAGCTAGGAATCGCAGGCCATATGGCCCGCGCCTTTCTAAACTCAAAGCTGACACCGCTGATTGTCTTAGCCTCACTTTTTCTGGGCGTGTTCGCAACAGTGGCGATTCCGCGTGAGGAAGACCCCCAGATCCTGGTGCCGATGCTGGATGTGATGACAGCGATGCCGGGCAGTTCTCCGGAGGAGGTGGAGCAGCGGGTCACCAACCCGATAGAAGCCGTGATGCACGAGATTCCGGGAGTGGAGTACGTGTACTCGATCTCCAGCCCCGGACAGAGTCTGGTGATTGTGCGGTTTCTGGTAGGGACGCCAGAGGAAACTGCTCTGGTGAAGGTGTACAACAAGCTATTCGAGAACCAGTTTCGGTTACCGCCGGGGGCCTCGCCTCCGCTGGTGAAGGTGCACTCGATCGATGATGTGCCGATTCTTTCGCTTACGCTATGGGGCGCCCACTACAACGGCTATCAGTTACGCCAGATGGCCGATGAGGTAGCGCACACCATCCGCGAGACGCCGAACGTTTCTCAGACCACGATCATTGGTGGGCAGCCGCGCTCTATGCGAGTGATCCTTGACAGCACAAAGCTGGCTGCGTTTGGCATCTCTCCCGAAGTGGTGGTGCAGCGCCTGAGAAGTGCGAATGCTCGCACCCAGGCGGGTGAGTTTGCCGAGGGCAATCAGGAGATTGATGTCGACGCTGGGAATCTGTTTCGGGATACCGCAGATGTGGCCGGGGTGGTGGTGGGGGTGGACAATGGCCGTCCCGTCTATCTGCGCGATGTTGCGGAAAAGATTGTGGATGGACCGGCGGATGCGAAGGACTATGTTCTGTTTGGGACCACGGCAATGAGCGCGCACGACGGACCAGCCCAGCAGTACCCGGCGGTGACCATCGCCATTGCCAAGCGCAAAGGATCCAACGCCACCGATGTGGCGAACGCGGTATTGAAAAGAATTTCTCAGATGCGTGGGGTTACCCTGCCGACCGATGTCACGTTGACGACCACACGGAACTACGGGGCAACAGCGGAGCGGAAATCGAACACTCTTCTGGAGCATCTGCTGCTGGCCACGCTCTCAGTGACGTTTCTGGTAGCGGTGTTTCTGGGTTGGAGGGAGTCCGGCGTGGTGTTGCTGGCAGTGCCTGTGACATTGGCTCTGACGCTGGTGGTCTTCTATGAGTTGGGGTACACGCTGAACCGTGTCACGTTGTTTGCCTTGATCTTCAGCATCGGAATTCTGGTGGACGACGCGATTGTGGTGGTGGAGAACATGGTTCGCCATCTCAGACTCGCCAAGAACTGTCGGCGCAATCCGGAGGAGACGGCTGTAGATGCCGTTGCAGAAGTTGGAAATCCAACTATCCTCGCAACCTTTACGGTGATCGCAGCGATTCTTCCGATGGCTATGGTGCGAGGATTGATGGGGCCGTACATGCGGCCCATCCCGGTCGGCGCCTCTTTCGCTATGCTGTTCTCTCTGATGGTGGCGTTCGTGGTTTCCCCCTGGGCGGCGATACGGCTGCTGGGATGCAGTCATTTGGCTGGGGCAAAAACCTTTGAGGCAGAAAAGGAAACTTGGATTGTCCGGTTTTACCGGCGAACCATGCACCCACTGATCTACCGGGCGCGCATCCGCTGGCTCTTCCTGGGGACGCTGGTGGTTCTGTTGCTAGGTTCTATCGCCTTGGTGCCACTCAAGCTGGTGCTGGTGAAGATGCTGCCATTTGATAACAAGGAGGAGTTTCAGGTCATCATCAACATGCCGGACGGGACCCCGCTGGAGCAGACCACGCGGGTGGCGCAGGCGCTGGGATCTTATATGGGCCGGCAAAAGGATGTGCTGAACTATCAGATTTATTCGGGAACCTCCGGGCCGTATAACTTCAATGGGCTGGTGCGCCATTACTACTTGCGAAGGCAGCCCAATCAGGCTGATATTCAGGTGAATCTGCTGCCGCCCGAGGATCGGAGCCGACAGAGCCATACCATCGCAAAGGAGTTGCGCCCGGAATTGGATCGGATTGGAAGCCAGTTTGGCGCCCGCATCCAGGTAGCGGAGGTGCCACCCGGCCCACCGGTTTTACAGACGCTGGTCGCTGAGGTCTATGGTCCAAATCTTCAGGGCCAGGTGGCGCTCGCTCGTACGATCAAGCACATCTTCCAGCATACCAACGGGGTTGTTGATACAGATTGGTATATGCAGGATCCAGAGCAGCGATTGGTGATGCGTGTCGATGAACAAAAGGCGGCGTTGCACGGGGTTCCCGTGGCCGAGGTTGCTAAGACGCTGCAATTGGCGCTCTCTGGCCAGCAGGCAGGTCTGTTGCATGTTCCCAGTGCACGGGAAGCAGTACCTACGGTGGTTGAGATGGCGCGACCGGACCGCTCGTCCGAGGACGCCTTGGAGAATATCAAGCTCAGCGGCGTCGGCGGGAGCATGGTATCTCTGCGCGAACTCGTGGATGTGGAGCACACGACGATTCAACCAGATATCTATCACAAGGACTTGAAGCGGGTGGTCTACGTGACAGGGGACGTGGCTGGGGCGGAAGAGAGCCCGGTTTACGCGATCATGAAGATGAACCGTGCACTGGACAAACTGCGCCTTCCGGATGGATCTTCTCTGACGCGCTACAACGCCGTTGAGCCTGAGTCGACCAATCAATACTCGATGAAGTGGGATGGCGAATGGCAGATCACGATTGAAGTGTTTCGCGATCTGGGACTGGCCTTTGCAGCTGTTCTGGTGCTGATCTACATCCTTGTGGTTGGCTGGTTTCGGTCATTCAGCATCCCATTGGTCATCATGTTCCCCATTCCATTTACGTTGGTTGGCATCTTTATTGCTCATGCGATGATGGGGGCCTTTTTCACTGCAACTTCCATGATCGGGTTTATTGCCGGCGCGGGTATCATTGTGCGCAACTCCATTCTGGTGGTGGATTTCATTGAACATAGGCTTAAGGAGGGGATGTCACTGGAGGAGGCGGTCATCGATGCCGGGGCCGTTCGGCTGCGTCCGGTGCTATTGACCGCTGCCGGCGTGGTTGTGGGTGCGGCAGCGATTTTGAGCGATCCCATCTTTCAGGGGTTGGCGATCTCCCTGATTGCCGGCGGAGTGGCATCAACTGTTTTGTCCTGGCCGGCCATTCCGGTGCTGTACTACATGCTGCACACGGAGGAGGCGAAGTCTGAACCCGAACCGCAATCCTCGGAATAGAGAGGCGCCAACAGGAAAGATGAATCAGTAAGAATCCAGTGGATGAAAAACGACGGAGATCGCTGGTAAAGTGGTTCTGATTTGGGGTGCCCTGCAGCATTCCGTTTCAACGTCGAGGTTGAGACTGCCGACGTTTGTGCGTCTGAACCTGTACCAGTCTGCGTTTCCCTACTGGTGTTTGAGTAGGACTGCCCTTGGATGGAGGAATCTGCTGAAGCCGGGTGCGGTGAAGCATATCTCAGAGAGACGAGATTTCAAAATTCGTAGCCGGCGGTTTGATGTTTCGGGATAACGGATAGCGTTTCCTTTGGTGGAGATGTTGTACGTTACAAGGCTCGAAGCAGGGATGACGGTTGCAGGCACCATCGGGGACTTTGCCCGCGGAGAACTGGCCGGGATAGGATTCATGCTGGTGCGGTATGTCGGCCTGCGGCGCGATGGGTGTTGTGTTGCCGGGGCTGAACAAGGATGATTTACGGTAGAACAATAGAAGGCTGAGAAGAGGAGTTGAGAAGAAATGGAAGTTGGAGTTAAGGTTACCCACCCCGGCAAGATGAAGTTTCAGATCCAGGCGCGTCAGCATGTGATTGAGAGCGACCAGCCCAGTGAGAATGGCGGGGAGGATATGGCGATGACGCCCCCGGAGTTGTTCCTGGCGTCTCTCGGATCCTGCGTTGGATTCTATGTTGCGCACTTCCTCTCCAGACGGAATCTGGCCGATCACGGAGTGGAGATTAGTGTAACGGCAGAGGAACTGAAGGAGCCGGCGAGGATGGGAAACATTGTGGTGAAGGTGAAGAGTCCGGTACCGCTGACAGAGGATCAACGGCTAGGGATGGAGCGGTCCGCGCATCGTTGTCTCATTCACCAGACGCTGCTGAGCGCGCCCAAGATTGAGTTTCAGGTGGAGTAACGGGGTATGCGACCGTTGTAGAGGATTATCGATGGACGACGAACCGTGAAGTGGGCCTGCGGTGATTAGGGAAGGTTGAGCATGGAGCGCATCTGAGCTTCGATCTTGTGAAGGTCGGCGGCACCCTGATATTCGGCGCGTATTCTGCCATCACGATCAATGAGGAAGGTGACGGGCAGACCATAGATTCCACCGTAGCTCTGGCCCAGCTTTGCATCGCCGAGAGCGACGGGGTAGTTCATGTGCAACCGCTGATAAAGTTTTTTAGCCAGGGCTGGGTCATCGTCCATTGAGATACCAATCACCTGCAGGCCACGGGATTTGTATTCGTTCTGCCAGTCGATGAAGTGAGGAATCTCAACTTGACAAGGGGCGCACCAAGTTGCCCAGAAGTCCAAGAGGATGACCTTGCCACGATACGCGTGCAGATCGAGCCGCTTGTGGTTCAGATCGGTCAGCGTGAACTCCGGCGCCGGGTGATTCAGCGGAGGGGCTGAAACTCGCGAGGCAAAGGCGCAAGGAGCGAAGCTTGCGAAAAAGAACGCGAGCTTTGCTGGAAGCGTCGAAGGCAGTCTGCGACGGAACGAACGCAGTTGAGCATGAGCGCGCGCAGGCTGCCTTGGGTCCATGGCGAGTGGACTGACTGGCATATCCACTTCGCCCATATTGCAACGGCTATTCAACTGGATAGCCCCTGCTCACCCAGTCTGTCCCAAAGTTGTTGGGCAGGTAGAGGACCTTAACATGGGTGAAACCCATGTCGATCAACTGGTGGTAGGCTGGGCCGACGTTGGGGCAATGCGTCCAAGGACAGCAGCCGCAATAGACCACAATGAGTTTGGTCCGCGGCAAAGATGCGACCTTGGATCGAAGAGATTGCAGTCCATCGGGCTCCGATGCCTGGCCTGCGTATTGGGCTCCCGGGATGTGGCCTTCGTAAAACATCGTGCCAGAGCCAACCTGCAGGATGAGCGGTTTGACCTTGGATGTGGATGTCAACATCCTGGCCAGTGTGGCCGGTTGTATCAGACCTGACTGAGGAATGGATAATGCGCTGATGCTCCCCGAACCCAGTCCGAGGATCTGGGCGGCTCCAGTCGTGGCTCCGGGAGGAAGGAGCAGGAGCAGAGGCATGAGGATCGAGAGGATGCGTCGCCGTGAAGGTTGATGAGGCTTCATATTATTTTATCCACATTTAGTATAGTGCAAGTCTTGTGTCGGCTTCAGTGTGTTCGTCGAGCACTCTTGAGATGCTGTTGATAGAGAGATCGCGGTTTTGCCGTCAGCATTGGTTGCTGAGGCAGAACCCATACAGATGCGCTTAGCAGGTTGACTGATATGCGGCTTGGGGCTGTGAAGCGGTGGAGCACTTCAAGTTGTCAGCGGAGAACCGTGTCGTCCAGAGGCGCTGGTTTGGCAGAAACTCTGAGCTTGCGAGCGGAGGTGTTTCCCTGGAAGAGATGGATCTGGTCTGAAACAAATTCTAAAGTGGGCATGGCAAGCGCAGAACAATCGATGAAGCGGATCTTTGCCCCAGTGCTTGAGGTTGGTTGAGGGTTTGCAACGAAATTTCTCTCGATGTGATCGTCACAGCGAACAATGCTAAAATGGTTGGGAGTGATCGAGATCCAATTTGCGTGCAGTTTTTGTGGTGTTGGACAAAGCCGGCGCGTTTCGATCTTGTGGTCGTTGTGGACTGGATTCCGTGTGGGTGAGCGCAGAAGCAACGTGTGTTTCTCGGTGCTCATCTAAAGGTTTGTGAGTTCGTTGAGACCATTGATGCGGGACGGTTTTTCTCGCACTGCGAAGAAGTTTTCAAGTATTTGAGAATTCTGCCGATAAGTGTTGTGGGCACTTTTGATTCGGCCTTGATATTGAACGGGCAGTTTTCAGCAGCTTCCGATGAAGAAATGTTCAAAACGGAATTGGCTGCTGAGGCCTGCTTTTGCTCGTTGGACAGAGTGCAAGAGGAAGGAAAGATGAAGGAAAGATGAAAAAGAGAGTGTTCTTCGCTGCGCGGTATTCGTCCTCTGATGTGGGCTGCTGGAGCGGTTGGAAAGCCAACGAGTACCCGGTTATCGGTCGATGATTTTTATTGCGGGGTGTAGCAACTTTGGTTACCAGAATGGGTTGGATGCAGGAAGGTATTCTGGAATGGACGATCTAGAACACAACTGAATGGAAGAGAGCCACAGTTCGTCCTGGGGCCAAGGCTGAGTCTGAGGTCTAACCGGAGATTAAACGCAGAGAGGTAGTTTGATGACTAGTTTGTGGACGGTAAGCGAGGACTCTCAAAGGTCGGGAAAGAAGACTGGTAATGATGATTTGAAGCAGTTATTCCATCCGCGCCATGTCAGTCCATGGTGCATGTCCAAGCGAAAGCGTTTTTTTGATCTTGTCCTGAGCCTCACGCTCCTCATTTTCTTTTTGCCTTTGATGCTGTTCGTCTATCTCTTGATAAAGACAACCTCGGAGGGGCCAGCGCTCTTCCGGCAGGAACGGGTTGGATTGAACCAAATTGGCTTTGTGATTTTCAAGTTTCGCACCATGAGGGTTCGTCCCCGTCGGGCTGGAAGTGGGCTGACGGTGACGCGACATGGAGACTCGCGCATGACGGAGGTGGGGGCTGTTCTGCGGCGCTTGAAGTTGGATGAGCTTCCGCAGCTTATCAACGTCCTGCGGGGTGAGATGAGTTTTGTTGGTCCGCGGCCAAAGTTGGCGGAACACGAGCATCTGTGTATGCTGTGCCGGCCCGGGATTACGGGTGCAGCTACGGTAGAATTTTCGAACGAAGAGGGTATGCTACATGGGGTTCCGGATGAGGCAGTAGAAGGTTACGTCGTCAATGTTCTGAATCCAGAGAAATGCAGGTTGGACATTGAATACATGGAGACGGCGAATTTTGCTTCTGATCTGAAGATTATGTTCCGCACGGTCTTCAAGCTCGGAAATCGGTCGCGGAGCGCACGTCCTCTTGATCCGGCACGGTTTCAAAGGGCAAGGCATGAATATGAGAATGCGGCGCTTCGAGTCTTCGAAGTTGAACGAGTTGAGGCCTTGGCGGAGGATGTGCGGCAGTCTGCCTAAAGATGAATCTGGTTGCTGATGCCATGCTGGTGAAGCGAAGGTCAGCGCGATCATTTGGGGTCTGAGGCAGGTGAGCCCGCTGGGGGTTTTGGACAACTGCTGCTGGACGTGAGAGGACGGTCTGGACTGCGCAGGCTGTTGTTTTAGCAGGCGTTACAGGGACAGCCGACAGAAGGGCAATTGGTCTATACCAAGCTGCAGTCGAACATCGGTTGCAGAACTGATCCAGCAGAGGGTTTTGAGGATCGGGGCTCGGCTCTACGGGTTGTGTTTGAGGAAGTAGGTGAGCTGGATGGTGCTGACCACGTTGTGTTGCCGTCCCGTGGCGATCATTGGCGCCTTCCACATCTCCCCCTGGAGTGAAGCGTTGATCTCCAGATTTCGCAACGGTCGCAGAACGAACCCCAAGGAGAGGTTGTTCTGGGTTGTCCCGCGCGGAAGAAAGTCATCCGCGGCCTTTGCCTGACGGTAGTGCAGTTGGATCTGCTGGTCAGGCCGCGTATGCCAAGTGATCCACGCCTCGCCGCCTGTAGACTCTCTGCCAATCCAGTCTCCGATGATGTAGCCTTTGTTGGTATACCCCTGCACATCAACGCTTTCCCACATGAGAAGTCGTCCGTTGTTGCTCTCTGGATCGTGTACGTTGGTGGTCACGCCCTCGGCACGAAAGTCCACTTTTGGAAGCCCTGGAAGGCGAGCGATATAGAAGCCAGGTCGCAGCCCTGAGCGTCCCAGATTGCTGATGGGGAAGACGTTATCATGGGCGAAAGAGTCCATGTAGAGCGTCAGCAGGTGGTTCTCCCAGGGAGTTCGCCAGGTAAAGTCAAAGGTGCTGAAACGCGCACCGGGGTTGAGGGCAGAGAACTTGATGCTGGGCGGAGGCGCGGTAACGCTGAAGAAGCCGCGCAGAAAGGTGCGCAGGTTGATGGGAACATTGCAGGTGGGCACAATTGCGTCCGGCGTGGGTGGTACTGCGCATTTTTGT
Organism: Acidobacteriaceae bacterium; assembly: GCA_049977105.1. Taxonomy (GTDB): domain Bacteria; phylum Acidobacteriota; class Terriglobia; order Terriglobales; family Acidobacteriaceae; genus Granulicella. The sequence continues at coordinate 20,366 of JBMFGX010000012.1, read as the reverse complement.
CCCTTGCCGCCCCAGATGACGTCGCGCATAAAGCCGATTTCGATGTCCGGCGTCACCTTCATGCTGACCTTTTGCATTTGAATCCAAGGGTCACGGGGAAACTGATGCCCTTTGAGGCTGCCCACCATGAAGTCATAGCGGAAGAGACCAAAGATACGGGATAGACCGGGGATGTAGAGCGGCTCCACGCGATTGATTCGGAAGCTGTAAATATCCTCGGCATTATTGGACCAGGCCATGCTCGCTCCCTTGGCTGGGCCGAGCCATTCGTCGCTTCTGCCGAATGAGACCTCATGTCCCCAGATGTGAGCGGAGATGTTGGCCTCTTCGATCTGGCCGATAGCCTGCCCGGGGATGAATCCCGCTGGGATGGTGGTCTGTGGGACATCTGGCGTCTCGTCGATGGCGGCTAGTTGCGCCGCAACGGACTGGGAGTAGCCGATGGCTGAGGGTGCCCCCTGAAACTCAGCGCGGACAAAGAGGCTGAAGCGGCCATCATGAGCTTCAGCGCTGAAACCGGTGAGGTTGTTGAAGCCGGGCTCATCCGGGCGACCATAGTCGTTCACAATCGTCTGGCCGAAGTGGAAGCTGTCATTGAGGATATTGCCGTCAATCTGGCGCAGGCGTGTATATACGGCTGCCGTGCGCAGATAGGCCTTGGGGTCGCTGTTCAGTTCTGGAGCGAGTTCCTTGCGAAGGCGCGCATAGATCTCGACGGCTTCCGGGGGAGCATACTCCGATTGCAGCGCATCCTCAGAGAGTTCCAGCATGTGGGCCAGCGAGGCGCGCGTCCAGGGTCGCATGCCCAGGTAAGCCGTAGGAAGATAGCCCAGGTAGTAGAGGCGCAGGGCTGCGGAGTAGATCCAGCTATCGACGGGAATGTAGGAGGAGCCTAACGAACTGGACGAGGTCTCAGCAACTTCTGTATGGGATGGCGCCATGGGGCCGGTCTGGCCTGGCAAGGGAGACGGACTGAGGAAGGCGGCGGACAACGACGCCAGCAGAAGCCACCGAGTCATCGAGGTTCCGAGGCGATGCAGGCTAAGCGTCCGCCTTGGTGGTTGATGTTGAACTACGGGGGCAGGCTCTATGCTCTGGAGTAAACGCAGTGGATTGGTGATCGGGCCCAATCGAGAGTCCTCATCTGACGGTCGTGATTCGGGGAGTGGTGGTACCGTATGCCGGAGCGGGTGAACTTGAGTGTTTCCCGGTCTCAAAAGATAGTATACGTGCTGCTCTGTGCTGTGTCCTTTGCACTTTTGAGGCATGCGCCCTTGATCTTTCCGCTGCATTTGCCGATAGCTGTACGAGCCATGGACAATCCTCTCTCCAACTCCGAACTCTGGAATACGGATGCGCGTTTGAGGCATGGAAGTGCGCTGTTCTTCTTCGAAGGGCATTCAGAATCGGCCGATGCGGAAGGGCCGGAACCGCTGAACAGACAGGTCCAGCAGTTGCCGGGGATGGACTGCGAGGTCGATCCAAGATTTTTGTGGCGATCTGGACGTCTGGACTGGAGGCTGCAATGGAAGATTGGGAAGTTCACAGGACGGCCGAAGTCCGGGCTCACCGTGGGAACGACAGGGAAGAATCCCGTGAGGAGATCTTTTTCCTTGCAAGCTTCCGCACTTACTGGCCGTTTTCCCCTATGCAAAGGCCGACAAGCCTGGACAGCAGGAGTGAGCGATCCATCGCTGCAGCAGGCTCAGAGAAGGATCCGAGCGCTAACGCGTCAGGTGAAACTTCTGCCGAATTTCCGGAGGTGTGGCTGCCTATGACGCGACAGCGTGCCTGTCAGGTGCTGAAGGTAAGCATGGCGAGTAAGCCCGCTGAGATTAAGGCGGCGTATCGCGGCATGGCCAAACAATGGCACCTTGACCGGCTTGGTTCCTTGCCGAAAAGGAGCAAAAGCTGGCGAATCAGCAGATGGCGATGATCCACGAGGCCTGTCAAGTGCTGCGGCACTCCCAGGCGGACGCCATGTAATCTTCGATTGGATGGTCTTTCGGTCAATTTGGAGTCGGCCGGTTTGGTGTGCAAGCTCTGTCTCCATGGGCCAACAGTTCCTTGCTTTTACCTTCGCCCTTGCATCCGTTTGATCGCCTGTAGCATACTCAAGGCTATGAGTCTCCGCTGCACTTACGTTGCTTGCATGCACATGGATATGCCGATGTGTAGCCGCTGGTGGGTGCGTGCCGGAACGGTCTGATACGCTAGCGCGATGACGATCAGGTTCTGAACGGCCCACAATCCCCAAAGATTGTGGGCCGTTTTTTCGTTGCAGGTCATGCAAAAAATAATCATTGAATGGAAAAAGGAGTACATGATGCCCGACGAAGTTTCCACGCCCAAACAACAGCTTGCAACGCTTGCCATCCACGGCGGACAGGCAGCCGACCCTACAACGAATGCTCGCGCTGTACCGATCTATCAGACTACGTCCTACCTCTTCAACGATTCAGACCATGCGGCGCGGCTGTTCGGGTTACAGGAGTTGGGCAATATCTATACACGTCTGATGAATCCCACCACAGACGTATTGGAGAAGCGCATTGCGGCGCTGGAAGGCGGAGCTGCCGCCCTGGCGACTGCCTCCGGGCAGGCGGCTGAGACACTGGCGATCCAGACGCTGGCCAGCGCGGGAGAGGAGATCATATCCACGACATCTCTCTACGGAGGCACGTACAACCTGTTCCATTACACGCTTCCGCGGCAGGGCATCACTGTGCGGTTTGTGGATGCGGATGATTTTGACGGCCTGCGCGCGGCGATCAATCCGAAGACGCGCGCCATCTACGCGGAGACGTTGGGCAATCCGAAGCTGGAGGTGGTGGATATCGAGCGGCTCGCCGGGATTGCGCATGAGCACGGCCTGCCGCTGATCATCGACAACACGGCTGCTTCACCGATCCTGACGCGGCCCATTGAATGGGGAGCCGATATTGTGATCCACTCGGCCACCAAGTTCATCGGTGGCCATGGAACCACGCTGGGTGGAGTGATTGTGGATGCGGGCAGGTTCGACTGGAAGGCGTCGGGCCGCTTCCGGGAGTTTGTTGAGCCTGACCCCTCGTATCATGGGCTCTCCTATGTGGATGCCTTTGGAGCGGTGGCCTTTATTCTGAAGGCGCGAGTGCAGGGCTTGCGCGATACCGGCGCGGCGCTGTCTCCCTTCAGCGCCTTTCTTCTGCTCCAGGGAGCTGAGACGCTTCACCTGCGCATGGAGCGGCACTCCCAGAACGCACTCTCCGTGGCCGAACACCTTACGGGCCATCCTGGCGTGGCCTGGGTAAACTATCCCGGCCTTGCGTCCAGCAAGCACCATGAGCGGGCGAAGAAGTACATGCCGGGCGGGAAGGGCGCCTTGATCACCTTTGGCATCAAGGGCAGAGGCGCAGGCAGCGGCTATGAGGCGGGCAAGAAGCTGATTGATTCCCTGAATCTCTTCTCGCATGTGGCGAACATTGGCGATGCAAAGTCGCTGGTGATTCACCCCGCTTCGACCACCCATGCCCAACTGAATGCAGAGGAGCAGGCAACCACAGGAGTTACCCCGGAGATGGTTCGGTTGTCTATCGGAATCGAGGACATTCGCGATATCCTAACGGATCTGGACCAGGCAATCTACGCAGCGAATGGAGCCAAATGACGAGTAGCCCGGAGCGTGTCTCTTCCATTCCGTTGCCCGCCTGCGAGGGAGACTTCGTCCTTGACGAAGTCCTCTCCCTCGAAAGCGGCGAAGTACTGGTCCGTCCTACGTTGCACTATGCCATCTACGGGCGGCGGGAGGCGGCGCGGGAGGATGCTGTGCTGGTGTGCCATGCGCTCTCTGGCTCGGCGGAGGTTGCTACCTGGTGGCCTCAGTTATTTCTTCCCGGTGGGCTGCTTGACCTGGAACGCGACTGTGTTATTGGCATCAATATCTTTGGTTCCTGCTACGGGTCCACGGGTCCAACCAGCATCGATCCGGAGACGGGCAGGCTCTATGGGCCCACGTTTCCGCTGATCAATATCCGTGATGTTGTGCGGGCCCAGGTGAAGCTGATCGACTGGCTGGGCATCGACCGGCTGAAACTGGTGATTGGCGCGTCTCTGGGCGGAATGCAGGCGCTGGAGTGGGCGATTCAGTTTCCGGATCGGGTGGCGCGCGCAATCAGCATTGGCGTAGCTCCACTGGGCGCCATGGGTCTTGGTCTGAACCATCTGCAACGGCAGGCCATTATGCTGGATCCGGATTGGAAGCGTGGCTACTACACGCCAGACCGACCCCCGAAGGGAGGTCTGGCTCTGGCGCGGGCACTGGGAATCATCAGCTACAAGTCTGTCCCTTTGTTCGAACAGCGCTTTAATCGGAAGCCGAACAGGAATGGGAATGAAAATCCATGGATCTCTACCTCGGCTGGGCAGAACGGGCGCTTTGATATCGCAGGGTATCTGGATTTCCAAGGGGAAAGGTTTATCAGCCGATTTGACGCCAACTCGTATATCTCGCTGACGCGGACGATGGACATCTTCGACCCCATTCGCGCCCATGATTCGCCTTATGAAGCCTATAGCCGGATTACCGCGCACCTTACCCTGGTGGGCATCTCCACGGATTGGCTGTTTCCGCCAGAGGATGTCCGCTCTCTTGCAGCGATCATCAAGGCCGCCGGGGCTCGTTGCGACTATCGTGAGATGGCCTCCGTACACGGACACGATGCGTTTCTGGTGGAGCCGGAGCAGTTGGTGAAGCTGCTCTCGCCGGTGTTTGTTTAGGGCAAAGGTCTTTGTGCCGATCGCGGGCTCCCGAGACGAGGCCGTCGTCAAAACCTTCATTTTCTCTGCCTCCGGGCAAGGCAGGTTGGATGTGGCGCCCCGTGTTGGATGGTTACCATCTGAAGGCGCCGAGTGAGGCGTCTGTGCGGCGCTCAGGAGGATGACGCAGAAAGTGAGGGGGGAAGGGGGCATGGCGGCAGACCGACAATGAAAGGATGAGGGGTCTGTGGGCATCTGCCTGACGGGAGCACTGGGGGGGATCTTACCCACCTCATCTTGTTGGTACTTCTTGTTGCCACTTCGCCTATAATGGCGCTTGAAACCGTCGCAAAGGTTTTCTGCCTGTTGGATCTGCTATCGCCTGACACATTCCCACCCAATGAACATCAAAATCGTTGCGAAGCTCGCGCAGGTCTCTACCGCTACGGTGTCGCGGACTATGAATGGCTCTGCCAAGGTACGCCCGAAGACAGCGGAGCGGGTGCGGCGGGCTATTGAGTCTCTGAACTTCCATCCGGACACCAATGCTAGGGCTCTTGGCTCAGGGCGCAGCAACCTGTATGGCTTGATCATCTCCGACATCACTAACCCGTTTTTCCCTGAGTTGGTGAAGTCTTTTGAAGACATTGCCGTGCGGCACCAGCAGGAGGTGCTGGTGAGCAACACCAACTACGAGCCAGAGCGGATGAAGATCTGTGTGCGGCGTATGTTGCAACGCCGGGTGGATGGGGTTGCGATTATGACCTCAGAGATGGATGATCAGCTCATTGAGGGATTTCGCCGTCTTCGCATCCCCATGGTGTTTCTGGATTCCGGCCAGCCGGCTCCGGGCGTGAGTTGCGTCCGCATCAACTACTCGGCTGGGGTAGATGCTGCGATGCAACACCTGATGGATTTGGGCCACAGACGCATTGCCTTTTTGAGCGGGCCTATGTCGCTGGCGTCAGCGCGGGTGCGCTACCAGGCGTTCAGGGAGAGCGCGGAACGTCATCATCTGGAGGACAGCGAGAACTTAATTCAGGAGGGGAATCACAAGATGGACGGCGGCCATGAAGCGATGAAGAGGATTCTCGCTGCCCGGAAGCGGCCTACGGCCGTGTTGGCGTCCAACGATTTGACCGCCATTGGCGCCCTTGGAGCGATTGCGGAGGCTGGCCTGCGTGTCCCCGAGGAGATCTCTGTGGTTGGGTTCGATGATATTCAAATCAGCGGTTTTTTTACGCCTTCTCTGACGACGGTAGCCTTGGCGCGCACGCAGATTGCCAACGCCGCATTTCATTCTCTGTTCCGCGAAGAACTATCGCGCACTGCGCCGCCCATGTGGGGGGAGGAGCATGTTATTCAACCTACATTGGTCATTCGCGAGTCAACCGGGTCTGCCCCGAGCCGGAAACGTGGGCGATAGCGGATCTCCCCAAGTAGATGGAGATCGATGTTGGACAGGGATGGAAGTCTTCTATCGCCCAGGTTCTAAATAGGCTTGTGTGCTGCGGTGCGGTGACGACCGTTCCTCATGCGGTTGGCGGGGTTATGCAGTAGACAGGGAAGAGCCTCGAAAGGCAGGCGGGTGAGCTGGGGCTTCCGTGATCGTCTGGTTGCGGTGTAGGAAGGCTTGCTATCCTCAAGGCATCGCATCTGTTCTCAAATCCGCTGGTCTGGTCAACCTCGCAGTCTTCGAGCGAATGTTCCACGGTACGCAACCGGACCTGGCTGAGGTTCGCAATTTCCTGCTTCTGCAGCATCCGCTTGCCCTAGGTACGGCTATCCATGCTACGCCGCTGATTGCAGCCATCCACGCCGTCATACCAGAAGCCAGAGTTTCTGCCGCTGCCAGCGGCTTTGCCCTGGAGATTCTGCGCAATAACCCGGGATTGGAAACCCTCACTTTCAGCCCCAGCCCGTTGCATGAGGTGCGGGCGGCGGCAAAAGCCCTTCGCCGCGCCAAGCCCTTCGGCCGGGAGCACCATGCGGTTCTGCTGACTACGGGCAACGAGCGCTCTCGAGTGATGCTGTCCGCGCTGCTGGCGGGCAGCCCCGTCCGCGCAGGCTTTACGCTGCTGCCGGAGCTGGCGGCGGCGCACCTTCGCTTTGACCCTCGCCTGAGCCAGATTGCCAACAATCTGCGCATTCTGGACCTGCTGGGCCACGGAGCGGCGCTGCTTGAGCAACTGCAAGCCAACCCTGACCTTCTGGAACCCCAGGTGTTTCCATCCCCGGACGATTTGGACACCGCCCATCAGCTTCTACGGGAGCATGGTGTGGATGAGCAGGAGCCTATCGCAGTCTTTATCACGCAAACCAGCGTCACGCAGCGAAAATCGTGGCGTGCAGAACGCTTTTGCGCGGTAGCGGAGACGCTCCACCGGAAGTACCGGATGCAGATTGTGTTTGCAGGCACTGGCGGAGAAGCGGCTGCCATAGATGCTCTCCGTGCCGGGCTTAGCTTTTCTACCGCCAGCGTGGCCGGCCAGACCCGGCCGCTGGAGCTTGCCGCGATTCTCTCACTGGCCGATGTTGCTTTGACGCTGGACACAGGCCCCATGCATCTGGCTCGGGCCGTGCGGCTCCCTATGGTGATTATCGCGCCGGCGTGGTCTCCGGAGGTCGAGTGGCTTCCCCTGAACAATCCCCGCGCCCGGATTCTGAAGAATGCCGAACTATCCAGCGCTCCGCCGGACTATATCATCGACGAGGTGACGGTGGACCAAGTGGAACAGAACCTCGCCGAACTGCTGCGGATCTATCCTCCGCGCACGCACGGACATCGCGCATAGAGGAATCGCGCCATGCATGGTGGGGCTGCGCGGCGTATCAGCGTACAGTTGGCTCTGCGGTGTTTTGCAGTTGTGGCTATCGTGCGAGCTATTGGCAGGGAGGTCCAAAGCTCCGTGGGTTGCCCCAGATGCAGGACAGGGCCTGGTCATAGAGCCGCTGAGGCCGCGAGTTAGCGGAGCGCCAGATCATCGAGCCAGGTAAAGAACTCTGGGAAGGAGATGCTGGCGGCCTCAGCGCCACGAATCGCTGTATCCCCTTCGGCTCGCAGAGCGGCGATGGAAAACGCCATGGCAATGCGATGGTCCAATCCGGAATCAATCACCGCTCCATGCAGTCGCTGTTCGCCGGGGATATCCATTCCATCCTCGAGTTCGATGACTTGAGCCCCCATGGCGCGCAGATTCTTGACCACCAGCGCAATGCGATCACTCTCCTTCACGCGCAACTCTTTGGCATCCCGAATGCGCACCCCTCCCTGGGTATAGGGTGCAATGGCTGCGATTACTGGAAGCTCGTCGATCAACTGCGCCGCGCGTTCGCCGGCGATATCGATGCCGAGCAGAGTGCGGCCGCGGTTCACCTGGATGGTTCCTGCCATCTCTCCGTGGGTTTCCTGAACATCCAGCACCTTGATGGCTCCACCCATCGCCGAGATCACATCGAGCATGGCTGCCCGGGTGGGGTTCATTCCCAGAGCATCCAGCACCAGATTGGAGTCCTCAAAGAGCAGCGCCGCGCAGAGGAAGAATGCGGCTGAGGACATATCACCTGGGACCGTGGCGTCGATTGCGAACAGCTTCTGGCTTCCGGCGATCGAAAGCCGTCCGTCCTTGCGCTCCAGGAGGGCTCCAAAGGCCTTGAGTGCATGTTCGCTGTGGTCCCGCGTTCGCACGCGCTCCACAAGGGATGTGACGCCTTGAGCCTGCAAACCGGCAAAGAGCACCGCCGTCTTGACCTGTGCGCTGGCAATCGGCGCCTGGAAGTCGATCCCGGTGAGGGCGCCGCCATGCACGATCATGGGTGCGTGACCATCGGTGAGTTCAATCCGCGCGCCCATCTGTTGCAGAGGGTTGCGGATTCGCTCCATGGGCCGCACGCTGAGGGACTGATCCCCGACGAAGCGGAATGATCCTTGCTGCGCCGCCACCAAGCCTGCGAGCATGCGCATGGTCGAGCCGGAGTTGCCACAGTCCAGGTCGCTGGTCGGTTGGTGTAACCTGCCGCCGGTACCGGTGATCTCGATGGTTTTTCCGACAGTCTCAACCTTGGCTCCCATGGCGCGCATGCAGGCCAGGGAACTGTGCGGATCGGCTCCTGTCGAGAAATTTGAAAGACGCGAGACGCCTTCAGCAAATCCTGCCAACATGGCATAGCGATGCGAGATGGATTTATCGCCGGGAAGCATCACTGACCCGCGGAATCCACGCGCGGGCGAGACGATTACCGTGGAGCAGGAAGAGGAGTGTAGCGGAGAACTCATGCTGGTAGTTTACTCAACAGACGCCTGTTTTCAGCCTGTAGTCTGAGAGATGAGTTTCAATGTCCGGGAGGAGGGTTATCCGGATAGATGCGAATGTCTGGAACGCCGCGATAGCGTTCGGCATAGTCCATTCCATAACCAATGACAAACTTGTTGGGAATCTTGAAGCACGCGTAATCAGCCTCGATCGGCACCAGCCTCCGCTCCGGCTTATCCAGGCAGGTGGCGATCTTGAGCGAGGCAGGGCGGTGCTGAAGCATGAGCCCCCGGAGGTAGCTGAGGGTCAGCCCGGTATCCAGGATGTCCTCGACGAGAATCACATGTCGGCCTTCAATGGGGTTGTCGATGTCTTTGATCATCTTCACCGCGCCGGAGGTTACGCGCGCTCGTCCGTAACTGGAAACCGCGACGAAGTCAAAGGTATTGTCCACTTTGATGGACCGCGCCAGATCCGCAAGAAAGATCGCCGCACCCTTCAGCACGCCGATCAATACGATCGACTGCCCTTGGTAATCCTGGGAGATCTGATTGCCAATCGCCTTCACGCGATCGGCGATCTGCCCGGCTGTGAGTAAAATATCCATCTCCTCCGGAGCCACAAATGCAGGAACTGAATTGACCATGAATTCAAGATTACGCGATAGGAGCGCGTGGTAAGAAGCGAGTCAGCCTGCACTGGGGTGAGGAAAACCGGTACGTAACTTGTTTCTGATTCAGTCTGGAATGTATTGAGGGCGCGTATTGCCTTGCTTCGGCTTGGCTGAGAGGGCGATTCGCTGCTGACCTGAGAGGGGAAACGAGTTGCAGAGTCCGAACAGTGCGCGACTCCACAGATGCAGGCGAGGCGCTGCGGGAGCGTGATTCGCAGCGAAGACGGAGCCCGTTGAGAGTCTGCCGAAGGCACTGCATCTTTTTGTGCGTGCATGCAAACAGCCAGGACCTGAGCTGGGAGGCAAGACTTCGACGGAAGCTCAGGGCATGGGGTGAGACCTGCACCGGTAATTCTCACAAATGCGTGGCCGCCGCTATACTGGAAGCTGCATGTATCCCTATATAAATCTCGGTTTTGCTCATATTGGAACTTTTGGCCTGATGCTTTGGCTGGCAGCAGTTTGTAGCGCGTTGGTGCTGTATAAAAACTTCCAGCGCAACGGAGCGGACGCGGACGCGATTAATATCGTGACGATGGTGGTGCTGTCCGGAATTGTCGGTGCCAAGCTTTGGCATGAGTTACAGAATATCCCCGATCTAATCGGGGCATGGCGTGAGATTCTGGCTCCCGGTCTGCATCATCCCACGGAGGTGCTGTTCAACTTTCTGCACTGGTTCCAAGCCGGCTTTGCCTGGTACGGTGGGTTGCTGGCAGCTGTAGCCATGTTGATGTACCAAGGCGTGCTCTCCAAGCCGAACGGTCTGACTGGCCGTCGGGCTGCACTGCGCATGATGGACTTTGCCGCCCCTGCGGCGGCTGTGGGTTATGGCGTCGGACGTCTCGGCTGTCTGCTATCTGGCGATGGAGACTACGGAATCAATACAACGCTGCCATGGGGCGTGCATATGGCGAATGGTCTCACACGGTACACTCGGGCTCTGGTTCTGCCTAACCCTCCCACGGCGGCGGTGCAGCCCACTCCCATCTATGAACTGCTCTTCTCCCTGGCGCTGGCATGGTGGCTGTGGAAACGCGGGTCGGCGGACAGGGCCCTTCCGCTGGGTTTCCTGACCGGTGAGTACCTTCTGTTGAGCGGTATCGGTCGCTTTCTGGTAGAGTTCGTCCGCATCAACCCGAAACTCTACCTTCACCACACGCTCAGCAACGCTCAGGTGGCCGCTTTCGGAAGCATGCTCTGCGGCATGGCCATGATGATCTTTACCCGACGCAATGGGGCGGTCGACTCTGAATCGCTGCCGAAGGCTTCGAAACGCATCCAGACCGCGACTTAAGGCGCGACTGTGTTTTCCATGGCACGATCGTGTAGATGCCCTTTTGCAGACCTGGCGGGGAAAGGGCGAGAGAGCCGTCCGGGACCTTCGGGCGCCGGGCCTGGGTTTCAGGTCTGGTGCTTCGCTAGCGTGATCTTTTTAGTGGGAGGTGGTCGAATTTCTGTGCACTACGAAGCAGAAGCCGACCTGAGGGACAGTGCTCGCCGCAGTAGATTCAGCTTGACCCCAGTTTCCGGATCCTCGCGAAGCCGCTGGAGGGCCGCCTGGAACAATGCCAGAAAGATGCCGAAGAAGAGTCCGAGAACGGTGGACACGATGACAATGAGGCCGCGTTTGGGGAAGGACCTGCGATCCGGGACGACGGCTGGATCGATGACCTGAATCAGAGCACCTTCTTTTGCCTCATCCAGTTTGGCCATCTCAAACTGCTTGGCCAGAATGTCGAAGATCGTCTCATCGTACTTGACGTCGCGCAGCCTGCGGATGTATTCCATCTCATCCTTGGGGATCACGCCTTTGGGAAGCAGAAACGCATCTTCCGCTCCGCCCCCCATCGCCTCGCTGGATCCGCCCAATTTTGCAAGCTCTGCTTGCAGCCCAGCGAGTTCCTGCTGGGCCTGGATCAGTTGCGCGTTCTCCCCGGTGGCGTAGGTTTGCATGCCTTGAATCTGGACATTGAGCGCCGTGATCTGCGCCCGCAGGGTTGCCGCAGAGTCAATCAAAGCACGCTCTTCGCTATCGGGCTGGATGATTCCGGTCTTGAGTTCGGTCTGCTCCAGCGCCACCTCGGCATCGGCCAGATTATTCTTTGCGTCCTGTAGTTCCTGCTGGAAGAAGAGTCGGCGCTGGGATGCCTCGGAGATAGCCAGGTGCTGCGAAAGATAGCGGTAGGCTTCTACATAGCCGTTGGCCATCTCGGCTGCCTTACGAGGGTCATGGTCTTCTATCGAAATGTGGATCAGTCCATCCTTGCCGTCGCCATCCACGGTGGCATGGGCTTCAAAATCCTTGCGGGCGTCGGAGAGGTAGTGCGCGTGGTATTCCTTCATTAGACCGTACCGCTTCACCATCAGGTCTTCCACGGTTTGGCTTCGCAGCATGGATACGTAACGGTCATTGGGATTCTTCAGACTCAGGCCTCCACCCGCCATAGCCGCCATACCACCCAGACTGCCTAGCTGCGAGGCCAGCATGGAGGAGACCGAGTTGCTACTCGCCGGAGGCAGCAGGGTAGTGGTTGCGGTGTACCTTGCAGGCAAGAGAAGAGAGATGACAATCGCAAGCACGGCAAACGTTCCCGTGGTCCAAAGGACGGTGCGCTTGCGATCTGCAAGCACAATCAGAAGGTCGAGCAGAGAGATCTCATCATCCTCTGCCGAGACCGGTGTTGCGATCGTGTCCGTTGGCAGAACTTGGTCCAGGGTGTTCTCTGCTGAAGGTGGGGGCTTCAAGGTCATCGGTTTCCTGCGCCCTGTGCATCTGCACCGTGGCAGCTCTTCATTTTTAGTTTAGGAGACAGTGGAAGGTTTTCCTAGAGTTCCTTCTGGAATCAGGTTGGTTCCGGGATGCTGGTTCGGGTGCGGCGAGGTAAGACGAGAGAAATGCGGGCGAGGTTAGGCTCTGGTTCTGCACTCTGTTTTCAATTCTGATTGTATGGTAAGGATCTGCAAATCAACAAGATATTGAGTTTAGGATATTCAGGCGAAGGGTTTGCAATGGGCGTCTGGAATGCAATGCCCGGATGTTCCCGGGCGGGGTCACCGAAAGGCGTGGCTGCCGGGGTGGAATAGAAGCGAACCTTTGTAGCTTCGACGGTCGCCGAGGAGCGTTAGCAGAATCTGCAAATGACCCGGGCGAGTGAGTCGAGGTTCGGGTCAGGTCGAAAGGAAACAGATGAGAATTTTGTCTTGTCCTCGTCGAAAAGATTATGGGAGGACTGTGAGTACAGCGGCGCCCAAGGCTAAATTCGAGACGAGTTGCGAGTATTCAAGCCAGCCGTAGAGTGAAGATGGCTTGAAGCTCTTCTCCGGGGCCATGATCGTATCGCCTGGATATATCTTGACATCATCGAATTTATCGCTCCAGAGTCCCTTTGTGCCCATGTAGGCTACCACCTCACCATCGGCACGGATAAGGAATTGCTGTTTCCGATCTGCGTTGACGTTGAGGCCGCCTGCCATCTGAAGGTAGTCGCCCACCCTGCGCCCGGGGATGTACAGGAAGGAGTTCTGATCATTGACGGCGCCCACCACGTTTACTGTGGCTGGTACGGACGGAACCATAAAATGGTCGCCATCTCGCAGAACCACGTTGGGAATACTGGCGATGCCATGGCTGTCGTGGCGGAAGTTCAAAACAATGCGTCCTGTAGCTCGGATCTGGCGGAGGCTGGCGATGAGGGTCGCTTCATTACTTTGCGCGGCGGTGGCCCCGGCAAGGTTTTGTGCAGCTGCCGGCGAGGCTGCGGCAGCCATGGCGCTGCGCTGAATCTGCATGCTAAGGCTCTGCACGTACTCATCAATGCGGGCCTGCTGCATCACCCGAGTGGATTCGCGGGTGAACTCTGATCCGTACAGATACGCATTGCTGGTGAGGCCGCCGGCTTGCTCGACCAGTTGACGCAGCGTCTCACCGGGCTCTACGGAGTAGACGCCAGCGTGCGCGAACTCTCCGCTCAGGGTCACCAGCATGGTCTGCTGGGCAATCGGCACTCGGAGGTCCGCCTGGGAGAAGATGGTGACCACATCTCCGGCTTGCAACTCCAGATCCTGGGAGCTGTCGTGGTCAAGCACGAGCTTGCCCAGGTCGAAAGGAATGAGTTCGGTCTTGAGTGTCTGCGGGTTTTGCCGCTGGATGACCGCGTAGCTCCAGTCGATAGGAGGAGCAATCTGACGAACCTGTATGCGTTGCGAGGGCGGTATCGAGGGTCCGGAAGCATTCATCTCCTGTTCGGCCAAAGAAGATCGATTATTGCTGCCTCGCTGTTGCGCTGAAAGTTGTGGCCCGAACTGGCTTTGCATCTGCCCGTATTGGCCCGGCTGCATCCCACTCTCGCCCTGCTGCGATCCCGAAAGGATTGTGCCGGGCTGGGGGATGGACAACGTGGTGGGGTTATTCTCTGTCGGTTGACGAACGGAGGCGAGGGATGGAACGGGTTCAAACTCGGGGCCAGGAAGGCCTAGCTGGGCGCGCTTCCACCAATAATCTCTTGTGATGAGCGACTGCTGATCCGGAATCAGATCGCTTAACCGCATTCCCGCGTGCCAGGCAAAGCGGCCCGGATTGGCGACATTGCCCCGCAGCATGACCGTCTTTTGATAGGCCGCGACGATGGAGAAGACCCGCACCAGATCACCGTCGGCCAGCACTGTCTTGAGGCCATTGGCGTCGTAAGCCACCTCCATGGCGAATCGGTCATGATGGTTCGCAATACGCTCGACGGAGATGCGAGCCTCTGCGGCCACGGTAGACACTCCGCCCGCGTCGGCGATCAGGTCAGCCAGATCATCCGAAGGGGAAGATTTCTGCGGCTTTCCGCTGGAGCCCTCCAGTGCCTGTGTACCGCTGCTCTCGCGTAGTTCGTAAATTGCCGGGTTTCGGACGCTCCCCGTAATGGCCACTTCAGGGCCAACCGGCGGGATAAAGATCACGTCTCCCGCTAACAGCGGGACGTCCTTGGATTTATCTCCGTGCACCAGAAGAGCGTAGAGGTCAAAATCGGTTACCAGCTTACTGCCGCGGCGCAGTTCAATATGCCGCATAGAGCCTTGAACCGAAGGACCACCGCTGGCGAAGAGAGCGTCCACCAGCGTGCTCAGTGAACTGACGGTATAGACTCCGGGGCGCCGTGCCTGGCCGGTTACGTATATCTGGATGGAGCGGATCTGCCCGAGGTTCGCCGTCAGATCAAAGTTTTTGTAGACCCTGCCGATGGCCTGGCGCAGATGGGCCGTGAGGTGAGAGTATGGCAGGCCTGCTACCCGTACCGGGCCCACCTGGGGAAGGTAAATCTCTCCGGCGCGGTCAACCTGAACGTTGGCCTGAGAGTTCACCTGCCCCCAGATGCGGATACGCAGCTCATCCCCTGGGCCAATCACATAATCGGAGGGCACGGGCGTCAGGTTCAGCGGGGCAAAGGTAGAGGGCACCTGGCGGAAGAGGTCTGCTCCGTAGATGGGCAGTACCTGGCCAGTGGTAGATGCAATGAACTTCTGGAACTCCGTAAGCGGCTGGGGTGGGAGCGATATCAATCCTTGCCCCGACATCCCCCGGCGGGCCTGCCCGAGATCCGTATAGTTTCCCGTTGGATTCTGGGCGGAGTATGGGCCTACGATTCCCGTTGCTCCCATCGATCCAAGGCCCGGCGCAGCTTGCGAACTGCTCGTTCCTTGACTCTGCCCAGAGCACTCTGCCGTGACTGCCAGGAGGGGGTCGGTGCAGTCAGGACTGGTAATCGTTTGATTGGTCCCGGAATAACTTGACTGGGATAGTGCCTGCGCAGGCATTATCAACGCCAGCGAAGAAAAGAGAAGCGCAACTCCCAACAGTTTGGCGGCCGACGGGAGCCAGGCATTGCGGTTAGGCTTGAAATCTGGGCCGAATACGCTGCTGCCCGTGAAAGACTTTGACTGACCCATTTGCTCCGAGTCTACCATGGGGATAAAGGGATAAAGTACAGACTCTGCGCGCTGGAATGGGGCCGCGCGCGTCAGTACTGTAGCAACATCTTATTCATTTACAGCTTCGTTCTTGCTTGGCAATGGAAGGGTGGAAGTGAGCCACGCTGCGGTGAGATCCGTTCAAGGGAGGCAACGCTTCCTACTCGGCCTCTGCGAGAGCAGCAGACGCAGCGGAGCGCTTTCATGATGAAAAGCTACGGCGCATCCAAGACTTATCCAAGACGCGCTCGAAACGCGCCGTAGCCTGACTTTAGGCCTGTGCGGAGGAATCTACGCGAAGGATGCGACGGCGGCAGCCTCATCGTCACTGACGTCAAAGACGGTGAGCAGTTTGGTAATCACCAGAAGGTCGCGGACCTTGCTGGTCAGGTTCAGCAGTTTCAGTTCTCCGCCCGCATTCTTGACGGCTGTATAGGAGCTGACCAGCTCCCCCAGTCCCGAGCTGTCAATGTAATTCACCCCGGCCAGATTCAGCAGGATTTTTTTGGATCCTTTAGCTAAAAGTTTCCGTACCTCATCCCTCAGCGTCACCCCGCCTTCGCCGAGCGTGATCTTTCCACTCAAATCCAGAATTGCTACATCACCCATTTGCCGGGCAGTCAGTGTCAAGCTCATTGTTATGACTCCTTGTTTCTTCGATGTTTGATCAACTCGATTTCGGTTCCGGGATTCAACTGGTGAAAGTGTACCTCATCCATGATGGCCCGCATCAAAAATATCCCGCGGCCGGAACTGCGCAGAATGTTCTCTGGAGCGCACGGGTCAGGGATGGAATCCGGATCTAACCCCGATCCCTCATCGGCAATGGTTATGCGTAGCGCCGCATCGCTCAAGGCAAACCCGATACGCACCTTCTTCTTCGGATCGCGCTTATTGGCATGCAGGATTGCGTTAATCAACGCTTCGCGGGTCGCCATTGCAATCTGGCTGGAGGCGTCGTCATCGAACCCCGCCTTGCGCGCCAACTGTTCAGCCTCGGTCTCCACTGGCTCTACGTTGGACAACTCGGAATCGATTGTCCGGTAGTTCTCCTGGGTATCTGGAGGGTGCTGCCGGGACTCAAGCGTGCGCGAATTGTTGTCCGGATCGGTCAAGGTTGCGTGCCCCTCAGTACAGAGTGTAGAGCCTAGAGGCTAGAGTGTAGTGAAGAACCGGGACAAAAAGCAAGGATGGCGGCTCTTGGCGCCAAGCGCAACCTCTCCCCTGGAATACCCTGTCCATCGCGCAAGCAGCCGTTTCCCTGCAAGAGTCGACGGGATTTAACCCATGCCACCGTAGCCGCCAGGATCGAGGTATGGTCGGACGGGGCCGGCAAAAAAAGATGCAGCAACCTCCGCATCTGCGCGCTACGTTAGCGTCCTGTTGGCTGTTGCTAGGCTACTTGGGCGCTGGTCCGCGAACCACTTGCACCAAGTCGTCCGGATGAACCAACTTGAAGAACGTTTCCCGAACCTGATCGGCATTGAGAGCATCGTACTTTTTTGCCGCCAGGATAGGTTCGTTCAAGGGGAGCCCGATTTCCGCCCGGCCCAGGATTCCTTTGGCCACAGCCTCTTCGCTGGATTCGCTTAGAGGAATCTGACGCAGGAGGATTGCTTTGGCCTGGTGGAGTTCCGCCGAGGAGACATTCTGGGTCCGCATCTGCTCCAGATCACGCACCACCAGCGCGCGCGCCTTAGATACATTCTCTGGATTGCAGCCATATTCCACGGTGTAGGTGGCTCTGGTTTTGTCGGCATCCAGACTGACTCCAACGTAGTAGACGTACCCGGCCTCCTGGCGCAGATCATGATAGAGTCGGGTAGCATAGAACCCGCCGCCAAGCACATGATTGCCCAACTGCAAAGGATAGTAGTCCGGGGTGAGCCGGTTCAGCGGAAGTTCTTCGGAGAGTTCCACCGTATCCTGCACCGCCTCCGGGTCGGCTACGTTGGTCGCAGAGGGCTTATTCGGCGGTACGGGGGGCAGAGTGGTGTTGGGCGGAGGACCGACCGCCTTCCAGGCGCCAAACCACTTCAGGATCACCTCTTTGGCCTCCTCCGGGGTTACATCTCCAATCACCATAATGGTCGTCAGGTCTGGGCGCAAGGTGTTGTCGTGATACTGCTTGACGTCGGCGAGGGTGAGCTTGGCCAGGGTGGCTGGCGTGGTCTGCCGTAGCGCCGGGTCGCCCGCGGGTAGCAACGCTAGGTCCAAAGCTCGAGATGTCTTGTAGGACGGACTCTTCAGATCTCCTGCGACAAACATCGATGTCTGCTGCCGCACGACATCGAAGGCATGCTGTGGAAGGGCGGGGTGCAGTTCGTTAGCCGCCAGCAGTTCGACGGCCCGCGAGAAGTGATCCTTGAGTACCTCGACGGAGAAGTTGTAGCCTGCCGACTCATTGGCAGCGATATCATCGAGCGCTTTCTGGAACGCGAGGCGGTCCATCGTCTGGGTGCCGTAGGAGTAAAGACCGTCGAGCACCTCCGCCACTCCATCCATGCCGGGTGAGGTCTGGAGATCAGAGTTGTGGTCCACGTTGCCCATGACTGTCACCGTAGGGCTAATCCGATCCGTCTTCACAATCAAACGAATCCCATTGGGCAGGGTAGTGTCAGAGACCTGTACAAAGTCCGTAGGCACCTTTAGTTTGTCCAGCGCACTGGCGGCCCACGGTGGAAGTACCACAGGCTTGGTGGGCGCCGAGGTCACCTGCTCGGCACCTCCGAAGCCCTTGGAGGCCACCGGCTGCCCTGTCGGTACTGGCTTCAAGGTTGCGGTAACGGAGTTCTGGTCGGTGAGGAACTCCCGGGCAACGCGGTTCACATCGGCGACGGTGACCTTTTTGAGGGCATCGACATCCTCTTCAGGGGATCTCCGCCCTTCCGCCGCCAGAGCGTTGGACCAAACATCGGCGAGGCCCGGAATTGAGTTGCGCTGAAACTCCGCCCCTGCCACCTCGCTGCGTTTGGCGGCATCCACCAGATCCGCAGGAACGCCGTGGGTCGCATAGTTCTGGAGGATCTGGCGCATCTGCTGGATGGCGGCCACCACATCCACCTGGGAAGGCTCGGCCACCAGTCCGAAGCCTACGCTGGCCTTGGGATAGGTTTCTGCCATGCCAAACTCTGCGGCCAGCGCCTTACCCGCCGGCACCATCGCGTAGAGATCGGCCCGCTCGCTGCTCAGTACGTCGGCCAGAATCTGGCTGGCAGCATAGTCGGGAGAGTCTGTTCCAGGCATCCGGTAGGCGATAAAGCCGAGAGTGTAGGGAAGGTTGCTATCCAGATTGAAACTCTCATGCTTTACCGGGAGCAGGTGAATCGCTGGACGTGGCGGCAGAGGATGGCTGGGAATGCTGCCATAGAGTCGCTTGATGGTGGTCAAGGTTGCCGCGGGGTCCACATCGCCCACAATAACCATGATTGCGTTGCCCGGCGTATACCACTTCTGCTCGAACGATCGCAGCATTGGCCCTGTCGTGGCGTCAAAGGAACTCTTCGTTCCCAGCGGATCATGCGCATAGGGCGTGCCGGCGAACATATCTGCGTTCATGCGGTCAATAAACTTGTAGGTGGGGTTGGAGAGGTCGCGAGCCACCTCTTGCTCAATGGCTCCGCGCTCCCTGGCCCATTCAGCCTGCGAGTCGTCTATGCCACGCATGCAGGCCGCGCCAGCCTGCAACGCCACATCCAAGTCGGCCGCGGGAACCGTTTCAAAGTACTGCGTAATGTTCTGCTGCGTATCTGCGTTGTTCTCTCCACCCATCTGCGCAAAGATGGCGGCCGTCTGATCGGCAGTCATTCCGCTGCATCCACGAAAAGCCATATGTTCCTGCGCGTGCGCCATACCGGGAAAGCCCGGTGGCGTTTCGTCCCCGCCCACGATGAAGTTGTTCTCCACCGTGACTACTGGGGCCAGGGAGTTGCGCAGGATGACCACCCGCATGCCATTGCTCAGTGTGGCTCGTACCACGCTGGCTTCGGCTCCAGAGGCCGCAGGCATCTGCGCGGAGCTTCCACCGGCTCCAAAGAGGGCTAGACCCACAGTGAGTGCAAGCAAGTTTTTTGAAATCAAGTTGTCATCTCCTTTGGAACAGATGCTTTGAATCGAAGCAATCGGGTTTGGCGTATAACTTAGAAAGCACAGCAGCTTCCATCATAAAGACTCGCGACAGCCAGCGTATCAAGGATCTTGATCGGTAAGCCATTGGTCAGGAACTGAACTGCCGAAACGTGGATCGTCCTCGCCACGGGAAGCGGGTGTTTCAGAAGCTCCTTCTCTGCCGCAACAGAGGCGCCAACCCCGCCCCACTCTCCATGACCCTCTTCTTTCAGATTTTCTCTCTCATTGTGGTCGCTATGCACCTCGCATGGATTCTCTGGGTGATCACGGTTGCTCGGTGGACGCGTGGCCAACCGTGGCTCACTGCCTTTCACGTGGCATCACTGGGCTGGGGCATCGTGGTTGAAACCTGTCCCGTGAGTTGTCAGGCGGAACTTCTCCCTCCCGAAGAAGGCAAGTGATTGAAAACCAGAGAGTAACCACGCTATGCGGTTACTAAGGTAGGCATGTAAAACGTAATGATGTTTTTCTTTATTTAGTTATAAATGATATATAAAGAGCATGTACATCGCACGGGTCCCTAATCGCACCTCGCCTCCCGCTATTCTCCTCAGGGAGTCGTTCCGCGAAGGTGGCAAGGTGAAATCTCGCACCTTGGCGAACCTCACCTCCTGGGCGCCGGA
>JBMFGX010000011.1:0-117305 GCA_049977105.1 Acidobacteriaceae bacterium | reverse complement strand
GGAACCATTCTTCGAGCGAAAACTCTTCTGCGAGGCCCACGCCTGAATCAGCGTGCCATCTACCGTGAAGTGCTCGTCACTCATGAAGCGTCTGGCCTGCTTGTTTACTTCCGAGAAGAACCGTTGTGCCACATCGGACGTTAGCAGTCGGTCGCGGTTCTTCGAGAACACCGCATGGTTCCATACCGCATCGTCCATGCCAAGGCCCACAAACCAGCGGAACAGAAGGTTGTAGTCGATCTGCTCGACCAGCAAACGCTCCGAACGCACAGAGTAAAACACCTGCAACAGCAGCGCACGCAGAATATACTCCGGCGCAATCGATGGACGGCCAGAGTTCGCATACAGCGCGTCGAACTCCGGGCTCAACGTCCGCAACACCGCGTCCGTCAAATTGCGAACAACCCGCAGTGGATGATCCTGAGGCACACGCTGCTCCAAAGACACATAACTGAACATCCCATCCTGTATCCGCTCGTCTCCACGCATACTCGTTAGACGCTCTACACCTTGTGGATCGCCGCAGAATCGATGCCTATTTCAACAAGTTCTTAGATCAAAAATCAGAGGTGAACATCCGCTTCATCGTACTGCTTTCCTATGCTCTTATCTTTCCGCCTGCTTCACTGGCTCCGTGCTTGGTCTTAGCCCGTTCACGCCCTCGGAATAGCGCGCAATTCCCCGATACAAGCTCTCTGCTACGCGCTCCCGATACTGCGGCGTTTCCAGTTCTGCGGCGCTCCTAGGATTGGTAACAAAACCAATCTCCGCCAAAATCGAGGGCATGTTGGCTCCAATGAGCACCACAAAGGGTGCCTTCTTTACACCTCTGTTCCTGAGCCGCGGATTTCCTTTGCGCTGGCCCGCATACAAGGAAGCATCTACATCCACAGCCAGCTCTTGACTCTCATCGATCTTGTCTTGCAGAGCTATCTTCTTCACCAGATCGCTGAGTTCATGCACGCTCTGGGTAGAGACGGCATTTTCTCGCGCGGCCACCCTCATCGCCTCCGGGTCGCTGGTGAAGTTGAGGTAATATACCTCCACGCCGCTCACGGATGGATCCCGCGAACTGTTGGCATGCACGCTGATGAACAGATCTGCCTGCGCCTTGTTGGCAATGGCAGTTCGTGTCTCAAGGGGGATAAAGGTGTCGTTATCGCGAGTGTAGACCACATCGGCTCCCAGCCGTTGGTGCAGCAGCTTGCCCAGCCGCAGCGCCACATCCAGCACCACATCCTTCTCTTCGATTCCGCCTGCGCCGAGAGTTCCGGAGTCGTGGCCGCCATGGCCGGCGTCGATCACGATGCGGTCAATCTTCAAGCCCAGGGCGCGCATCAGCGATGTTTCTCCGCTGCTGGTGGGCGGTGGCGCGGGAGCCGGCTCTGCTTTCACCTCTGCGACGGCTGGCTCCGCACCTTGCGCAGCGGCTGCGGAGCTTGGCTTGAGACGGGTTGCTCGCCGGGGCTCCAGCCCGAGATCACGGCTGGTTTCAGCGATCGGCATGGAGGTGGGCTGGCGGGTGGCCTCCACGATTCCCGGTTGCCGACTGACATCTGCAACCTCGGCATCGCTCTCCATTGAACTTGCGGCCACAGGAGCCGGTGCAGGCCGGGCCAGACTGTGATTTTGGGCCGTTATGACGCTTGGCCTGCCCTGAGTGCTACTGTAGCTAACGGCATCTTGGCTCTGTTGCGGTAGCGCAAAGCTTGCTCTGCCATCGGTGACCGGCATCGGCGGCAGGCGGGAGATCTCTATTCTGTTGTGAGTGGTTTCGGTTGGGGGTGTGCTCTCCGCCGGGCTCTGGGATGGCAAAGCTGCATCCACCTGGGTGGCCGACGAATTCGTCTTTGGCTCGATGGGCGGATTTGGCGTCTGGCTAGCTTGCCGACTGGTGGGGTCGCCGTGGATGTCAATGATCAAGCGATAAGGATTGGGCAGGCAAAATGCCGAATACGCCGTGACGTGATGAACATCGAGCACGACGCGGGTTACATTGTTGTTGAACTGCGCGGCCCGGACCTTTTTGAGAAAACCGTTATCGGTGACCGTAATGCTTTTGCCGACCAGTGCGCCGCTCAGCTGAGCATGTTCCAGATCGAAGAAGATCCGATCAGGATGCTCCACGCGTGCTGCCCGGTATTTGACTACCTCTCCGGGGGCTACGTTCAGGTCGATCGCTACCCGCGTATAGCTGGCCGTCGACCAGTGCCGAATACCGGTGACCACATCAAGCGGCCCGCTTGCTGCTGCCGACGTTCGCTGCTTCTGGATCGAACTGGTGCCTGCGAGCGTTTCGGTCTCGGGTGACTGTGAGCTCGATGCGCCGGTGATCGTCGGCCCGGGAGGCGTGGCGGAAGCATCCGAGATCTTCTTCGGCCAATTCTCTTTGGAATTGTTAGACGCCGGTCGCGCCTCGGCAGCGGCGCTCTTGGCCTTGGTCGGCGGTGCGTCCTGGGCCACACGGGCGCTTTGTTTCGCCTGTGGATAATCTTCCGCGAGTTCAGCGCGAATCTTGCTAGCCTCTGCCTGGGTGTCTGCGCCTGACTCAGACTGGGATCCCAACAACTGGAGGGCGCGCTGCAACGCCACTGGCGCCAATCTGTCTGCGGGATAGGCCTTGGCCAGATACTCGTACTGCTGCACTGCGGCCGCCATGCTCCTGGGATCGTGCAGCTCGCGTCCTCGTTGGGCAAACAGCTCGGCCACCGCCTCCACGGCTGCGGCCGCGTGCTCGCCGCCGGGGTCGCCGCGATAGATCACACGAAACTGATTCATCACATGCTCATAGGCCTGGTGGGTGTGCCTTCTTGCCGGCTCAGCCTCAAACTGCCGACGGACCTGCAATGCCTGTTTCCAGGCGGAGGGGGATTCGGCGACGGGGCTATCGGCGGCAAAGCGGTCGCCGACTCGGCTCGCAGCGCATGCCGTGGCTGCTGCCATACTTCCCAGACACAAACTCAAAAGCACAAAAGCGCGCCACCTATGGCGACTGGCAAGCCCCTCACCACACTGAATATGACCGCTGGGCAAGGGCTCCATACCTTCAAGTGTAAGGTTCCAGATGTACTCCCTTGGCCTGTGAATCCGGCAGAGGTACCGTGGCGAATACCTCGTGGCCGTGGTCTCTTTAGAGCAACTGAGCCACTACATCCCTAGCTTCTGCCAAGGCGGCGTCCAGCGCGGCTGGATTGCTTCCACCGGCCTCGGCCAGATCGGGTCTTCCACCGCCTTTGCCGCCCACCCTGGCCGCAAGGGCTCCCACGATCTTGCCCGCCTGCACCCTTGTGGTGAGGTCCTTGCTGACGCCGACGATCAGGTTGACACGTCCATCCGCTCCAGCCGCGCCCAGCACCACCACGCCACTGCCCAGCTTTCCGCGCAGTTCGTCGACCAGGTTTCTCATCTGCGACTTGGCCTCTGGCGAAGCTCCGAGCGCATCCACACGTTGGGCCAGCACCTTGACTCCCTTGATCTCTACGGCCAAAGCCACAGCGTCGGCAGCGGCCGCGCTGGCGGACTTCATCCGCAATCCTTCCAACTCCTTGCGAAGGCGCTTCATCTCCTCGTCGAGGGTATTTATCCGGGCGCGCAGGGCATCGCCACTGACCTCAGCGCCGCCGACAAACTGGCCAGCTGCCTTTGCGACCTCGGCATCGCGGCGGAAGACGCCGAGTGCTCCCATACCGGTAACGGCCTCCACGCGGCGCACGCCACTGGCCACGGCCCCTTCTCCGAGCAGCTTCAACAGACCAATCTCTCCGGTAGCCCCGGTATGGGTTCCTCCGCACAGCTCAGTGGAAAAGTCTCCAATCCTGACCACCCTTACCTTGTCTCCATACTTTTCGCCAAAGAGCGCCATGGCTCCGAGCTCATGCACTGCGACATCGATGGGCACATCGACCAACGTTTCCACCGGGGTATTTTTGAGCACCTGGGCATTCACGATGCTCTCAATCTCCTCCATCTCCTGCTCAGCCACGCCGGTAAAGTGGCTAAAGTCGAAGCGCAACCGGGTGCGGTCATTCAACGAACCTGCCTGCTTGACATGCGGACCCAGCACCTGCCGCAAGGCTGCGTGCAGCAGATGGGTTCCAGTATGGTTGCGCATGACAGCCTGACGAACGGTGGGGTCTACTACCGCATCCACGACGTCGCCCACGGCCAAGGTCTGCTTTACGAGCACCTGATGCGCATAGACGCCCTGCACGGGCCTCTTGCATCCGCTCACCTCAGCGACCAGGGACTGGTGGTCGCCAGCGTACAACCAGCCTACGTCTCCCACCTGTCCGCCGGAATCCGCGTAGAAGCAGGTGGCATCCAGGACAACTTCTCCCGTCTGGCCAGCGCCGAGCGAGGGGACGCCGACGCCATCCTTGACCAAGGCCAGCACCTTGGCTCCCTCTACCCGCAGGGAGGTGTATCCCTCAAACTCCGTCTTCGCGAGTTCGCGATAGACCGGTGCGGCGGTCTTCTGCGAACCACCTTTCCAGGAGGCGCGGGCGCGTGCCTGCTCTTCCTCTTTGGCCCGGTCAAATCCGGCTGTATCAAAGTCCAGGCCGGCATCTCTGGCAGCATCCACCATAAAGTCCAGCGGCAGGCCAAAGGTCTCGTAGAGGTGGAAGCCCTCCCGCCCCTCGATTCTGAGTTCCGGCCCGTTTTTCTGCTCTGCGGAGGCGCTTGCGGGGGCATCGGTGATCCCAGCCGCAGCGAGCCGTTTGGCGGCGATAAGCTGATCCAGTTGTCGGGATCCAATCTCCATGACGCGCGCGAACTGCTCTTCTTCCGCCAGCACCACCTTGGCGACTCGTTCCGTGGTCTCCTGCAGTTCGGGATATGCGGAGAGCATCTGATTGCGGACTGCCCCCACCATGGCGTGCAGAAAGGGTTTCTCCTGCCCCAGCAGGCGCCCATGGCGAATGCCGCGGCGCAGAATCTTGCGCAGCACATAGCCTCGTCCGTCGTTACCGGGGATGACTCCATCGGAGATGAGGAACGTGGCCGCTCGCGAGTGGTCGGCGATGATACGCAGCGACGCGGCTCCCTTCTGGTCGCTTACGGCCAGCTCCGCGATCCGTTCGTTAGTCAACACGCCTCCGCCAAACTCCACTAGTTCCGCGGCTTTGCGAATCAGCGGCGTAAAGAGATCGCTCTCATAGTTGCTCAGTTTGCCTTGTAAGACGCACGCCACCCGTTCCAATCCCATGCCTGTATCGATCGAAGGCTTTGGCAGCGGCGTGAGCACGCCGTCGCTGCTGCGGTCAAACTGCATGAAGACAAGGTTCCAGATCTCCATATAGCGCTGATCGTCGTGGGGAAACGGACGGTCCTCACCGGTTTCGCTAGCCTCTAAGCCGAGGTCGATGAAGATCTCTGAACACGGGCCGCAGGGGCCGGTATCGCCCATCTGCCAGAAGTTGTCCTTCATCCCCATGGCGAAGATGCGCTCCCTGGGAACGCCTACGTCCATCCACAGCCGCTCGGCTTCGTCGTCCCGCGGGACCGCGCTCTGGGCATGCTCGACGCCTTCAAACACGGTGATGTACAGTCGGTCTTTGTCGATCCCGAACCACTCTGGGCTGGTGAGCAGCTCCCAGGCAAAGGCGATTGCATCCTTTTTGAAGTAATCTCCAAAGCTGAAATTTCCGAGCATCTCAAAGAAGGTATGGTGGCGGCGCGTAAATCCCACATTCTCCAGGTCATTATGCTTTCCGCCGGCGCGCACGCACTTTTGGCTGGTGGCGGCGCGGGAGTACTCCCGGGTCTCCGCTCCGAGAAAGACGTCTTTGAACTGGTTCATTCCTGCATTCGTAAATAGCAGCGTGGGGTCATTCGCCGGCTTCAAGCTGGAGGAGTGCACCCTGCGATGACCTTTGCCCTCGAAAAACCTCAAAAACTCTTCCCGAATCTCATTCCCTGAAAAGTAGCGCATAGATTTTTTCAGTCTATCAGCGTGTCCCACCCGTTGGATCGGCATGGGCGTTCCACGGCTGCCTTCGCTACAGATTGCGCGTCAGGGTCTGTTTGGAGTCCTTTGTTCCGTTTTGAATCTATCACTTCGTCGCCATGGGTCCAGTCGATAAGAGCGGGACGATTGGGGACGGTTTTGGGGCAAGCGGGAGCGTTAGCTGAAGAGAAACTCTTTCGAGCGAAGGTCCTTGATGGCGTCGCGGAGCTTGGCAGCTTTTTCAAACTCGAACTTCCGGGCGGCATCCCGCATATCCGTGTCGAGTTTCGTAAGGTAGGCGTCCAGTTCTGCCTGGTTGGCAAAGTTGGTGAGGGTAGCCTCTTCCTCAGTGAGGTCGGCGTAGTCTGCCTTGAGGGCGGTAGCCAGAGAGTTATCCAGAGAGCGGATGACGGTTTGTGGAGTGATGCCGTTCTGCTGGTTATAGGCTATCTGCCGTTCGCGGCGGCGGTTGGTCTCTTCAATGGCTCTGCGCATGGATTCCGTTTGGTGGTCGGCATAGAGAATCGCCCGTCCTTCAAGGTGACGAGCGGCGCGGCCCATGGTTTGGATGAGCGATCCCTGGGAGCGCAGGAAGCCCTCCTTGTCCGCATCGAGGATGGCGACCAGCGAGACTTCAGGGAGGTCTAAGCCTTCGCGCAGGAGATTGATTCCAATGAGAACGTCATACTCTCCGTTGCGCAGGGCGCGAAGAAGGCGGATGCGTTCAAGTGTCTCAATCTCTGAGTGCATGTAGCGGCAGCGAACACCGACCTCGGTGTAGTAGTTGGCCAGATCTTCCGCCATGCGCTTAGTAAGAGTGGTGACCAGGACGCGCTGGTCTTTGGCCGCACGCTGGCGAATCTCTGCCAACAGGTTGTCGATCTGTCCTTTGACGGGCCGCACTTCTACCTGAGGGTCGACCAGGCCGGTGGGACGAATCACCTGCTCGACTACGACGCCAGAGGATTTGGTGAGTTCATACGGTCCTGGGGTAGCCGATACATAGATGGTCTGGCCGACGCGGTCTTCAAACTCCTGGAAGCGGAGGGGACGGTTATCCATGGCGGAAGGGAGGCGGAAGCCGTAGTCAACGAGGTTTTGCTTGCGTGAGCGATCTCCGTGCCACATGCCGTGCAGTTGCGGAACGGTGACGTGAGACTCGTCGATGAACACGAGGAAGTCCTGGGGGAAGTAGTCGAGCAGGGTGGGAGGGGGTTCACCCGGTAGACGCCCAGAGAAGTGGCGCGAGTAGTTTTCGATGCCATGGCAGAATCCCACGGATTTGATCATCTCCAGATCAAAGCGAGTGCGCTGGTGGATGCGTTGCGCCTCTACGAGGCGGCCCTCTTTTTCAAGCTGTGCCTCCCACTCCGACAGCTCAGAGAGGATGCTGTTGATTGCGGATGTCTTACGTTCCGGCGGGACTACGTAGTGGCTTTTGGGATAGATGGGCAGGCGAGCGTAGCGCTGCTTGACGGATCCAAAGAGGGGGTCGATCTGGGAGAGTGACTCAATTTCATCTCCGAAGAGCTCGATGCGGAAGGCGTTTTCGTCATAGGTAGGGAAGACCTCGATGACATCACCGCGGACACGAAAGGTTCCTCGCTTGAAGTCGACGTCATTGCGCTCATAGAGGATTTCAACCAGGCGCCGGGTAATATCCTGCCGCTTGATCTTCTGTCCCTTTTCCAGCAGAAGCAGCATGCCATAGTAGGCTTCTGGCGAGCCCAGACCATAGATGCAGGAGACAGAGCTGACGATGATGGTGTCGCGCCGCTCGAAGATGCTGCGGGTGGCCGAGAGACGCAGCTTATCCAGCTCATCATTGACGGTGGACTCTTTTTCGATGTAGATGTCGCCGGAGGGTATATAGGCCTCGGGCTGATAGTAATCGTAGTAGGAGACAAAGTACTCCACTGCATTATTGGGAAAGAACTGCTTGAATTCATGGTAGAGCTGCGCCGCGAGGGTTTTGTTGTGCACCAACACCAGCGCTGGGCGATTCATTTCAGCGATGACCCGTGCCATGGTGAAGGTTTTGCCGGAGCCAGTGACGCCGAGGAGCACCTGGTCTTTTTCACCTGCCTGAAGGCCTGCAACGAGCTCTGCGATAGCACGGGGCTGATCTCCCTGCGGCTTGTATCCAGAGACGAGTTGGAAGTCCATGCCCATTAGGATAGGGTATACGCGCACGGTAAGATAGAGTTTGGGCGCGTAGCCAGGCGCTAACGGAGGTTCAAAGGAATATGACAGAACTTTGGTTGATGCGGCACGGCGAAACAACATGGAGCGCCGATGGGCGGCATACAGGCGTGAGTGATATTCCATTAACCGACCGTGGCCGAGAGAGAGCCAAGAGACTGCGTGGTCTGCTTGCGGGGACGAAGTTTGGCGCGGTCTTTACCAGTCCCCGGCAAAGAGCCCGCGAGACCTGCCAGATTGCGGGCTACGGCGATGTCGCCGTGGTGGATGCGGATCTACAGGAGTGGAACTACGGAGAGGCGGAAGGCAAGACGACGAACGATATGCGAGCGATTTATGGGCCGCAGTGGAGCGTTTGGAGGAGTCCATTGGTGAATGGCGAGACGCTGGAGCATGTGGGCGAGAGAGGGGATGCTGTGATTGCGCGATCGCTGGCCGCCGTACCCGGGGAGGGAGCTGTGGCTCTATTTGCGCATGCGCACGTTTTGAGGATTCTGGCCGCGCGCTGGATCGGTTTGCCAGCTGCTGGTGGAGCGCTGTTCTCCCTGGAGACAGGCAGCGCGAGCATGCTCGGCTTTGAGCGCGAGACGCGGGTGATCTGCAAATGGGATCTGTAAGCCGGCTATCGCTGTTCGACGAAAGCGGACGGTAGGGTCTGATGGGTGATGTTTATTGAACGAGAAGAGATGGGAGATCGATGAAGGCTAGCGGCCAGGTTCGCGATGGTGCAGGGGACGTCATTGTCGTTCTGGAGCATGTTTCTGTTGCGCGGGGAGAGAGAGTGGTGCTGCATGATGTGAGCCTGCGCATTGGGGCAGGCGAGCATTTGGCGATTCTGGGGCCGAATGGTTGCGGCAAATCGACTCTTTTGAAGACAATCACATGCGAGGTTTATCCGTTGGTTCATCCGGCGAGCCGGGTCTGCATTCTGGGCAGAGAGCGCTGGGATCTGACGGAGTTGAAACGGCGCATGGGAGTGGTGGGAACGGAGACGCCGGGCTTGAGCACCTTGTCCATTACGGGCAAGGAGGCTGTTCTGAGTGGGTTTTTCTCTAGTTCCAGGCTATGGCCCCACTTGAATGTGACGAAGGAGATGAAAGAGGTGGCCGAAGAGATTCTCCGTCTGGTTCATGCGGAGAATCTGGCAGCAATTCCGGTGGGAGAGATGTCGGCGGGTGAGCAGCGGCGTGTGATGATTGGGCGCGCGTTAGCGGGAACGTCTCTGGATGTGGGGCAAGGAGGGGTTCAGATGCTGTTGCTGGATGAGCCATCGAACGGGCTGGACTTAGCTGCGCAACAGGATCTGCGCGAGATGTTGCGTGGTTTGGCGCAGAAGGGAATTGCGATTTTATTGATCACGCATCATATTGCGGATATTCTGCCGGAGATGGATCGCATTGTGATGATGCGCGAAGGGCGGATTCTAGCCGATGGAGATAAGGCCAGACTACTCACGGAGGACAAGCTCCGTGGATTGTTTGGCCGGGAGATCGCTTTGACCGAGCGCGGCGGTTATTGGAATGCATGGTAAGGGCGCAGCAGACGGGAGAGACGGATTCGCCATTTTCCGGAGAAGAGTGAGTGCATGGTGTTCTGGATTGGGATCTGCCGATGGGCGCGACGCCGACATAGGCCCAAGACCATAGATAGATGGAGGGAGTCTGGACTGGGTGTGATCGGGAGCGGTCTTTGTTGTATGGGGTTCTGGCTTTTGAGAGGTGTGATCTGTGGGGCATCACCGCATTCTTTCTATGCGGGATGGATACGGACCAAGACTGTAAGAGGGCAGGTGTCGATTGCTTTGGTTTAAAGCATGGCTGCGTGCAAAGGCCGTTAGGGTTTGACCCCGAAGATAAATTCAGTTTCTGAGCGCATTGTCTGACCTGGTTTGAGCAGTGTCGATGGGAAGTCACGCTGATTGGGGGAATCGGGAAAGTGCTGCGTCTCCAGGCAGAAGCCGGAGTACTTCTGATAGGTGACGCCGTACTTTCCATGCTGCGTGCCATCCAGAAAGTTGCCGGAGTAGAACTGCACTCCGGGCTGAGTGGTCATGACCGTGAGCGTTCTGCCGGTCTTTGGGTCATAGACTTTGGCCGCCAGATGGAGGCTGCCGGATTTGCCGTTCAGCACAAAGTTATGGTCGTACCCACCTCCGATCTTCAACTGGGCATTGTCCTGAGCGACGTGGGCTCCGATTGCTGTGGGATGAAGGAAGTCAAAGGGCGTGCCCTTCACTGGCGCGAGTTCTCCGGTGGGAATCTGAGTGGCATTTACCGGCGTATAGCGGTTGGCGGGAATCATCAACACCTGATCCAGGATGTTGCCCTTGCCATTACCGGAGAGGTTGAAGTAGCTGTGATTGGTGAGATTGACTACGGTCGGTTTGGTGGTGGTGGCGCTATAGAGGATGCGGAGAGCGTGGTCCTGGACGGTGTAGCGCACATGGACGGTCAAAGTCCCGGGAAATCCCATATCTCCATCCGGACTGACCAGCGACATCTCGACTCCGTCGGGAATCATCCTGGCCGTCCAGATTTTCGAGCTGAAGCCTTCAGGCCCTCCATGCAGTGCGTTGCCGTTGTTGTTCAGCGGGATATGATAGGTCTTTCCAGCGATTGAGAACGTTCCCTTGGCAATCCGATTTCCATAACGTCCTACGATGGCGCCAAAGTAGGTTGCGGTGTCGTTTTCGTATTGGGATACGTCGTCATATCCCAGCACCACATCGGCCATCCTGCCGTTGCGGTCTGGGGTCTGGATACTGACGACTCTGGCTCCGAAGGTGGTAATTTTTACCGTCAACTCGTGGTCGCTGATGGTAAAGATTTTTACCGGCGAGCCATCGGCGACCGTACCCCAGGCTGCCTGGTGAACAGAAACGGCCTGGCCCATGGAGGCGGTGGATGATGGTGATATGGAGGCTGCTTGTTTTCCGGAAGGCGTCCGGTTTGGGGACCCTTCTGATTCTGCCGCCCAGAGCATCGGCGCCAACAGCAACACCGCCATGGTCACTACCGTCCGCCTTAACCTCATCGCTTCTCCTCTCGTATTTGCATCGCGCCATGACCTATCAGATGGAATCGATTTCGTTCGACTTTGTGGAACCATTGTTCTCTGTGCCGTCTAAGTTTGTCCATAGGTGGCAGCGGGTCCATGCTTGCGCAGGAAATGCCTGTCGAGAAGGGCCTGGGAGACCGGTTCGGCGAGTTGGTTCAGTGCAAGGGTGCGATAGGCCATTCTGGCTATGGCCTCCAGGACGACTGCATGGTGCGCCGCAGCAGTGGCATCTTTTCCCCACACGAAGGGAGCGTGTCCTGCAACCAGGCAAGCTGGCACCGTCATGGGGTCGAGGTTCGGCTGCGCGCCTTTGAACCGCGCCACGATGGCCAGTCCGGTCTCATGGACGTATCTTCCGTGAATCGCCTGGTCGGTGAGCGGTAGAGTGATGGGGACAGGTCCATGGAAATAATCGGCATGTGTGGTTCCGAATGCGGGAATGGACATTCCGGCTTGGGCAAAGCTGGTGGCAAACTCCGAGTGGGTATGCACCACTGCGCCGATGTGAGGGAACTCTCTGTAAAGCAGCGTGTGGGTATCGAGGTCAGAGGAGGGCTTGAGTCGGCCCTCAACAATCTTCCCATCCAAGTCTGTAACCACCATATCCTCGGCCCGCAACAGGTCATAGTCCAAGCCGGAGGGCTTAATCACCACAAGGCCCTGTCGTCTATCCACTGCTGAGGCATTCCCGAAGGTGTAGAGCACGAGTCCCTTGCGCACCAGCTCCAGGTTGGCTTCGAGAACCTCTTCCCGCAACGTCGTTAGCAGCATGGGTAACTCCTGGTTTCCTGTGTGAGGATTGGTGCTTTTGTCTGAAGAGATTTTCCGGTCGCACTTTGCGGATTGTCCGAAGGGTGCAGAGGCTCAGCCGCCGCGAACTTTGGCAGCCATCCGCCGCAACTCCGGCAGGACATCTCCCACTCCGGTTGCAGCGGCCATTGGCGAACCAAAGGAGAAGTACAACTTTTTGTAGAGCGCAAAGAGTACGTCATATTGGCTGACCGCGGTCGGCTCGGGATGAAAGGTCCGGAAGGGCAGGCACATCTTGGCCTGTGCCTCCTCGATGCTGGAGAAGACACCGGCGGCAAGAAGCGCAAAGATTCCGGAGCCGAGACTTGTGGGTACACCATCGGGCACGAGCACCGGCTTTCCCAACACATTTGCATACACCTGGTTCAGGACCGGATTTTGCTGCGGAATCCCGCCTGCATGGATCACGCGATGCACGGGCACGCCATGCTCGGCCATCCTCTCCAGGATGATGCGGGTATGAAAAGCCGTTCCCTCGATTGCGGCAAAGAGTTCATCCTTGGCGGAGTGCAAAAGGTTCCATCCCAGGGTGATGCCACCCAGTTCGGGATTGACGAGCACGGTGCGGTCGCCGTTGTCCCAACTTAGGCGCAGCAGCCCAGTCTGCGCGGGCTTGTACGCCTCCAATCCTTCGCTGAGGGTTGTTACATCTGTGCCCGCGCGCCGCGCGATGGCTTCAAAGATGTCTCCGGTGGCTGACAAGCCCGCCTCAATCCCTGTATAGCCGGGATGGACGCTACCGGGTACGACGCCGCAGACTCCGGGCACCAATCGTGTCTGGCTACTGATGGCAATGATGCAGGTAGAGGTTCCTACGACGTTCACCACATCGCCTTCCTTGCATCCGGCGCCGATCGCATCCCAGTGAGCGTCAAAGGCTCCGACCGGAATCGGGATGCCGGCCTTTAGGCCCAAGGCATCCGCCCACTTCTGACAAAGCCCGCCGGCGACGGCATCGGAGCAGCGATAGTCGCCCTGCAATTTATCGCGCACGCCCTCGAGCAGCGGATCGAGCCGGGAGAGAAACTCCTGGGGAGGGAGTCCACCCCAGCGCGGATTCCACATCCACTTATGTCCCATAGCGCAGACGCTGCGGGGCGCCTTGTCGACGTGGGTGACTCCGGTCAGGGTGGCGGCCACCATATCGCAATGTTCGAGGGCGGTTCCAAATTTCTGTCGCTTGTCCGGGTTATGCCGCAACCAGTAGAGCAGTTTGGCGAATCCCCACTCATGGGAGTAGACGCCGCCGCACCAGTGAATTGCCTCCAAGCCGGTGGCGTGCGCCAAGTCAGTAATTTCTCTGGCTTCGCGATGGGCGCGATGGTCGCACCAGAGCATGTACTCATCGAGGGGCTGGAGATTGGCATCGACTGGGATCACGCTGGAACCGGTGGTGTCCAGTGCCAAGGACAGGATCTCTGTGGGGTCCACTTGGGTCTGGTGCACGACTTGCTGCGTGGCCTGCACGAGCGCGAGCATGTGGTCCTGGTGGGACTGGGTGGCGAAGTCGGGGTCTTCCCGTTTGCGGTGCAAGGGATATGGGGATGAGGCCGTTCCGAGGCTTCCCTTTTGGCTATCCAGCAGGGTGACACGCACGCTGAGGGTTCCGAAGTCGACACCTGCAACAATGGCCATAGGATCCTCGCAAAGGGTAGTGGGGAGTTAGACAGCGTGGTGCAAGCGTTCATGGGGGCAGGAGGCCGGGGCAAGAACGGCTGCACGTAAACGTTTTCTCCAATTCACGATACCTTTCCTTATCTGGGTTCGTCAATATCTGCGGTTGGGGGGCAGGCTCCGGCTGCGGTTGTGCTGACTCGCGTTTGTCTGTACACACTCGCCTTCTCAGCCGCTGATGAGTATGCTGATGGGATAAGCAAGTCAGGTTCTTTTCGCCTTGAAACCATCACGCAAGCTGTCCAAGTCGTCTGTGTCCGCCAAGATGGATATCCGAGATGTAGCTGCGCTGGCGCGGGTCTCCATCGCCACGGTTTCGCGCACCATGAATCACAAGCGCAGTGTGGACCCGGTCCTGGCGGCCCGGGTGTGGAAGGCTGTTCGTGAACTTAACTACCTGCCGAATACCCAGGCGCGGGCTCTGGTGTCTGGGTATAGCCGTCTGATTGGACTGATCGTCTCTGAGATTACCAATCCCTTTTTCCCAGAGCTTATTCAGGAGTTTGAGCAGGCGGCGGTTGCTCGCGGCTACGAGGTTCTGATCGGTTCCACGAACTACGAGCGAGAGACCATGGAGGTGTGTGCTCGGCGGATGCTGGAGCGGAAGGTGGATGGAGTGGCCGTGATGACCTTTGGCGCGGAGGAGTTCTTTCTTGATCGTTTTGAAGCCGAAGAGATCCCCTACGTCTTTATCGATCCGGCTCCGTCGCGACCGCTGAGCCGTGTTCTGGCTGTGGACTACGAGGTCGGCATCGCGGAGGGGGTGCAGCATCTGGCTGTTCTTGGTCATCGGAAGATCGCGTTCATCAGCGGCCCGGTGAGTCGAAGCTCTGTGCTGAGCAGAAAGGAGGCGTTTCTCCGCTGCATCCGCTCCATTGGTTTGAAACCCAATCCGAAGTGGCTGATTGAGTGCGATCACACCCTGGACGGCGGACGCGACGCCATGAAGAAGATTCTTGCCTTGGCTGACTGGCCTTCAGCGGTGATGTGTTCGAACGATATGAGCGCCATTGGAGTTCAGCACGCTCTTTTTGAGGCCGATCTTCGCGTTCCTGAAGACTTTTCTCTGATTGGCTTCGATGATATTCATCTGGCGGAGTACACCATCCCGCCGCTGACCACGGTTCGCATGTCCTGCCGCGAGATTGCCACGCAAGCCATAGAAAGTCTGCTCTGCCAGGGCAAGCGTGGAGACGGTGCAGAGCAGCTCTCTAAGGAGACGGAGCCGTCATCTGAGGCACCAAGCCAGCGCATTGTGAAACCGGACGAACCGTTCGCAACGATCGCTACACGGCTGATCGTCCGCCGGACCACAGGACTGCCCCGCAATGCTCTGGAAGACTTGGGTGAAAGCGGGCCGAAGACGAAGATGACTCCCCCGTCACGGCGAAGATCTCGGCAACGCTAGTCCAAAGGGTTGTAGTGGGCAAGCGGAGGGATTCCTGTTGCGTTGGCTTCCGGAGTGTTGGAAGGGAAGAAGTGGGTGGCGACGAGAGGTTGGAGGATGGCTGCTCGGGAACGCGGCTTCAGCGAAGGAGCGGGCCTTGGGGCGGCGGTAAGGGTGCGGTGCGATTGAGGGCCATAGTTCGGTAGGTGGGCTGGTATCCGAGGCTGCCGGCGAAGCCCAGAATCCGGTCAAACTGCAAGCTGATGGTGGCGCCTGCCTTTTGCGTGACTTCATCTTCAATGGGAAGGTCGAAATCGTCGGCTCCATAGAGCAACCCTTGCAACGCGCGTTCATTCTGGGTCAGTACAGAGGTTCGTATGCGTGGCACGTTGTCCAGATAGATTCTGCTGAGAGCAAGATGGCGGAGATACTCGCTGGTACTGATTTCGATCTGGCCGAGAGCGTCGCCCAGCGGCGTAAAGTACGGCTTGAATGTCCAGCAAAGGAAGCTGCCGAGTCCGCCTACCTGGTCTTGAAACTGTCTTGTGCGCTCGAGGTGCTCGATCCGTTCCTCGATGGTTTCATCGAAGCCGATCACCATGGTCGCGGAGGTTTTCAGCCCTGTTTCCACGATCGCTTGCTGCGCCTGAAAGTATTGGGCCACGGTGTACTTGAACTTGCTATGTCTCAGGCGGAAGTCTTCGGTGAGAATCTCTGACCCACCTCCGGTGACCCAGCGGACGCCGGCGTCCTTGAGCCGCTGTGCAGTGGTGGGGTAGTCCAGCCGGGCATGATCGGCCAGGTACATGAATTCCGCGATGGTGAGAGCATAGAACTCTATCTGGTCCTGATAGCGTTGGCGGACGGCATGAAACAGATCACAGTAGTAATCCAGCGTTAGCTGGGGATTGAATCCACCGTTAAAGCCGACCAGATCTCCGCCCATGGAGATGAGTTCGTCGATCTTCGCGAAGACCTGCTCCTTGGAGAGCACATAGCCGTCCGCTGCTCCG
Source organism: Acidobacteriaceae bacterium (assembly GCA_049977105.1). GTDB lineage: Bacteria > Acidobacteriota > Terriglobia > Terriglobales > Acidobacteriaceae > Granulicella. Next base: position 101,215 of record JBMFGX010000011.1, on the reverse strand, counting down.
GGGAGGGTATAGAAGGCGCAGTAATCGCACTGGGCTACGCAGACGTTGGTGTAGTTGATGATGCGCATCAACATATAGGTGCAGGCGTGGGGGTTATGGAAGCGGGAGCGCACCACCTGGGCCAGTTCGCGCAGTTGCTCGTCCCTGGCGTTCTTCCAAAGCCACAGGGCCTCTTGCGCGGACACGCGACCACCGTTGTTCAACCTCTCACGAATTTCCACGATAGACATGGTTTCAGTGCTCACCTTTCCAGTCTAAAACAGGCTACCTACCCGACCTGGATCTGAGGCAGCCGAAGCAGGATGATGGTGCGAGTGATGGAGCGGATGTTGACAGCGACGATGGGTTCCTGGGAGAGAGATATGGGATCTGCGCCATGACAATCGACCTGAAGCGATGAAGCTCCGGCGACTTCGGTTGATGGGTGGCGGATGGATCGGCGAGGTTCCGGAGGCATGTTCTGCCGCGTGCTGCTGGGGGACTGCGCAGCAAGCTTTCCGCCGAATGGATCAGATTCAAGCACAAATCCCACGGATTTCGATATATCCTTTGAGGCATGCAAACTCGCCTTCGTATTCTCGATCTTTCTCTGCTCCCCATGCTGCTGTTTTCAGCCCTTCTGATGATCGGTACGAAGGGCGCTGCGGCACAGGAGCAGGCTTTGCCACAGGCACAGTCGCAGTCGCAATATCCCTCGTTACCGACTGAGATTCCAGAGCATTTCAAGCCGGTGACCAAGGAACTGAGCTATAGCCGCACGGTGGTGCAGGTTCCCATGCGAGACGGCATCAAGCTGAACACGGTGATTGTGATACCCAAGGGCGCAACGCACGCCGGAATGATTCTGGAGAGGACGCCGTATGATGCGGACCGTTTCAGCACACGCGAACGTGAAGCTCGGGATTGGGCGCTCAAGGCGGGCTACATCCATGTGTTTCAGGATGTGCGCGGCAAGTATGGTTCAGAAGGGGATTACATCATGAACCGCTACGTACGCGGCCCATTGAACCCAACCCCAGTCTCTGACGCTACCGACGCTTCTGACACGATTGGGTGGCTGGTAAAGAACGTCTCCCAGAGCAATGGGCGGGTGGCGGTGATGGGGATCTCGTATGACGGATTCGAGGCTCTGATGGGACTGGTTCATCCGAATCCCGCTCTGAAGGCAGCGGTTCCCGAGAATCCGATGGTGGATGGCTGGGTGGGCGATGACTGGTTCCATAACGGCGCCTTCCGGGAACAGATGATCCCCTACATTTACTCGCAGGAGGCGACGCGAACCGGCACGAAGAAGTGGTGGACGAATTATAGCGATGACTACAGCATGTATCTGGACGCAGGCAATGCAAGCGCGGTGGCAGACCAGCACGGCATGCAACAACTGGGGTTCTGGAACAAACTTGTGGCGCACCCCTCTTACGACAAGTTCTGGCAAGACCAGGCGGTGGATAAGATTCTGGCTCAGGAGCCCCTGACGGTGCCCACGCTGCTGGTTGCGGGTGAATGGGACCAGGAAGATATTTATGGGGCGCTGGCTGTCTACCGCGCGTTGTATGCGGAGCCCTCGAACCGCGCCAACCTGTATCTGGCGCTTGGTCCGTGGTTTCATGGTCAGGAGGCAACGCAAGGGACGCATCTAGGTGCAATCAACTTTGGTTCAGACACTTCAGCGTACTTTGTGCACGAGATTCTGCTGCCGTTTCTGGCGCAGCATCTTCAGGAGAATGGACCGGATGCGCATCTGGCGCACGTCAACGCCTTCTTGACCGGGCCGAACAAGTGGGAGCAACTCGTGAAGTGGCCGTCCTGCAACGGCGACTGCAGCATCGACAGGAAGCCGCTTTATCTCTACGCTGACCATGGACTGAGCTTTGAGCCGCCACAGGCTTCCCGTGGCGTGGATTATGACCAGTATGTATCGAATCCAGCCACGCCGGTACCGTACCGTCTTCGTCCGGTGCCGCCGGCAGAGACCAAAACCTGGCCTGAGTGGCTGGTAGGGGATCAACGCCCAGCGTCTGCGCGCCCGGATGTGGAGACTTATGAGACACCCGTTCTTACCGATGCTGTGACGGTGAGCGGCCGACCTGAGGTTCATCTGGTGGCCTCAACCAGTGGCACGGACTCCGATTGGATTGTGAAGGTCATCGATGTCTATCCGCAGCAGGACAGCGACGAGCCGGATATGAGCGGTTACGAGCTGGCCGTTTCCATGGACATCTTCCGCGGACGCTATCGCAAAAGCCTTTCGCACCCGTCACCGCTCGCAGCAAACAAGCCGCTGGTTTACAGCTTCTTTTTGCCCGCGGTGAATCATGTGTTTCTTCCCGGCCACCGGATGATGGTGCAGATCCAATCCAGTTGGTTCCCGCTCTACGACCGCAACCCGCAGACCTTTGTGCCGAATATCTTCAAGGCTACGGCTAGCGACTACAAGGAGGCTACGCAGCGCATCTATTGCGCTCCGGGCGAGGAGACTTATATCACGCTGCCGGTAGCGCAACAGCGGTAGCTGTGAGGGCATAGGCGATGATGTGAGCGATGTGGTGGAACGGCTGCGGCGCTCTAACGGCGGCTGCCTGCTTTGCGGTTCGTTGACTCTCGGACGATCAGTGTGGGCTTGGCCAACAGGGTGGAGGGGTATGGGGCGGAGGGGTTGGTGATGCGATCCAGCAGGATGCCGGCAGCCAGCCTCCCCATGTGTTTCAGTGGCTGCCGGATAGTGGTGAGGCTGGGGACATGGAAATGGGCAGCGTTGATGTCGTCAAAGCCGACGACGGAGATATCCTTGGGAACTTTGAGGTTGGCCTCATGAAGTACGCGGATGGCTCCTATGGCGGCGATATCGTTGAATGCCACGAGGGCGGTAAAGTCGCGCGTGGCGCTTAGCAGCCGTTGCATGGGTGCGTAGCCGGTTCTGGGGCTCCAACCGCGTTCGGTGAGGTGCATGATGCGTTCGGGGCTTGGCTGAACGCCAAACTCACGAGCGACCTCCATCATGGCCTCCCAGCGGAAGGCGGAGTCGACTATGGAGTGGGGTCCTTTCATGAAGACGATTTTGCGGTGACCGAGGTTGTACAGGTGGCGGATCGCGAGTCGGGCGGCGGCGTGATGGTCCAGTATGACATTGGTGAGGCCTGGCCTCTGCAGATGGCCAGAGATGGCGACAACCGGCAACGGCGAGTTGAAGTCTGCGTTGTTATTCAAGACAAGGAGACCTTCGGCGCCGCGGTTGAGGAGAAGTTGAGCGTACTCCCTGACCAGTTGGGGTTTGTAATAGTGGCATGCAGTGAAATAAAGGAATTTTTTCTTTAGCAGGAAGCCGTCAATACCTTCCATCACGACGGTGTTGTAGCCTTCACTGTGTTCGGACACCAGGATGCCGACCGAGTCGCTGCTCGTCTTATGCAGATTGAGGGCGAAGTAGCTGGGCCGATAGTTGAACTTGCGCGCAGCCTCCAAGACGCGGCGGCGAGTCTCTTCGGTGAGATTTTTGGCCAAGGGCGCATCGTTTAGAACAAAGGAGATGGTGGTCTGAGAGAGGCCCAGGTATGCGGAGAGATCCTTCAGGCTGGTGCGCTTGCGCGGGGGAGAAATCTTAGGGGGTAGAGACGTCATGCACGACCTCGTGATGGCTCCTTACGGGGATGGATGCGCGATGGGAAAATAGCCGCTTCTCTGGAATCGAGTGTACATGGCCGATACTCAACGAAGCGTTCCAGGGGCTGAACCCGACATGAGACGTTCGACCTCGGCAAGCGTGGCCGACGAAGCGTCCCCTGGGGTGGTCATTGCCAGAGCTCCATGAGCGACGCCGCAGTTGAGCGCCCAGGGAAGGCCTCTATTGGTCAGGAGGCCATAGATGGAGCCCGCGGCAAAGGAGTCTCCGGCACCGACGCGATCGAGGATCTCAAGGTCGTCGAATTGCAGGCCGGCGAAGGCCTGGCCAGGTTTCCCCGGGGCTGCGCAGGCATAGGCGAAGGCTCCCCAGGCGTTGCGATTCGCGCTGTGCGACTGGCGAATGGTGGTGGCAATGACCTTGAGGTTCGGAAACTCGTTCCGGACACGCTCCGCCATCAGACGGAAGCTTGCGAGGCTATGCCATGCGGGGCGTTCGGAGGCTTCGTCGAGGACTGCGGCAACGTCACCTTCATGGCCAAAGAAGACGTCTACCGCGGGCAGCAGGGAGCGGTTGATCTCAACGGAGCGTTTCCGTCCACCACGAGCCTTCCAAAGGGAGGGTCTGTAGTTGGCGTCGAAGCTGATCACGACGCCGTGACGAGTGGCTGCGTCCATGGCCTCGCGGACAACCTCGGTGGCGTCTTCGCTGAGCGCCACCATGATTCCACCCGTATGGAGCCAGCGCACGCCCTCGCTGCCGAAGATATGGTTCCAGTCGATCTGGCCGGGGCGGAGCTGGGCGATAGCCGTATGTCCGCGATCCATCATGCCCATGCTGGGGCGGACGCCGAAGCCGCGCTCCATAAAATAGATGCCGTTGCGGGCCTGGCGACCGACGCCATCGAATGCTACCCAGCGGATGTGCGATGTATCGACGCCACCTTGCAGCATCAGATCCTCTACCAGGCGACCGGTGGGGTTATCCACCAGAGCTGTGACGACAGAAGTACGAAGACCAAAGCAGCGGCGCAGACCACGGGCGACGTTATATTCGCCGCCACCCTCCCAGACGCGGAAGTTGCGTGCGCCGGCGATGCGATCCTCGCCGGGATCGAAGCGGAGCATCACTTCGCCGAGGGAGAGAAGGTCCCAACGGGCTTTCTCGGGAGGGAGAATCTGCAGCCGAATACCGGATTGAAGCGGATTTTGGGATTGATCCATGGGCTCTTGACGTCTTGTTGTGGGTGACACGCGGAGTTGTGGCGGTGCTGGGTGTCTTGCCTGAGGCGATATGCTGCTGTGTAGACCCGTTCATGGAGCGGGGATTCAAGGGAAAGATGCTGGGATGCTCTCTGCGAAGAGGGCGCCTGAACCAAGGGTACCGAAAGCGGGCCAAAGCGAAAAGTGCTGACTGAACCAACAGAAGCGGTAGCTGGCCCATCTAACGCACAGACTGCCTGCGTGCAAAGAAGCAGGGTGGTGCGCCGGTCGCTGAGGGTGCTGAAAGCCTTCTGCGATCCAGCCGGGCGAGGCAAGGGGTAGGATGTCACACATGAAATGTCGGGCGATGGCGAGGGGATGGGTAGGTTTTGTGGCTTTGGGGATGGCAGGGTTGGCCGGATGCTCGCATCCTGGCCCCCCGGCAGCGTCCGCGCCGTCTTCGGCGATGGCTCCATCTGTAGGAAGCGAGGAGCCGGGCGGACGTATGCCGGCGGCTGCGGCGGTGGCAGAGGTCCATGTGAATCAGGATTGTCTTCTGCTGCAGGATACTGTGGATGGAATCCGGGGAATGAGTGTGCCGGGAGGGCAGATGTTGCGCGGCGGTGGAGAGTCCGATCCAGTGGTCTGCCGTCTGGAGAGCAAACTCAGCTCCAACCACGTGCAACGTTCCGTAGTCCAAGGGACAGTTCAGAGCAGCGTTATGGTGGTGCAGCAGCAGCAGTATCTGTTGCAGAATCCGTTTGCGGAGCCGGTTGTCTTTGTGGTGGAACATGCGGTTCCGGAGGGTTGGGTTGTGGACTCAGTTCCTCGTCCCACGGCAATGGAGGGCCATACGGCGATCTTCAAGGTTGTGGTGCAGCCCGGGCAATTTGCGCGGCTACACGTGGCGGAAGAGCATTCGATTATGCTGGCTCCGCCGACAGGCGAATAGAGAGCAAATGCGGTCGGGGGGCACGGTGGCTGGATTTCTCTTTGTGATGCAGTGTCTGCTCCGGCTCTGTTTTTTACAGTGATGAGAGAGGGATTTTGGGTTACTGAGCAGAGAGCGTGGATGGCGGTGTGAGGGAGGCTGTTCGGTCTGTGGCTGGGGAGCTTGGGTGAGGGGCTGATTCAGGTTGGCGGTATCGGTTGTACTGCATCAAGATGGGAAGGGGAGATGCACTGCAAGAGCGGTGGAACATAGGCGGCACAAAAAGCAAGAGAGGGTGCAAGTTGTGCACCCTCTCTTGAGTTACTGCGGGTTGGTGGAGATTAGAAGCTGAACCGCGCCTGAAGCTGGATGGTTCTGCTCCCCAGCGCGCCGGTTGCCGTTCCAAAGTGCGGGTTGATCTTGGCTATGGAGCCATCTGGATTGACGGAACCGAGGGTGGTGTCAATCGAGGATCCGTTGATGTTGGTCTCGTTGAAGAGGTTGTAGAAATCGGCGCGGAACTCAAAGACTGCGGCGTTTCCGAGGATGCGATTGTTGGGCAGACCGAATTGCTTGACCAGGCTACCATCGACGTCGTTATACCGCGGCCCATTCAGGCTGTTGCGGTGGATGCCGGGGGTGGGTACTGGCGCGGTGTTGGGGAAGGTTGGACCGGCGACATAGGTTGGCGCGAGGAAGTACTTGGTCGGGTTGGATCCGTAGTTTGGATTGGGGGCTCCGTTGTCGCCCTTGAATATGTTGTTGGCCGTTCTGGTGCCGGCGCCACCCAGATACTCTGCGGGACGCAACGAGCCATAACCAGCGCCCTGATAGTACGGGGCGATGGTTGTGTTGTAGAACGGGGTGAAGGGGAAGCCGGTATGCCAGTTCCAGATTCCGCTCAGAGACCATCCTCCGAGGGTCTTTTCCAGGAGACCGCTCTTATGGAAGAAGACGGGCTGCCACATTCCGAATGCCTTGAATGCATTCTGAACGTCGTAGTCTGACCTTCCGTAGGCAGCGTGGGAATCATAGGGGTAAGGATCCTCGTAGTAGGGGCCAGAGCCTTCATCCATGGATTTGCCCCAGGTATATTGCCCTTGCAGGCTGAAGTTGTCTGCGAAGTTGTGGGCGAGGGTGACCACCATCGCGTTGTAGTTGCTCTCGCCGTTATTGGCATAGTAGTCGATGTAGTTGGACGCCGGGTTTATGGGTATTCCATTGCCCATGGCGATTACGTTGAAGTTGGACTGGATAATCTCATGCCGTCCCTGCTCGCCGACGTAGCCGAGGGTGAAGACCGAGTTGTAAGGCAGTGTGTACTCTTCCTGCAGGGAGTAGTGGTAGGTGGCAATGGTTTTTGGATTGGACTGAAAGGCCGTGAGGAAGACCGGTGAACCACTTGTGGGCAGATTGTTGGATCCGAAATGGCCTTCGGTGGCCGGGTTGGGAGCGTATCCAAAGAGCGATTTCACGCTGGTGGCAGTTTCATACAGGATGCCCGTGTTGGCGCAAGAAGGATTGTTGGTATAGGGGTAGGAGCAGGTAAAGTTTGCCTGAAACGCGTTGGGCGGGTTACCGGCTCCGTTGCCGAGGATTGCAATCTCGTCCTGGTTATAGTTGATACCGAATCCGCCACGCACGACCATCTTGTGGCTCAAGCCGTTCGGCTGCCAGGAGAATCCGAACTGCGGCCCGAAGTTGGACTTTTGCGGGTCATACAGACGACCACCGATGCGGACCTTCAGGTCAGTGAGTGTATTGGCTCCGGAGCCGAAGTCGACGACGTCGAGGTTATTCTCTTTGGAATCCAGGGAGCCGAATTCCGACCAGCGCAGGCCGAGGTTTACAGTGAGATTGGGCAGGATCTTCCAGTCATCCTGAATGAAGGCAGCGTACATATCCATGCGCTCGTCTTGCCGATTGGCGAAGGGAACGCCGGTGGTGGAGTTGAACTGTCCAGCCTCGAAGTACGGAGCGTCGTTGGCGAAGTCCCAGAGGTTATCAAAGTTGTATGAGGGCCGCGCCGCATAGGTTGGGTTGTTCAGGTAGTAGAGGCGTGTCAGTTCGCCACCGACCTTGATATTTTGCGAGCTCAAGGTCTTGGTGAGCACGTCGTTGTAGTCGTAGGTCCACTGGTCGAAGTTGCTGGGGCCAGGAGCACCGAAGAAATTGGGCGAAGCGGTTCCAATCTGGACAATGTTGTCCTGCGGGAGGCCGAAGGGTTCCTGCGGGTTTGTCTCTACTTCATTCCAGCGCCAGCCGGCAGCGTTTGCCCGGGCCTGATTCAAGAGTGTTGGAGAGAAGACGTGGTTCCAGACGCCAGAGAAGGCATCGTTGACCTGGTCGTGATGCCAGAGGTTGGCCGACCGGACCGGACCGTTGTAGAAGGTGCTGGATACGGGCACCCAGTAGATGGTGAAGAAGGCGTGGTCCTTTTGGGTAGCGTAGGCGTCGACGCGACCGTTGTACTGGATCTGGGAGGTGGTAGATGGGTTGATGGAGTTGTAGTAGGCAAGGTCAGGAATGCCATCGAGTCCGTTGCCGACGCCAGGGGTGAGGCTGTTGCCGCCGTAGGTTAGATCCTGGAGTCCCAAGCCGGTCTTGAGAGGCGAGCCAACGTCGAGTCCACCGGTTTCCTGCTGACAATCGACGCCTTGCGTAAGGCCGATGTCTTCGCAGGTTTCAGGGATGATTCCGGTGGCGGAGGGGCCTTCTCCAGGATAGGTGAGGTACTGGGAGGCCACGTCGCCGCTGGGAAGCGCGAGGCTATCGAACTGGGAGGTTTCATACCATCCCTGGGAGGTGGTGAGGGCCGATTCCGGGCTAGCTTCCACGTTGAAGAAGGCGAAGACCCTGTTCTTCCAGATTGGGCCGCCGATGCTGCCGCCGAAGTTGTTGGTGCGCTCGTCGTCCCTGTTGACACCTTTGTAGGAAGCCGAACTGTTGCCATTGACCCCGGCTACATAGCCGTTCCAGCGCTGGTAGGCGTTGAGACCCGGGCGTGAGGCTTTGAAGAAGCCGCTTCCGTGCACCTGGTTGGTGCCGGCCTTGGTGGTGACTTCCACCTGGGCGCCGGTGAAGCGGCCATTTTCGGCGTCGTAGCTATTGGCTACTACGGTTACATCCTGAACCGAGTCCTCGCTGGGTGTAATGACCGAGGTTCCGCCCCAGACGGCGCTGACGGTGCTGATGCCGTCAATGGTAATGCCGTTGGTTTCATATTGCCCTCCGAGGGTATTGATCTGAGGGCCGTTCTCTGTCTGGAAGATACCGGATGCGCCATTGGAGGATCCGCCGGGCCCCATGGTTCCGGGGAGGTTGTTGGTGCCTCCGCCGCTAGCTTGAGAGCCGTCTCCGAAGGTTCCTGGAGTTAGTTGCAGGAGTTGGAAGACGTCGCGGTTGAAGGAGGGCATGTGTTGAATTTCATTGCTGTTGATGGTGGTGCTGAGGGTAGCGGTCTCAGTATCGAGACGCCCTACATGGGCAGCGTTGACGGTGACGGCCTGGGCCGCGGTTCCCAAGGCAAGCTGGACGTCAATGGCATTGGCCTGCTCAGGGAGGATTTGGATATTGGTCAAGGTCTTCGGCTGGAAGCCATGCGCAGAGACGGCGAGGGTGAAGTGATCGGGTGGGAGGGCGTTAAATGTGTAGATGCCTTTCGCCGAGGTCACTGCAGTCTGTTGGTGGTTTGTGGCGGTATCGGTCAAGGTGACGGTTGCGCCGGGAATCAGAGCTCCGGTTGGGTCCGTAACTGTACCCTGAATGGAGGCATTGAACTGAGCGTTGGCCAGAAGAGGCAAGAACATGCCCAGGACCAGGAAGCAAACGAAGCGAAACAGAGTTCGTCCGATTGCGTGGGATGGACTTGCGGTTGCTCCAAGAGGGAGCGGTGAAGTTGATGCTGGATAGTTTGACGTCATGTTAACCTCTCGAAAAGATTTCCACAGGTCGCTGGCTCGAAGAAGTTTGCTGCGTGTTTGGGTGCGTAGCATTCGAACGACTTGCGAAATTGATTGCGCATCCAAAACTAATACCTTGCGAAAACGATTGTCAAGCCGAAAAGGAGGATAAAAGATCTGTCTGGCCAAGGGACGGCGAGGGTGGAGGAGCGATGGCGGAATGCGAGGGCGATGAAGCAGGGGTAAGAGTTTGATTGCAGGAACGTTAGATGACATGGAGCAGATGGTGAAGCCGAGTAACCTGAGAAGGTTGCGAGCGGGGCCGGTGGGCAGGATCTTGTGTGGTTGGGGGGGTAACCGAGGGATAGCTGGCTGGAGCGCGAGATGGCAGGGGGTGGCTTGAGAATCAAGTCCCTGGAGTGGACTGGTGGAGCATCTTCCTCGAAGGCGTTGCGCGGCATGCAGCTTGGTTCGGTTGATCCTGAGTAGGTTCTGACGGTGGGATCTGGTTGGCGCTGCCGTTGCCCTTAGTTCGCCGGAGGGGCGGAGACTGCGGGTCGACGGCTTCCTGGCCATTAGGTTGGTTCAATCTGCACGATGGGATGGAGGGGGGAGCAAGCGAGGGACGCCTTGAGAACCGGCAGAGGCTGAAGGAGGCTTACTTTGGGGGATCCGAGCATTGGGCAATCGGAGTTGACCGGAGACTCAAGGGTCGTAGCGCGTGTGAGCGGGGGTGATGCTGCGCCCCATCCTGAGATGGGCAAGGATGGGGCGTTTGGTTGCTATTGATTTGAACCAGAGCCAGAGCTGGAGCCAGGGCCGGAGCCGGAGTTGGTTCCAGAGCTGGAGCTGGAGCTGGAGCCGGAGCTCGTTCCGGAGCTGGAGCTGGAGCCGGAGCTGGTTCCGGCACCTGAGGAGGATGAAGCTCCCGGCATGGAGCCGCTGGGGTTTGGTGAGGCCTGTCCTGATGTGGCGCCGGGAGTGGACGACGGAGCGAGCGGAACAATGATGACGTCATTCACTTCAGGCTGGATGGTGGCTGATCCGCAGTCTTGATTATTCCCGGCAGCATCGAAGCGGCAGCCATAGAGACCTTCGGTGGGAACGCCGCAGTCACCGGCATTGAGTTGCGAGACCCACCAACCTGAGCCAACTGGCCGTTTATGGGGGTTTCCCTTGGCGTAGATGGCCATCAGGGTGGACCCGGAGGCCGATTGTCCGTTACCGCAGGTAAAGTTCCTATCGTTATCTATGTAGAAGATCTTGTCTCGATTGTCCCACGCCTCTTGCACGAGTACGGGGTTACCCGAGTTGTCGACGTCCAATTGTTCGCTCCAGAAGGAACGATCGTGCGAACTTCCCTTAAAGTGAACCGAGGCTTTTCCTTTGCCGAACACGGTTGTGTCTGGCTTTTTGACGGCCTTCGGGCCCGGCTTGGGTGTTTTCGCCTTGGCTTGAACAGGCGGCGTAACATGGACGTTGGGCACGGACGGGGCAGGCTGTGGAGCGGGTTGGGTAACGGGTTGATTGGCAGCCACCTCTGGTTTTGGAGACTGCTTACAGGCAATGGTCATCAACACCAAGGCGGTTGTCATGGCGATGACACCGGTACGAGGTAACAACACTTTCATATCGATCCTTTCTATTCGAAGGAACTCGGCATTTCCAGACTCGCGGAGCCTGGAGATGCCGCCTTTCCCTCAGCGAAATGTTCTCTACCAAAAGCAAAACCGGGTTTGTTCAGGCATCACGTTCGGGGCACCCAACGGGGGCGTGACTCGCGCTCTGCTGTTTTGAACTGCTCAGCGATACCATAGAATCGATTCTGCTTCAAGCGGGATGGTTGCCTCCGGGTGATAGGGAATCAGGCGAGGGGTAAAGTCGCTGGAGGGTCGAAGCGCGGGCACAGATGCGGTGTAGTGAGGGCTGGTACTGTCCTGGCTGGAAGCTTCCAGGACCATGGGGATCCGAAGCGGTTCGCCCCCATCGGCTGGTTCCGCATAGAGTTGGACCTGTACTGCGTTGGGGCTGAGATCGCCGAGGTAGACGTGCACCTGAAAATGGTGTTCCTCTGCGGTGGTTTCAACGTTGAGCGAGAGGAAGTGGATTTTGGGCCATGCATCGGCCAGTTGTTGCCGCCAACGGAGCAGGTCTGTGGCGACATTGGCACCGGATTTGCTTCGCCGCAGGTAGTTGGTTGCCAACGGGACGTAGTACTTTGTGGTGTATTCCTGGACGCAGCGTGTAGCGGAGAAGACGGGCGTCAGTTGCGCCATGCTGGCGCGGACGCGACGGATCCAAGCGGTCGGCATGCCGTCTTGGCTCCGGTCGTAAAACTCTGGTATCACCTGCTGTTCAAGCACCTGATAGAGTTGTTCCGCGTCCGCATCGTCCTGGGCTTGATTGTCGGAATGTTCCTGGCCATCGCCCAGTGCCCAGCCCACCTCAGGTTGATAGGCTTCTGCCCACCAACCATCCAAAACAGAGAGATTGAGTCCACCGTTGACGAGAACCTTCATGCCACTGGTACCGCATGCCTCCCAGGGACGGCGAGGAGTGTTCAGCCATACGTCGACTCCGTTGACCAGATATTCCGTGAGGCGCATATCGTAATCGCTCAAAAACATGACCTTCGAGCGGGCTTCCGTGTGACGGATGAATTGGATCCATTGGCGGATCATCTCCTGTCCGGCACTATCTTGCGGGTGAGCCTTGCCGGCAATCACAAGCTGGACGGGACGGTCTTTGTTGTTGAGGATGGAGAGGAGGCGTTCCTTATCCTTGAGCAACAGGTTGGGCCGCTTGTAGGTGGCGAAGCGCCGAGCGAAGCCGAGGGTGAGCACGTCAGGGTCAAAGAGAGTTTCAAGCTGTTTGAGTTCATCCGCGAGAGCGCCCTGTCCTGCTGCCTGGCGCGCCAGCCGCTTGCGCAGGAGTTCGACGAGGGATCTTCGTGAGGCCGAGCGCATCTGCCAGAGCCGGGCGTCGGGAATCAGGGCGATATTCTCGCCGATTTTGGAGTGTTCACAGTTCCAACGTTGTCTTCCACACACCTCTGTCCAGAGGTCGTCCGCCTCCTTGGAATCCCAGATAGGAACATGCACGCCGTTGGTGACTGAGCCGATGGGCACGTCGTTTTCCGGCCATCTGGGAAAGATATCCTGGAAGAGGCGGCGGCTGACTTTGCCGTGCAGGATGCTTACGCCGTTCACGGCGCCACTACCCCGGATGGCGAGCAGGGCCATGTTGAAGGGTTCATGGGGATCGTCAGGATTTTTACGTCCGAGGGCGAGGAACTCCTTCATCGAGATCCGCAAGGTATCCTGAACGTAGGACCGGAAGTGGTTCTCCACCAGATTTGGATCAAATAGATCGAAGCCGGCTGCAACCGCGGTATGGGTGGTGAAGAGGTTGCCGGCGCGGGTGACGGTCAACGCCGTAGCGAAGGGAACCTTCCTGGTTTCCATGTAGTCTCGCGCACGTTCGAGGGTTGCAAACGCGGCATGACCCTCATTGAGATGGCAGATCTCTGGTCGAATCTTCAATTCGCGCAGCAGCCGCCAGCCGCCGATGCCAAGCACCAACTCCTGTTGGATGCGCAAATCCGGGCCGCCCCCATAGAGTTCGCTGGCGATGCCGCGATATTCGGGAAGATTGGCTGGATCGTTTGTGTCGAGCAGATAAAGCTTAGCCCGGCCCACCTCGGCTTGCCATGTGCGGAGGAACATCTGGAATCCAGGTAGTTGGAGACGTATTCTCAACCACTCTCCATTCGGTTTCCGAACGGGCCGGATAGGGAGCTGTCCTGGGTTATTGAAGGGGTAGAGCGCCTGTTGCCTGCCGTCGGCGTCGATTCTCTGACGGAAGTAGCCGACTTGATAGAGCAGTCCGATTCCGATGACAGGAACGCCGAGATCGCTGGCGGCTTTGAGTTGATCGCCGGCAACGTTGCCGAGACCCCCTGAGTAGATGGGCAGGGCATCGTTGAGCATGTACTCCATGCTGAAATAAGCGATTGTTTTGAGGGGACTCCTGGAGTGGGTTCGTTCGAACCAACTCTGGGTCTGTTCTCTCCCCGCTTTTCTGCGGTAGAGCTCTTCGAGTGCCTGTTGAAATTTCTTGCTGGCGGCGACCTTTTTTAGCCGTTCAGCCGAGACGGTCTGCAGCATGGCGCAAGGGTTCCGGGTCAGCTCCCACAAGTCGGGATCCAATTGGCTCCAGAGGGCATCTGCGGCGTGGTTCCATGACCACCGCATGTTGAATGCGAGCTCTGTCAAGGCTTCTTTGACGGCGGTTGGGGACGAAAAATCAACTTCCATGGGTAGCTCCCGAAGTACAGAGGTATTTGAAAAACGGACCTCTTCAGTTTAGGACGCTTTGCAGACCGAGCGGTTGCCCAACGTTCCGCAAAAGATTCCAGGTGCGGGCAACCTCTTTATTTGAAAGGCATCTCTACCTACAGGAGATATGCAGGTGTCTTTGGGGGACAGATTGCGCTGGGGTAGAGAGTGTACTTTGGCCATATGAGGAACAGTGGATGTTCCCGGAGCGCTTTGCGCGGAGGATATGTTGTTACCAGCAACGAAGTGTGATGCAGAAGCAAGCAAGAGAAAGGAGCGCACGAGGGTGACGAAGGGATGTTACTGAAAGACAGTGGGAGGTGCGGAGAGGTTGAGCCCGGGATTTTGGCGCAGCAGACTGCGGAAGGACGGATAGCGGATTCTTGCAGTGCTTTTTGCAGTACCGCTACTGTAGATGCGCTGCGCGTCCGGCTCTGCCGGTGCGACTCCGGACCTTGACGGTTGAGGTTCTGGAGAGCTACCGGGAGGCGAGGAGGTTGGGGCTTTTGGCTTTTATTCTTTCCGCCAGCGCAGGCCACCAGTCTCGGCGCGGGTGCTTTCTGGTCAACGATGAGGTTGACCGGAAGGTCAGGAACAACGCGGTGATTCCCCAAGGGCATGATCTCTTGTTGTCTTCCGGTTAGATTTGCGAGTAGTTCGCATTTGTCAGCGCCGGTTGATGGCTGACAAAGATTGTCCTACTGGTTTTTGTCCGTATGAGAGTCTGCTATTGCTTATGCAACAAGTGCAACTGAGATCCTGCCTCTTGCAGTGGTATTTGGCTTGAGGTGGAACGTTGGAACGAAACACGCTTTGGAAGTACGAAAAAGGAGATTTTTATGATGAAAGTATGCCGTTTGATGGCAGTTGCTGCCTGCTCCACCATTTTTCTGTTACCCATGGCATCTGCTGCCGACATCAAGGTTGATTACAACCATCACCTGAATTTTTCTCAGTACAAGACCTATTCCTGGGGCAAGGTTTCCGTATCCGATTCACTGGTTGCGGAACGGATTCATCGAGTGGTCAACGAGGATCTTCAGAAGGCTGGATGGACGGAGGTTCCAACCGGCGGCCAGGTGACTATCATGGCGCATGACAACATCCACAACGAGCAGGAGGAGGAGACCTACTACGACGGCATGGGTGGCGGCTGGGGTGACGGCTGGGGATGGGGTGGATGGGGCATGGGGGGCGGCCTCATGGGTATGGGCGGCATGGGTATGGGTGGCATGTCCACAACGTCGGTGGAAAATTACCGCACGGCGCACCTTGTGATCGACATGTTCAATACCCAGTCAAAGGCCTTACTGTGGCGGGGTGTGTCGCGGGGAGAACTGTCCAACAAGCCGGCTGCCAACAGAAAGAACCTGTATGAGGACATTGATAAGATGTTCAAGCATTTCCCGCCGCAACCCAAGCACTGATTAGGACTGTTGGATGGCGCCTTCAGTATGGGGGCGGAAGAGGATAGAGCGCGGTGCGATGGATTTGCCGCTTTGTCGTGAATACTGGCCTAGCCAGGAGCTCACAGACGGGTTGCAACGCCATCGCGCCGTGTATGGTTTGCGGGAGCGAGTGGCGACTGGGCTCTTAGAAGGAGTCGTGGCGGAACTGCGGGGTCTGGTTGTGGGCCATTTGACCAGCAATCCATGCGCAAACTTCCTGCTGTTGGGTGTTGGCTGACTTCTGGATAGCGGTTCGCTAGAAAAAGGGTTTGGAGGGCAACTTGAGTTTGAAGAGCAAGTCAGGGATAACTTTGGCTTGCCGCGTCATCCGGGGCAGGTTGCCGAAGTAGTTGGGCGGTGGGTGAGGGGACCGGACGTGGGAAGAAGAGGCGTCATGTTCCTGGACCGGAGGCAAACCAACTCTGGTTGAGTTGATCTTTTGCCTAAGTATGCTTGGGATAGCTTCCCTCACGGTAGTTCTGGTTGTAAGATGTGAACAATCTAGTGCTTTCAGGGTTGAGTGAAACCGCAGCTGAACTTTAAACGTCTTGATGGGATAGGTTCATGGCTTCGCGAGTTTCGACAGCTTCTCAATGCCGATCGATGATGGAAGAACGAGTTGGTCTGGAGCGTTCGAGTCTGGGTTCTTCCAGGCCGGCTGTTTGTCACCCCGGCAAAGACACTTTTGCATGGGCAACCAGAACGATTGACTTTCGGGATGCTGTCTGCTGCGGGGTTCCTGGGTTGAGGTGGAAAGTTTTCACGAAATACAGTGTGTGATTCCGAATGAGGAGAGATTTTCGTATGATGAAATTCGGTCGTTTGGTGGTAGCTGCCGCGTGCTGCTCCGTGTTCCTGTTGCCCATGGCCTCTGCCGACAACATTAAAGTTGATTACAGCCATGAGGTGGACTTTTCTCAGTTTCACACCTACACCTGGGGCAGGATACAATCCAGCGATTCGCTGGCAGCGCAGCGTATTCAGCGAGAGGTGAATCTTGTTCTGCAAGAGGATGGATGGCAGGAGGTTCCGCAGGGTGGTCAAGTGACCATCATGGCTCGTGACCAGGTTCATAACGAGCAAGAGGAAGAGACCTTCTACGAAGGCATGCGTTTTGGAATGTCCACCACGTCGAATTACACGTACCAGGTGGGGCACCTTGTGATCGCATTGTTCAACACGCAGTCCAGGAGTTTACTGTGGAGAGGCGTGTCGCGGGGAGAGCTGTCGGACAATCCGTCTGCAAACAGAAAGCGTTTGTTCCAAGACATCCATGCGATGTTCAGAGACTTTCCTCCTAAGCCAAGAAAGTGACGGCTGTTCTGGCTGTGGCGCCTGAGTCATGGAGGTTGCGCGCAGCTTGCGTCGTGTTATCCGGACAGTGAGCCAGCGCGAGGCAAGGGCCTGAAGAGATAATTGGCTATGCCCCGCGCCAGCACATGCAGGATCGCTCGGTGCCACGGTTGGTGGCGTTTGGTGAAGTATCGAGGGCGCTGGAGGGCTGGAAGCCGAAGTTGGCGGGAAGGATCTGGCTATTGGCGGCTGGATGGGTGCCGGTCCGGGGGTGCCGTGATTGGATGGTGCTGGGAGAGGCTTTTCCTTCCCGTGAAAATCTGAAAGACTTGAAGCATGACAACAGCCACAGCCACAAAAGTTCTGACCGATCGAATCAACCGTATTGAAGTATCCGCTACGATGGCCATCACCGCCGAGGCGCTCAAGCTGAAGGCGCAGGGGATTGATATGGCGGACTTTGGCGCTGGAGAGCCTCACTTCTCCACGCCACAGCATATTAAAGCGGCGGCTATCGAGGCCATTGAGCAGAAC
The DNA here is from genome assembly GCA_049977105.1 of Acidobacteriaceae bacterium. Lineage (GTDB taxonomy): Bacteria > Acidobacteriota > Terriglobia > Terriglobales > Acidobacteriaceae > Granulicella. Next base: position 83,949 of record JBMFGX010000011.1, on the reverse strand, counting down.
TTTACTCGGTACACGGCGGTGGCAGGGACGCCTGAGGTGCGCAAGGCGATTATCGACCGCCATGCGGCAGACTTTGGCAGCAACTACTCGGTAGAGGAATGCGTGTTTACGACTGGCGGAAAGCTGGCGCTGTTCAATGCGATCCAGGTGCTGGTGGACCATGGCGACGAGGTGATTCTGCCCGTGCCGTACTGGGTGAGCTTCAAGGACATCATTGAGTACGCCGGGGGGAAGGTGGTGTACGTCCAGAGCGACGAGCAGCAGAACTTCCGGATTACGGCGCGGATGATTGAGCAGGCGATTACGCCGCGGACCAAGGCGATTATTTTGAATACGCCGTCGAACCCTTCCGGAGCGGTGGTAAGTCCGGAGGATCTGGAGGCTATTGTTCGTCTGGCTCATCAGAGGGGCATCTATCTGCTGCTGGATGAGTGTTACGTTTACTTGAACTTTACCGGCAAGATTGTGAGCGGCGCATCCTTCACGGATTGCAAAGAGCATGTGGTGGTGCTGGGATCGCTCTCCAAGACCTATGCGATGACGGGATGGCGCGCCGGTTTTGCGCTGGGTCCCAAGCAGGTGATTGGGGCGATGAGCAAGCTGCAGTCGCAGAGCACCTCAAACGCGGCGAGCATGGTGCAACGAGCTTCGATTGCTGCGCTGCGTGGTTCTCAGGAGTGCGTGGCTGAGATGCGCGCCGATTACATCCAGTTGCGGGACCGCATTCTGGATGGTCTGCGGACGATTCCAGGGGTGAAGTGCAGCGTGCCGGAGGGGGCGTTTTATGTCTATCCGAACGTGGGCGCCTTCCTGGGCAAGGGCGGCATTCACTCGGCGAGTGAGTTGGCGGCCAAGCTGTTGAAGGAGGCGCACGTGGTGGTGGTGCCGGGCGAGGCGTTCGGTACAGGAGAGCACATTCGGCTGTGCTACGCGGTCTCCAGTGAAGTGATTGACAAGGGAGTCGGGCGCTTGCGCGAGTATCTTTCACAACTTTCAAACCTTAGTTAAGGACAGACTGCCGAGGCTGTCCGGCTGGGATGATTCCGGACGACTTTCGCTGTGGCTCATGGAGGTCCATGTCTTCAGGGACGACGAAGATCGACCATTCCTTTGCGGCTGTGGTGCTGGCTGGCGGGAGTGGGACCAGGTTCTGGCCGCGCAGCCGCAAGGCTCGGGCCAAGCAGGTTCTGCAACTGGATGGCGAGCGAAGCATGATTCAGCAGACGGTTGCGCGTCTGGAAGACGTGGTGCAGAAGGATTCGGTGTGGGTGATCACGAACGATCTGCTGAAAGATACCATTCAGCAGCAGATGCCGGACCTTGCGAGCGAGCGCATCCTCTGCGAGCCAGCGGCGCGCAATACGGCCCCGGCCTGCGCGCTGGCGGCGTTTCTGTTGGAGCGTGAGGATCCAGAGAGGGTGATCGGCGTTTTTCCGTCCGATCATACGATTGGGGATGTAGCGCGGTTCCATATGATTCTGCGCGCCGGCATCAAGCTGGCGTCCTCAGGCGCGAAGATGGTGGTGCTGGGCGTACCGCCGACCCGGGATGAGACTGGTTATGGGTACATCGAGCTGGGTGCGGCGGTGACACCGATGACGGTGGGAGGCGAGGCGATCCCGGTGCGGAGGGTGCGACGGTTCACGGAGAAGCCGGATCGAGCGCGCGCCAGGGCCTTTTTACGCTCTGGCAACTACGCCTGGAACAGCGGCATGTTTTTATGGAGCGCAAAGACGCTGGCCGACGCCATCCGAGAACATGCCACGGAGATGGCTCCTCTGCTGGAGAAGATTGCCGCGGCATGGGGAACTGCGGAGTTTGAGCGGATTTACAGGGAGTGCTATCCGCAGTGTGAATCGATCTCGATTGACTATGCAGTGATGGAGCCGCGCTCGGCCAAGGGCGAGGTGGCGTCTGAACTTTACTGCCTGCCGGCGGACTTTGCGTGGAACGATCTGGGTAGCTGGGCGGCGCTGCACGAGTTTTTGGCGGAGAACCACGAGTGCCCAGACCAGAACGTGATCGAGTCCGGGGGGAACGTTTTGATTGATTCAACTGGTTGTTACGTTTTTGCACCAGGAAAGACGGTGGCACTGGTGGGGGTGAAGGATATTGTGGCGGTGGAGACCGAGGATGCGTTGTTGATCACCACGCGCGAAGGTTCGCAGGATGTGGGTAAAGTGGTGAAGGAGCTTAATCGCCTGGGCAGGACGGATCTGATTTGAAGACAGTGGTGAAGTTCGGAACCGATGGGTGGCGAGGCATCATCGCCGATGATTTCACCTATGAGAATGTGCGGGTGGCGGCCAGGGCGATTGCGCTCTACGTGCTGCAGCACGAGAGCGCAGAGGTAGGGGTCTGCGTAGGCTATGACACGCGTTTCGGCTCGCGATCCTTTGCGCGGGTGGTGGCTGAGGTGCTGGCGGGGGCGGGCATTCCGGTGGCGCTCTCCAGCAAGGTGACGCCGACGCCGGAGCTTTCGTTCGCGGTGCGTGAGCGAAAGGCTGCGGGAGGGGTGATGATTACCTCCAGCCACAATCCGGCAGAGTGGAATGGGGTGAAGTACAAGGCGAGCTATGGGGGGTCGGGGAGCCCTGCGATCATCGCGGCGATTGAGAGCTATCTGCTGCAGGATCTGCCTGAGGCCGCGAAGCCGGGGCAGATTGAGGAGGTGGATTTTTCGGCTCCTTATATCGCGGCCCTGGAGTCCTTTGTTGATCTGGAGGCGATTCGACGGTCTGGCTATCGTTTTCTGATCGACACGATGTATGGCGCGGGCAAGGGGTATGTGGCGGGGATTCTGACGCGGGCGGGGATACCGTGTGTTGAGTTTCGAAGTGAGATGAATCCGGCGTTTCCGGGGATCAATCCGGAGCCTATTTTGCCCCACATCGCCGCAACGCAGAGGGCGGTGGTGGCCGAGCATTGCGATGCCGGGCTGATCACCGATGGCGACGCCGACCGGATTGGGGCGGTGGATGAGCGGGGAAACGTGGTGGACGCGCACAAGATCTATGCGGTGATTCTGGAATGGCTGCTGCGGCGCAAACAGTGGCCGGGCGCCGTGACGCGCGCCTTCAATACCACCCGGATGCTGGATCGCATTGCCGCCCGCTATGGGCGCAGGCTGCTGGAGCACGGCATTGGATTCAAGTATGTCGTGGATCTGATGCTGGCGCAGGAGATTCTTATCGGCGGGGAGGAGTCTGGCGGGATTGGCATCAGCCGCCATCTACCGGAGCGCGATGGGCTTTTGAATAGTCTGTTGATCGCCAACGTGATGGCGGACGAGAGGAAGACGCTGGGAGAACTGGTTGCCACGCTACAGACGGAGTACGGCGAGCATCAGTACGGGCGGATCGACATGCATATTCCGGAGGAGGTGAAGGAGTCGGCGATTGGCCGCGCAGGCTCTGGACTGAGCCAGATTGCGGGGCTGAAGGTGCTGCGCACGGAGAGGCTGGATGGGATCAAGTTCTTTCTGGAGAATCCGGACTGCGCGAGCAGACCGAATGCCGCGGAGACCTGGCTGCTGTTGCGCGCCAGTGGAACTGAGCCGCTGCTGCGCGTCTACTGCGAGAGCTGCAGCACGGAGAGCGTGGAGCGGATTCTGCAGGCGGCCAAGGAGTTTGTGCTGGAGGAGAAAGTTTGAGCGATGCGATGCGGGTGGAAGCGGCCGGAGTCCTGTTCGATATGGATGGAGTGCTGATCAGTTCGATCGGGAGTGTAACGCGCTCCTGGCGACGGTGGGCGAAGCACTATGGTCTGCCGAATGCTGCTTCGCTGGATGTTCCCCATGGGACGCGAGCGATCGATATTGTTGCCAGGCTTAAGCCGGATCTGGATGTTGCGGAAGGACTGCGGTTGATTGAGCAGATGGAGATTGAGGATGGGGAAGGCATCGAGGCTCTGCCGGGAGCGCGCGCCCTGCTGGAGCAGTTGCCTGGGCAGCGCTGGGCGATTGTTACCTCCGCGACGCTGCGGCTGGCGTTGGCGCGGTTGAAGGAGGCTGATCTACCGATTCCAGAACGCTTGATCAGTGCGGAGTCTGTGGAGCGGGGCAAGCCGGACCCAGAGCCGTATCGCCGCGGAGCGGAGCTGATCGATGCAGCGCCGGGTGATTGCATCGTGGTGGAAGATGCTCCGAGCGGAGTGGCTGCGGGAGTCGCAGCAGGTTGCCGCGTGCTGGGGGTGCTGGGGACCCATACCGAGGCGGAGTTGCGGGCTGTGGGCGCGAGGTGGGTGGTCCGGTCGCTGCAGGACGTCCGCAGTGTTGCGGACGCGAAGGGCGTGGCTCTGGATGTCTGTTTGCAGCGCTGAGGGCTGGAGTTTCAAGATGTTCGACGGGGAGCCGGGGAAATATGCCTGGCCGACGGGAGGCCCTGCGCCTGCCAGAGGATCAGGATCGGTTGGCGATGCGTTCGAGCAGGATCTTCTCGACGCGCCGTAGATCGTCTTCCGTATCCACGCCGATCGTGTCGTGCTGAGTTTCCGCGACGTAGATGTCAATGCCGTTCTCGAGCAGCCGGAGTTGCTCAAGCCGCTCGGAGATCTCCAATTGGCTGGGGCGGAGAGCGGCAAAGCGTTCAAGGGCTGCCTTGCGATAGGCATAGAGCCCCAGGTGCTTCCAGTAGGTGGAGTTGCCGGCCGCATCGCGATCGAAGGGGATGGAGGCGCGCGAGAAATAAAGAGCGCGACCATCCAGCGCGGTGATGACCTTCACCGAGTTGGGGTTGGCAATCTCGCTGGGAGGGCAGCGAACCTTAGGAGTGGTCACCTGCACCTGCGGAGATGTGAACAGGGCCAGGATCGCGTCGATGTGGCTGGGCAGGAGGAGGGGTTCGTCCCCCTGTATGTTGACATAGATATCGGCATCCACCATGCGGGAGACCGCGTGCAGGCGGTCGGTGCCGCTGGGCAGTTCCGGCGAGGTCATCAGGCAGCGCCAGCCCCGCTGGGAGCACTCCTGCAACACCTCGTCCGAATCGGTGGCGACGATGACCTGATCCAGGGCTGTGCATTGCTGGGCGGCGCGGTAGACCCAGGCGAGCATGGGTTCGCCAGCTATGTTGCGAAGAACCTTGCGGGGCAGGCGGGTGGAGGCCAGGCGTGCCGGAATGACTCCTACGATGCGCGGAGAGGTAGAGCTCATGGACCAACTTTCAGATCGGCTTTCTTTTTAAGATAGCTCCGGATGGCCAGAGCGACGACCAGCACCAGGATGACACCCAGCAGGATGGCGAGAAAGGAGAGGAGGTAGAGGATCCAGGAAAGGTAGCACGGCCAGCCGCCAGCGGATTGACAGGCAGGGGTGGGTAACCAGAGGCCTAGCATGGCCAGTGTGGAAGCCGGGGAGGGCAGAGGGGATGGTTGTGGGCCGCTTTTTCTCTCTGCCGGGATGGGGATGGAAGGGAAGATGTTCTGGATCATGTTTGACCTGCGAAGTACGGAAACTTATGATGAAGAAGCGACTGGCGTCGCGGCCGGGTCTCTCCCTCCGCTGGATGCAGTCTTTCTAGCGGCGGTGTAGCTCAGATGGTTAGAGCGACGGACTCATAACCCGTAGGTCAGTGGTTCGATTCCACTCACCGCCACCAGTCCTCCGTGCAGCCCGAGGAATTTTGGGGCATAGATTGGGCTACAAGGGTGCGCAACTTCCGTGGATTGCAACTTCCTGTGTTGAGAGTATCATTCGGCTATCAGACTGCGTCTAAACTATAGCAAGGTCGATAGCCGCTCATCCCAGCTTTCCAAGCGATTCCGGAGTCCGTCACCGCATTATGCCCAAGAGCCTCAAGATCTCTCTGCTAGCCGTTTCGGTAGCTTTTATTCTTTGCATCTTTGCCGGTGTGAATGCGCACCCCGTGGCTGCGGCCGGCGATCCGGCTCCGCAGGACGCCTACAAGCAGATCAACGTCTACGGAGAGGTGCTGCAGCACATCCAGGATGATTACGTGGAGGTGCCGAACATTCCCAAGGTGACCAACGGCGCGCTGCGCGGCCTGCTGGAGAGCCTGGACGCGGACTCGAGTTACCTGACTCCGGCCGACTTCAAGGCATACCAGGCGGATCGAGGCGGCAAGGCGCAGGTGGGGATCAACGTCTCCAAGCGTTATGGCTATGCGATTGTGGTCTCTGTGGTTCCTGGCTCACCGGCTGACAAGGCCGGCCTGGGCGATGGTGACATCATTGAGGCGATTGGCAACGAAGATACCGGCAATCTTTCTCTGGCGATGATCCGCATGATGCTGGAGGGCGCTCCGGGGAGCCAGTTGCAGCTTGCGGTGGTGGGTCATCGCAGCGCCTCTTCCACGCCGCAGAAGATGACTTTGACACGCGTGCTGGTTTCAGAACCGCCGGTTTCCACGGCGGCTTACAATGATAATTCGGTTCTTTACCTGAAGCCGATGATCATTGACCACCAGCATGTGCAGGAGGTGGAGTCGCATCTGAAGGCGATGAAGAAAGATGGGGCGACCAGCATTCTGCTGGATCTACGGGACGTCTCTGCGGGCGACATGGAGGAGGCGGTGCGCATGGCGAACCTCTTTATCAGAAGCGGGACTTTGGCCAGCCTGAAGGGACAGAAGTATCCTGAGCAGATCTTCAGCGCGAAGCCCTCCAAGGCGGTGAACACGAGTGCTCCGATGGTGGTTCTGGTCAATCAGGGCACGGCCGGCCCGGCGGAGTTGGTGGCGGGCGCGCTGCAGGATGACGGACGCGCCCAGTTGGTGGGAGAGAAGACGTTTGGGGAGGGATCGCTGCAGAAGACCTTTGTTCTGCCCGATGGAGGCGCGGTAATTCTCTCCATCGCAAAATATGCTTCTCCTTCTGGAAAGCAATTCGAGGACGCTGCGGTGACGCCGGGTACGGTGGTTCCTGTCAGCAGCGACATGCTGGACGAGTATCTGGACGAATCCGACGGAGCGGCTCCGGCCAACAATGCGACGCCGAGCGGCAATGGCGGACGAGCGGAGAAGACGCCTCCGCCACCGGACGATCAACTGAAGAAGGCGCTGGAGATGTTGAAGGCCAAGTCTGCGGCTGCCTGAGTTTGGCTTGGGTTGGACCCATTCGAGACGAGCGAAGAGCAATCTGGAGTGGGTGAGGATGAAAGGCACCGGATGCCGATGATTGATTCTTTCATCGCGAGCCGTCGATCGAAGATCTGAAGAGATCTCCTGCAACTCCTAAGGTTGAATTTGACGTGCCTACGCCCCTGAGCGCTCACGACAGCAAGGCTCACAACAGACGGTCGATCCTGTGGCGCGCCGTGAGCCGGTTTCCGTTCCGGGACACTGAGATTCGCAACCGCCGTCTGGCGGCGCGGGTGGGGGTACTGGCGTTACTGGTAGCCTCAGCGCTGTTTGGAGTGATGCTGGGCCTGGTGCTGGTTTATTCGATCAACCTGCCGGAGATCTCTGAACTGGAGCGCTACCGCCCCAGCGCCACCACGGAGTTGTACGACATCCACGGGCGGATCTTTGGCTCTTTTGCCGAACAGCGGCGTATTGTGGAGCCCTATTCGGAGTTTCCGCCGGTGCTGCGCAACGCGATTCTTTCGATTGAGGACAAGAACTTTGAGCACAACACGGGGATCAACCTGGTGCGGATGGTTGAAGCGGCTTATGAGGACGTTCACTCGCACGGCAAGGTACAGGGCGCCTCAACCCTGACGATGCAACTGGCTCGCAACTTGTTTTTGTCCTCGGAGAAGACGTACAGCCGCAAGTTGCAGGAGATTCTTCTGGCTCTGGAGATCGAGCGCCGCTTCACCAAAGCTCAGATCTTTACACTGTACGCGAATCAGATTTACCTGGGCGCAGGCGCCTATGGCTTTGAGGCCGGCTCAGAGTACTACTTTAGCAAGCATGCCCGCGACCTGACGCTGCCCGAGGCGGCGTTACTGGCCGCACTGCCGAAGGGACCAGCGTACTATTCACCGCTGCACTACCCGGCGAGGGCGTTGCAGCGCAGGAACCTGGTGCTTGAGGAGATGCTGAACAATCATAAGATCAGTCGGCAGGAGGAGAAGGAAGCCGAGGCGGCTCCGCTGGGGTTACATCTGGAGCCTGCTCCGAACAGCGAAGCTCCTTATTTTGTGGACGAGGTGCGGCGGCAACTGGAGAGCAAGTATGGCGACGACGAGGTTCAGGCTGCCGGACTGAGGGTTGACACCACGCTGGATCTGGACCTGCAGCGTGCGGCGAACCAGGCGGTGCTGGATGGCACGGCGGCTTATGAGCGCAGGCGCGGTTGGCAAGGGGGTCTGAAGAACGTGCTCGTGGAGGGGCAGACGCTGGACGGGTACAAGCATCCGGACTGGTCGCAGGCGATTGTAGACCATGGATACGTGCATGCGCTGGTGATTGGTGTTTCTGCGTCGCGCCTGACGGTGAAGGTTGGCAAGCGAGAGGCCACGATGGTTCCAGCCGACTGGGCGTGGACGGGAGCAGCACGAGCCACAGACCTGGCCCAGGTGGGAGATATTGTCTATGTGAGGGTGGTGAGCGGGGCCGAGGCAGCCGGGACGGATGGATCCCTGCATGTGACCCTGGAGCAGGACAGCGGTGCGCAGGCGGCGCTGATGGCGGTGGATAACGCCAACGGCGAGGTGCTGGCGATGGTTGGCGGGCGCGACTTTCAGCTTTCGCAGTACAACCGTGCCACACAGGCCGAGCGTCAGGTAGGATCTTCGTTCAAGCCCTATGTGTATACGGCGGCGATGGAGGCGGGCATGCAGCCGTATGATACGGTGCTGGATGAGCCGACAACCTTTTTCACCGCCGGTGGGCCCTACTCTCCGCATGACTACGAGCACAACTATCTGGGCCCTATCTCGCTGGTGGAGGCGTTTGCGGAGTCGCGGAACATCCCCGCGCTGCGGCTGGCGGACAAGGTGGGGATACGGCGCGTGATTGCTGTGGCTCATCGTTTTGGTGTGAGTAGTGATATTCCGCCATTTCTGCCGGTGGCGATTGGCGCAGCCGACATTACTCTGGCCGAACAGGTAGGGGCGTACAGCGTCTTTCCCAACGATGGCGTACTGATCTCTCCGCATTATATCCGCCGGGTACTACGGCCCGATGGCGAGCCGTTGCAGCAGCCGCAGACGCCGGTGAGCGAGGTGGTTCCCGCATACATTGCAAGGGAGATGCTGGTGTTGCTGGAGGCTGTGATTGAGCACGGAACAGGAGCTTCGGCAGCGCAACTGGACCATGCCCTGGGTGGCAAGACGGGAACGACGAATAACTATACGGATGCCTGGTTTGTGGGTTTTTCCCCTGCGGTTACCTGTGGCGTCTGGGTTGGATTTGACAACCGGCAGACCCTGGGGAAGCAGGAGACGGGCGCTCGGGTGGCGTTGCCGATCTGGATGCAGTTCATGAAGGTGGCTCTGGCCGAGAGGCCGCAGGGGTCCCTGCCGGGGCTCAGCGCTCCGCAACCCAGAATCCCGGGGCCAACGGAGGGAGTTGCTCGGGGGATGGAGACGAGGGCGGCTCCGGTTCCTGGGTCGGCGGGGGTGTCTGCGGCAGGGGTGACTGGTGCAGCGCGGGCTGGTTTGAAGCTCGCTTCAGCGCACAAGGGGGCGGCTGTTGCGTTGAGAAGCGATAAGCCGCAGTTGGTGCATCTGCAGCCCGGCGAGCAGCGTTACCCGTCCTGGTTTCCGGGAACCAGACCGACGCACCAGGCGCATGTTGCGGGCAAGGGATCGAAGGGTACCCCACCCGAGGGGCTACCGTCCGGGGTTCGGCACGGGCCAGGATAGAGATTTTGCCGGTGTTCTCATGGGCCCGAAGGTAGGGGAGGGATTGGTCTGCGGACGATGCTGCTGTGGGCCCACGGCGGGATGGCCTCGATGGGGGGCTGGAGCGCATCGATGTGGAGCGCTGAGGGTGGTGCGCGGGGAGGATGTAAGGGGCGGAGGTGCGGGAATCTACTTTGGCGGGATGGGAAGGCGCAAGGCTTCGGCGAGTGAGAAGTAGCGAAGCGCGCGCTGCACGTCGAGATGGATCTGATCGCGTAAGGCTGCTGGGGAAGGGAATGGGCGCTCGTCCCGCAGTCGGCGGAGAAAGGTGATTTTCAGAGGTGTGTTCTCATTGAGATCCATCGGTTCGTAGTCCAGCAGATGGGACTCAACGGCAAAGGAGTCTGCGCCGAAGGTGGGGCGGTTGCCGATGTTGGTCACAGCGCGGAAGATACGCTGGTTTCCGATGCGCAGGGTGGTGATGTAGACACCATTGGCCGGAAGCAGATCTGCGTAGGGGGCGAGATTGATAGTGGGAACAGCATAGCGGGAGCCGTAGCCGCGGCCGGGGGCTGGCGTGCTGACCAGGAAGAAGGGACGGCCGAGGAGGGCGCGCGCCTCCTGAAGCCTGCCTGCAGAGATGGCGGTGCGGATGCGACTGGAGGAGATGGGCGCGCCACGAGCGATGCGGGGAACGTAGGAGCGGACGGCGAAGCCCAACTTGTTGCCCATCTCAGCCAGACCGGTGACGTCGCTTTGAGCCTGATAACCGAAGCGGAAGTTTTCTCCTTCGTGAACCTCCAAGGCATGGAAGCCCTGATGCAAGACATATTGAGCGAAGTGGAATGCTGTCCAATGGCGAACCTCGTTGGTGAAGGGAAGGACGAGGACGCTGTCCAGTCCAGTTTCCGCAAGTAGTTTGAGTTTCTGCTCCAAAGGCGTGATGAGCCGCAGAGGGGAGTGAGGATGGAGGACTTGCGCCGGATGAGGGTCGAAGGTAATGGCGCAGGCGCGCGCCTGGTAGGCGCGGGCGCGTTCCAGCAGTGATGCAATGACCATCTGGTGCCCGCAGTGCACCCCGTCGAAGTTACCAACGGTGACCACGGATGGTGAAGGTGAGGAGCCGAGTTCAGAGAGCGAGCGATAGATCTGCATGGGAGAAGAGGGCCTGCGGGGTGATTTGAGGCATAGCAAAGATGAAGCCGTGTCCGGGTTAGGGGCGTCGGTTAAGGAAGTTTGTTATGCCGCAATCTGAAAGTTCAGTTTAAGGCCATCGTGAGCCAGACGTATGTGACTTGGCAACGCCGCATTGGTGGTCTGGTGGTCCAGTCCGTGGCTGATGTGAGTGAAGAATGCCTGGCGGGGCCGGATTTTACCGACCAATTCGACGGACTTAGCCAGGTGGGCGTGGCTGGGGTGGGGTTCAGGTCGAAGGGCGTCCAGCACCAGGATGTCCAGATCCTGAAGCAGGGGGAAGCTCTCCTCTGGAATATCGCTCAGGTCGGTAAGGTAAGCGGCGTTGCCGAAGCGGTAGCCGGCGATGGTGCTTGGCCCATGGATGATGGGGATGCGGACGAAGATGGCTCCGAAGAGGGGGATTTGAAAGCCGGTGACGGAGGGAATGCGATGTAGCATAACGCGTGCCCGGGTGGGATATTGGTCGGTCTCACTGAAGGTGTAGGCGAAGATTCGTTCGATCACGCTCGCCGTCGCATCGTCGGCGTAGAGAGGAAGTCCTTCAGGGTGTTGGAAGCTAAGTGGGCGAAGGTCGTCCATCCCCAGGATGTGATCGGCGTGGCCATGGGTGTACAGCACGGCGTCCACGGAGGTCAGCTTTTCCCGGACGGCCTGGACATGGAAGTCCTGACCGGTATCGATGACTACGTTGTGGCCTCCATAGGTGATGAGGACGGAGGGGCGGGTACGCCGGTTGGGTGAACTTGGCAGATAAGCGGATGTACAGACGGCGCAGGGGCAGCCGAGAGTGGGAACCGCCATGGAGGTTCCGCTTCCGAGAAAGGTGAGTGTAGCTTGCATAGCGTTGTTCGTACCTGATGTGCCGGTTCTGCGCTGAGAAGAAGGAAGCTGCGCCTCCTGAGCGCAGTATGGAGCGTTGGAGGAGACGCATCGTGCTGCTGCGGCGCTGGATTGGTGGGCAGAAGGGGAGGATGCTAGCGGACGATGCGCGGTCCCATGCCGGGAGGAACGGGGTCTGTTGGAGGGCCTGCGCTCTGAGGCTGCCGGGCCGCCGCCGAGCGGGTGAGAGCCTGGGTAACCTCCAGGAACTCGATGCGCAGTTCAAAGAGCGCGGCGTCCAGCAGTCGGGTTTCAGCCGGTGTGCAGTTTCCCTTGGTCTTGTCGTAAAGAATGCCGAGCATGTCGATGGTCTGCCGTGCACCAAGAAGATCTACCTGTGGTTGCTGGCCAGGAGCGGCAGCGCTCCCGAGTTGCATGAGCGCCTGCATGTAGAGGGACTGGATGAAATGTTGCAAGGTGATCCGTGGCGGCCGATCCATGCCCGGGTTAGTGGCGCGGATGGCCGTATCCAGGCGATCGACGGTGGACTCATAGGCGAGCCTGGCCTGTTCGACCTGTTCTGCGGTTGGGGCGGTAGGAACGAGAGTCTCGTCGTCCTGGCTGGGTGAGGTGGCCTCGGTTGAGGTCGGCTCGGAGTGGTTTTCCGGCTCAGGGCTGCTGGTCAGCCTCGGGCTACTTTCCTGCTCAGGGCTGCTCTTTGGCTCAGGGCTGCTCGCCATCGTGGCGCTACTTTCCTGCTCGGGGCTCGTCCCTGGCTCAGTGCTGCTCTTTGGCTCAGGGCTGCTCTGCTGCGCCGCCTTGGCGGCCTGGGCTTCCGGGCGCAACTCGCCCTCAGCGGTAAACTTGCGACGGTCATTGATCACGAACTCTTTGATTTCAGCCATACGCTCAACTTTCTATCTCTTTCTTTTGATGGTAACTCGCTGGAATGGAGTCAGGTGCGGGGAATCGCCAGTCCGCCCGGATAGGTAAGATCTTGTCCGCTGCCTGGCGCGTCGTGGCGAAGGCGAGCATCAAGGGCTTGCTGGCGGAGGTAGCCTAGTCCTAGAAGCACGGGACCTTCCGGCAGAGGCGCCATTCCTGCGCTGGTTAGTTCGCCGACAAGTTTGCCTGCCATCTGGATGGGTGCCGGGAGTTCTGCGGGAGGTTCGCCCTGGAGGCGAAACGCAGTGAAGCTGCGATGTACCTGACCGCGCGATCGGATGCGCTCGACGATTTCCTGACCCAGATAACAGCCCTTGGCAAAGTGCAGAGCGTGGGTCTGGCCAGTCTCCTGGGGAAGGTCATGGGCGGTTTCGGTGTTGCGGATGTCTTTTCCAAACAGCGGTCGCGCTTCCAGCAGGCGCAGGCACTCGAGGGTGTCGGCGGAGACCTGTGGAAGCTGCAAGCGTTGCAGGGCGCTGCGCAGGGTTCTGAGGGTGGCCGGGGTGGAGCGCAGTTCGTAGACCGGCGTCTGTGCATGGGTTGGGGTGAGGAGCAGCAGGTGGCCATGGGGTGTCTCGGCAAGGGTGAGCCGCAAGGGTTCGAGGACGGGGAGTCCGAGACTTTCGAGGACGGTTCCAGCCTGGCGGCCTACGAGGAGCAAACCGGCAGGATAACCCTCGGGTTGCTGAAGTTCGACATCGTCCATGATGATGAAGCGGTCCAGATGGCTGCGGATGTCTTCCAACTGTGAGGTTGAGGTGGCCAGCAGAAACGTGGCAGGCTCCGTACCGGTTTCACGATAGATGGTTGCATCTCCCTGGATGCGTCCTTGAGCGTTGAGCAGAAAGTTGTAGTTGCCCTCGCCAGGCTGGAGAGACTTGACGGAGTTGCTGACCATGCCGTTGAGCCAGCGAGTGGCGTCCGAGCCGGTGATGCGTAGGAAGGCGCGATCCTCGACGGGTGCAAATCCAGCGGCGTGTTGGAGTAGAGACAGTTCCTGGTGATCGGGTGTGGGCATGGATCTGTTATGGGCTCCTTGTTTGCTGCCGACTTGGGAGATGAGCAGGATGGAGCGCAGTAGCGCGGGTCTCTGATTCCACCTCATTCCTTCTTCTTTAAGATAGCCTTGTTCGGGCAGGTGATGCCGGTTTTGGCGGTGCTGAGGTAGAGATCCAGAGGGACGGAACGTCGGGCAGGGTCTGCGCGTGGACGGGCGGCAAAGGGTTTGGGATGGGAACTGCCTGGCCTCTGCGGGCAGCGAGGAAGGGGCTTGGTTGGGCAGCGTGCTGCGGTTTCCGTGGGTGAGGTCCCCTGCGTACACTGAAAGATAGAGGCATGACTTGTGTGGAGGCGGATTGACCTGGCATAGAGTGTTGGCAGTTTGGGTTGGGGTGGGTATCGGGGTGGGGATGGCGGCAGCGCAGGCCAGTGGCGGCGCATCGGCGGGAGTGCCTGCGAAGAAGCCGGAGAGCTCTACAGCAGGCCCAGACACGGTCCTGACCCCGAAGCAGGAGCAGACGCTGCTGGATGATGAAGGACAGATTCTGCACTTTGTCAGCAGGGTGACGCAGTTACCCATCAAGTCTCCGGTGAAGTGCCGCTTTGTCACCCGCGAGCAGGTGAATGCCGAGTTGCGGAAGAAGTTTGATGAGGACAAGGACACGCGGCGCATGGAGCGCAGTGAGCTCGTGTTGAAGAAGTTCGGCCTGCTGGACCAGGACTTCCAGATGAGGTCCTTTCTGCTGCGGCTGCTCACCGAGCAGATTGCCGGATTTTACGACGACAAGACGGGGCAGATGACGCTGCTCAACTGGGTGCCCATCGAGGAGCAGAAGCCGGTGATGGCGCATGAGCTGACCCACGCCTTGCAGGACCAGATGGTGGGCCTGAAGCGGTGGGAGGACCAGGAGATTGAAGGAACGGCCAAGAATGTGAGGCAGGATAACCTGCACATTGCGAACGACGATACCGATACAGCGCGGGAGGCCGTGCTGGAGGGGCAGGCGATGGTGAGCTTTGCAGATTACATGCTGGCTGAGGCTGGCCACCCGGACCGCACCCTGAAGGACGCCCCGGCCCTGGCCCAGGAGTTGGAGTCCAATGCGGGTGACATGTCCGGCTCCCCGGTGCTGGCCCGGGCTCCGCTGGTTCTGCAAGAGTCGCTGTTGTTTCCCTACACCTACGGTCTGGCGTTTGAGGACGCGATTCTGGTGAAGGGTGGAACTGAAAGAGCCTTTGCCGGCGTGCTCGATGCCCCACCCAGTTCCAGCTTCCAGATCATGACTCCCTCGGCTTATCTGAGGGACCGGCCGGTACCGCTGTTGAAGTTACCCGATATCCATCCGTTGCTGAAGAGCGCCGGGTACGTACCGTACGATGTGGGCGTGATGGGAGAGCTGGATGTGCGGATGACCACGGAGCTGTTTGGCGGCAGACCGCTGGCTCGGGCGCTGGCTCCGGAGTGGGATGGGGGTGTGTACTATGCGGCACAGCGCAAGGATGTCTCCGCAGACGAGAAGAAGACCACGGCGTCGCTGGCTATCTTTTATCTTTCCGAGTGGAAGCAGAGCGACTCGGCGCGCAGCTTCTTTCATGTGTTTGAGGACGAGCTGCCTCGGCAGTATGACAGCTTGAAACGCCGCCGCGATGAGGAGACGGATCCCGATGAGCGAGTCTACTCCACCTCTGAGGGCGATGTATTGCTGAGCATGAAGGGCAAAAGCGTGTGGGTGAGCGAGGGCTTTGATCTTGCCATGGCCCGGAAGCTGAGAGCGTCCGTGGAGCGCGTGAATGTTCCCTTAGGCACTGGTCCCATGATGCAGGCGCATGTGGCGCCCGCAGATCATGATTTAGTGGGTGGGTTGGTGGAGGGCATGAGCCGGCTGGGAGTGATGAAGGCCGCGCTGCGTTAGATGAGGAGTTCGAGGAGTCGTTTGCCGGTCGAGGAGCCGGGGAGCTGGGTGTTACGAGCCGCCTACTTCTGCGGCTCCAGTGACATAACCGAGATGCCCATGAGGCCGTGTACCCAGCGCGCCGGCTTGGCTCCGTCGGTGTTGACCAACTGGATATCGCCGCCGCCCGAGTCCGGAAGTCCATTCTTCATCACTGCGACGATCACCTTGCTGAGAGAGAAGGATGGCTCCACTTCTGCCGCGGAGTAGAGGACATAGTAGTGGTCCGTGCCGGTGGCGATGATGACGCTATGCAGAATGAGCGGCTGCGTCTGGTGGGTGGCCGTGAAGCCGATCTTCGCCAGCACGGAGGAGAGCAGTGGGCCGCTGTAGGTCTCTGGCATTCCAGCGCGGTGCGCATTGTTGACCTGCACGGTGACCTGAGGAAGATTGAGCAGATCGGATACGGACAGGCTCATGCTCTTACCCTGGAACTCCAGGGCGACAGATTTTGATGGGGTCACGGGTGGTTTGTGGGCCGGAGTCTTGGGTTGGGCTCCGCTTTGTGCGTGAGCACGGAGGGCTATAGGCGAAAGGGCGAAGAGCAGGGCGAGAGCGAGTGTGGGCAGGCTGCTGGGCCGAGATGTGGGCGAGATGGCGCAGAGAAGATTCTTCATGTTCAAAAGATTAGCCCTGTGAGCCGGGGGCGTATATAGCTTTTGTGAAACCGAAGTATACTTGGAGCATGTCGATTGTTCGCAATGTCGCCGCTATCGCCAAAGGAATGAGCATTACGCTGAGGGAAGGCTTCCAGCCGAGTCAGGTGGAGAACTACCCGGACGGCAAGGGGCCCATGCGGGGTGCGCAGTTTCAGGAGCGCTTCCGCGGGAAGCATCAGTTGCAGCGCGATGAGAATGGGCTGGAGAAGTGCGTGGCGTGCTTTTTATGCGCGGCAGCCTGTCCCTCCAACTGCATCTACATTGAGGCTGCCGATAATACCAGCGAGACGCGCATCTCCTCCGCCGATCGCTACGCGAAGGTGTATAACATTGACTACAACCGTTGCATCTTCTGCGGATATTGCGTGGAGGCTTGCCCCACCGATGCGATTACCCACGGGCACGGGTTTGAGCTGGCTAGCCTGAATGCCACCAGCATGGTGATGCGAAAGGAAGACCTGCTGGTTCCCCTGACTACGGGGAACGGAACGCTCTCTGCCGCTAAAGAAGAGGTTGAAGCACTCGCTTAGGGCTTAAAGCTTTCCATTCAAAGATCCTGGGGAACGGACAGGGCTTGCCGTTGGCTGCGGGAGTTCACAGTCGGCGATGGCTTTGTGAAGACAGTTCGAGAAGAATGAGAAGGGCACCGGGGAGAAAGAGATGGCAAGGGTGTCTCGTCATCCGCTTGAAGTGTTGCTTGAAGACCGGATTGCCATCATCGATGGCGCCATGGGGACGACGATCCGCACCTATGGCATGAAAGAGGCCGATATTCGCGCGGATCGATTTAAGGATGCGAGCAAGGATCTGCTGAACAACGGTGATCTATTTTCGCTGACCCAGCCACAGATGATTGGGGACATTCACCGCCGCTTTCTGGAGGCTGGGGCGGACATCATTGAGACCAACACGTTTGGGGCGACGAGCATTGCGCAGAGCGAGTTTTTCGTGGAGGATCCGCGCGAGCGAGGTGGGCGCAAAGATCCAGCGTTCTATCAGAAGATCATTGAGGATGTATCGCTCCAGGAACTGGCCTGGGATATCAACGAGACCTCAGCGCGACAGTGCCGGGAGTGGGCGGATCGGGTTGCTGAGGATACCGGGCGGGCGCGCTACGTAGCCGGGGCTCTCGGTCCCCTGACGGTCTCCCTTTCTAACTCGCCGGACGCGGATGATCCAGGTTTTCGGGTGGTGACCTTCGATCAGGTGAAGACGGCTTATGCGCAGCAGGTGCGCGCGTTGATCGCCGGGGGAGTGGATCTGCTGCTGGTGGAGACCATCTTCGATTCGCTTAACGCCAAGGCTGCGCTGGTGGCTATCCGTGAGGTCTTCGACGAGCAAGGCTTATCGGCTGCAGGTAAGCAGTTGCCCATTATGATCTCGGCGGCTGTCGGGCGGGGTGGAGAGACGTTGATCTCCGCCCAGACGATGGAGGCGTTCTGGAATGCGGTGAAGCATGTGAAGCCGCTTTCGGTGGGGCTGAACTGCTCGCTGGGTCCGGATCTGATGCATCCATTTTTGAGCGAGCTGTCAGAGAAGGCAGAGGTTGCGATCTCCTGCTATCCCAATGCCGGTTTGCCGAACCCGCTTTCTCCGACCGGATTTGACCTGGGTCCCGAGGATATGGCTCGCTCGCTACGAGGTTTTGCGGGGGAGGGCCTAATCAACATCGCGGGCGGCTGCTGTGGCAATACGCCGGAGCACATCGCGGCGATTGCGAAGGCTTTGGAGGGCGTGCATCCGCGAGAGCTTCGCGAACGGACACGGGGCAGGGCAGGAGAGCGAGAGGTGAGCGCTTGAGTCCGGTGGTTCCAGCAGAGAGATCGCACAGCCGAGAGTTCCGGCCGCTGCGACTCTCCGGCAGCCAGCCTTTTACTCAGCAGGAGGGTGTTTTCATCCTGATCGGCGAACGGACCAATGTGGCCGGCTCGCCGAAGTTTGCGCGTCTGGTGAAGGAGGGCAAGTTTGAAGAGGCAGTGAGTGTCGCGCAGCAGCAGGTGGAGAACGGCGCGAACATTCTAGACATCTGCATGGATGAGGGCATGATCGACGGAGTTGCGGCCATGACCCGGTATCTGCAACTGCTGGCCAGTGAACCGGAGGTGGCCAAGGTTCCTTTTATGATCGACTCCTCGAAGTGGGAGGTGATTGAGGCCGGTCTGAAGTGCTTGCAGGGTAAGGGGATTGTCAACTCCATCTCACTGAAGGAGGGCGAGCAGAGGTTCCTGCAGCGAGCTGACAGCATTTTGAAGTATGGTGCTGCTGCGGTGGTGATGGCGTTTGATGAGCAGGGGCAGGCGGCCAGCTTCGAGGAGAAGATTCGAATCTGTGAGCGGGCTTACAGGCTGTTGGTGGAAGAGAGTGGCTTTGCCCCTGAGGATGTGGTCTTTGATCCGAACATTCTCACTGTGGCCACCGGCATGGAAGAGCACAACAACTATGCGGTGGACTTTATCAATGCCACGCGCTGGATCAAGGCGAACCTTCCGCACGCCAAGGTAAGCGGCGGGGTCTCGAATATATCCTTCAGCTTTCGCGGCAATAACAAGGTACGCGAAGCGATGCATTCGGCCTTTCTGTACCACGCCATTCAAGCCGGCATGGATATGGGAATTGTTAACGCCGGGATGCTGGAGGTCTATGAAGAGATTGAGCCGGGGCTCAAGGAGCTGGTGGAAGATGTTCTGCTGAACCGCCGGGGGGACGCTACGGAGCGGCTGGTGGAGTACGGCGAGACTCTGAAGGGTGCTGCGAGTATCGGTAGCCCGGGTGAGAAGAAGACCGAACAGTGGCGCCTGGGGAGTGTGGAGGAGCGTCTTTCTCACGCGCTGGTGAAGGGAATCGATAGCTATATCGAGGAGGACACGGAAGAGGCGCGGGTGAAGCTAGGCCGCCCCCTGCTGGTGATCGAGGGTCCGCTGATGGCGGGTATGGGCGTGGTGGGCGATCTGTTTGGTGCGGGCAAGATGTTTCTGCCGCAGGTGGTGAAGTCGGCGCGGGTGATGAAGAAGGCTGTGGCCTATCTGACGCCGTACATGGAGGACGAGAAGCGCGCCTTGGAGGCCTCTGGCCAGGAGGTGAAGGCGCAGGGGAAGATCGTGCTGGCCACGGTGAAGGGCGACGTGCATGATATAGGCAAGAATATTGTGGGGGTGGTGCTGGCCTGCAACAACTATGAGGTGATCGACCTGGGCGTGATGGTGGCCTGTGAGAAGATTCTGGAGCGGGCGCGCGAGGTGAAGGCCGACATCATTGGCTTGAGTGGTCTGATTACGCCCTCGCTGGATGAGATGGTTCACGTGGCCAGGGAGATGGAGCGGCAGGGGTTCCAGACGCCGCTGCTGATCGGCGGCGCGACGACCAGCAAAGCGCATACGGCGATCAAGATTGCTCCGCATTACAGTCAGCCTGTGGTGCATGTACTGGATGCCAGCCGCGCGGTTCCGGTGACCAGCAGTCTACTGAGTGAGAGCAGCCCGGAGTTCATCCGCCAACACCGAGCCGAGTACGAGGCACTACGCAAGAGACATGCTGCCCCGCCGCAGCCGCTGATCTCCATTGAGGCCGCGCGAGAGCGCCGCACGCCGATTGTTTGGAGCACGAAGGATATTCCCACGCCGGAGCGGCTGGGCGTTCAGGTTTTGAAGAGCTTTCCCTTGGAGACGCTGCGCGAGTACATCGATTGGACACCGTTCTTCCATGCGTGGGGATTGAAGGGGATTTACCCGCGCATTCTGGAGGAGAGGGGGAAGGGTGAAGAGGATGGGCAAGGCGCGGAGGCGCGCCGGATCTTCGCCGACGGCAACAGGCTGCTGGACCGTATAGTGGCGAAGAAGCTGCTTACGGCGAATGGTGTGTATGGGCTGTTTCCGGCCAGCGCGGTTGGCGATGATGTTGAGCTGTATTCCGACGAGGAGCGGCGGCAGGTGACGGAGCGATTCTACTTTCTGCGTCAACAGGCCCATCGTGAGGGGAGTGAGCCCTGCCGCTGCCTGGCCGACTTTATCGCTCCGGGTTCCAGCGGACTGGGCGACCACCTGGGGGCCTTTGCCGTCACCAGCGGGATTGGGCTCAAGGAATTGTGTGACGGCTTCCGCGCGGACCACGATGATTACAACGCCATTATGGCGGAGGCTCTTGCGGACCGGCTGGCAGAGGCCTTTGCGGAGTGCCTGCACAAGCGAGTTCGCGAGGAATGGGGGTACGGACGGGGGGAGAAGCTGACGCCAGCCGAACTCATCGATGAGGGGTATCGAGGGATTCGTCCGGCTCCGGGGTATCCTGCGTGCCCGGACCACACAGAAAAGGGTACGATCTGGCGGTTGCTGGATGTGGAGACCAACACCGGGATGAAGATAACCGAGTCTTTTGCCATGTGGCCTGGGTCCAGCGTCAGCGGGCTGTACTTTGCGCATCCGGAGGCACGGTACTTCAGCCTGGGGAAGATCGGTCGCGACCAGGTGAGGGATTATGCGGGACGGAAGCAGTGCAGCGTGGCAGAGGTAGAACGCTGGCTGGAGTCGAACCTGAACTATGACAGGGATACGAGTTCCGGTGCCTGAAAGCGCCGTGGGCTGCGTGGCAGCTTGCGATCCGGGACCGGTGAGGCGGCAGACTTCCCGAGGAAAGCTAAGGCTTGGGAGCGATGGCGGCTATATCGCCAGTGGGGGCGGCTCCGGGCTTGGCCGGAGCGTACTTGCTGGCGCACTTGGCCTGCAGTTGGGTTGCGTGGAAGGTTCCATCCCTTCCATAGGTACCGACCGCCAGAGTTTGTGCTCCGTCCTTGAACTCGTCCGGCGGAGGCTCGGCTCCATCATAGTCGACACGCAGTAACTTGCCCTGCTCCGTGAGGACGAAGTTGGCTGAAGGTCCATTGCGCGTGATGCTGCCGGGCAGGACGTTGCCAGCTACGCGCAGATTGACCTGGTAGGCCTTGTTTCCCATTGCCTGCAACTCTCCCACCGTGACGTAGTAGCTCTTTGCGTTGCCGGCAGCCGATACAGAAAGCCAAGCCACCGTGCCCAGGACGATGGCTCCCGCGACAACAAACTTTACGATCGAGTTGGTTTTTTGCATTGCCATACAAGCATCAGTCTACATCGTGAAGTCCACTGCCAGCGTGTGACCGTGGTCACTGGATTCGAGCGCCAATTCGAGCAGGCGAATGGTGCGATAGGCATCCTGGGCTGTGACAGCCAAGGGGGCATGGCCGTGAATCGCATCACGGACATTGGCGTAAAAGCTACGATAGTCGCCGGTTTCGGTGGGGAGTCTGGTCCGTTCCAACTGGATCGGATCCGCGGTGGTTACTGCCGTGGTCAGTGTTCCCCAGGAGGTTTCGGCTTCCGGCAGCCATGGTTCCGGAGATCCCAGTTGCTTTGGTCTGGCTCCGCCAAGAAGCGCGGATTCTTGAGGATCCAAGCCGAACTTCACGTAACTTCCCAGGGTTCCATTGACGCGGAAGCGGGGTGCTGCCTCCGGCGCGAGCATGGTGGCATGGCACTCATAGCGTAGGTGGTGGCCCTGGGGAAGATCGAACTCCAGCACGATATCGAATGCATCGTCAATGGCGGTGACATCCCGTTCGTGGCGGACGCTGGCGGAGATTGTTCTGGGAGGGCCGAACAATGCGAGAGACTGGTCTACGAGATGGGGTCCGAGGTCAAAGAGGATTCCATTGGTCGTTCCGCCTGCTTCTTTCCAGCTATTGGCTCGCTGCAGAGGGCGGAAGCGGTCGAAGTGGGAGTCTACGAGGGTGATTCTTCCCAGGCGGTTCTCCTCCTTCAACTTCTTCAGGGTGAGAAAGTCACCATCCAAGCGCCGGTTGTGGAAGGGTGCCAGAAGCTTGCCCTGACGGCTGGCAAGAGCCAGGAGCGATTGCACCTGGGCCGAGGAGCCGGCGACTGGTTTGTCGACGACGACATGCTTGCCGCTCTCCAGGGCGCGCTGAGCGATCTCCACGTGCGAGTCGTTGGGCGTGGCCACGACGATGAGATCGATGTCAGGGTTGGCAAAGGCCTGTTCAGGAGAGCGCAGCAGGCGGACGGAGGGGTAATCCGCCGCGGCGGAATCTCCATGGCGCTGCACGATGGCCGTGAGCTCCAGCCCCGGAACGGTATGTACAAAGGGCGCGTGGAAGATACGTCCGGCAAGTCCGTATCCGACAACGGCGGTGCGAATGGGTGCGGTCAGTTTGGTATCGGTTGGCACGGTTCTCTCCTTCTCTGAGGACCAAGGTATCGCAGTTCTTCGCAAGATGGGCTGCGGAACCTGGGGATGAAAGCTCGGCCAGGTGTTTGGGAGGGCCGAGGTGTGGGGATCTCAGGGGTGTTCGGTCTGCGGGAGGGGTTCCGGGGAGGGCTGTACCCGGGTGTCTCCCATGAGGCGTGCTACCGCCGGTTCAATGGCTGAGGCCATCATCCGCTGCCCCCAGGTGTTGGGGTGCAGCGCGGGGCGGGGCGGCGTAAGAGTGGGGTCGTAAAACAAGCGGGTATTCAACTGTCCAAAGGCATAGAAGACGGGGCTGATGTCGATGTAGGAGACAAGAGGATCTTCTCCTCCAGCATAGTGAAGGCTGAGGTAATCGTTGACGTCGAAGTTGATCTCTCGGGAGGGTAGAGCGGAGGGCAGCAAGCCCATGAGCAAGATTTGGGTATGCGGCAAGCGGTGCTCGAGGTCTTTGATGACCGCGTCAATCCCTTCTTCGGTTTGCTCGGCCGTCTGTCCGAAGTAGGTGTTGTTGGTCCCAATGAGCAATATGGCCAGTTTGGGGTGCAGACCTGCCACCTCTCCGTGATCCAGCCGCCAGAGCACATTTGCGGTTGTGTCGCCGCTGAAGCCCAGGTTCAAGGCCTTGCGGGGAGCGTAGTACTGGTTCCAGATGGGGTGAAAGTTTTGATTGGGAGGGTCCGCCTTGTCGTAGTTGTTGGTGATGGAGTCGCCGATGAGCAGCAATTGCGCATCGGGATGAGCAGCCAGTTCGGCGAGGATCTGCTTGTGACGGGCCGCCCACCATCCCTCGGAGAGCCTGTCTGTGGGCACAATTGCGGGGTCTTGCGTGGCGGGTATTGTGGTTCCGGCGCGGGAGGATTTAGCGGCCTGTGCGCCAGCCAGCGCCGAAAGAGATAAGAGCACGGCGAATGCGGTGGTGGCGAAGAGAGGCAGGAGAGAGAATCTCATGAAATTTATGCTACGACGGAGGTGGGGGGTATGGTTTTGACTTGGTCGAGGGTACAAGCCGGTGCGGGACAAGGGAGGAAGGAGGGTGAGGTTTCGGTTGGCTGTGCCTGCGGCGGGAGAGAGGGTTGCGACAGGCACGGCCGGTGCGTGGTTGCGAGAACGCGATGCAAAGATTGAGGCGGAGGCAGCGCAGGATCGACGCGGATTTTTGGGTGTTGCGGAGCTCGGCCTGGCACGGGGTTTGATTTGCGGCAGGATCAGACCTGCCGCAGTGCTGGATAGAGTTTGCGATAGCGGACGTAGGCCTGGGCCATTGCCGGGGCGTGGAGCGGCTGGATGGTCTGCGCAGGTCGGACAGCCGCCTGGCAGGCCGCGGCAACAGATGGCCACACGCCTACGCCTGCGCCAGCCAGCAGGGCGGCTCCAAAGGCTCCGCCCTCTTCTGCCTCCAGGATCTGGACGGCATGACCGTAGACGTCGGCCTGGATTTGCCGCCACAGCGGGCTACGTGCCCCGCCACCGCCCAGGCGAATACTTTCTACCGGGATTCCGAGCTCGGCAAAGAGCGTGAGGGTGTCCTGAAGGGAGAACGCCACACCCTCCAGCACGGCGCGGACATAGTGGGCTGCGGTTGTGGAGGCGGTGATGCCTACGAAGGCTGCGCGTGCGTTGGGATCCAGATACGGCGTACGCTCGCCGAACAGGTAAGGGGCCCACAGGAGTCCATCGCTCCCGGGAGGGATGGACGCGGCCGGAGCGGTGATCTCATCGTAGGAGCGAGAGGCGAAGAAAGTATCGCGCAGATAGCGAAGGCTGAGGCCGGCTCCATTGGTTACGCCCATCACATGCCAGATTCCCGGGGCGGCATGACAGAAGGTATGCAGCCGGCCCTTGGGATCCAAGGTGGGTTGCGCGGTAGCGGCGAAGACGACGCCGGAGGTTCCGATGGTGGCTGAGACGGATCCGGGAGTGAGGATGCCCATCCCGACCGCACCGGCGCCTTGATCACCGGCCCCGGCGGCTACGGGAGTTCCAGCCTGGAGTCCGGTGGCGGCGGCTCCGGCCTGGCTGATGTGCGCGCAAATCTCCGGCCCTTCAAATAAGCGAGGCAGCCAGCCGAGCGGGATGCCGGTGCGCTCCGCCATCTCTGTGGACCAGCGGCGATGGACGACGTCGAGCAGGAGGGTTCCGGAGGCCTCCTGCAGATCCATGGCATACTCCCCCGTGAGGCGCAGCCGGACGAAGTCTTTGGGGCAGAGGACGTGGGCGATTCTGGCGAAGATCTCGGGCTGATGCTGGCGCACCCAGAGGAGCTTGGTGAGGGTGAAGTTGGGCAGGGCAGGGTTGGCGGTAAGCTCGATGAGTCGCTCATAGCCGATGGTGCTGGTGAGCCAGTCGCACTGGGGCTGGGTTCGCTGATCGCACCAGATGAGGGCGGGGCGGAGCACCTCTCCGGAGGCGTCGAGCATGACGCAGCCATGCATCTGTCCAGTGAGCCCCACTGCCTGGACGGCGACGGTGTGTCCGGCGTTTGTGGCGGCGCGCAGAGCTCCGGTGATGGCCTGCTGGGCCGCTCTCCACCAGTCTTCCGGATCCTGTTCGGCCCAGCCGATGTGATCCGAGCGGATGGGGGCATGGTCGGCAGAGTGCGAAGCCAGCACCACGCCAGCGTGATCGATCAGGATGGCTCGTGTACCACCTGTGCCTACATCAATACCGAGTAACATAAAGCTCCTTTGAGTTTGCTGGGGTTGAGCTGCGGGGGTACTGTGCGGGATTGCTGGTTTGGGTAGCTCGTCGAGCGGGTTGGCGCGGGGCGAGGCATCAACCAAAGTGTAAAGGGTGGGAGCACTCCGTTATAGCGATTTAATGAGGATTTTTTACTTGCGTGCTCCGGGCGGGGTGATGGCTAACAGGGTGAGGGAAGAGTTGTCTGTGAATTTCTCTGCGAACTTTTGCATACATCCCGCCCGTTTGAGCATCTGGAAGTAGGAGATTGTGCAGAGGAAGCAGATGACCGGTGAGTTTAACCGGCGATATAGCATAAAAGATATGATTCGATCGCATCGAGACGCGTCAGGTGACGCGATGAAGGGAGCTGTGGCTTTGCTGGCGCTGGTGTTGGCGGCTCCCATGGCCCGTGCGCAGTCCGGAGGGACGAGTTCCAACGGCGGATCCTCGGAACTGGGTGTTGCTTTGCAGACGCAGCAGCAGCTTGCTGCGCCGGGGCCGGCGCTGAATCCCTCCAGCAGCAGTTCGCAGAACGGTTTGGATCCCAGCTTTCGAGGCAGCCTGGTGCGCGGGAGGGCGAGCGGGCAGGTTTTGCCGCTGGGCATCGATGAGGCGATTCAAATGGGGCTGCAGAATAATCTTGGTCTGATTTTGCAGGCGTCCAGCGAGCGTCTGGCGGGAGGAGAGCGGCTGCAGAACCTGCAAACGCTTCTACCTACGGTGACGGCAGGGGCATCAATAACGGTGCAACAGATTGATCTGGCGGCGTTTGGCCTGAAGATACCGGGAATTAACCCGATTATCGGGCCGTTTCAGGTGGAGGATTTTCGGGCGTATCTTACGCAAAACCTGCTGAATCTGAATTCTCTGCAGACGTATCTGGCATCGAAGCACAACTTTGAGGCGGCCCAGCTTACAGCGCAGGATGCACGAGATCTAGTGGTGCTGACGGTGGGCAACGCTTATCTGCTGTGCATTGCGGACCAAAGCCGGATTGAAGCGGTTAAGGCCGAGTTGGCCAGTTCCAAGCTCTCATTCGATCAGGCCAAGGATGCGCATGAAGCCGGTACGAGCCCTCGACTGGATGTGTTGCGTGCGCAGGTGGACTATCAGAGTGAGCAACAATCCCTGATCTCTGCGCGGAACGAGTTGGCCGAGGACAAGATTGCTTTGGCGCGCGCCATCGGACTGCCGCTCGACCAGAGGTTTCAACTGACGGACAGCGCTCCCTTTGCGGTGCTGGAGACGCCCGATCCCGAGGCAGCCTTTCAGGAGGCGTTGAAACAGCGCAAGGATCTGGCTGCGGCTGAGGAGCAGGTAAAGGCTGCTGAAGCGAATCGGAAGGCCGCCGGCGACGATCAGCTTCCGACGGTAAGTGTGAACGGCAACTATGGGGATTTGGGTCAGACGGTGGCGCACTCCCATGGCACGTACACGGCGGAGGCGTCGATATCCGCACCGATTTTGCAGATTGCGAAGGTGCATGGAGAGGAAGAGACCGCGGGCGCAGAACTGGATCAAGCCAAGGCGAAGCTCTCTGACCAGACCCAGCAGGTGAATGCTGATGTCCGCGACGCCATTCTTGATATTCACACCGCTGCCAAGCTGGTAGAGGCCACCAGGAGCAATGTGGATCTGGCTCGGGAGGCGCTTTTGGAGGCGCAGGAGCGGTTTAAGGCTGGGGTCGACTCGAGTTTAGCCGTCTCAGAGGCGCTGGCGACGGATCGACAGGCGGAAGATCAATACATTAGCGCGCTCTACCAGCACAACGTCGCCAAACTCTCGCTGGCGCGGGCGCTGGGAGTCGCTTCGACCAATTACAAAGAGTATCTCGGAGGAAAGTAAGCGTGGCCGATCAGAACGAACGTTCGCAACAGCCGGAGCCGACGGAGGCTTTGCCCAAGGACAATTCAAAGAGAAATCTCATCGGTTTCTTTGTGATTGCGGTGCTGATCCTTGGCGCTGGGCTTTTTTACTGGCGCTCCACTTATAGCGAAGACACCGATGACGCGCAGGTGGATGGCAACCTCTACCAGGTGAGCTCGCGTGTGGCTGGGCAGGTGATCCGCGTGGATGTTACCGAGGAGCAGTTTGTGCATAAGGGAGACAGTATTGCGGAGATCGATCCCAAGGACTTTCAGGTTGCTCTGGAGCAGGCGCAGGCTGACCTGGCCAACGCCCAGGCTGCCTATCAGGAGGCTTTGGTCAACGTACCGATTACGCACGTTCAGACATTTACGACCCTGCGGACCTCAACGTCTGATGTAGCCAGCAGCGAGGCGTCTGTGCAGCAGGCGGAGGCTCAGGTGGAGGCGGCTAAGGCCAAGGTGGCCGCGGCCAAGGCGGAGGCTATTAAGTCCGAGCTTGACGTGCAGCGTTACACCCCACTCGTGGCCAAAGATGTGATCTCCAAGCAGCAGTTTGATGCAGCGGTGGCCCAGGCTGCGGCTGACCAGGGCAACCTGCGGGCGGCCCGACGCGATGTAGTGGCGCAGGAAGCCTTTGTGCACACGGCAGAAGAGCGGTTGAACGCGGCGCGTTCACAGCGGTTCCAAAGCCAGAAGAACGGCCCGAAACAGGTAGCCGCTCAGGAGTCGGTGGCTGCGGCAGCCTTGGCGGCCATCAAGGTAGCCCAAGCCAAGGTGGATCAGGCGAAGTTGAACCTGAGCTACACCCACATCGTTTCACCTATTACAGGCATTGTGAGCAACAAGAGCGTAGCCGTGGGGGAAAACCTGAGCGTTGGTCAAGCCCTGATGACGATTGTGCCCCTGACCGATCTTTGGGTTACGGCCAACTTCAAAGAGACGCAGCTCACGCACATGCATGCGGGCCAGCGTGTGGACATCTCTGTGGATGCGCTGGGTGGGCGGAAGTTCAGCGGGGTCGTGGCGCAGATTGGCGGGGCCACCGGGAGTTCGCTGAGTCTGTTTCCGCCGGAGAACGCTACGGGCAACTATGTGAAGGTGGTACAGCGCATTCCTGTTCGAGTGAACTTCAGCAACCTGGATGAGGAGAACAAGGACTACGCTCTGCGCATTGGAATGTCGGTGGAGCCGACGGTGCACATCAAGAATTAGAGCCAGCTTCGCGTGGCTGCCGAGGGTTGACATTCCGAGTCACGAGGATCGATTTTCGGCGAGAATAGAGACGTTTTGCTCTGGATTTCCGGCTGAGACGCAGGGTTCCGGGTGCTTCAGTTTGCACGCAGCTGGTTGGGCAAAGTAGGTTGCAAGAGATCTTGCGCCCGAGATGGAATTGCGGAGATTTGAGCAGAGGCCGCCAGAATGCAGTGTAGATGATTCGGTTTCGGGAAAGCAGGGAAGCTGGAGGTCTGAGCGTGTGTTCTGTGCCGGATCAGACGGGATCAGATCTCCCATTCTGCCATACTTTACACTGCGATTGTGTGCCGTCATCATCTAATGTAGGCGATAGAAGGCTCTGTTCCAGAATCTGGTGAGAGCGGAAGGGGTGAGGTGTATGACTTCAGTTCTGAGCATGCTGGCACATCATACCTACGCCCTGCTCTTTGGCTGGGTGCTGGTGGAGCAAGGCGGCATACCGATCCCTACGGTTCCCTTGTTGATTGCTGTGGGCGCCATGAGTGCAGCTCACAAGGTCCACGTAGCTTATGCTCTGCCGGTCATTCTACTGGCGTGTCTGCTGTCGGATTCTGCCTGGTACTTTCTGGGGAAGCGTTATGGGGCGCGGATCTTGAACGCGCTCTGCCACCTGTCGTTGGAGGCGGCTACCTGCGTGGAGCGAACCCACGGTACGGTGAACAGACGTGGAGCCTTTACGTTACTGTTTGCCAAATTTGTCCCTGGGCTGAGCACGGTGGCCGCGCCTATTGTGGGCCAGGTGCGCATCCCTTACCTCACGTTTGTCTTCTACGATCTGTCGGGTTCGCTGATCTGGGGTGGTGCGTGGCTTTTTGCGGGCCGCTTCTTTGGGGATCTTGCGAAACAGAGCAGCGAGTTCTTCGGGATGCTCCGCCACTTTGGCATTGTGCTGGTGCTGCTGGCGGTGATCAGCGTGCTGATCTACCGAGTGCTGAAGCGCCGACAGTTTCTGGACCAGTTGGAGGGCCTGCGTCTGGAACCTGAGCAACTGATGGAGTTGATACGAGAGGCGGAGCGCGATGGCATGGAACGGCCTTTCATTGTTGATCTTCGCCACCCTCTGGATGTTCTTACGGATCCAATGGTGCTGCCCGGCGCTTTGCGTATCAGTCCGGATGAGCTGAAACAGCGACGGGAGATTATTCCTTCTGACCGCGATATCGTCCTCTACTGCACGTGTCCCAGCGAAGAGACAAGCGCGAAGGTCGCTTTGGATCTGCGCCGTCTGGGCATTCGCCGGGTGCGCCCTCTGCGCGGAGGGTTGCAGGGTTGGAAGGATGCTGGTTATCCAGTGGACGAGATTGTGTCCATCTAAACGGCAGCGGCATACTGAAGAGCCATTTTGAACAGCTACTTGCCGGAAGAGGCAATGGTCTATGGGTGAAGAGGCCGGGTGCTTCAGGTTCTGGCGTGCTTGGATCTGTTGGCGCCGAGGCTGACCAAGAGCATGGGCTGGCGGGGCGATTCACACGTTTGGCGCTGGGACATGGGAGAATCAAGGGATGATCTCTACAACGGAGTTGAAGGCAGTTCCTGTCTTCGCCTCTCTTGACGATTCGGAGCTCCGGCGATTGGCGGACCGGGCGGCTGATGTGCGCCTGCAAGCGGAGGAGTGGCTGATTCGGGAAGGAGAGATGGCCAACTTTTACGTGATATTAGAGGGCGATCTTCAACTGGTGAAGGACGTTCTGGGGCAGCCAAGGGAGTTGCGCCGTTACGGGGTGGGTGAATTTTTTGGAGAAGTTCCGATTTTGCTCGGTGGGGCGGCGTTGGTTTCCATTCAGGCCACGACCAGGGCGAGGATCGCTCAGTTTGAACCGCAGGTGCTGTTCGAATTGATCCAGAGCTCAGCGGCTTGCAGCGCTGTGATCCTGCAGACGATGACAGAGCGGCTGTTGACTGTGCAACAGTTTGCTGCGAACCTGCCGAGTTCGCGGGTGCTTGTGGTGGGCACGCAATATGACCGGGGTTGCCAGGAGATTCGCCGGTTTCTTTCCGCGAATCGGATTCCTTACGAGTGGGTGGATGCGGAGCGTGAGCCGGAGAGGTGGTCGGCTTGCATGACGGAGGGATACCAGGGGCCGGAGGTGATTGTGGACCGGGCCTACTGCGTGGCGCAGCCCACGGTGCGCAGCGTGGCCGAGGCGCTGGGCATACGCACACGGCCTCGGCATGAGGAGTATGACGTGGTGATTGTGGGGGCGGGGCCAGCAGGTCTAGCCGCCGGAGTTTATGGCGCCTCGGAGGGGTTGAATGTCTTAGTGGTGGAGCGGTCCGCTGCGGGTGGGCAGGCTGGAGCTTCGTCGCGCATTGAGAATTACCTGGGCTTTCCGAATGGAATTTCGGGAGATGAGTTGAGCGATCGAGCGCAGAAGCAGGCAGTTCGATTTGGAGCAGAGATTGTGATGACGCGATGCGTGGAGAGCATGGCGATGCTCAGCGATGGACGCTACTGCGTGGAATTGGATGGGGGGCAGAGAATCTCCGCCTGCGTGGTGCTGCTGGCTACCGGGGTAGAGTGGAGACGTCTGCAGGCTGAAGGCGTGGAACGATTGCAGGGACGGGGCGTGCTCTATGGCGCCTCACGCCAGGAGGCGAGCTATGTGAATGGAAAGAAGGTGTTCGTGGTGGGTGCGGGAAACTCCGCCGGCCAGGCAGCGATGTTCTTTTCCAACTACGCGGCACAGGTGACGATGCTGGTGCGTGGTAAAGGCTTGCATCTGACGATGTCGCACTACCTGATTGAGCAGCTTGCCGCCAAGGGGAATGTGAAGGTAGAGCCGAACACCGAAGTGATTCGTGCGGAGGGTGAAGATCAATTGGAACGTATTGTGACCCGCACGCAGGGCGAAGACGGTGCGGTGATGGTTCAGACACGGGAAGCCGATGCGCTTTTTGTCATGATCGGCGCCAATGCCAGCACGGCCTGGCTGCCGGAGAGCCTGGAGAGGGATGAGAGTGGGTATATCTGCACGGGGCGTGATCTGATGAAGTGGCCGTTGGAGGACCGTGCTCCGTTTCCGCTAGAGACGAACTTGCCGGGGGTCTTCTGTGCCGGGGATGTACGCCACGACTCGATTAAACGCGTCTCGAGCAGCGTGGGTGAGGGGAGCATGGCGATTGCCTTCATCCATCAGTATCTGGCGCTACAGAACTTTTAGATAGGTTCAGGTCGCTCTTAGAGATACCAGGGGATGTTGATGACGGAGATCTTCTCAT
Organism: Acidobacteriaceae bacterium; assembly: GCA_049977105.1. Taxonomy (GTDB): domain Bacteria; phylum Acidobacteriota; class Terriglobia; order Terriglobales; family Acidobacteriaceae; genus Granulicella. Next base: position 52,379 of record JBMFGX010000011.1, on the reverse strand, counting down.
TGCGGCGCATGAGAAGGAGAAGTTTGAGGAGTTCGGCGCGCTGGTTGTGCAGTGGGGTCTGCCACCAGTGCTTGACGACGAGTTCGGGGACGAGAACGGTTATCTGGCGATCTGGAAACTGATTTTCAAGTTGCAGGATGTAATCCACCAGAGGCGCCAGGACGAAGCGATAGGGCGACGGGAGATTGACCAGGGTGGGAACAGGAAGGCCGGCCTGGGCGATGGGGTCGGCGACGTTGCGCTTCCAGAGTTGCTGGAGAGTGCTGCTCTCCTCCCCGGTATCGATGTGCACGCCTTGTACTTGAGCGTTGAGCTTCAAGGCGAAGCGCAGGCCCTTTTCCGTGATTCGTGACCAGCGGTCGATGGGGATGACGAACAGCGGGGGCTGGATATCTTCAAGGCTGATGGGCCGGTCGAGTTGGATTGCGCGGGTTACGCCCTCGTAGTGTCGGCGGACGGCGATCATGAGAAAGATGATCGTGGGGATCATGAGGGTGGTGATCCATGCCCCATCTGCAAATTTGGTGACGAGAACGACGAGGAGGGTGATGCCGGTGGCCAGGGCTCCGATGCCATTGATCAGGATGCGGTGCAAGGATCGCGGTCCGGGCTTGCGCAGCCAGTGCATCACCATGCCTGCCTGGGAGAGGGTGAAGGCCAGGAAGGCACCGATGGCAAACAGAGGAATGAGGCGGTCCGTGACGCCGCCAAAGGCGATCAAGAGGACGGCGGAGAAGCCGACCAGAGCGTAGAGGCCGTAGGAGTAAAGCAGACGTCGACCGCGGATCAGAAAGACATGGGGAAGGAAGTTGTCCTGGGCGATGGCGCGGGTGAGGCGCGGGAAGTCTGCAAAGGAGGTGTTTGCGGAGAGCGCCAGGACGAGAAGGATGGAGCCCATGCCGACGTAGTAGAACCAGCCCCGGCCCAGCACAGCGCAGATGAGTTGAGAAAGGATGCTCTGATAGCCGGGGCCATTGGGATCCGTGGCTCCGACCTGGTAAGCGCGGCAGAGCATGGCGATTCCACCCAGGAAGATCGCCAGCAGAACGATGATGATGGTGAGGGTGCGCTTGGCGTTTGGCTGTGTGGGCTCGCGGAAGGCTCCCACTCCGTTGGAGACGGCCTCGACGCCGGTCATGGCGGTGCAACCACTGGAGAAGACCTTCAGCAGTAGCCAAGGGGTAAGCATGAGGGTAGCGTTGGGCAGGCGCGGCGGAGCGATAACGGGTATGGGGTGACCGTGGGCCAGAACTGCGCGAACACCTCCCACGAGGATGACCACCAGTAGGGTTCCAATGAAGAGGTACGTGGGAATGAGGAAGGCGTTGCCTGTGTCCCGAACGCCACGCATGTTGATGACGGTAAGTAGGAAGAGGATGAGCAGGCAGAGGGCCAGGGTGTGGGGTTGGAGGGAGGGAAAGGCCGAGACCAAAGCTCCGACGCCGGCGGAGATGCCTACGGCTACGTTCAGGATGTAGTCGATCATCAGCGCCGCGGCGGCCAGCAGGCCGGCGTGGGGGCCCAGGTTCTCAGAGGCCACGGTGAAGCTGCCGCCGCCATGGGGATAGACATCGATTGTCTGGCGGTAAGAGAAGTAGAGGATGATCAGCAGCAGGATGATGGCCGAGGTGATCGGAATAATGTGTGCGAGGCCAGCCAGCCCCAAGGGGATGAGCAGGGTGAGGGCGGCTTCTGGGCCGTAGGCTGCGGAACTGAGCGCATCCAGACCAAAGATAGGAATGCCGGCGATGGGGCCGATGTGTTCGGCGCGCTCCTCTGAGGTGGCGAGGGGTTGACCAACCAGAAAGTCAAAGAGAGACATGCACACTTCCTGAAGTGAGGTTCGATGATGCCGGTTGCAAGGTGTGATGGAAGGACAAAGGTTGTCCCGAAGATCTGATTACTCTCCGCTGTCTGACGATGTTGGCCGTTGGAAGCGAAACAGAGAAGGTGCTAGTGGGCGAAGAGTTGAGAGAGGTCGGCGAAGGATTTGAACTCCAGTGCGTTGCCAGCGGGGTCCAGGAAGAACATGGTGGACTGCTCGCCTACCTGGCCTTCAAATCGGGTGTACGGCTCGATGACGAAGGAGATTCCGGCGGCGCGTACGCGAGCGGCTAGTTCTTTCCATTCCGGGGGTGAGAGGACGACGCCGAAGTGCGGGATGGGGACCTGATGACCGTCGACGAGGTTGCCGGGGGCTGGAAGGGGATCGCCCGCGGCATTGTCCGAGGGGGCCGTGGGGCGGAGGTGAGCGACGATCTGATGGCCGTAGAGGTTGAAGTCAATCCATTGGTCTGAGCTTCGACCCTCGGGGCAGCCCAGGATCGTTCCATAGAAGTGGCGGGCGGCCTGCAGATCGTTAACGGGAAATGCGATGTGAAAGGGCTGCATAGAGTGTAGAGAGTAGCGTGCAGGAGCATGGACTTCCATGGCTGCTGACGCTCTCTCTCCACTGTAGAGCAATTTTGCTTTGCCGGGGAGCCCCAAAGCCAGCGTGCTGTGGCGGTTCTCTGAGAAGCGGCGGTCGACGTTGACGGCTCTGCTCTCTGTCTTTCGCTCCCCAGATCGACGTGTTGAGGACACCCCGTCCGCTATTCGCCGGCACGCGTTTTAGTGGTAGTAGCCCTCGCGGTAACCCTTGAGATAGGCGCGCCGGAAGGCATGGCGATAGACATTGTAGGGGCCCATCTGGGGGTTGTATCCGGGAGTGAGGCGGAAGGTGCGGGTGTGGCGAGCATGAAAGAGTTGACCCAACTGTGCGGCCCGCGCACCATCCCGGCGGCCCATGGAGAAGCCATTGCTCTCTGCTATTTGAACGATGTTGGGAGCTACAGAAGGTGGTGGAGGAGGAGGCGGCGGCGGTGGATAGTAGGCGTGGGTGCATCCCAGGGAAGCGAGGGCCAGAGTGCAGGCGAGCGCGAGCTTGATGACAGGCGGTTTCATGGGATTCTCCTGCGCCTGAGGGTATCCGAGGCAATGTATTGAAGCTGTGAATTTGTTTGCCGCAGGGGCCATTGGCAGTACGTCTTGTTGAACACGCATCCCTGGAGACAGTTGCTGAGGATCTTTGCGCACCTGGCGAACAACGAGGCGTGCAGGTTTTGCCGGATTCTGCAAAGGCAAAGTGATTGTGCGCGGTGGGAGGGGTGCAGCTTTGCTGCGGGGTGGAGTTGTTGTGCGAAGAAACAACACTCCTTGAATCAGCCGCCATTGCCGATAGAGGCAATGTAAGGATGCGCCGTGCTCTGCATCGGAGATGCTCTGTTGGGGCGTGTACGCTATGGCGCACTGTTGGGAGGGTTGGTCCGACCAGGTTTCTGGGTGGCGACCGATTCCGGCGTGATGAAAAGGAGTGTTTGAGGGGATGCGGATTATTCTGGCGGACAATCAGGCGATCTATCGTTCTGGTCTGGCGCGTGTGTTGAGATCTGAGGTGGGTATTGAGGTTGTGGCGCTGTGCGGCAGACTGAGCGGGTTGCAAAGGGCGATCCGCAATTGGAGCGGTGCGATCGCGATCTTTCCTTCAAGCTTTACGGCGGAGATCGCTGCGCTTCTGGACACTGTGAAGGAGCATGGCAATCGAGCGGTGATGATTCTGGAGCCGAAGACCGTGCTGGAATCGTGGTTGGTGAATCGGGCTGATGGAGTTCTGTCGCGGTCAGTAGCTGAGCCCCAGTTGCTGGAGTGCCTTTATCGGGTTGAAGCGGGTGAGCGTTATGTGCAACGGGCGGTGGTTGAGTCCATGGTTGCGCCGGATCCAACTCCTTCGAGGGTATTGCAACGCCTTACGCAGCGGGAGTTGAGGATAGTGGCGTTGATCTGTGAGGGGCGAAAGAACAAGGAGATTGCGCAACGGCTCAATACCAAGGAGCAGTCCGTCAAGAACTATCTGCGCAGCATTTACTCCAAGATGGAGGTGGGTGACAGGCTGGAGTTGGCGATCTTTGCTATGCATCACGAAATGCTGGCAGAGATGGTTCGGACGGTATGGATCGAGATGGCGAACACGGCATGAGCCATGAATCGTTCAGAAGTTGAAGCAAAGACGCGAGCAAGCCGAGGCCTGCAGAGCATTTTGTAGGGTAGGCAGCCGTGAGTTGAAGGAGTTTTGGCTGCAAAGACACCAAATTTTGGCCTTTCGGATCTGGGGATCAGGTGAGCTTCTCCGCTATGGACTTGGCCTGGCTGAAGAGCGTCAGGTAATCCGGTCCGCCAGCTTTGGAGTCTGTACCGCTCATATTGAAACCTCCAAACGGATGAGCCCCGACCATGGCGCCGGTGCACTTGCGGTTGAAGTAGAGATTGCCTACGTGGAACTCTTCGCCGGCCCGATCGAGTTTTTCGCGGGAGTGGGTGTAGATGGAGCCGGTGAGTCCGTACTGGGTGCTGTTGGCGATGACTAAAGCCTCTTCGAAGTTATGGGACTTGATGACTGCGAGTACGGGTCCGAAGATCTCCTCCTGGGCGATTCGGGCGTCAGGAGCCACATCCGCAAAGACGGTGGGAGCGATGTAGTAGCCTTTCCCGGGGAGATCGACCGCTGTGCCGCCGGTGAGAAGGCGACCCTCGGTTTGTCCGATCGCGATATAGTCCAGAATGCGCTGTTTGGCGGTTGGATTGATGACCGGGCCGAGCTGGAGGTTGTCCGCGGGCGACCCCTGAGTGAGAGCCTCGGCGGCCTCTTTGATGCGGTCGCAGAAGACATCGTAGATGGCAGCGTCGACGATGACACGAGAGCAGGCAGAGCACTTCTGCCCGCTGAAGCCAAAGGCGGAGGCAGTGACGCCGAGGATGGCCTGATCCAGATCGCAGTCCGCGTCGACGATGATGGCGTCTTTGCCGCCCAGCTCGAGGATGGTGCGCTTGAGGAAGTGCTGGTTGGGTTGGGGATGGGCGGCACGTTCATGGATCTCGATACCAACTTTTTTGGAGCCGGTAAAGGCAATGAAGCGCACCTGAGGATGCTCGACGATGGCGCGTCCCACGTTGGGCCCGCCTTGGATGAGGTTGATGACGCCGTCGGGAAGACCCACCTCCTCCATGAGGGAGAGAAAATGTGCAGCGATGGTGGGAGCATCCGGACTGGGTTTGAGGACCACCGTATTGCCGCAGACGATGGAGGCTGCGGTCATGCCCGCCATGATGGCCAGAGGAAAGTTCCAGGGAGGGATTACGGCGCCGACGCCGAGTGGAATGTAGCGCAGTGAGTTGCGTTCGCCGGGGAACTGAATGGGAGGGGTGGCGGCATCCAATCGCAGTGCTTCACGAGCGTAAAACTCAAGGAAGTCGATACATTCTGCAACATCGGCATCAGCCTCGCCCCAGTTCTTGCCGACCTCCAGGACCAGCCATGCACAGAAGTCGAGGTGACGCTGGCGGATGAGGTCGGCGGCACGCAGTAACAGAGCTGCGCGGTCTGCGGCGGGTGTTTTTCGCCAGCTAGCGAAGGCTCGTTGCGCAGCCTCGACTGCGTGGTCGGCCTCGCGAGTGGTGGCGTGGTAGTGGATGCCGACGACCTCAGACGGGTTGGCGGGATTGAGAGAGGGAAAGGTGGTGGAGGTCTGCAGATCGCTGCCACCGATGATCAGATCGTAGGTGCGGCCCAGTTCCACGCGGATGCGGTCTAGCGCCTGACGCATGGCGCGTTTGTTTTCCGCACTGGAGAAGTCAGTAGGAGCCTGGTTCCGAAAGGGAGGTAGAGAGATAGACGTTGTGGAAGTCATAGAAACCTCTATAGATATATTACGGCGGCGGGGGAATCCTGTGCGTTTGATTGAGGATGGGCAGGGTGCGCTGGGCGAGGGCTTGAGGCCGGTTCGAGCCGCGAAGGAGGTTTTGGGTCGGTTGGGAGGCGAGGTCTGCTTCTCGAATGCCGAGGATGCACCCGGTGGGCGTCCTATGGGGACGATGGCTGCGGAGCGGCCAGGCTCGATGGGCGCTGATTCGCTTTGTCGGGAAGATGTATGGCGGCGCAAAGCCGGGAGGATGAGCGAAGGCTAGCGAGGGTCCTGGAGAAACTTCTCTGCGTTTTTGGACATGAGTGCCGTACGCTCCAGTTTGTCCCAGTTGAAGCTGCGGCCATCGATGGCTCGCTTGACGGTGCGGATGAGCACCCAGGAGAAGAGTTGGCGGTAGGTGAACCGCTGGATCCAGATGTGAACCAGTAGCCAGGCGTCTCCCTTGCTGGCGGGGTGTTTCCGCTCCAGCATAAAGGCCAGGGCGGAGGTGATGAAGTCGATGAGAAGGAAGGCAGCGAAGAAGCTGATGAGCTTATAGAGATCCGATGGGTTGGTGGTGCTGGGGTGGAAGTGCTTGTCGATGAAGTAGTGAATGACTCCGGCGACGAACATAAGATCGATCAGCGGAGAGACGAGGGGCAGAAGGATCTGAAAGACGACGATGTTGGGCAGGGCGAAGAGTCCCATGGCGAGACGATTTGCGATGGCCCCGCGATGCTTGAAGACAGCCTGCAAGATGCCGAAGGACCAGCGGAAGCGCTGGCGGGCGAGGTCGTTGGCGTTGGCTGGAGCTTCTGTGAAGGCCAGGGCCCGATCCTCGTAGATGACGGCGTAGCCCTGCTCGAGGAGGTTCATGGTGAGGTCGGCGTCCTCTGCTACGGTATCGGGGTGGTAGCCGCCGCCGGCTTTGACGGACGCGGTGCGCCATGCGCCGATGGCTCCGGGGACGACGGTGACGACGTCAAAGAGGTCCAGGGCGCGGCGCTCAAAGTTCTGGCTGGTGATGTACTCAAGCGCCTGCCAGCGCGTCCAGAGGTTCACCCGGTTGCCGACCTTCGCGTTTCCGGCTACGGCGCCGATCCGAGGGTTGGCGAAGTGGGGGACCAGGCGGCTGATGGCATCGTGGGCTATCACGCCGTCGGCGTCGATGCCGATGTAGACTTCCTCGTCGTCGCGTATCTGAGCGAGCCCGAAGTTGAGTGCGTCTGCTTTGCCGCCGTTCGGCTTGGAAAGAACCGTAAGGCGGCCGGCAGCGATCTCTTTGGCATAGGTGTCGGTGGCGATCTTTGCGGTGTCGTCGGTGGAACCATCGTCGATGACGATGATGCGGATGTTCTTATAGTTGGACATGAGCACGGAGCGGATGGTGCGGGCGATCACCTTGGCTTCGTTGTAGGCGGGGATGAGGACGGCGACGCGGGGCTGGTAGGCAGGGGTGGCGAAGTCTCTGCGTTTGCGGAAACGGTCTATGGTGGCGAGAAGACCGATGAGCACCAGGCGAATGCTCATCAACACGTCGCCGATGAAGAAGACACTGATGACGAAGTGGTTGAAGAAAGAGATGAGGGCAAAGGCGATGGAGTCAACGAAGGCGTAGTAGCGCTGGCGGCCTTTGATGGGGGGCATGACCTCAGCGGAGGTTTTGCCAATCAGGGCGGATACGGGAACGATGGTATAGCCGTGGGCGCGAAGGGCCTGGATGAGCACCGGAAGCGCGGCTACGGTGGCGGAGCGATCGCCGCCGCCATCGTGCATCAGGATTACGGAGCCGCGTGTCCACGGCTTGGTGTTGAACTCCGAGATCTGCTGGAAGACGCTGTTGACGATCTCCTGAGGCGTTTTGCGAGGATGCACGTCCCAATCGTTGGTGTCGATTTTATCGCCGACGATGACGTAGCCCAGACGCTGGATGGCCTCAACGGGAGCGGCCTGGTCGTTGGTGTCTGGTTCCTGATCGATGGAGTACGGAGGACGGAAGTAGACTGGCTGAACGCCCAGTTCGGCGGCGAAGAGGCGTTCGGTGAGATTGAGTTGGAGCACCACCTGACGCTGTGAGATTTCAGAGATATCCGGATGGGAGTAAGTGTGGTTGCCCACCTCGTTGCCGTCGCGGTAGACGCGCTTCATGAGGCTGATGTTGTCTTGAGCTTCGTCGCCGATCATGAAGAAGGTGCCGACGACGTGATACTTTTTGAGGATTGCGATGATCTTGGGCGTCCATTCGGGGTCTGGACCGTCGTCAAAGCTGAGTGCGACCTCTTTGGGGTGGTAGCCGTACTGGTTGAGCGTGTAGGGGAGGGGGTAGGAATCCATGGTCTCTGAGACGACGCTGAGGAACGGCTTAGGGATGGTCGGATCGTCGTCCATGGTGAGGGTGCGGTGGCCGTTCTGAGGAGGACTGGTGACACGCAGGATGTCGCCGTCTCCTTCGGTATCTACGTCCTGCCCGGGCGCAACCTGAGCCAGATCCTTCACTGGATCGGCCTTGAGCGGGTGGTCCCAGATCTTCCAAAGGGAGTCGTCTTCCAGGCCGAGGCGCTGAATGGCGAAGGTCTGGATGCCGAGAGCTTCAGCGACACGCATCTGATTGAGGGCAGTGACAGCATCGAGAAACCAGACGTTATGCTTTACTCTGGCGTCTTCGTCGATGTAGGAGAAGTGAGGGTTCAACGAGTTGGGGTCGAGGCTGATGGTGGCATTTGCGTCTGATGCAGCTTGCCATGCCTCCTGGGTGGAGAGCATGGTGGTGGTGTAGACGGTTTGCGCGGACTGGGTATCCTGACGGACCCTGTGCCCGTCATGGTTGTGTGCGGGTGGGGGCAGAGGGTTGGTCCAGTCATATCCGTAGCCGCCGATGGAGCAGATGATCTTGTGCAGCGGAACGACCTTCATCAGAGCACGCAGGTTGTTTTCAAAGTTGTCCTGGCCGGCGATGGGTCCGGGATCGGTGCCCCACTGATGCTCTCCATAATTCATCAGGACCAGACCGTCGGAGTGGGCTGCGAGGTACTTGAGATCGAGGCTGCCGGGATCCACAGGGACATTGATGTAGAGGCGCAGGTTTCGGGAGTGCAAGTCGGCGTAGAGCGCTCCCACCAACTGGCTGTATGCCACCTGGGCGTCGTCCGGGAGGGCCTGGAAGCCGAGGTCCAGGCCGCGGTAGCGGGTGTTGGTGTTGAGGAAAAGATCGATCTGGTGAATGAATCGGGCGCGAGCCTGAGGGCTCAGCAAGAACTGCTCAACGTTCGGCTCAAAGATGTTCTGCGTCGCGCTGAAGTTGTTTACCATGGGGAAGATCTCGGTGTCTTCCCGTGCGTCCTGGATGGTGCGGAGGATCTTGTTCTGGTGGTCAACGCCATGGACGCCGGAGGAGTCAACGACGGCGAAGGGTGTCTCATCCGAGGTGTAGGCGGTAAGCGATCCGTCGGGAGTGATGACGTGGAGCCACTCAGGAAAGAGGATATCGATCTGTTTTACGTGTTCTTTGAAGGAGGCGTAGCTGCCGGGGTCAAGATCTGTATAGAAAGCGGCGCGTAGACCTTCGCCGTGGTTCAGGATGACGTCAGAGGGCTTGAGGTTTGTCTTTCGATGAGCCGAGCGATTCAGTTTTTCACGGGAACGCAGTTCGGGCGCGGGAGGGTTGGAGAGAGCCCGGTAACGGCGAGTAACCGAATGAAAATTCAAGCCATGCATGGGCTTCATTCTGACCAGGCCCACGACGAATACGATCCCGACGGTGGCTCCCAGGAGAGCCAGCACGTCAAGTATGCGGCGCAATCGTTTCCAGCGTTTGCGTTGCGGATCGTAGAAGACTTGTTTTCTCATTGAAGGAAAAGGATCTCTTCTTAAGATAATACGCATTCCAGACGGAACTGAAGCGCAGGAGCAGAGTCCTACACCGGCTCGAATAGAGATAGGATGCAGGGAAGTGAGCGAACGGAGACTGAGATACGGTTGGGGAGCGGCGCTGGCTGCGGGAGGATTGCTGCGTCTGCTGTTCTTCTATCATCTGCGTCCGATGCTCGGCGGTGATTCCCTCATCTACAGTGAACTGGCGCGCGACCTGCGGAGGCTGCATCTATATGGATACTCCGGAACGCCGGTTCAGCCGACGCTGATCCGTCTGCCTGGGTATCCGCTGTTTCTTGCCGCGTGGGATGCAGTAGGCGGCGGGGCGCACGCTGCGTTAGCGTTGTGGGTCCAGATGGCTTTGGACCTGTTCGGATGCGCTCTGTTGGGATTCCTGGCTGAGCGACTGGCTGTGAGGCTGGCGACGAGGGCGGGAGCAGATGGAGAGGAACGTGGGGCGGTTGCTGCGCAAGTCGGCGTGGCGGCGGTGTGGCTCTCCGCGTTGTGTCCGTTTACGGCCAACTACGCGGTTGCCCTGATGCCTGAGTCCCTGAGCGTCTTTTGTGTGGTGACGACGTTTTTCGCTTTGGAGAGATGGGAGGCATGTTGGAGGGGAGGGGCGGAAGTTCGCAGAGGAGAGACTTGGGTTTGGACGGTGGTGATCGGGTGTTCTCTGGCCTGGGCTGTGTTGCTCAGACCGGATCAGGGGTTGTTGGCAGCCGCAGTGTTGCCCGCGATGCTGTGGGCTGGATGGCGAGCCAGAGTGAGGGAAGGATGGAGTTTGGCCAGAGGTCTTCTTCCAGCGACGACGGTCGGACTGCTGATTCTACTGCCGCTGCTGGCTTGGGGCGTGCGCAACTGGAGGGTCTTCCATGTGGTCCAGCCGTTGGCGCCGCGTTATGCAGAGGATCCGGATGAGACCGTGCCGCTGGGATTTTATTGCTGGTACCGGAGTTGGGCGATTGAGTACAAATCGAACCTGGATATCTACTGGAAGTACGATGATGACCCGATGAGACTAAGCGACCTGCCCGCGCGAGCCTTCGACGATGCGCAACAGAGGAGGGAGACGGAGGCGGTTTTTGATCGCTACAACAATCTACTGACGGCAACTCCGGAGCTGGACGCGGCATTCGCGAAGATTGCGGACGAGCGGATTGCAAAACATCCTGTTCGCTATTACGTGGTTTTGCCCGTGGCGAGAGAGTTGGACATGTGGTTGCGGCCGCGACTTGCGTTTATGGCGATGCCGGTGGACTGGTGGAAGTTTGGTGGCCATCCTCGAGAGTCTGTGGAGGAGACAGCCTATGCGCTGCTGAACGCCGGTTATCTGGCACTGGCAGTGGTCGGCTTGCTGCGTTGGGGGCAGAGACGCTGGAATGGCAGGGGGGTGGTGGCCTTTGCGATGCTTGGGTTTGTGGCGCTCCGCGTAATCTTGTTGCTGACGCTGGACAACTCTGAGCCGCGCTACACGCTGGAGTGCTTTCCGGTTGTGATCGTGCTGGCGGCGCTGGCGTTGCTACCGCAGTTCAATGGTTGACGATGCTGGTGTGGGAGTTCTTTTTGATCTCAAAGGTTTTCATGTCGATATGACCGTTGTACCTGATGTCGGCATAGTTGCAGGTGCGGCGATCGTCGTTGCTGAGGTAGAAGATCTGGCGCAAGGAGAGAGCGCGGGTGGGATCCACCCAGATGGTGATGTGGGTGAAGTTTTTTTCGCCGGGATCTTTGCTGGTGAGGTCTAGTTTCTCGGTTCGAATCTGCTTGGCGCCCTGAGGGAGAGTTTCTGGACCCAGATCCTGAATATTCCAGGATTTTGCCAGATCCGTTCCGCTGCCTCCGAAGCCGAGGGTGATATAGCGCTCTTCCTGCGCCTGGTTGGAACCGGCGTGCAGCAGCGTGAGCTGATTGACGCCAGGGTCGAAGAGTTCGAGCAGGCCGTCCTTGTATTCCACGACCTTTTGAGGTTTACCGTCCGGACCATCGATGACCACGCCCATCTGAATGGCCTTGTCTTTGCGCAGGAAGTAGATGGCTCCGGTCTGGGATGTGGTGTCGCGAATGACGCGCTCGTAATACTGGCAGTTCATTTGGGCGCGGGCGCTGCGGAACTGCGTGCTGGCCTGATTCATTTGCTGCAGAATCGTATTGAGATGGGAGGAGTTGGACTGCGCGGAGAGTGCGAGGGGGAGGCTGGTGATGGCCAGGGTTGCGTTGAGCATGGGGCGGAACATGGACTTTAGACTCCTGCAAAGGCTGCTTGGGTTGGATCGGTTCAGCACGGGCGAACTCTGGATTGCTGCTGCTGTACGCTTGGAAATACCTAGTTGGGTAGCGTCGCTATCAATCTCTTTGTACCGGCTCCAGGCCCAGGCTATGGTGGGCGGTAAGTGGTTTTTTAGGGCCAGAGCGCGTGCAGCATGCGTATCTAGCGGACGATAGTGGCGTCATAGGCGACGATGTGACCTTTGGCATCGACTACGGGGGAGTACTTTTCTACGGTGACTTCGCCGGCGATAGGCTCGACGACATTGAGGATTGCCTGGCGCAGAGCGGCGTCAGATTTTGCACCGCGCAGGTCGTCGACGCGGATCTCGTAGATGAAGGTTGGCTCTTCGTCTGCGCCGCGCGACGCTTTTACCAGTACTTCACTATGCTGCAGCGGCACCTGCTCGACGGGTCTGTCCTTGAAGTCAATGAAGCGAGGAGAGACAAACAGAAAGAGCAGAATCAGGGTGACCATCACGTCATAGTGAAAGCTGCCACGCTCGTAGGTCCAGAAGATGTAACTGCGCAGGGTATTCATAGTGCACGTCCGAAGGATTGGCGGGTGATGATGGTGTCGCCGTTCATGTAAGGAACGAGGGCCGGGGGAATGCGGACCGAGCCATCAGCCTGCTGGTAGTTTTCAAGGATGGCAAGGTAGGTGCGGCCGATGGCCAGGCCGCTGCCGTTGAGGGTGTGGACGAATTCGGCTTTCGTGGTTCCGGCGGGGCGGTAACGAATGTTGGCGCGGCGAGCCTGGAAGCTCTCGAAGTTGGAGCAAGAGGAGATCTCGCGGTAGGTTTGCTGGCCGGGGAGCCATACCTCCAGATCATAGGTTTTGGCGGAGCTGAAGCCCATATCCCCGGTGCAGAGAAGCATTCGCCGGTAGGGAAGGCCGAGGCGTTCGAGGACCGTTTCAGCGTGGCGGGTGAGTGCTTCATGCTCCGTGTAGGAGTCTTCCGGGCGGGTGAACTTGACCAGTTCGACTTTTTGAAACTGGTGTTGGCGGATGATGCCGCGCGTGTCTTTGCCGTAGGAGCCGGCCTCAGAGCGGAAGCAGGGCGTGTAGGCGGTGAAGCTGATGGAGCCGTTGGAGAGATCGATGGTCTCATCACGGAAGATGTTGGTGACGGGAACCTCGGCGGTCGGAATCAACCAATGGTCGTTCTCCTGCAACTCGCCGGGGATGTAGGGGCCTTTGTCGTCGCAGTGAAAGAGGTCCACGGCGAACTTGGGAAGCTGACCGGTGCCAAAGAGCGAGCGGGAGTTGACCAGACTGGGAGGGAGGACTTCAACGTAGCCGTGCTCCTGGGTGTGCAGGTCCAGCATGAAGTTAGCCAGGGCGCGCTCCAAGCGGGCTCCAGAGCCGAGTTGCAGGACGAAGCGCGCTCCGGAGATCTTGGCCGCGCGCTCGAAGTCCAGGATGCCAAGCTGCTCGCCGATCTCCCAGTGGGGCCTGGCTGGGAAGTCAAAGGTAGGGATCTCCCCCCAGGTCTTCTGGCAGAGGTTTTGATGCTCAGAGGCTCCGACAGGCACGGAGGGATGGGGAAGGTTGGGCAGAGACTCCAGCAGCGTCCGTAATTTCTGGTCAGCCTGGGTGGCGAGCGCCTCCAGATGCTCCATTTTCTCTTTGAGTGCGGAGGTCTGGGCAGCGATCGAAGAGGTGTCCGCGCCTTGGCGCTTGAGACGGCCAAACTCCGCAGAGAGGGTGTTGCGCTGGGCCTTGAGTGTCTCCGCTTCAGTGATGGCCGAACGGCGCTCGGCGTCCAGAGTGGAGAATCCATGCAGAAGGGAAGGGTCTATGCCACGCCATCCCAACCTCTCTTCGAGCAGCGGAAGGTTGCCTCGTACGTATGCCAAATCATACATATCGCTCTATTTTAGCGTGCATTGGCCGCATATTGGGGAGCGCGAAGACGTTCCAGGGACTCCCTCGGCGCGTGGAGTACTGCTCGGCATCCACAGAAGATGCGCTTAGAATTTAATTTGTATGAATGATCTGGAGATGGAAAAGGCGGCTGGTAAGAAGGCCGTACGGCGGGCCCTGTTTTCTGTAACCGATAAGACAGGGGTGGTGGAGTTTGCTCGAGTACTGGCAGACCTGGGAGTGGAACTGGTGTCCACGGGCGGAACCTCCAAGGCGTTGCGGGACGCCGGGCTTGCGGTGAAGGATGTTGCCGAGCTGACCGGCTTTCCGGAGATGCTGGATGGTAGGGTGAAGACGCTGCACCCGGGCGTGCATGGAGGGATTCTGCATCGCCGGGATCTTCCCGAGCATGTGGCGGCGGTGACCCGGCACGGGATTGCGCCGATCGATATGGTGGTGGTGAATTTATATGCGTTTGAGAAGACTGCGGCGCAGCCGGGTGTGACCACAGCGGAGTTGATTGAGCATATCGATATTGGGGGCCCGTCGATGCTGCGTTCCGCAGCGAAGAACTTTGCGGATGTTGCCGTGGTGAGTGACGTTGCCGACTATGCCGTATTAAGCGAGGAACTGCGTGCCAATGGCGGGAGTCTTGGGCTTGCCACGCGGTGGCGGCTGGCGCGCAAGGCATTTGCCACCACCGCGGCCTATGACGCGGCGATTGCCACTACGCTGGAGACACTGCGCGACGATCCTGGCGCGGAGGAAACGGCGACGGGCAAGGCGGATCTGCCTCCGGTGCTGCGGGTCTCTGCAAGATTGAAAAATCCGCTGCGCTATGGAGAGAATCCGCACCAGACGGCGGGTGTGTACAGTGACGGCTCAGGGAAGGGGATTGCCAACGCCGAGCAGTTGCAAGGCAAGGAGCTAAGCTACAACAACCTGGTGGACCTGGATGCCTGCTGGGCGATGGCTAGCGAGTTTGAGCCTCCAGCCGTGATTATTGTGAAGCACACCAACCCCTGCGGTATAGCATTGGGACCAAGCGTGGAACAGGCCTATCTGCGTGCGCTGGCTGCGGATCCGGTATCTGCCTTTGGCGGGGTGATCGGGGTGAACAGGGTGGTGGATGGCACCGCCGCGGCGGAGATGGCCAAGCTGTTTGTGGAAGCGATTGTGGCTCCGGGGTTTACGGCGGAGGCGTTGAAGCGGTTTGCAGTGAAGAAGAATCTGCGTCTGCTGAAGATTGATCCGTCGGTGCCGGGACGCGTCTTGAAACAGATCTCCGGAGGTTATCTGGTGCAGGACGAAGACCGAGCGCTGGTAACGGCCGACAGCTTAAGCTTCCCGACCGAGCGCAAGCCAAGCGCGGATGAGGTGGAGGCGCTGCTGTTCTCCTGGAAGGTGTGCAAGCACGTGAAGTCGAATGCGATTGTGTATGCACGGCTGGAGGGAGGATTTGGGCAGACCGTGGGTATTGGCGCCGGGCAGATGAGCCGGGTGGATGCGGCCCGCTTTGGAGCGATGAAGGCCGTGCTGCCGCTGGCGGGTACAGTTGCGGCCTCTGACGCATTTTTCCCTTTTTCGGATGGTGTTGAAACCATTGCACATGCGGGCGCAACGGCGATTATCCAGCCGGGCGGCTCGGTACGTGATGCGGAGGTGATTGAAGCTGCCAACCGGCTGGGCATGGCCATGGCGTTTACAGGAGTCCGCCATTTTCTGCACGGGTAGAGGCGGGAAGGCAGCGGAACGGGTGGAATGCGATGGAGAACTGGTGCAATCGCATCCAAACCTTGTAATGTACCGTCTAAGGGAGAGATAGAGCGAAGCCCGACGTTTCTCGCCAATGCCCGGAGTAGTCCCCGGGACTCCGAAGTTCAGGATCCTT
The DNA here is from genome assembly GCA_049977105.1 of Acidobacteriaceae bacterium. GTDB lineage: Bacteria > Acidobacteriota > Terriglobia > Terriglobales > Acidobacteriaceae > Granulicella. Next base: position 36,769 of record JBMFGX010000011.1, on the reverse strand, counting down.
CATGAGCCGATTTGTTATCCGCGCCACTCTCGCCTCTTTCGCCGTAGCGGCCTTCGGCTCGCCTCTTTTTGTCTGCGCGCAATCGTCCAATGCTGTGGTGACTGCCGTTGCCAAGAGTACGCAGCCGGTGGATTACGCCGAGTCTTACTACCACTACGGCATGGCGAAGCTTTATGAAAATGATGCGGTAGCCAGCGGGCGGCAGGACCTGGCGACCCAGGCGATCGAACAGTACAAGCTGGCTCTGGATGCTGATCCTAACTCACGCATTCTGCAGGATGGAGTGGCCAATCTTTACTTCCGTCTGGGTAGAATCCGGGAGGCGGTGGCTGCGGCAGAGGACCAGATTGCCAAGCATCCGGATGATATTGACGCCCATCTGCTGCTTGGTCATGTTTATCTACGGTCCATTGGGGACGGGCAGGGACCCGAGACGCAGCAGATGTTGCAGGCGGCTATCAAGGAGTATGAGACGATTGTTTCCCTCAAGCCAGGAGACTTGGAGAACCGACTGTTATTGGGACAGTTGTATAATCTGAATCACCAGACACTGAAGGCTGATGAGCAGTATAAAGCTGCGCAGAAGATCGATCCGAACAACGAGGATGTTGTGCTGGACATTGCGCGACAGTATTCCGAACAGGGTAATCTGGACGATGCGGTGAAGTTGATTGAGGGCGTACCCCAGAGTGACAGGACCGCTCGGATGGATTTTGCCCTGGCCGGGCTTTATGACCAGTTGAAGCGGCCCAAGGATGCAGCTGCGGCGTATCAGGCAGCGCTGGAGCAAGACCCAGGGAATACGAGTGCGGAGCGGGGGCTGGCTACCGCGCTGACCCGCGCCGGCGAGACGGCTGAGGCAGCGAAGGTGAATGCAGAGATTCTGGCATCGAACCCGGACGATCCCGAGGCGCTGATGCGTGAGGGGGAGATGCAGCGCCAGAAGGGTGAGTTTACTCGAGCGCTGGCCACCTTCAAGAAGGTGGAGGCTCAGATCTCCAATGGAACAGATCCTGAATTGGTTTATAACGAGGCGCTGACGTATGACGGGTTGGGTCGGTTCCCCGAGGCGATCAAGGCCGTGAAGCTGTTGCTGAGGGTTACGGCGTCTCCGGATGGCCAGTATAGCGGCGATTCAGAGCAGAACCGAGCGGCGTTGTTGCAGTTGCTGGGTAGCGTGGAGCGCGAAGCCGGCGATGAGGCTGAAGCAATCAGCGCCTATCAGCAGATGGCGGCGCTGGGTGGAAGCTTTGCAGCCCAAGGTTACGACGCTGAGGTGGATGCCTACCGTGATGCTCACCAGTGGGCCAAAGCCTTGCAGGTGGCAGCCGAGGCGGCCAAAGCCATGCCGTCCAACCACGATGTGCAACTTACGTATGCGTTACAACTGGCTGACGCGGGCAAGCTTGCAGAGGCGGTGAAGTTGGCGCGCGCACAGTTGACTGGGACGCCGGATGATCGTGATGTGTACTACGATCTGGCAGAGATGTATGTGCGTGCCAAGCGCTGGAAGGATGCATCCAAGGCGTTTGATCAGGCGGCTGTGCTGGCAACCAAGCCGGACGACAAAGTGATCCTGTATTACTTCCGCGGTGACGCGGAGCTGCGCGAGAAGGCTTACGATGACGCGGAAGCGGACTTTCGGAAGGGCCTGGCGATCTCGCCGGACAATGCATCCATTGAGAATGATCTGGGGTATATGTATGCAGACCGCGGCATCAAACTGGACCAAGCCGTGGTCCTGCTGAAGAAGGCTGTGGCCTCTGATCCGCAAAACTACGCATTTCTCGATTCGCTGGCATGGGCGTACTACAAGCAGGGTATGTATGCGTTAGCCGAAAACTATGAGCGGAGGGCGGCGGATCGGATGCCTGATGATCCAACGGTGCTTGCCCATATGGGCGATATTGAGGCGAAGAACGGCAAGCTGCAGGCGGCGATCGATGATTGGCAGAAGTCTTTGCAGGAGTTCCAGACCTCTCTGGCTCCCGACATCGATTCGGCCGATGTGACGGCGGTGCGGCACGATCTGGAGAGTGCGCGGATTCGCCTGGCGCATCTGGGTGAAGCTCCTGCCAAGTAAGGGTGTTCGCTGCTGGGTGGAGGCGATGCTCGCGCTACACTTGTAACAGCATGATCTACAATCTGCACGCTTGCGGTATCTTCGGAGAGGAAGAGCGCGTTTTGTCTGCGCGAGCGTTTCCAGCTCCTCCCAGCGATGGCAGAAGCGCTTTTGAGCGGGACCGGGACCGGATTGTTCAGGCGCGCGCCTTTCGACGGCTGGCGGGCAAGACGCAGGTATTTACCAGTCGAGCTTCCGACCACTTTCGCAGCCGCCTGACCCACACGATTGAAGTTGCTCAGGTAGCGCGCCAAGTGGCAGGAGCGCTCAACTTGAATGCAGATGTGGCTGAGACGTTGGCGTTGGTGCATGATATCGGCCATCCTCCCTTTGGGCACGCAGGGGAGAGAGCGCTTGACACCTGTCTAAAAGAGCACGGCCTGCGCTTTGATCACAATCTGCACGCGCTTCGGATCGTAGAGAGCTTCGAACAGCGATATGCCGGTCATCGCGGACTGAATCTCACGCTGGGAACGCGGGAAGGGATCATCAAGCACTCGCGCGACTACGCCATCGATGAGCAGCTCGAGCTGGCCGAGTACTTTCCCGGCCAGAGGCCGCCGATTGAGGCGCAACTGATTGATCTGGCCGATGAGATTGCTTACCTGACGGCAGACCTGGATGATGGGGTAGAGTCTGGCTTGCTGGAGATCGGGCACATCCGGGAGCAGGTGGAGATATTGCGGCAAAGCTATCTCGCCGTCGAGCGCGCCCATCCGGAGGCAGAGGAGAAGTACATCTTTCATGACGCTCTACAGGCGATGCAGAAGACGCTGATTCTAGACCTGATCCGCAACACGGCGGAAAATGTTGTGCGGGCAGGGGCCGAGTCGCTTCAAGACATTCGAGGGCTCGATCATCGTGTAGCGGTTCTTTCGCCGATGGCGGAGGCGCTGCGACAGCAAGAGAAGCGCTATCTGTATGACAATCTCTACACCTGCCCAGCGATGGAGCGGGAACATCAGAAGGCTGAGGATGTGATCCAGGAGATGTTTGCCTTCTGGGTCAAGTTCCCCGAAGAGTTGCCAGAGTCTTATGCCGAGGATGTACGATCCGAGGGTCTGGCGCGGGTGGTTGCCGATTACATTGCGGGCATGACAGATCACTTTATTCTGTTGCAGTATGCCGAGGTGCGGCGAAAGATCCGGCTCGGGTACGGCTCGCTGAAGGGGTATCAAAGCTCTGCGGGCGGATCGCCGTAAGATTCGCAGGATGAGCGCAGGTTCGAGCTTTGAGTGGCGCGGGTGTCGTTTTTGACACATGGCGCGGGTGTTGTTAGCGTTAGAAAGGAGTCTATCCCCCGGGATAGATGATGCGTCCCCGTCGTCCAGTGGTTAGGACATCGCCCTTTCACGGCGGTAACACGGGTTCGAATCCCGTCGGGGACGCCATTGATTCTAAGAGACTTAGGCGCTATTCCTCTTCTCCTGTCGAAAACTCTGGTAACACTGCGGTAACACGGCGGGGAGTACGGTGGGGAGTGTTGAGGACAGGACTTTCCTCATTTTTCTAGCCCTCCGAGCCGCTGGGCCTTGATTTGGGCCTCAGTTGGAGCGCTGGGCTCAATCGCAAAAAAGGGCAGCGAACGCGAAAAGCCTCGGAAACTCGCGGTTTCAGGTCGAGCTTGGTTGGTGCCGGGCATCCGGAGAGGCAGCAATCACGGCCCTTTGAAAGCAGTAGTCCAAACTTGTGGTCGTCCGCTCATCGGAACGTCTAAGTGTCGTATTTCTTGAGTCTGTGCGATACGCACATCAGAATTCTGGGGAACACCTGTGTTGAGGAGTATTGACAGTGGTTGCTCGCTATGTTACAGTTCTCCGGTGCACAAAACCGAGTTTTCTGCGACGATAATTACATCAAGCGATGAAATCGTGTACATAATAATGTAATGGATTTCATAATTATCACAATCAGGCAGCTTGGAGTCAGATTTTCTTGCTGGGAACCAGCAGCCTTGGCGGACTGCGAACCAGCGCGAAGCGGGATCGGCGGAAGAGATCAGCCTTCCGGAGGAAGGTGGCTGTGGAGTATCGGTTGAGTGTGGCAGTGCCAGCAATCCTCGCCTACGGAAGTTCTGCGATGGGACAGATGACGAACGCCGCCGAACCTCGCGGAAAAGTCGTGGGCCTAAGCGGATCTGTCGCTTCTGGATCTGTCGCTCCTAGGGTAAAGGTCGTGGTGGCAGAAGTGGCTAAGAACGTGAGTCGAAGGTGTACGACCAACAGCTCAAGCCTTCGCGCTGTGGGCGTCTTTCTGCCTGACGCTTCCAAATTGAGTTTCCGGACCGGGGGCTTGAAAACTTATCCACACGGACCTATTCGCCTCAGCAAGGGTGGCGGTGATCCATTCCATGGGGAGGGCTACGAGTACTTCCAGAACAACGATATGAATGCGGCTCCGTACTCCTTTGATGCCAACGCGCCGGCGCCAGTTCTGCGTTCCAGAGAGTTTGGCGGCAACATTGGCAGGCCCGTTTGGAAGAAGCGAATGTTCTTCTTCTTTGACCACGCCAGCACTATCGATCATGATGGCGCAGGCGAAAGGTTTATCACAGTTCCGGACGCGGCGATGCGCAGCGGCAACTTTACGGGCATGAACCCGATCTACGCCCCGACGACCCAGCTCTCAGATGCCTCAGAAGATCTGCACAGGGTGTCGTTTGCCCAGGAATATGGAAACAGTAAAAACAATCCTTCCAGTAGGATCGGTTCGGTTGTCCATGCGATTCAGACTTATTTCCCAATGCCGAATGTGCCTGTAAAAATCGTCGACGGAAACCTCACCAACAACTATTTCTGCAACTCGCCGACCACGACGCCCTTCTCCCGGTACTTTGGGCGCCTGGACTTCGACGTGGCACCATCGAACCGCCTGACAGCTTCTGAGGCATGGGATGAACATCCGGCGATTACGGTGAATCAAGATCTTTGCCCTATTGACTGCAATACAGCCTATCTGAAAAACAGTAACGCGGAAGTATCCGACTTGTGGCCGCTGATCTCCTCTACGATCCATGAAGCGAAGATGAGATTCGATGATGGGATGGACTTCCTTGTTTCCAATACCCTGAACCAGAACTTCCAAAACGTATACGCCATGTGGGAAGAGGCTACTTTACCAGCTAGCCAACCTTGCGAGCAGCCATACCAGCAGATATGCGCGCAGGAACTCTTCTAAACCATCCCCTCTCGGAGGGATTGTCTAAATGCTTTTATCCTATAGAACATTTTCCTTTACTCTCTCGTCTGACCACAGATAGCGAGAAAACGAGATTAACGTTACTGACGTTCCTTGAGAGTATTTAGCTAGAGGTTGATGGAAACTAGATGGGGTATTGATGAGCGAATCTGAATCTAAACTATTTGCAAGAAGGAAATGATATAAGACATATGGAGAATCTATGTACAACATACGGCAAATGACGCAGCAAGGGATCTGTCTCCTGTCTCTACTTCTGGCAGTTGTTCTGTCTGGTTGTTCAAGCGGAACAAAGGGTACACAGGGAAGCGCAACACCGACAACGCCGACAACACCGCAATCAGCATCGACCTATTATGTAAACTGCTCATTGTCTAGTGATGGAAGCGGCAGCGAATCTTCGCCATGGAACAGCCTACAGGATGTAAATGCACACACATTTATGCCTGGTGATTCCCTTTTGCTGGCCCGTGGCACCACTTGTTCTGGTGCTCTGCTGCCTGAAGGCTCAGGTTCCAGCACCTCCCCCATCACGGTCGACGCTTACGGAACTGGAGCTCTACCGATTATTAATGCGGGGTCTACGAATACGGCGGCGGTTTCGCTGAACAACCAACAGTACTGGAGCATTGCAGATCTGGAAATCATTGGAGGTGCGGCCTACGGAGTTTATATTACCGGAGATCTCCCTGACCAACCGCTGAGTGGTATCACACTCACTAACCTGAATGTACATAACGCAACGGGAGTGTCCACCCGGCGAGGAGACTCAGGCGAGGTCGTCTTAGCCGCCAATGGAGTTGGGCAGACCCTGAATAATATTCTTATTAATGGAGTGACCGCCCACGACAGCGAAGTATCAGAAGGAATTATGGTTGGCGCTGGTGGCGGATTCACCGGCCCTCCGTCCCAGACCCTGGGAAGTAAGATCACCATTGAAAACTCGACAGCATACAATGTTTACGGCGACGGTATCACGGTTGCGGAGGCCACGAACGCCATGTTGGAGAATAACGTGGTGTATGAAAGCGGAAAATGCCCTGACTGTGGAGATAGCACGCCGGGCGGTCTGTGGGAATGGTATTGTCAGACGTGCACCGTTCAAGACAATGAATCCTATGCAAACCAAACATGGGGAGATGGCGACGGTGGCGACTTTGATATTGACTACTATAATGAAAACAACATAGTTCAATACAATTACGGCCATGATTCTGCTGGATACTGCGTATCAAATTTCGGCGCAGAAAATACAGCAGACCAGGACAATATCATTCGATACAACATATGCTCCAACAACGAGCAGGAAGCTTCAAAGAAGAATCAGGGAGATGTCTTTTTCGCCACATGGGACGGCGGCTCGTTGGATGGAATTCAAGTATACAACAACACGTTCTACTGGAATCCAGCCACGCCCGGTCCGTTGTTGAATACGACTGCAGCCACATTCTCAGGAAACGCGCCAGATTTTTTCAAGAATAATATTATCTACTCGACTGTACCGCAGATGATCTCGAGCATGTCTCCCGTTAGCTTGGACTATAACATCTATTATGTGACTTCAGGTGCGGGTGAATGGACCTGGAGCGGCGCCAGCTATTCTTCTCTGTCGGATTATCAATCGGGTAGCCAACAAGATGCTCATAGTCTGGATGGCGATCCGATGCTGATGAATCCGACCAGTGACTCGACCGGAATGCCGACAAGCGCATTTACACTGGAGAGCGGTTCTCCTGCGATTGGAGCTGGAACAAATGTCTGTGCAGGAATTGCCAACTGCACCATTGGCTCTCAGGACTTCTTTGGCAATCCTCTGCCAGTCAACGGCACGGGAATTAACATTGGAGCCTATCAATAGTATCTGTATGAGCAGAGTATTTCGCTTCCTGATGTTGGTTTCGCTGGCCGCAAGCGGTTTATCGGAGGGCCCCCCAGAAATGTCCTGGGCAGGGTTCTCAGCGCCACTTCTTCGTGGGGGCAACTTTGTAATTACGGGTGAGGAAAACCATCCGTTCCTGGTGGTATTTCTAGCTCTTGCAGCCGGCAGCAACCAGTCGCCATCACGCGCTGCGTCGGTTGTATTGTCCAGCGTCAGTGAACAATACGGGGCGCGTGGCCTGCGCGTCGTGGTTGTGGATGAATCCTCCATGGTCTCCAGTCACGGTTATCGGAGATCGGAGAGCATCAATCGAGCGGCGGACTGGAACCTGACGGTTCCGATATTGGAAGATGAAGATGGCAGACGCGGGAAGGCTTATCTGGTTCGTGCGCTTCCCACAACCATACTTATCGCTGGAAATGGTTGCGAACTAGCACGGTGGGTTGGTTATACGAGGACTCCGATGATTGCGCGCTCTATTGAAGAGATTCTTGGCGGTCCTCTTGGGTCGACTCCAAAGCCGGCTTCCCAGATGGATTCCTTGCGTGCTTCCGATGGAAGAGGGATGAGGGGATGTTCTGCTTCCAGTTGAGGATGGAGGGCGGCTGTCAAGGGGCAGAGCGAAAGTAGACCAGAGGGGCACTCAGGTATGACCTTGATTCACTGGACGCTTCGGAGTGGTCCGGTGAAGGGAGAAGCAAGAGCGGGTTTCTCTTCGACTTCTATCGTGATTTCCGCTCAGGTGTGAGCCTGGGAGCGCAGAAGAGCGATCAGGTATACTTCCCCCGACCGACTAAATCCATGGCGGCGCATAAGGAGGGGGTAGAACTTCGACTTTGGAAGCGCAAAACGGGTCAAAGTACGGGTATTGCTACAGCAAGCCAAGGGTAGACTGCGTGGGTTATGGTTGGGCCATAGGTCTGAGACGGGCATGAAACGAATTGCAGTTTTTCTGGTGCTGATGGCGACGGTCGTCGTCAGTGTGATTCCAGCACAGACTGCTGAATTTCGCGGCTATACGAGCAAGCTCTGGTCCGCGCAGGATGGGTTGGTGGATCAGAATGTTCAGGCCTTTGCGCTGACGCCACACGGTCGATTGTGGATCGGAACGCGAAGCGGTTTGTTGAGCTTTGATGGTGCGACCTTCACGAGTTACGGACAGAGTGCGGCCTCTTCTGCATTAGGACGTGGAGTGAACTGTCTGCTGGCGGAGAAGGATGGGAGCCTGTGGATCGGCACCGAAGGTGGCGGACTGCTCCACTTGCAAAACAGCAAGTTCCAGAGTTATGCGGTTGCCGGAAGGCCCGCTAACGAATTCGTGCGCACGGTTTTCCAGGATAGGGAGGGGACGATCTGGGTGGGTGCGGATCAGGGACTTTTTCGGGTAACCGGAAGGGCGCTGAAGCGCGTGGACGGGGTGGGAGGGGCGCCGGCGATTTTTGTGCGCGCTATTGCGGAAGACCGCAGCGGAAACGTCTGGGTTGGGGGCAACAAACTGCTGGAGTTTACTCACGGCTTGTATGTGCGCGAGGTTTCGAAGCCTGCGGGAATCAGCCAGGATCTGGTGTATTCGCTGCTGACTACTCGCGACGGTACGCTGTGGGTGGGCGCGCTCTCCGGGCTTTACCAAATCAGTTCGAGAGACAGGCCGCGCCGTTTTCAGGGCATCTCCGTTCCTGTGACGGTGATGATGGAAAACTCCCACGGAGACCTTTGGGTGGGCACTGCGGGACATGGAATCACATTGATCCGGCGAGGAGCAGTGCTCCGCGTTGGCTACGGCAGTTTGCCCAGCCGCACGGTTACGGCGGTGCTTGAGGACCGAGAGGGGGACATCTGGATTGGAACTCGCGCAGGCATGCTCCAGCTGACCCGCACTCCGGTGAGACTTGTGCCGATTCCGGGAGGAATGGACTCAGAGTTCGAAACGCTGTATCGGGATTTGGACGGTTCTATCTGGATGACTGCGTCCTCGCATCTGTTTCACATACGGAACGGTGTGGCCACCGTCTGGCGCTTTCAGGGCATGCCTCATCTGCGAGTCCGCACCTTGCTTCGCGACCGGCAGGGCAATTTGTGGATTGGGACGGAGGGCCAGGGCCTGTTGTGCATAGGACAACACGGCAGCAGGCGCTATACGGTCCCGATGGGCGTGATCAATGGCTTTATTCGTGTCATCCTGCAGGGCAGGGATGGAAGCATCTGGGTTGGCACGGACGGCGGCGTGACGCATATCACGCCGCGGGGCACGGAGAACTTTGATACTCCTAATGGGCTGGCTTATTCGAGCATCACGTCTCTGCTTGAGGCACGCAACGGAGATATCTGGATTGGCACCAGCCGCGGCCTGAGCCACCTGTCAGGAAAGGAGTACATTCAGGACGTGGCCACAGAGACGCTTCGGCAGGACCAACTATGGAGCATTCTTCAGGATGCGACGGGGGAGATCTGGTTTGGTACCAGCAGCGGTCTGTACGGCTTTGGTGCGGGTAAGCTGGTTCATCTGACAACGGCCGAGGGGCTGGCAAGTAACATCATCTACGACATTCTGGAGGATGACAAGGGAGATATCTGGTTGAGCGGACCGAACAGCATCTCGCGACTGCCGGTCAGCGATCTTGATGCCTTTGCCTGCAAGGATGCCGGGAGGGTTGATCTGACGCTGTTTCTGGATTCACACGATCTGGGCTCCGCCTCGCTATATGGAGGTCTGCAGCCGGAGGGTGCGGTGGCGCCGGACGGAGACGTGTGGTTTCCAGCCAGTGGTGGGGCTCTCCACGTTGTTGCGAGCCGCATCGTGCCTGAGACAGGTTTTCCGGTGGTCATTGATCAGATTCTGTCGAATGGTCGGAGTCTGTCGCCAGATCGGAAGGTGGTGCTGCAGCCGGGTAACGGCCAACTCCAGATCACGTATGGTGCGGTGCGGCTACGATCGCAGGAGGCTATCCGCTACCGCTATCGGATGGAAGGGCTGGAACCGTGGAGCGATGCATCGACGCGCAGGACGGCCTATTACACGCAGCTACCCGCGGGAAGATACCATTTTGAAGTTCAAGCCTCCGCCATTGATAACTCCCGGGCGGTTGCTGAAGCCACCGTTGAAATTGTGCAACGGCCGCACTTTTATGCAACGCTTTGGTTTGCAACCTGTTGCCTTCTTTTGCTGCTGAGCTTTGTATTTTGGGGATATCGCCTGCGCCTGCGGCAGATGAGGTTGCGCTTTCAGGCTGTCGCTGAGGAGCGGGCAAGGCTTGCTCGGGAAATGCACGATACCGTGATTCAGGGATGCATTGGCGTCTCCTCCTTGTTGGAGGCCGCGCTCGGCGTGGACGATGCGGAAGAGCCGCTGCGGTTGCAATTGCTGAACTATGCCAACGAGCAGGCCAGGAACACCATCGAATCCGCTCGCGAAGCGGTTTGGGCTTTGCGTAATCCCACGACTGGGTCCACGGACATCGGCTCGCTGTGCGCAGACCTGGCGCGGAAGTTCGAATCGGAGCATGGCATTCCGATTGTGTGCCGAGTATTCGGCACACAGTTTGGCTTGGGAGATGTCCAGACGCATGAACTGATCATGACGCTGCGGGAGGCGCTGGCGAATGCTGTGACGCATTCCGATGCGCGGCGCATTGTTCTGGCTGTGGACTTTAGCGAGAGCCATGCCACAATTACTATTGAGGATGATGGAACGGGGTTCGATCCGGAAGTTGGGATGGGCACGGAAGGGCATTACGGGCTGATTGGGATGCGTGAACGCGTCAAGCTTGTGGGCGGCCAGCTAAGCATCGTCAGCCATCGTGGTCAGGGAACCGCAGTTACCATCGTTGTTCCTCGAAAGGCGCCGGCTCAGGAAAGGAAGACTCCGTATGCCTAGCACGAAGGACGTCATTCGGGTTCTGGTGGTAGATGACCACCCCGTAGTTCGGGTGGGCATCAGCACGATCATTGACGCTCAGACAGATATGACGGTGGTTGCTGAGACCGGGAGTGGAGAGGAGGCCATTGCGCTGTTCCGGCAATACCAGCCGGATCTGACGGTGATGGATCTTCGCCTGGAGGCGATGGGCGGCGTAGAATGCATCCGAAGCATACGCGCGGAATTTCCACAGGCGCGATTCGTGGTGCTGACGACGTACCGGGGTGATGAAGACATTTATCAGGCGCTGGACGCCGGCGCCTCGGGATATCTGATCAAAGGTATGCCGAGGCAGGTTTTGCTGGATGCGTTACGCCGTGTCCATGCGGGAGAGCAGTTTTTGCCGCCGCCGGTGACGCAAACGTTGGCGGCCCGCAAATCGGATGCGGAACTGAGCCCGCGGGAACGACAGGTACTCTCTCTGCTGGCTGAGGGAAGATGCAACAAAGAGATTGCCGCGGAGCTGGGCATAGCGGAGGTGACCGTAAAATGTCATCTGAGCCTGATCTTTCTGCGGCTGAAGGTTACCGACAGGACGCAGGCGGTGATCGCGGCCGTGCAGCACGGGTTGGTGCATTTGTAGCAGCGGTTGCCTGGGCGAGACTCGCGTTGCCGACCCAGAAACCAATTGGATAGTAGGTTGCCCTCCCGCCTTTTCGCAATTTGAAGGGGATGGAACTGTGGTAGCGTTTCCCCTCTGCCAGTTGGCCGGAACAGTGCAGGCAGCTTGTGAGTTTTCTGGCAGCAACCTATACGTTTGTATGATTGTCAGCCATTGCTCCGAGAGACTAGGATGCTTCTCGGTAATCAAGCGGCACTTATCGGGGTGCTGTAAGGGAGGCGGAGTCAGTTTCCTCCGTTGGTTGAGATTGGGTTCGTAGCCCTTGGATCATCCCGAATGTGAGGCGATAGACTACGTGAGGCTCATGATGCGCATAGGGATATGCAAACGTTTACAACTGATTTCGCTTGTCGTGCTGCTAGCTTTGCCACTTGCATTGCAAGCACAGACGAATCTCGGCACGATTCTCGGTACGGTCAAGGATTCGACGGGCGCCGTAATTCCATCCGCCAGCGTGACGGCCACGCAGGTGAGCACCAACGCGGAATACAAGACCACTTCGAATCACCTGGGGTACTACAGCCTGCAAGACCTGCCCATTGGAAATTACGTTGTGCTGTTCCACAAGGCCGGATTCAAGGATTTTCAGCAGTCTGGGATTGTGATGGAGGCGCAGCACACGTTGCAGGTGAATGCCATGCTGCAGGTTGGAACTGCGAATCAGGTTGTGAATGTGACATCCACGCCAGTCTTGCAGTTGCAGACTCAGGTGGGCACCAATCTAAACGCCAAGGAGATGAACGATCTGCCGCTTGCGATTGCCGGCTCAGGCCGTGACTTTACCTCATTCGCAGCTGCCATCACCCCCAATGTCAATGGAGGGTGGCTGGGCTCCATCGCAGGCTCCCAAGCGTTTACAACCGGAATGTACCTTGATGGAACTTCCACTGATTCTGGGATTGTGGGCGATCTTGGCGAAGAAGAGCCAAGCATGGACGCCATCCAGGAGGAACAGGTGGATGTTGCCGGACTGAGCGCGGCAGACGGACGCACCGGTGGCGGCACCATGGATTTCGAGATGAAGTCAGGCACCAGACACTTCCATGGAGCCACGTTTGGATTCCTTGACAATGAGGCTCTCAATGCGAACGACTGGACGGACAACTGGTATCTTTCGCAGTGCGGATCAGGCCCAATTTGCGCGTATAACGGTGAACCAACGAACACCTATGGGCGCCCGTACTATCGTTATTTTGACTATGGCCTTAGTGGCGGTGGTCCGATATGGAGAAAGTGGCTTGGCCTGAAGAAGATGTATATCTTTGCCGCCTATGAAAAATATCTCCAAGCCAACTGGCAGGCAAACCCCGTCGGCGGCACCGTGCCCACCGCAGCCATGCTGAGCGGAGATTTCAGCGCGCTGTTGCCGGCGGCTGCCGTAGCCAATGGCTGCACACAGAGCCCCTGCCCAATCATCAACAAAAGTACGCATGAGCCCTACACTGACTCGGCCGGCAATACGATCTACTACGGCTCTATCTTCAGTCCTCGGGGCACGGTGTATCCGAACAATATCATCACCGATCCTCTGAGTCCCATCGCACAGAACATCGTCAAGCTCTACCAGCAGTACTACAAGCCGACAGAAAGTGGTGCGGTTGAGAACTATCCATCTCTGGTCAATGGTTTCCCATGGTTTCACCAGACCGAATTGAGTTTTAAATACGACTGGGACGTCAGCCCAAGTGATCATATTGCCGTTTCCTATATCTACAATCTGCGACCACGCACATCGGTCAGCGGTCTCTGGCAGGCGGGTTCCCAAACCGGTGGTCCTCTGACGTCTTCAACGCAGCAGACGGTTCTCAGTAATGCGTATCGAGGGAGTGAAACCCATATGTTCACCCCGGACCTGCTGAACATCGTCGACTACACGTTTAATCAGTTCCAGAATAAGAGTATTCCCATGACCAGCATCGCCAGTTCCACCAACTTGGCTAGCCAGGTCGGCTTAGGCGTACAGCCGGTAGGCACGCTGCCAGTAATCAGTTTCGGGGGGTCGCCGAATGGTATGGGAGAGACCAGCATCGGCACCGACTATAACCCTAAGAGCGGGTACGTCGCCTATAACGGCATCCTGAACGACACGCTAACCTGGACCAAAGGGCGCCACACCATGAAGTTCGGGGGTGAGTACAGAGCTCTAGGTTTCAACGATGACTATGTCGGCGGCAATATCAGGTATAACTTCTCCAACCTGACGTATGCACCCTTGGTCTCCGCAGTTCAGCCTTTTGTGGGCTCTGCGTTCGCTAACTTCCTGCTTGGAGGCGTGGAAAGTGCGACCCAATCAGAGAGCATCACTAGAGACAGTCGGCGCAAGGAGATTTCATTTTTTGCTGAAGATGATATGCGCGTGACCAGCCGGCTCACGGTGGTGGGCTCACTTCGCTGGGAGCTGACTCGACCGCTTCACGTCAAGAATGGAATCTGGTCGAACTACAGCATAACCGCCCCGAACCAGGTATATGGAGGGATTCCCGGAGCCTATACCTGGCTGTCGAATCCGAACGGGAGCTTTGAAACGTACACGGACTGGCACCAGCTCGCGCCAAAGCTCGGCTTCTCTTATCAGCTTGCGAAGAATTTAGTGGTCCGTGGTTCAGGCGGATGGAATTTCGTCCCGATTGGATGGAACGGATATTCGGGCACTCCGTACGGATCGGCTGTGGGATATCAAGCCATCAATCAGATTCTTGAACCCGCTCCGAACGTACCGGCGTTCAATTGGTCTACGGATGCCTATGCCGGTGTCTACACTCCGGCCACGGGTCCCGCGCCCGATAACGCGGCCATTCAGGCTACTTGGGGACCAGCGCGCGTCTCTCCTCGCACCCGGGAACTTGGTTTCACAGAGAACTGGTATGTTGGTCTTGAGTATCAACTGCCTGCTCAAACCGTACTCGACGTAAGCTATATGGGAAACAGCGGGCGGAATCTGCACGATGGTCGGCTCGATCCACTCAATTTTCCGCAATGGAGCACCTATCAGAAGTTGATTCAGTCCGGTAAGGAATGGAATTGGGTATCGAATCCTGGCTCTGCCGCCTTCGCGGGCGTGCCTTATCCCTACCCTGGGTTCGCCGGCGAAGCGTATTTCGCTATCTTCCCCTTCCCACAGATACAGGCCGATTATGCGGGTGGAATTTTCTTTACCGACGATCCAATCGGCCAGTCAGGCTATAACGCTATCACCGTCGAGGGGAAGAAGCAGAGCGGATCTCTTCTTTTGGATCTGAGCTATAACTGGAGCAGGCGGACGGGTAACACTGGCTCGGCCTTCATTGACACCTGGACTTTCAATAAATATTACCAAAACCCATACGATTATCGGCATGAAGCGACCTATGCGCCTACTTACAACATTGTGAAGGGATTCGTAACCTATATGTTGCCGTTCGGGCACGGCCGTCGATTCTTATCAGGATCCGGACGATTGCTCAGTGACTTGGTGAGCGGATGGGAGGGAACGGGAGAGGTTTTCTATCAGGATGGTTCCATCTTGGGGGCAGTGGGTTCGACGAACTACTATCCGGGTTGGAGCGCCGTTTATACCGACGTCACGCCTGGGGCGAGCTTCAAGAATACCTTCAAGCGCTTCGACCCTGCTTGGAATCCAACCATCAAGGGGGAGGGCCCATATCCGGATAGCTTGTTTGTGAATCCGGCGAACTTCTCAAACCCAACTTATGGCCAACTTGGCACTAGCCCTACGTCGTTCACTGGTCAATACGGGTATCCCAAATGGCGTGGGTGGATGAACCCCTCTGAGAATGCGACGATTCTGAAGAGCACGCAGTTCGGTCCCAACAGTCGATACACATTGATTCTTAGGGCTGACTTCTTCAACGTCTTCAATCGGCATTACTGGTCTAATCCGAATGAATCCTTTGGCAGCGCCTACTTTGGGCACGTTACAGGCGCATCCGGAAATCGCACCGGGCAACTGGGTGCGCGTTTTGAGTGGTAGTGTGCAGGGCTTGGGCGGCATAGAGCTTGTTCCGTGCCGCCCATCGTTTCATGTGCTGTGCCCTAAAGGGGACGTCTTGGCTTTGCTATGGCGGCAGTAGAACGTTGCGGGTTGCGGGAGTGTATCCCTGGCTATTGCGCAGGTTCAGTCCAGATTCCTTGTTGAACGAGAGGGGCACTGTTGCCGTTGATTTTGCTTCCACTGGTTGCGAAACTTCCGGCTCCGCGGCAGGAAACTTACATTGACTGACAGGGGCTGCACGAAAGCTGCGTCTTCTTTTTTGTTCAGGCGCTGCGCAACCTATGGGGCGAGGCTGGCGGCAGGGACAGAAGGCCCGGGAGGTACGGATGAAATTGCAGCAGATGATTATCCTGGCGATTGCGGTTCTTTCCGGTACTGGGTGCTTGCGGGCTTCCACGTTTTATGTGGACGCTGTTCAGGGGCGCGACGCGAACTCTGGCAACTCGCCCACTGCTGCGTGGCAAACGCTTGATCAGGTCAACAGCACGCGTTTTCATCCTGGCGATCGCATCCTGTTGCGCTCCGGGGAAAGGTGGGTGGGGCAGTTGATTCTGTCGAGTTCCGGCGATGCCGGAAATCCGATTCAGGTGGATCGTTATGGTCCTGGGTCACTGCCACACATCGACGGAGCAGGGAGGGCAGAAAACGTTGTGGAACTGCTCAATGCTCAATATATTGAAGTCCGTCATCTGGAGATTACTGATCATGGTCCGCACCCAGCGGTTCGGCGGGGTGTGCTGATTGCGGCCGACAACTTTGGAACGGTTCACCACGTGGTGGTCTCTGGTCTCTATATTCACGATGTGAATGGGACAAACCAGCGCAAGGATAACGGTGGGATTATCTTTCAGACTCGGGGAGAGAAGATTCTCAGCCGCTTCGATGGGTTGGTGATCGAAGGGAATATCCTCTGGAAGGTTGATCGTACGGCGATTGTTGGAGAAAGCAACGAAGTCCTGCGGACGAGATGGTTTCCGAGCCTTCACGTGGTGATACGCGACAACTTTGCCGAGGACATTGGAGGAGACGGCATCGTACCGTGGGCCACGGACGGCGCACTGATCGAGGGCAACGTAGTGCTGCACGGCAATCTGCGCGCCGACACTTATGATGCCGGCATCTGGCCCTGGAGCACCGATAACTCGTTCTTCCAGCTTAACGAGGTAGCTTACATGCGGGGAACGATGGACGGTGAGGGGTTTGATTCTGATTACAATTCGAGGAATACGCGCTTCCTCTACAACTACAGCCATGATAACGACGGTGGGTTCATGCTGATCTGTACACCCGGAAGGAGAGATGCGCGCGAAAACTACGGCAACACGGGAACGGTGATTGGCAACAACATTAGCCGGAACGACCGAGCCAGAATTTTTAACCTAAGCGGTGCAGATGATGTGACGGTGGAGAACAATGCGGTCTACATAGCTCCGCACGATCAGGTTCAGGTGCTGTTGGTAAGCAACTGGGATGGCTGGGCGCACGGAGCTTTGTTCCGGAATAATATCTTCGATTCGGCCGGCATTGCGAGTTATGGGCATGAGATTGCAAAGAATCCGAACGGCACCTATCAGATCGCTCCGGGTTGGGGTGGGGCTACGGACATTCGCTTTGAGGGCAATCGGTATTGCGGGCGGCAGATCGATGCGCCGGAGGAGCCCAAGGCGGACTTCGATTCTGCCTATTGTCCGGAGCACCTGGACTGGAATGAACCGGTTTTTGATCCTCGCTATCCGGAGGAGTATCCGGAGTATGCGAGGAAGCACCGAGAGTGGCTAGTCCGGCTGTTTACGGCGCAGTTCGGAGGTTCGCCAGTGCTTGGGGCGCCCCGGGCAGGGTTGAGAACCCAGTGATCGATTTCGCGCTTTGGGCGGATCCGGTTCAGGATCCGGGAGATGAGCGAAGAGATGGTTGCTGCCGCCGAGGCGCTGAGAGGTCACAACTGAGCGCGGTGATGTTGAACCTACCTACTGCTGTTGTTGGAAGGCATCGGTGCTTTTGGATCCATTGTTTTCAGCATTGTGTATTGAGAGAAGGGGCCTAGGGTGAACTTCGAAGGCGGGTGATTTGCGAATCCTGATACCCGCCGTGTGCTGTTCTAATCGAAAGCCGAATGTAATGTTTTTCAACCCGCCTGATGCAGAGGCCGAGCTAATTCCACAACTGACCTTCGAGGTGAATTTCATGCCTGTCTCCCGTCGTTCCTTTCTCACTGGCGCTTCTGCTGTGGTGGCTGCTGCTGCGTGCTCACGAAGCTTCGCGGGCACGACCCGCTCTCTCAATCCCAAAAAGGGACTTGGCGGAGTGGCGCCGCTCAACTCCGGTCTTCTGACCTCGTGGTACTACAACTGGGGCATTAATCCAGCGGCAAGGGGTATGCCAGCCGCTCACTCTTCGATGCGCTTCCTCCCGATGGTCTGGGGCTGGAACGCTGAAAAGACCCCAGCCGTGCTCGATGCCCTGCGCGCAACGCATCCGTCGATTCTTCTCGGCTTTAATGAGCCTGATCGGGTTGATCAGTCCAACGTTCCTGTCGAGGTTGCGCTGGATGCGTGGCCGCAGTTTGAAGGCATCGCCAGCGAGCTGGTGAGCCCGGCAGCCGCCAACGCCCATGGCCCGTGGATGCAGGAGTTCATGAAGGGTGTGGAGAAGCGCAAGCTGCATATAGACTCTCTCGCCTTCCACAGCTATCCAGGGCCCAATCCGGAGGGTTTCCTTCATAGCCTCCAAACCCTTTACGAGATGTATGGGCGGCCGATCTGGGTGACCGAGTTTGCTGTTGCGGACTGGCAGGCCAAGCATGGTGGGGCCAACCGCTATACCGTCCGGCAGACTGCCGAATTTATGAAGACCGTTTGTGCTGAGATGGACAAGCTTCCCTGGATCAAGGGCTATGCATGGTTTCCATCCGTTGGCGACAAGAGGGAAAGAGCAGCAGGTTCGCGGGCGTTAGTAACCTCCTTACTATTCGACGCCGAAGGGAACCTGACTCCACTGGGAGAGATCTACAACTCTCTTTGAGGTGAATGTTCGTCAAGATGTTATCGTATCGGGTTGAGTTCCAGCACCATGGAAGGAACCGACACCCCAGCCTAGCCAGGTTTTTATGCGATTGGCCTGGGTTGATTTGCTCGCGTGATGATAGTCGCCTTTTGGCTGAGCCCATTGGCCATGAAGCCAACGGGCTTCTGTAGCGATATTTTGGGGGTTCGGAGCCCTCAAGATATCGCCTCTTCAGAGCGGTAGTTGCTTGCCTGGCGTCACCCGGCGCCATCTTCGGGTCAGCGACCGGGACTTGGGCGGAGTCACGATCGGGTCTTTGTTTCAGTTGAAATTATTTCGCAGTAAGGATTAGGATCTCCGCAGACGGTTGCACCAAGGAACCAAAGAGTGGTGCGGACCAAAGCAGAGTATTCTTATTCGGACCGCCGCATGACACTTTGCAGGTTTTACAGTGCCTCGGTGGGACATTCCCTGGGATCCAATCCATCGGGATTCAGCAACAGTCGGACAGAAGGAAGCAAACAAGATTATGTGGACTCTTAGACGGCAACTCAGGTTGATCTCCTCTGTTGTGCTTTGCACGGCATTCGCGGTACAGGCAAGAGCCTTCAATAAGCAGTTCCGGCCGCCGCCAGCGGATAAAAATGTGACTATCTCCAATGGTGGGCTCTCCGTCACCTTCAACCTGGCGTGGGGTGCGGTGGTGATCGGCATAGCCAACAAGAATGTGGCGGATGGTTTGAACATTGTTGACTACAGGGACGTGGGCCGAGAGTTGCAAGTGGATGAGTTTCTGAAGTTGGAGATAAAGGGTCGCAAAGAACTGATCGTTAACCCGACTCAGGCTGGAGCCGCGGGATATCAAGGGTATTATCAGCATCCCCAAGGCATCGTCTTTCCTGAGAGAGGTAGTGATGTTGTGCAATGGAAGGCGGGACCCAATCATTTTCACGCGATGATCAAGCCTTTGGACTACGACACGGGCAATCCGACTCACTGGGAGTATGTGGAAGACGTCACGATTGATTCGCGAGGAGTAGCTCACTTTCAGTACAGGTTTTATAACCACGAGTCAAAGACCTATATCATGGCCACCGAGGTGCCGACGCTCTATTCTGATCGCACCGATGCTTTTCTGTATCCGCTGGTTTCGCCCACTGGAGAGTCAGTTGAGGCGCTGGGCAGCGGAAAGAGAGCGCATTTGGCGGTGAAACAAGTCGGTGGATCTCCCACCTGGCCGCAAAAAGCCATTCGATCGGGTGGCTGGATTGCGAACATCGACACGGCCGATAACCTGGGGATCTTTTACACCACGCCGGTCGGATTTCGAGAGACGTTTGGGACGTTTCCGCATGCGGATATCTCTGACCGCCTGCCACTGGGCAAGACGAATGTGGCGGCGCAGAACCTAATCTCGTATCCAGGGGAGATATATTCGGTGGAATTCTCGGTACTGGTGAGCACTCCGCAAAAGGGGCCAGCCCTGATCTCTGGCCAGCCGAAGGCCGTATTCAAGATCGAGTACAACAAACCGCCGGTTGCATCCAAGGCAACGGCGAGGTAATGGCTCATGGAGAACGGATAGCGGCGGCCATCCTGAGTGGATGGGATGACTGGCCGAGAATCTTGATTGGCCAAGAGACAGATAGCCTGCCTTGGACTATGCAAGCCATGTAGACGATCTCTCGATCTTCTGGTGTTCTTCGATCGGAGATCCGTGGGGCAGAGATGGAACGTGGAATTCTCGGTACTGGGGAGCACTCCGCAAAAGAACCGCGTCGCTGGGGATCGGTCGTGAGTTGTCTTGGGGTGTTGCTGCTTGTGGCGAGTCGGTTTCCGGGTCCCAGTCTATGGCGATATTCGCCTGCTGCATCTGGGGTGTTTTGATGGGAGTCATTGTCCATCTCTTTAGACAGCGTCGGTGTGGACGCCGCAAAGATGAGGCGTCGCTAGCCTAATGTCTCTGTACGGAGATGGCATGAGAACAGAGTGCTCCGACAATGGAGGCTGAGGAGATCTCCTGGCAGGGCGCTCGCCGGTGCTGAGGCCTCGCAAGGGGGACCCTGCTGCGATCAAAGATCGCACCCTGCCGTCAGGGAAGCTCTGCGGCTACAGCATGCGCAGGACCAGCGACCATCTGCAAGACGCCATCCCTTGTCCCCCTCGCATTGAGGGCAGCGGAACCCCGCTTTCCATCGCAACTGCTCCAGATAGGCCATGCAGGACGATTCTTTTCCAAACCACGCCCGGAACTCCCGCCATGTTCCGGGATATTGGTCGCCCGCTGCGGATTGGTTGTGCCCTCGACCACTACATATAGATGCTACTGCACTAAGGCAGCTACCCCACTTGGATATAAACGATCAATTCCGTCTGCCCAGTGATCCCAACACACCGATGATCATGATTGGACCGGGCACTGGGATCGCGCCTTTCTGTGCTTTTCTGGAAGAGCGTGAGGCGACGGGAGCGAAGGGCGAGAACTGGCTGGTGTTTGGCGACCAGCGAGCCGCCTCCGACTATCTGTACCGGGAGCAGTTCGAAGGGATGCATAAGAGCGGCTTTTTGACCAAGCTGCAGACTGCCTTCTCTCGCGACCAGGCATACAAGGTTTATGTGCAGGACCGCTTGCGCGAAGCCAGTGGCGAACTGTTTGCCTGGCTGGAGCGTGGAGCGCACTTCTATGTGTGTGGCGATGCCAGCCGAATGGCCAAGGACGTGGAGCAGGTGCTGCTGGAGTCGATCGCCAAGGGACTGAAAGGCACACCTGAACAGGCGGCTGAGTATTTGAAGAAGATGAAGGCGGAGCATCGCTACGAGCGGGATGTCTACTAGACAACGAGCTATGGTTGGAGCAAGCAGCGAGGCCGCCCGGTTGGGCGGCCTCGCTGCTTGGGGCGAGAGCCGTTCCGCCCAGGTTGCGCGATGACAGGAGGAGGCCGACGGGCAAAGGTTGACATGCTCGCGGAGCTGATCGGTGCGGTGGGTGGGGGATCTAGTTCAGGCGTTGCTGAAGCACGGATGCGGGAGCCGATGGCTACCAGAAGTAGGAGGCGATGACGTGAGCCGGGCCGGGTACCGAGTCTGTTATGGATGTTTCCAAGACGAACTCCAGATTTTTCTGTTGCCATCCCGGGGGTGCGGTGCGTAGGGCTTCCCCCATCAACTGCGGGTCAGAGAGAAATTCGCCCGCCGCCTCCGTGCCTGCTCCGCTGACGCCTGCGACCGCGACCGTGAATTGGCCGGTAGTCGAGTTCAGCAGGCGAGCGATGAGAGCGTAGTCCTCTACCGGTTGTCCCTGGGCATTGTATTGTGTCCGCCATACTCGGTGGCTGGCGGCCAGTTCGCGGATGGAAAAGTCATCGGCATCTTCCACAAAGCTGAAGTGCAGATTGGAGGTCAATTGCAGCGTCCATTTATTGTCGAATGCCCCGACGACAACCGAGGGAGAGCTGCGAAGATCCTCATAGGATATATAGCTGTTGCCGATGCGCACCTGGCTGGGCTTGCCCAACTGGCCGAGGAGCATGGAAAGGTTGATGGCCGCGTAGGCATCTCCCAGCGCCACACCGTAGTCTGATGCCTGGTAAAGGTCGCTCCAGGAGATCTTCTCGTTTGAATCCAAGGGCAGCGGCTGGCTAGTCCTGTCCGCTTCTGTGGAAAAAGAGCCAGGATGGGAGATCTGATAGCGATGATAGAGATCTTGTGTGGGGCGATAGACGACTGGTTTGGCCAGGCAGATCAGGATAGGCTGGCGGGTGTTGAACATGGGCTCCCAGAACTGGTCCATGGCGCTCTTTTGCTGCTTGTTGCGATCAAACCGGACGCCGATGATGACGGCTGCGAGTAGCAGCGGGAGCGCGATAGCCAGGACAAGCCAGCGCCCCAGTTTGGACGATTTGGCCGGCGCAGCCACGGGTGGATCCGGGGGTGAAGCGGTCGGCTGAGCCCCTTGCAGGGCAGGGGGATGCGTGCTAGGTGAATGCGGCTGCACAGTCGGTGCGGACGCAGGGGATGACGAGCGCCAATGGAAGGTTGGGGCGTAGGAACCGCGTGGAAGTTCAATCCAAAGAGGCGAGTCAGCGGGAGCGGTCTGGTAATACGTTTCCAGCCGGCGGCGCACTTCGCCTGCCTGCACTCGAACCACCGGATCATCGCCCGTAGCATAGCCTGGCGGCCGTTGAAAGACCTCGGTTCCGATGGTGCGTTCCTTCAGTTGCTCGGGGTGACCGTCAAGCTGGTGTTGAACGACGTATTGGAGGAACTGCCTGCAGCGCGAGGCGCTGCGAAAGATGGGGCTATCCAGCACAGCTTGAAGCTCTGCCAGAACGGCTTCGCGCTTTTCTTTGTCTTGCTGTTCCTCCACGCTCTGGGCGTCACTGCTCCGTGGAGAATCCGCAACCGCTTTCATCCAATACCGCCTTCAGAAGGCAACAACTTGTTGGCCAGAGTGCAACGCTCTGTTGAGCGTCTGCGAAGGTATGCGAGCCATGGGTTTGCTGCGGCGCAGCGCAGCGCAGCCCTGCCAGCCGTGGCAAGACCTACATTGGAACCCATACGATGCCTCCGCATAAGTAGACAGGATCTGAAGGGTAGTGTCAAGAATTCACGGAAGCGCTTTAACCGCTCCAGCCGCCATAGTCGGTGAGAGGGACGGTCCATTGATTTCTGGTGGTTCTATCCCTATGAAAATAAATGAATTTTACGGTAAAACACCGAGTATTACTTGTCACTGTCTGTTGGCGCAACCTAGATTCCTCCTCGGATTGAAGAAGGGATTCCAGAAGATCCGTAGATCTGGAGCTCTTTGATGGGCACACGGCTTTCAAGGCCGGCGCCTGGATGTCGCAGTGCTGAGCAGGAGACTCAGAGATTATGAAATCAAGAGAGGAAGAGACAGTGATCCAGACGAATCGCGTACCTTGGGTGCTTGGAATCGTCCGAGCGCCATGGATGTTATCGGTCGCAGTGGTTCTTGCCGCATGCTTGATGCTGCTGGGGGCGGCTGCACAGATCGTAACCGGAAGTCTTTCAGGAACGGTGAAGGATACCACCGGTGCCGTGGTTCCCAAGGCGCAGGTGACGCTGACCAACGAAGAGACTGGCGACCGGCGAACCACGGTGGCCGACGGAGCGGGTTACTTTAGCTTTGCCGCGGTTCCATATGGGAACTTTACGGTAGAGATCCAAGAGAACGGCTTTGAGACTTGGAGGAAGACGGGGATCGTGATGAACTCGGGCGACGTGCGCGACATCTCCGGGATTGCGCTCAAGGTCGGGTCGATGAATACTACCGTCTCGGTGTCGGCTGCTCCGGCGGAAATCATTCCCACCGACTCCGGGGTGCGATCGGATGTGATCACCTCCAAGGATCTGGAGAGGCTTTCCCTGGAGAGCCGTAACGTCTCCGAGTTGCTGAAGATCCTGCCGGGTGTGACCTATGTACCGAATGGCACCTCTGGCGGAGGCTCCGTAGACTTTTCAGCGGAGGCTCCAACGGGCAGTACGGACGGGGTGGGTTACTCCCCGAGCGGTGCGCCGTATCGCGGAGGCACCGGGTTCCTTCTGGATGGCGCCAACATCATCGATCCGGGTTGCAACTGCTGGTCGATCGCGTCTCCCAACCCGGATATGACGGCGGAGGTCAAGGTGCAGCAGACCTTTGGAGCGGATGCACAGAACGGCCCCGTGGTCATTAATACGACCAGCAAGAGCGGCGGAAGCAAGTATCACGGCGAAATCTACTTTTATGCTCGCAACCAGGTTCTGAACTCCAATACCTGGCTTAACAATCTCTCCAACTTGCCGAGGCAGCCGGGACAGTACTACTATCCGGGTGGAAATATCGGCGGACCGATTCCCATCCCCGGCTATAAACACAAGCTGTTCTTCTGGGCCGGCTATGAGTACTACAAGCAGACGCTGCCATCATCTGCGCCGTTGGAGTCCTACATCCCCAGCGCGGGCATGCTGTCTGGAAACTTCACCTCCAGCGGTACAGGCAATGCAGCGCTTTGTCCGAACGGATTCAGCCCGTCGGCAGTCAACTGGTGCGCGGACCCGACCGGGTATCTGGATTCGAACGGCAAGACCATAAACGCTGCAAACGTTCCTGTGGATCCCGGCGCCACCGCGTTGGCGAAGATGTTCCCGGCGGCCAACGCTAATCCAGCGACGACTCCCGGGGGTTACAACTATGAGTTGCCGTACTCTAACGCTCAGAACGGCTACGTGTGGCGCGGCCGGGTAGACTACGACATCAATCAGAACAATAAGGTTTTTGTCACCTTCCAGCAGGGTGCGACGACCTATATCACGGAGGCACAGCTTTTTTACACGCCCAACTACTCCGTGCAGTATCCCGGCGGCCTGATGAAGGAGCCCAACACGTCACGCGTGGCTACAGTAAACTTCGTCAGCGTGATTCAGCCGACCCTCACCAATGAGTTTATCTTTGGATGGGGCTGGGACAACTCTCCGACCAGGCCCAGCGACCTGCCTGCAATCTATAAGAGCGCGCTGGACTACCCCTATGGAACGGTCTATAGCTCAGCATCCGAGGTCGTTCCGTCGATCAACTCACCGGCTGCGACGACGTTCCCGAACATCTCTCAACCCGCTCTGTGGGGTTCCTCGGGGGAATATACGCTGAAGAAGGCGGTTCCGTCGTTTACGGATAACCTAACCAAAGTCTGGCGTACGCATACCTTCAAGGTAGGCGCCTTTACGGAACTGGTGGGTAACGATCAAAGTTATTGGTCTTCGCCGAATGGCCAGTTGTACTACGGAAGCACGGCGCTACCGAATGAGGTGGCCGGAAGCAGCGTAGCACCGGGCACGGAGATTGGTTCGAATAATCCGACAGCCAACTTCATGATGGGCATTGCAAGCTCCTTCCAGCAGCAGAGCGCCGCGGTGGTGCAGGACATGGCCTATCGCACCACCTCTGCTTACCTGATGGATACGTGGCAGGTACGGCCCCGGCTATCGGTGAACTTCGGAGTTCGCTTTGATCACGTGGGACGCTGGTACGATCGTCAGGGGGTTGGCCTTGCGACCTGGTTGCCGCAACTCTTCTCGCAGGACGTGACCGAGAATGAGACGGCCGGCAAGCAGATTGTGGAGTACCCCGGTATTCGTTGGCACGCACTCGATCCTGGCATTCCCAATGGAGGCTCACCCACGCGTCTCGCCTGGACCAGCCCTCGGGTAGGATTTTCCTATGATCTAAAGGGAGATGGAAAGACCGTGATTCGTGGCGGTTGGGGTGAGTATGTCTGGAATGATCAGTTCAACGACTACTCCAGTCAGTTGAGCGTCGCGCAGAACATTGCCACCTATGATTCGCCCGTTGGTCAGGCCATGACGCTCGCGCAGATTCCCAAGCAGGCGGCGTTGGGCAACAATCAGCCTGCGGGTACGGTCTACGCGGCAGACTCGAATGATTATCAGGATCCGCAGACCTACTCGTGGAACCTGACGATCGATCGCAAGCTGCCCTGGAGCAGCATGCTGGACGTGGCGTACGTTGGAAACACGACCGACCATCTGTTGATGGGTGGAGAGAGTTCCGGGACGAACGTTGGAGGGTTGGAGTTTACGAATGTGAACAAGATCCCGTTGGGCGGCTTGTTCGGCACCGATCCGGTGACCGGGGCCGCTGCGCCCAAGGATCCGGACAACACCAGCAGCTATGCGTTGCAGGATTACTACCCTTACGGCGGTTGCCTGGTGAACGGAAAGTGCTATGGCTATTCCAGCAACCAGGTCTACGTCTTTGAGCATGTTGGATACTCCAACTACAACGGCCTGCAGATAGCCTGGGTGAAGCAGAGCGGTCATGCTTCCTTTGACTTCAACTACACATGGTCGAAGTCTTTGGGTGTGGTCAACAGCACGCTGGATGGGTTCAGCGTGCATGGAAACTACGGCATCCTCTCGATCGATCGCCCGCAGGTGTTCAACGCATCGTATGCGTATAGTCTGGGCAACTTGTACCACGGCGGAGAGCGAGTAGTGGGTGACTTGCTCAATGGCTGGACGATCTCCGGCATCACCACCTTCCAAGACGGCGGCAACCTGCAGGCTGAGTCTTCACAGAACCTCGGGCTAACGGTGAAGGAGCCGACCGGCTACGGAAACAACACGAGTGGTGGTACGGAGACGCTCACATCGAGGACGTGGTTCGGAACGGACGCGAACGAGATTCTGCCTGTAGCCACCTGCGACCCGAAGGGCGGGTTGCAGTCGCTTGGGCTGCTGAATCTGAGCTGTTTCAGCGTTCCTACCGTGGGTACCCAGGGTGACCGGCAACTCCATCCGTATCTGAGCGGTCCGGTCTATGACGACACTGATTTGACCATCTACAAGACGTTCAACATTACGGGTCGGCAGAACGTGGAGTTCCGGGCTTCCGCCTTCGACTTCATGAACCACTCGCTGTGGGGGTCCACAGGGGGTAACATGCTCAATCTGACGTATCAGACCGAAGACGGAGGTCACACGTTCTCTACGAACAGCGCCATTCTGGGAGCGGCTACCAGCGGAGCTTGCGGTACGAACTCCCAAGTTTGGGGCTGCGAGGACCAGAAGACGCCTTACTCCGGAGCCGGATACGCTCGCATCATTGAGCTTTCCGTAAAGTACAACTACTAATCCCAACCAGGGGCCGGTTCGCTACAGCAAGGGAGACGCGAACCGGCTCTTGCATTTTGCGGGAAAAAGAGCAAAGCGACTGGCATGCCTGGGCAGGCTCCATGCGATTGCATTGGGCCGAGGGCGTCCTTCCGTTTGCGGCGTCGTGCGCTCCAACAAGACGCGGCGTGAAGACATTGGGTGCGGCCAACCTTGAGGTCGTGATTGTTGCCAGGACGATACAAGGAAATCAACGTTGAGGGAGTGGGCGCCGGGGTGATGCATGCGTAGGTGTTGGGCTCTTATGTTGTTGTTTTTCCTTGCTTTTGCAGGGAGCCATTGGTTTGGCGCCGCATTGCCGGCGCAATCACCCGCGGAACATCTGGAACTGGACCGGAGGGGTGAGACGATTGTGCTGGAGCCCTACGCGCCGAATATTCTGAGGGTGACATTGAGTTTGCACCGGGCGGCGGCGCTGGCCGGTCCCGGTTATGGATTCATCGCATCGCCATCCGCCTTAGGCTGGAGCGTGAGCCGGACGAAGGACGACGACATCTATCGATCGGCGCGCATCGTGGCGACGGTGGAGCGGGATGATGCCTCGGGCGACCCGCCGCTGAGGTCGCAGGTGGATATTACGCGGTACTTTGACGGCTCGACTCCCGGAGCACACATCACATTGCGCACCCCGGAGGGCAAGACACTGCTGGAACTGACGGGCTGGATGCAGGCGGTTCCCAATCAAAAGGACGGGACGGCGAAGCTGGCGCTTGATCGACGAACGAGCGATCCGCCATTCTATTCGGTTGGCGCTACCTTCCGCTCGCCTGACGACGAGCATTATTACGGCCTGGGGCAGAATCAGCAGGGCTTCCTGGATCTGCGCGGCCACTCGATTGACTGCTGGAACGACTACCTTGCACCTGCCGGCCCAAGCACCTGCGTGCCGTTCTATATCACCAACAAGGGTTATGGGCTGGTGTGGGACAACCCATCGAAGACGACGGTTTCCATGGGTTTCAATGAGCAGACGCTGTGGAGCTCTCAGGAAGGGGATCGTGTCACCTTCTTTGTGATTGCCGGAAAGACGCCGGATGAGATCTACGCCGGATACCGCCTGTTGACCGGAGCGACTCCGCTGCTGCCGAAGGCAGCCTATGGCTACATCCAGAGCAAGCAGCGTTATAGCAGCCAGAAGGAGTTGCTGGCTGTGGCTGAGGGTTATCGCCGGCGGCATCTTCCTGCAGATGTGCTGGTGGTGGACTGGTTCTACTACACACGAATGGGGCAGTTTGACTTTGACCGCAAGGACTGGCCGGATCCGGCCGCCATGAATCGCAAGCTGCATGATCTTGGCTTTGAGACCATGATCAGCGTGTGGCCGCGCTTTGAGCCGAGTGACCGGTATTATGCGATGTTGCGGCGGAATGGCTGGCTGATCCATCTGGCGGATGGAACGCCGATCAATGGACTGCCTTACGATCGAGCAGGCGCAGACATTGACACGACGAATCCCAAAGCGGCCAAGTGGTACTGGCAGACCATTCGCGATCGAATCCTGAAGTACGGCTTTGACAACGTATGGGCCGATGAGACGGAGCCGGATCTGCCGCCCAACGGAGCCTACTTCCACATTGGACCGGGAACGGAGTTCTTCAACGTCTATCCGCTGTTTCACACCTCTGCGATCTTCGATGGGATGCGTAAGGATGATCCAGACAGACGGGCGTTGATCCTCTCCCGTGACGCCTATCTGGGAGCGCAGCGCAATGGAACGATCTTCTGGTCCTCCGACATCTATCCCACCTGGGACACACTGCGGCGGCAGGTTCCCACGGGCCTGAACTTCTGCGCCTCGGGAATGGCTTACTGGTCCAACGATACCGGCGGGTGGCAGTACTTGCCTGCCGAACATCATCCAGCGCATGCACCGCTTTTGGATCCATCCGATGCTCGAGCCAATGTGGGAGGGTACGACGACTATCCGGAGCTCTACACGCGCTGGTTTGAGTACGCCACGTTTCTGCCCATCTTCCGTACCCATGGCAGCCGCAAGGCGAATGAGGTCTGGTCATACGGCAGACAGGCGGAGCCGATCCTGGAGAAGTATCTGCGGCTGCGTTACACGCTACTGCCCTATATCTACTCCGAGGCGTATCAGACGTGGCGCACCGGTGCTCCCTTTATGAGGGCGTTGCCGCTGGACTTTGCTTCTGATCCGAAGGTTGCTGACATACGCGACGAGTATATGTTCGGTTCAGATTTTCTGGTGGCTCCGGTAACGGAGCAGGGCGCCACCAGCCGCAAGGTGTATCTGCCGGCAGGAACGGAGTGGTATAACTACTGGACCAACGAACGGCTGAAGGGCGGGCAGACGGTTGTTGTGCCGGCTCCGATCGATGTGCTGCCTCTGTTTGTCCGCGCAGGGTCTATCCTTCCACTGGGATCACCAGTTGAGGACACGCAGGAGCCGCAGAGGATCGAAGCGATTCGGGTTTATCCCGGAGCGGACGGTGACTTCACGCTGTTTGCGGATGATGGGACCAGCTATGCCTATGAGAGAGGAGCGGGGAAGATCACGCATCTGCATTGGGACGACAGCCGCGCGAGATTGACACAGACGGGCGCGACGCTTGCGACGATCCCCGGGAAGACCGTGCTGGAGGTCGTCGGCCGCTAGCATCGTGTTTTCAGGACCGGATGCTGTTTCAGATGAGGAGCGTCTGGGATGCAACGGAGTTTGCGTTTTTGGCGCTGATGATCTTCCAAGTGAGACAGGCGGTTCAATGCTGGAGGCGTGCAGCAGACGCAGTTTGTCTTAATGGCAGAGGTCCAAGGCGTCAGGCTGCGTGCGGTCGTCTCTCCATGGATGGTGACGTGCAGCCTGAGATCTGGCGACATGCGAGGTGCGATTCAAGAACTCTTCCACGATTCCATATAGGATGAACCCAGAAGGAAGAGAAGGAAGAGAAAGATGATTGCCGAGCGCATCTCAGGAGTTTTGTTGCACGTTACATCGTTGCCGTCGAAGGGGTGGGTGGGTGATTTTGGCCCGGAGGCCTATCGCTTTGTGGATTTTCTGGTTTTGGCCAAGCAGCAGCTCTGGCAGGTGCTTCCGCTGAGTCCTGCGGGCTATGGAGGGTCACCCTACTCTGCGCTCTCCGCCTTTGCTGGAAATCCGTTGCTGATCAGCCTGGAGTTTCTGGTTCGCGACGGATGGATTCCCCCGGAGCGCTTGCAGGGTGAGTTCGAAGAGTCATCCGCGGAGGTGGGTGCGTGCGACTTCAGTCGAGCAGCCGCCTACAAGATGCCGATTATTGAAGAGGCGGCGGCCAACTTTCTGGACCGTGGCTCGCAAGAGGAACGCGACCGGTTTCAGCAATTCAGCCAGGAGAATGCCTCCTGGCTGACCGACTTTGCTCTTTACAGCATGTTGCGCCGCAGATTTGGAAGTCAGAGCTGGAACCACTGGCCGCAGGAGTTTGCCAGACGCGACCATGCGGCCATAAGCGCCCTGATGAATGAGAATGGGCGAGAGTTTTCCATGGAGCAGGTGGTTCAGTTCTTCTTCCACGAACAATGGGCGGCGTTGCGCGCCTACTGCGCGGAACGTCAGGTACGTATCCTGGGCGATGTTGCGATCTTTGTGAACTACGACAGCGCAGACGTATGGACGCATCCGGAGATATTTGAACTGGATGAGAACCTGCTTCCTGAACGTGTTGCCGGCGTTCCACCCGATTACTTTTCCGCGACCGGGCAGCGGTGGGGAAACCCGGTGTACAAGTGGTCTCTGTTGCAAGCGCATGGGTTTGACTGGTGGGTCTCTCGGATCCGCCGCGCGCTGGCGCTTTACGATCAGATTCGCCTGGATCACTTCCGTGGCTTTGAGGCTTACTGGTCCATCCCTGCGCAAGAGCCGACTGCGGTGAATGGGCAGTGGGTGAAAGCCCCAGGGCAGGCGCTCTTCACGCGTCTGAAAGAAGACCTTGGCGACCTTCCTTTTGTAGCCGAGGATCTGGGCGTAATTACCAGGGAGGTAGAAGAGCTGCGCGAGTTGTTCGGTTTTCCGGGTATGCGTGTTTTGCAGTTTGGATTTGGCGATCGCGAGAGCCGTCTGCATCTGCCCCATCGCTACGTGGAGAGGCTGGTGGCCTACACGGGCACGCATGACAACAACACCACGCTTGGCTGGTGGCGCGACGAGGCATCCGAGGCGGAACGCGCCAACATCGAGACCTATCTGCATCCAATGTCGAACGGGGGTGATCTGGTTTGGGCGATGATCAAGGCTGCGGCGAATTCCGTCGCCTCCACCTGCATCTTTCCTATGCAGGACATCCTCCAACTGGGCAGCGAGGCGCGCATGAATCGACCGGCCGAGGCGACGGGCAATTGGACCTGGCGATTCCGATCGGACGCCCTCCAATCAAACCTGGCCTTGCAAGTTGCCCGCGTGATGGAGATGGCGGACCGAGGCAGATTGGATGAATCTGTATAAGGTTGCGTTGACAGCGCAAGTTGGCAGGAGAGTTCGCGACAGAACAGCAAGGGGATCCCAGACCCGAGTTCCTGGGAGTCTGGGTGGCGAGTGGGACGGCGACCACGTACACTAGAACAAACGAGGAGACCTCCGTGCCACTATCCGGTGAAGCGATTCGCACAATGAACTACGTGGATGACATCTCTGTTACCTTGCGCCGCATTCTCTCTGTCCTGCCGGTGCTGACGCCTGAGGAGCGCGAGCGCGTGGCAGATCATATTCGCCATGCTGAGCCGAGCTACGAGCAGGTGATTGCCGCCTTTACGGCCAAGTAAGGTTCAGGAGGAGCTTTCAGAACCGCTGAGATCCTCAGGATCTGTCTGTAGGAGTTGCACGACCACGTCGGAAACACGCTCGATCGGCGGCTGGGACGGTCGGGATTCTGATTTGCCGGAGAGGGTAAGGCGGCGGCGAACCTCACTGAGGCCTTGTATCTGGCGCTCCCGCTCCGGACCCTCGTTCAACAGTGGTCCCAGCGCCGTGGCTACGTTCGCTGCGGTAAAGTGATTCTGAAGCAGTTCCGGAACAACTCGCCGCTGGGCAATGAGGTTCACCATCGATATCGGAAGGTTACCGTTTCGATCGCGCCTGGCATGCAACTCCTCCGGATACTGCACCCATCTCTTGAGCAGTGCAAAGGTCAAGGCAGAGACGCGGTAGACGACCACAAATGGATTGCCGATCAGCGCTGCGAGCACCGTCGCGGTTCCGCTGGCCACTACAGAGGCGCGAGCGTGGAGCAGCGCCTCGGCTGCATCCGGGACCAGAGTTAACCTGAGGGTTGAGGCTTCCGGTCCAAAGTACTTGAGATGCTCCACATTCAGTTCAGCGATGTATTTCTGCAGGGCACTGATCTGGATGGTGGAGGCGACGGGAAGAAGAAACTCGTAATGCGTATAGGCGGCCGGGTTGGGCGGTTGCAGGGTGGTGTCACCGTTGAAGGTGGTATGCGCAGCGGCG
The DNA here is from genome assembly GCA_049977105.1 of Acidobacteriaceae bacterium. Lineage (GTDB taxonomy): Bacteria > Acidobacteriota > Terriglobia > Terriglobales > Acidobacteriaceae > Granulicella. Next base: position 3,901 of record JBMFGX010000011.1, on the reverse strand, counting down.
CCGCTGATGAGATCGCTCATGGCCAGTTCATGCATCGTGGGCAGATTGGCGTGAATCTCCTTCCATCGGCTCCCCGGCAGCAGCGCAATCCATGTCTTGGCCGGGTCAAGATGATACTGCGCCGCATAGGCGTTGCGGCCAGCCTGCGGAGACAACGCCGGGGAAGGATTCTGTTGCGCTGCTGCTTGCATCTCTGCGAGCGGATGACCGACGAACTCCGCGTCCACGCCGCGGCTGCGGTAGAAGCTCTCTTCAAAGGGAAAGATCACCAGCATCTTGTCTACCCACTGCTGTACCAAGCGCAGGCGGTCGCGCTTCCAGGCCCACAACTGCGGACTGACAAACCAGACCACCAGAACGCCGGCGCGGCGCAGGCGCCGCGCCAGACGGAAGTTGACGTCCGGAAAGTCAATCAGTACAGCCACATCAGGGCGCTGCTTGCGGATGCTGGAGACCAGTTTGCGATATCTGGCAAAGATGGAGGGGATGTGGCAGAGGATCTCGGTGAGGCCCATCACGGCTACATCCTCAGCCTTGACGATGCGCTCCTGTCCAGCCTGCTCCATCTGTTTGCCGCCCAACCCGGTAAAGGCGGCCTGCGGCAGGCGCTTGCGGAGAGCGGCGATCAGCGCCGCTCCATAGGCGTCTCCAGATGCTTCTCCAGCGGAGAGAAAGATGCGCGGGCAGGACCTCATCGTGATGCTACCAGTCTATCTCCCAGCAGGGGTTGATCTGGGGACGGGACGTTGGAAGAGCCAGACCGCGGATCGGACGCGACAATGGAGCGGGGCGATTCCGTCTGCGGCGGGGAGCAGGCCGCGGAGCGTTGCCAGTCGCGCCGGCGTGACAGAAGGGAATATTGTGGACTGCGGACGGACCTTTCAGGCAGGGACAGCGGCTGCTGCGTCTTCATCCAACTCCTGGTCCTTATATTGCAACTGATAGAGCTTGTAGTAGAGCCCACGCATGGCTAGCAGTTCCTGATGCGTTCCCTGTTCTCGCAACTTGCCTTTGTGCATCACGAGAATGGTGTTCGCACGTTGAATGGTCGACAGCCGATGTGCGATCAGGACGGAAGTCCGCCCGGTGATCATCCGCTCCAGGGCCAGGCGAACGCGGACCTCCGTATCCGTATCGACGGAACTGGTGGCTTCATCAAGGATCAGGATGCCGGGCCGGTGCGCCAGGGCGCGGGCAAAGCTGATGAGTTGCTTTTGTCCAGTAGAGAGCGTCGAGCCACGTTCTCGCACAGGTTCCGCAAACCCCTGGGGCAGGCTGCGAATGAAATCCGCAACGTTGACCTCCTCGGCCGCTCGTTCCACCTCTTCATCCGTGATCCATGCGGAGCCGAGGCGGATGTTCTGCGCGATGTCTCCCGCGAACAGGAAAGGATCCTGCAACACAACGCCAAATCTCTGGCGCAGCCGGGTCAGGTCCTGCTCCCGCACATCGACGCCATCGACCAGAACGGCTCCGCGCTGGACGTCATAGAAGCGCATCATCAGCGCAGTGATGGTGGTTTTGCCGGCCCCGGTGTGGCCAACGATCGCTGCGGTTTGATCGGGCTCGATGGTAAAGCTGACGCCACGCAGCACCCACTCGACGTCGACGCAGTTGCCCAGAGCCTCTTCGGAGAGAGTAAGGATGAGCGCCTTCTGTTCTTCCGTCAGCTTCTGGTAGGTAAACCATACGCCGCGAAACTCGACTCGTCCGCTGCCGTCACCGGGCGTGGGGTGTAGGCTGTTGGTCCGAACCTCATTCTGGGTGTCGAGCAGTTTGAAGATTCTTTCAGAGGCCGCCATCGCCGCTTGCAGGATGTTGTATTTGTCACTCAAATCCTGGATGGGACGAAAGAACCTTTGACCGTATTGAATGAAGGCGATGAGAACGCCCAGGGTGACGACGGGATGCAGAAAGCCGGCATGCGAGGCCAGGGCGGGTGAGGTCCGCAGCACGTCGAGTCCGCCGCGCCAGATCACCAGCGCAATCGCGATCGAACTCAACAATTCAACCACTGGATAGTAAAGCGCGTAGGCGAAGATGGCGTCTGTCCAAGCCTTCTTGTTCTCAAAGTTGACCGCCGAGTAATCGGTGAAGGCGCGCTGCTCGCGGTTGAACATCTGCACCAGGCTCATGCCTGTGACGTACTCCTGGGTAAAGGAGTTGATCCGGGCGGTGGCCGCCCGCTGTCGCCGGTAACTGTCCCGGACGTGGCGACGGAACAATCGGGTTGCGTAGAGGATGAGCGGAATTACGGAGAGAGCCAGCAGCGCCAACGGCCAGCTCATCCTGAGCATGATCGCCACGATGAAGCTGAGCACAAATACATCTTCAAAGATGGCCAGTACGCCGGAGGTGAACATCTCATTGAGGGCGTCCACATCGGAGGTCAGGCGGGTGACCAGTCTTCCCACCGGGTTGCGATCGAAGAACCCCACATGCATGTGTTGAATGTGGCGGAAGATCTGGCGGCGCAGGTCAAACATGATCTTCTGGCCGGTCCATTGCATCAGGTAGGTCTGGACGAACTCCAGAGCGAAGATCAATCCCAGCGAGGCCAGGTAGAGGGCGGCGATCTCGCTGACGCCGCGAATAGGGTTGGGACTAAGCCGAGCTGCCAGCCAGGAGTGCCTCCCTTGCACCGGAGCAAAGTAGTTGTCCACGGCGACTTTGACAAAGTATGGCCCAAGCACATCGCTGGCAGCCTTGAGCACGATGGCGACCGCCGATATCACCACCTGCAGCTTGTAGGGCGCAAGATATTTCACCAGACGCCGCATCAGCCGGCCATCGTAGGCTTTGCCCACGATGTCGTCGTCAGCCATCTGGCGAGAGTCTTCGGGCTTGACCGGTTGGGAGGCTGCCGCGGTCTTCTTCTGGTCGTCGGCCATTTTGTCTATTTTAGTCACCATGGAGTGGTGCGCCGTGAAAAGGCGCTGGTCAACAGCGGGTGCAAATCCTGCCCGGGAACTGGATTGCTCCACCCGGTAGCAATCGAAGCAGCGGTGGAGGGAATGAAGCCGCTGGAGCCTTCGATGGAAAGGGGTCGTAAAAGCGACTCTGCGAGCGCACAGGCTGCAACTTGAGTAAACGCTGAGCAGGCCTCGAAACGGATAACGCAAGAGCCGACCCGCCCACTCTTCGGGGAAGGCCGACGTCGATGGAAGAGGAAGGAGCGAGGGAATTCCATTGGTCTTGCCGGGGTATTGGCGGCAGCATGTACGCAAGAGGGGACCAGGCGCAACACGGGGAACCCCATTCGGAGATCCTGGAGGTTCAGGATCAACTGGCAACTCGCGAGAGTCAGGCCGGGTCGTTTGGGGTGGCGGAGAGGCTCGTAGTACCGATGAAGCCGGGTAATGCCGGTGGAGGGAAGGGGCCTCAGTTGGAAGTAACCGCAACAAGCGACGAAGGAAGAGAGATTGGCGATGAGCCTAACAACTCCGGGAGGTATTCAGAAGTTGCAGACGGCGTTACATGCGAAAGCGAAGGGATCGCCTGACTTTCGTTTCTACACCCTGTATGACAAAGTGCACCGGAAGGACCTTCTGGCGTTCGCCTACGCCTGCTGCAAAGCCAATGGCGGCGCAGCCGGAGTCGATCGTCAGAGGTGATTTCGCTACTCTGAATGGGCCCCTTTCGATGGTCTGAATTGGCCCCACCTGAAGGCGGAGCCCGTTATCTTGTTTTGAGGGTTTTGGAGCTGGAAACGAGGACGGCTTGGCCACAAGGAGGAGCAAGGTGGAACTATACGAGCAGATGCGGCGGGAGTATGAGCATGGGGGCGGAACGATCCGCGCGGTCGCACGGAAATTTGGCGTACATCGTCGGGACGTACGTCTGGCATTGGCCAGCGCAGTGCCTGCGGAGCGGAAGAAGCCGGAACGAGAGCGTTGGAAGC